>JBNJEV010000011.1:0-78537 GCA_051746185.1 Bacteroidota bacterium
TGGGGACCTCTACATTATCAGTGTAGCGCTCTAACCACCTGAGCTACGGGACTATGAATTCCCGTCTCAGTTACCCGTGATCCCGGATATTATCGTTTTAATTGATAACATACTGAGCAACGGGACTTTATCAGTTAAAGCGTCAAAATGCGCTTTAGGATCCATAAAAATGAAGTGAGAAAAAGGTAAAGAGTCAGCGTAAAAAGTCTCTCCAGAAAGGAGGTGTTCCAGCCGCACCTTCCGGTACGGCTACCTTGTTACGACTTAGCCCCAGTTACTAGTTTTACCCTAGGCCGCTCCTTGCGGTTACGGACTTCAGGTACCCCCAGCTTCCATGGCTTGACGGGCGGTGTGTACAAGGCCCGGGAACGTATTCACCGCGCCGTGGCTGATGCGCGATTACTAGCGAATCCAACTTCACGAAGTCGAGTTGCAGACTTCGATCCGAACTGAGACCAGTTTTAGAGATTAGCATCCTGTCACCAGGTAGCTGCCCTTTGTACTGACCATTGTAACACGTGTGTAGCCCTGGACATAAGGGCCGTGCTGACTTGACGTCATCCCCACCTTCCTCTCGGTTTACACCGGCAGTTTCATTAGAGTCCCCGGCATTACCCGCTGGCAACTAATGATGAGGGTTGCGCTCGTTATGGGACTTAACCCGACACCTCACGGCACGAGCTGACGACAGCCATGCAGCACCTTGCAGACCGTCCGAAGAAAGACCAGTTTCCCGGTCCGTCGTTCTGCATTTAAGCCCAGGTAAGGTTCCTCGCGTATCATCGAATTAAACCACATGTTCCTCCGCTTGTGCGGGCCCCCGTCAATTCCTTTGAGTTTCAACCTTGCGGTCGTACTCCCCAGGTGGATCACTTAATGCTTTCGCTCAGTCGCTGACAGTATATCGCCAACAACGAGTGATCATCGTTTACAGCGTGGACTACCAGGGTATCTAATCCTGTTCGCTCCCCACGCTTTCGTACCTCAGCGTCAATCGTAGTTTAGTAAGCTGCCTTCGCAATCGGTGTTCTGTGTAATATCTAAGCATTTCACCGCTACATTACACATTCCGCCTACCTCAACTACATTCAAGGAAACCAGTATCAATGACAGTTCTACAGTTGAGCTGCAGGATTTCACCACTGACTTAATTTCCCGCCTACGTACCCTTTAAACCCAATAAATCCGGATAACGCTTGCATCCTCCGTATTACCGCGGCTGCTGGCACGGAGTTAGCCGATGCTTATTCGTACGGTACCGTCAAGCTTCTACAAGTAGAAGTGTTTCTTCCCGTACAAAAGAAGTTTACAACGCGTAGCGCTGTCATCCTTCACGCGGCATGGCTGGTTCAGGCTTTCGCCCATTGACCAATATTCCTCACTGCTGCCTCCCGTAGGAGTCTGGTCCGTGTCTCAGTACCAGTGTGGGGGACCATCCTCTCAGACCCCCTAGACATCGTGGTCTTGGTGAGCCGTTACCTCACCAACAAACTAATGTCACGCATGCCCATCCCTAACCGCCGGGGCTTTCACTATAAAATGATGCCATCTTATAGCAATATGGAGCATTAATCCGAATTTCTTCGGGCTATTCTCCAGTTAGAGGTAGGTTACAAACGCGATACTCACCCGTCCGCCGGTCGTCGCCTGGCCGAAGCCATCGTTACCCCTCGACTTGCATGTGTTAGGCCTGCCGCTAGCGTTCATCCTGAGCCAGGATCAAACTCTTCGTTGTAGAAAAATTTAATTTGCTCAAGACTTTTCACTCCTGATCTTCAATAGGAATTTCAGGTGACTTCTTTACCTAATTCTTACTTCAATATTTTCAAAGAACTTTGTTCACAATTTTACAGACTGCAAAGATAAGAAATTTATCTCTTTCGCCCAAGTACTTTTTTCTAAAAACGATCTTTTAAGAACGTTGCTTTTTTAAAGCGGATGCAAAGATAAGCACATTAAATTTTAATATCCAAATAAAACCCCTCATAAAATTGAGAATAATTACTATTTGACTGATAAATAACAACATAATTGTGTTCTCTTTCTGCTCAGGAGGAAATCTTTAAAAAAATGGCTTATTTTTGTTCCTTTCATATTTACACCATGAGTAACAGGCTGGTCATCATCCCTACCTACAATGAGATTGAGAACATCGGAAATATCGTTGAGGCCGTGATGGGCCTCCCCATACAAACCGATATGCTTGTGGTGGATGACCATTCTCCCGATGGTACCGCGGAAAAGATCAGAGAATTGCAGCCCCTCTATCAGGACCGTCTCCATTTGCTGGTGCGGCCGGGAAAACAGGGTCTCGGAACTGCCTACATCATGGGGTTCAAATGGGCCCTTCAAAAGGATTACCGGTATATCTGCGAGATGGATGCCGACTTCTCCCATAACCCGGAAGACCTCCCCAGGCTTTTCGATGCCTGCGACAGGGAGGGGGCCGATGTGGCCATCGGATCCCGGTACATCTCCGGTGTCAATGTGGTCAACTGGCCCATCAGCCGGGTGCTGATCTCCTATTTTGCCTCGGTATATGTGAGACTGATCACCCGGATGAAAGTCCGCGACGCAACGGCAGGATTTGTCTGTTACCGGAAACAGGTGCTTCAGACCATCGGTCTTGACAGCATCAGATTCAAAGGATACGCCTTCCAGATTGAAATGAAATTCAAGGCCTGGAAACATGGATTCAGGGTGGTGGAACTGCCCATCATCTTCACCGAACGCAGGGAAGGGACCTCGAAGATGACCGGGAAGATCGTCAATGAAGCTGTCTGGGGTGTGATCAGAATGAAGGTGTCTTCGTGGTTCAGACATTATCCGCGACCCGCAGAACGGGATCCGGGATCTGAGAAGGATGTTCCGGCAGGTCCCTAAAATATCACTATATTGCACCCAGCTGATAGAACATGGACAATTATCTGATCACCAATGCCAGGATCGTCAACCAGGGAACTGTGACACACGGTTTCGTGCTGGTGCGGGGAGGGATCATCAGGGCAGTTGCCCCGGGAAAACCTGACGCGGAATCCGACCAGGCGGAGCTGATCGATGCAGGGGGGAAATTCCTGATTCCCGGGGTCATCGATGAACATGTGCACTTCAGGGAGCCCGGGCTGACCCATAAAGCAGAGATCGCCTCCGAAACCAGGGCCGCGGTGGCCGGCGGGGTCACTTCCTATATGGAGATGCCCAATACCCGTCCCCCGGCAGTGACCCTTGAGGAACTGCAAAAAAAACATGCCCGCGCGGCAGAAGTCTCCCTGGCCAATTATTCATTTTACCTGGGAGCCACCGGCAACAACATCAGCGAGATCAGGAAACTGGACCCGGCTTTCAACTGCGGGGTCAAGCTGTTCATGGGCTCCTCCACGGGCGACATGCAGGTGAGCGATCCGCAAGCGCGTGAACAGGTCTTCGCCGGAGCGCCCGGCCTTCTGGTGGTTCACTGCGAAGATGATTCTCTCATTGAGAAAAACCTCTCAGAGCAGGAGAAAAAATTCGGGGAGGAGATTCCCGTGACCATGCATCCTGTGATCCGCAGTGAAGAGGCGTGTTACCGTTCCAGCAGCCTGGCCGTTGAACTTGCCCGCAAACACAATACCCGGCTTCATGTGCTGCATGTTTCCACGGCAAGGGAAATTGAACTTTTTGAGCAGGGTACCCAATTTGAGAAAAAAAGGATCACCGCCGAAGTGTGTGTACACCATCTCTGGTTCCATGATGCGGATTACGAACGTAAAGGGTCCCTGATCAAATGGAACCCGGCCATCAAAACCCTTCACGACCGGGACTCCCTGCTTGGGGCCCTGCTCAGCGACAAACTCGACACAGTGGCCACAGACCACGCTCCTCATACCATTGAAGAAAAACAGAATTCATATTTAAAGGCCCCTTCCGGAGGCCCCATGATCCAACATTCGCTTGTTGTTATGCTGGAGTTTGTCCACCGGAAAAAGCTGACTATTGAAAAGGTGGTGGAAAAAATGTGCCATGCTCCGGCAAGGCTTTTCGGAGTGAAACAGCGCGGGTTCATTCTTCCGGGTTACAAAGCCGACCTGGTACTGGTGGATATGGACAGGCATTTTACAGTGGCCCGCAGGGGACTTCATTACAAATGCGGATGGTCCCCACTGGAAGGCGAGGTTTTTCATTCAGCCGTCACCCATACCTGGGTGAACGGGAAGCTGGTTTTCATGAACGGGATGTTCAATGAAATGGTGCGGGGTGAAAGGTTGGGATTTGAAAGGAGTTAGGGGAGTTAGGGAACATATTTATAATAACCCAAAAAAACGGATCGATGAAAAGAGAAATTCAATCGGGAGCACGACACACTCTCTATGCTGTATTATTGATCACGGCAGTCATGATCGCCGCTCTACCGACATGTAAATCCGGAAAACAGGGCCAGCAGGAGGCGGAAAAGAAAGCCGCCGAATACAACGTGGAGGAATCCCTGTACGGGACCACACCGGAAGGGGACCCGGTCATGCTGTACACCCTTACAAATGAAAAAGATATCGTGGTCAAGTTCATCACCTTCGGAGGGATCATCACCGAGATCCATACCCCTGACAGAAACGGGGAGACCGGCAACATCGTTCTGGGACTCGACAATCTGGAGGATTACCTGGATGGTCATCCCAACCTGGGGGCACTCATTGGGCGGTATGCCAACCGGATCTCCGATGCACAGTTCACACTGGACGGAGAGACCTACCATTTGCCGGCCAACAACGGCGACAACACCCTGCACGGCGGGGTAAAAGGATTTGATGATGTGATATGGGAATCGGAGATGATCAACCCCGAAGAGCGGAATGCTGTAAGGTTAACCTATGTCAGTGAAGACGGAGAACAGGGATTTCCGGGGACCCTGACCGTTCATGTGACCTACGAGTTACTGACGGATCAGCTGGTCATCACCTACGAAGCGGAAACCGGTAAAGCCACACCGGTCAACCTCACCAATCACAGCTATTTCAATCTTTCGGGTGAAGGGACCATCCTGGATCATGTGCTGTACATCAACGCTTCCAGATACACGCCGGTTGACGACGAGCTGATCCCCACCGGTGAGATCGCTTCTGTGGAAGGAACACCTTTTGACTTCAGGAAACCCACACCCATCGGGGAGCGGATCGATGAGGTAGCCCCGGGATATGACCACAATTATGTGCTGGACAAAGAGGAAAATGAAAAGGCACTGGCAGCAAAAGCAATGGATCCGGAAACAGGAAGGACCCTGGAGGTGATCACAACCGAACCGGGTATCCAGCTCTATACGGGGAATTTTTTGGACGGATCTCATTCATCGGGCGAATTTACCTTTGTAAAGCATTCGGGTTTCTGCCTGGAGACCCAGCATTTTCCCGACTCGCCCAACCAGCCGGATTTCCCCGGCACCATCCTGCGTCCGGGAGAAACATTCAGCTCCCAGACTATTTTCAAGTTCGGTGTGGAGGAGTAAGAGCGGACCCTGATTTTATTTCCAGTCCTGGTGGGGCTGGTATCTAATTCATCATGAATCCTGATATATCACCGGTATTTTCTTCTTTGGAACCGGATCTCCGGGAAGAGATCCTCAGGACGGAGATCATCGAACTGGATCCCGGAACAACCATCCTCAGGCAGGATGAATATATCAAGGCCATCCCCCTGGTGATCGAAGGATCCATCAAACTACATAAAACGGATGTCACCGGCCGGGAAATCATCTATTACCACATTGAACCCGGTGAGACCTGTATCCTGTCCGTTATCTCGTCCCTGAACAGGAAAGCGAGTCAGGCTGAGGCTACCATTGAGAAAAAGACCAGGCTGATCCTTCTGGGGGCAGAAAGGATCTATGAATGGATGGACCGGTATCCCACCTGGAGGAAATATATAGCCAGCCTCTATTACAGCAGAATGGCAGAACTGCTGTCACTCCTGGATCTTGTAGTTTTCAAGAGTGTGGATACCCGGCTCGTCCGGTATCTCAGGGAAAATGCTGTGGATAACGAGTTGAAAATCACCCACCAACAGCTTGCAGGAGAACTGGGAACTGCCCGTGAGGTAGTATCCCGTCTCCTGAAGCAGATGGAAAATGAACATATCATATCCCTTGAACGGGGAAAGATAAAAATCATTCAACCGTTATAACCTGCACTCCTACCGGATCACAAGGCGGCTGACCATCTTCTCATTGCCGGAAGTGGTGACTTCCACAAAATATACACCTGAACCTATCCCTTCAAGGGAAAGCAGGTAACTGGCCGAATTGATATCCGAAACAGTTTTCACCGGGGCTCCGGTCACGCTGAATATGGTGATCGCCTCAACCAGTGTACCGGAGGTAACATTCAGCTGATCGCCTGCCGGATTGGGATACAGGATGAGGGTATTTGCCATGGTCCCGGATCCCGTTCCGGTGGTTCCGAAAATATCGGTGAAATCCGTGTTGTGGCTGAAATCAAGGTCCACATCACCCATCGTTTCACCGGTTTCAAGTCTCCATGCATGATCTGCCGGAGGTGCATCATACATACCGTTCTGATTGAGATCTGCATAGAAATCGACCATGTAGGACCCTCCCGGTTCGATCACATAGGATGCAACATTGAAATCTGCCGACATGATCTCATCAATGATCACGGTGTCCAGGTAGATCCCTGATTCCATGTCGCGTACATATAGGGCCAGCATCTGGCCCACATGGGGGGTCATGTCTGAAAACAGCACCCTCAGCCTGTGCTTCCAGTCCACATCCGTAAAATCGGTGTTATGCACGAATTCAAGGGTATCATCACCCGTGGCCGATTCCAGCTCAAGCCTCCAGGCATGGTCGGCAGGCGGGGCATCATAATACCCGTTTTCATTGATGTCTGCAAAGAAATCCACATTGTAGGATTTTCCTGTTTCCAACCCGGAAACTTCAAGTGAAAACGACTCTTCAACCACCGTACTGGTCCTGGACAGTTCCTCACCGGTCTGATTGTCAACGGCAGCAAGCCAGAGGGTCTGTCCCACATGGGGATTCATCGCACTGAAATGAACGGTCAGGGTATTCTGAGCGGTATCTTCAACGATCACTCTTCCTGTCATACCCAGACTGGCATGTGGATCACACTGGTAATCGTAAGTTCCCGGCATTGTAAAGACATGGCTGTAGACCCAACCGGTCCCCACTTCATTGCCAAAAGATTCGGGATTGGATGGAAACAGGGATTGTGCCCCGTTCACATTATGAGACCCCTCTGAATTGGTCCAGGTCACCTCGTCACCCGCCTGAATGGTGATTTCTGCCGGGTTAAACTCATAGTTGGATACATCCACCTCATGGGAGGCCTGTCCCTCAACACCCGGCCATGCGGCCGAAACGATGATAAGGACAAAGATTCCCACCATACTTCCTGATTTGGTAAACATCTGTTTCATAGACATATAATTTTTATTATGTATATTAGGATCTGTATTTCCGGTAAAAATAACATTGATTGTTCATGAATCATTGTAACCAGGATCACAATCGCTCCCCGGATACTGTTAAAATTTTGTTAATTAGAAGTTTAGTTGCATATCTTTGTGACCCTGGTTACACATATTCTGATCCTGGCCGGGTATCTTTGTTCCATATAATTGAAGCAAGGAGGCAACCTGGAATCCAATGAAAAAGATCATTTCAATCACGTTGTTTATTTCTTCATTGACAGGATGCTACTGGGACAACGAAGAAGATCTTTTCCCGGTTGATCTTTGTGATACCGTGGATGTGTCATTTTCCGGTGATGTGATTCCCATCCTGACTAATAACTGCTTGAGCTGTCATAGCAATGCCAGTGCAGCTTCATTCGGAAACGGGATCACACTGGAGGATTACGAGGATATTGCAGCCGCTTCCAGCCGGATCGTTGGTGCCATCAATCATGAAGACGGGTTCTCCCCCATGCCCAGGAACCAGGAAAAGCTGGACACCTGTCTGATCCGGATCATTGAGACCTGGGTGAATGACGGTGTTCCCAATAACTGATAGCCATGCATACCTTCACCTGCAAACAACTGCCGTGTATCGTGTCCCTGCTCATCCTGTGGGTCTTTCCCCGGGAAGCAAACGGACAGGAACTTGAATCACTCCTGGAGGAGCAAATGGAAGAGACCACAGAGTATGTTTCCGCAACATTCAAGGCCTCCAGGATCATGAACGGACATTCCATTGAAATGATGCCGGAAGGACAGCTTGATTTCAGGATCTCACACCGCTTCGGCAGGGTGAACTCTGGCGCCTATGAATTCTTCGGTCTTGACCAGGCCCATATCCACCTGAGCCTGGAGTATGGCATCCTGGACCGCCTGATGATCGGTCTGGGCAGGGGCACATTTGAAAAGACCGTGGACGGTTTTGTGAAAGCAGCCCTTCTGAAGCAGTCCACGGGGGCCAGGTCCGTTCCCCTGTCGGTCTCCTTTATGTCAGGCATATACGTGAACGGTCTTCGTTTTGAGGACCCGGAAAGAGATAACCGGTTCGTTCACCGGTTATCCTATGCCCATCAGCTGATGATCGCAAGAAAATTCAGCCCGGGATTCTCACTCCAGCTGACCCCTTCCTATCTGCACCGCAACCTGGTTGAAACAGATGCCGATCCCAATGATCTGTTTGCCCTGGGTTCGGGCGCAAGGGTGAAACTTACAAACAGGATCTCATTCAATGCAGAGTATTTTTACATATTCATCCCCGAAAGAGGCTCGCTTTCCACACCGGTCCACAATCCTCTTTCCCTGGGATTCGATATTCAGACCGGGGGACATGTATTCCAGATCATCCTCACAAATTCGTTAGCCATGCGGGAGAACGGGATCATCGGCCACACCACGGGCAGGTGGCTGAAAGGGGACATTCATATGGGATTTAACATTTCCCGTGTGTTCCAGTTAAAGTAATCGCAGGATAAACAAAAAAACCGGAAAAATGAAAAGAATAAAATGGCATTTCCTGCCGGGATGGGTACTGATCTTCATCGCCGGCACACTTTACGGACAGAAGAAATTCCTGACCAACAACGGATTTATCAGCTTTTATTCGCATACCCCCATCGAGGACATTACCGCCGATAATCATCAGGTGGGGGCGGTCATCGATGCAGCCCAGGGCGATGTGGCGGTGATCGTCCAAATGACCCGGTTTGAGTTCGAGAAAAAGCTGATGCAGGAACATTTCAACGAGAATTTCGTGGAATCAGAGAAATATCCCAGAGCTACTTTCAACGGAAGAATCACCAACAATAATGAGGTGGATTATTCTTCAGCCGGGATCTACGGGGTCCGGGTGGAAGGGGAGATGACCATCCACGGGGTAACCAGGCAAGTCTCGGCCGAAGGAACAGTTGAGATCACTGAAAACGGCCTTGTTGCAAGAACAGAATTCAAACTTAACCCGAAGGATTATGAAATCAGGATCCCCAGGGTGGTAAGGGATAACATTGCAGAAGAAATGGTCATCACCGCGGAATTGTCCTGCCAGCCTATCTGAACCAGGCCTGATACCCGGTCAGGCCTCAGATCTCCGGTTCCCAGCCCGGCTCATATTCGCGGGACCAGTACTGCTTCATGATCTCCGGATCCAGGATCTTCCCGGTGGCGGGATCGCACTGCAGGGAGGTGCCCTCCCGGGACGCAATGTTGGCCAGGTGGCACAGCAGGGTGCTGTTGACCGATTCGTTCAGTGCCACATTGGGCGCCGCTTTGCCCCGGATGGCCTCGACGAAATTGAGGATATGATTGGTGGTAATATCCCCTCCTCCACCGGTCCCGGTGGTCACGCTGCGGGAAGCTTCATTCTCTTCCCGGACCAGTTCGCCCTTCCGGTCATATTGCCTGAATCCGTTGCGGGTGATGGTGACCGTTCCTTCCGATCCGTAGACCACATTGCCACGGTCCGTACCGTAAGTCTGGTAATTATTCCGGCTCTTTCCGTCCCAGCGGATGCTTTTTCCTCCCGGATAAAGGAAGGTCACATCCATGGTATCGTACATGGTCCAGTCGTCCTCCACAAAATGGTATTTCCCCGCATTGCAGAAGACTTTCTCGGGATGGTCCACCTGCAATACCCAGCGGGCCACATCGAATTCATGGGTGGCATTGTTGCCGGTCTCCCCCGTCCCCCACGGCCAGAACCAGTGCCAGTTGTAATCAAAATAGATATCCTTGTAAGCCTCCCTGGGGGCAGGACCCTGGAAGAGTTCCCAGTCAAATCCTTCCGGAACCGGAACCACCTTTCCGTTCCCGATGGATCCCCGCCGGTTGGCATAATGGGCGGTCACATGATATATATCCCCGATAAGGCCCTCCTGCAGTTCACCGATCACTTTCTGTGCGGTAAGCTGTGACCGCTGCTGGGTACCCATCATGATCACCCGGTTGTATTTATTCTGCAGTTCGAGGAACAGCTCGCCTTCCCTGGCATTGTGGGCCAGGGGCTTTTCCACATAGATGTGCTTTCCGGCCTTGGCGGCCATACAGGAAGCGGGACCGTGCCAGTGGTCGGGGATCAGCTGGAAAACAGCATCCACTTTAGGATCCTCAAGGATCTCCCTGAAATCGTTGACCGCTCTGGGCACATACCCCACCGCTTCTTTCATGGATGCAGCATAATCGTCCCTTCTTTTTTTCACCACATCGCAAACGTAACCCACATCCAAATGGTCTTTCAGTGCGGCATAGGAAGAACGCAGTGCATTTGCGCGGCGGTAACAGCCGATCACCGCTATATTCAATCGTTCATTGGCGCCGGGGATCCGGCGATAGCTCCGGGCAGACATGGCAGTTCCGCCCAGGGTGATCCCGGCCGCAGCCACACCTGTTTTTTTGAGGAAATCTCTTCTGTTCTCTGTTTTCATAGTAACCTTGATAAATAGTTTCGTGTTTAAACTTAACTATTTTTTCCCAGACCGGGGAATCTGTCAAAAAGGGACTGGCTGACTGGTTTCTCCGGTGATTTGCTGACCCATGAAGGATGGTATCCTGTTCTGCCCGGATACCTTTTTCTACCGGAAAATGGTATATTCGGCTCCCCATGCAATCATCATCCCGACACAGGACCATTTTGTTCTCCTGCATGTTCATCTGCATGATACAACCACTGCAGGGTCAGCAGCGGTTCAGAACAGAAACGCTGAAAATGCAGGTGGAGGCTGTCTGGTTTGATCGTCCTCCGGTCATCGATGGAAATATGAACGACGATGTGTGGAAAAAAGCCTTGCCGGTTACCGAATTCAAGCAGAGAGAACCGGATACCGGTGAGCCGTTTTCACAGGACACGGAGGTTTATTTCGGTTTTGACAGGGATCATCTTTATGTGGGATTCCGTTGTTTGTGCGATCCTTCCACCATCACCGCCAAAGAGATGGCACGGGATGTGAGCCTCGGGAACGATGACCGCGTACAGGTGATCCTGGACACCTACCTGGACCGGCGGAATGCATACTGGTTCCAGATAGGCCCCCGGGGATCCATCGGAGATGCCATTATCAGTGAGAACGGGGCGGCCTTCAACAAGGCCTGGGATGGTCTCTGGACCGGTAAAGCAAACATCCACGGGAATGGCTGGGATGCCGAACTGGTTATTCCGTTCAAGACCATGGGATTTGAGAAAGAGCTTGAGCACTGGGGCCTGAAGCTGATCCGGTACCATATGAGAAACCAGGAGTCGGGCTACTGGCCGGTGGCCAATCTGAACTCCCACAAATTCCAGGTCTCCGATGCAGGACTTCTCACCGGACTGGAAGGGATCAGCCAGGGGGTGGGTCTGGATGTGGTGCCCTATGGCCTTACCGGTGCAGATTACAGAGGCCGGCCGGAAGAAATCAGGGGAGTGCTCAATGCCGGACTGGAAACCTATTATCATATCACCCCGAGTCTGAAGGCGGCAATCACCATCAATACGGACTTTGCCCAGACCGAGGTCGACGACCGGGAGATCAATCTGACCAGGTTCAGGCTGTTCTACCCGGAAAAACGCGATTTCTTCCTGGACGGGGCCAATTACTTCAATTTCGGGATCAACGGTGACAGGGAGAATCCGTGGAATACCAGGATGATCCCATTTTTCACAAGGCGCATCGGACTCGATTCTGCGGGAAGTCCCATCCCGGTCCTTTTCGGGAGCAAGATCACAGGACAGGCCGGGTTGTGGAACATCGGAGCCATGTATATGAAGGATCAGCGCCCCGGATGGAGGAATGCTCATTTTGCTGTAACCAGGATCTCACGAAATATGGGCGGGCAATCGCAGATCGGGATGATAAGCACCTGGGGGAATGCCATTGAAGACCGGCCGGTCCTGCTGGCGGGACTGGACGCGAAACTAGCCACATCGCATTTCAGGGGGAACAGGAACCTGTCATTGACAATGTACGGTCTGAGATCCTTCACTTTTCCGGACAATGAGAGTCAGGCCGAAAAAGAAAGATCATTGACCTGGGGTGCGGAATTGCTGTATCCCAATGATCTGGTCCACTTCAGGGCCGGGCACCTCCAAATCCAGGAAGATTTTGTTGCAGGAACAGGATTCGTCCCCCGGCCCGGGATCATCCAATCCTACGGGGAATTGATGGTCGGACCCAGGCCTTCCCGGTGGGGAATCATGCAGGTCCTGGCGGGGACAGGGCTGGATCATATCAGCGATTTTGAAGCACGGATGTTAACCAGGGAGGTAACATTCACCCCGCTCGATATCCGGTTTTTAACGGGCGAACAGGTCACCTGGAAGATGACCTCGACCTATGAATACCTGGACAGGGAATTCCGGATGTACCGGGACCATATTGTACCGGCAGGGGCCTACTCCTTTTTCTGGCAAAACGTCAGTTTCCAATCAGCCCAGCGCAGATCTCTCTGGGCGGCGGCAGCCTGCCGGTGGGGGAGGTTTTATGGCGGCACCCGTCATGAAATCCGCCTGGAGGCGGGTTACAAGGTCGCTGTGCCTCTGTTCGTGGGAGGTGAAGTGATCCGAAATGATATTGAACTGGAAGGAGAATACAGTATGATTCCCAGTCAGACCGGGCAGGCTGGCAGTCCAGGTTCCAGTGGATCATCCGGCCGGGCAGAGAGTTCTTCCTGGTATGGAACAGCATTGCCGGAGATCCCTTCGACAGGTTCCGGCTCGAGGAATCCTCCGCTCGCCTGAAGGTGAAATTCACATTGCGTTTTTGACTTACACAGGCACACTGGCTGGTGGAAGAGTCAATCTTTCTACTCGTAATGCAGTGCCACTGCCGGATTGATGCGTGCCGCCCGCAGGGAGGTGACTGTGACGGTGACCATGGCGATGAGGATAGCCAGCAATGCCGCGGAGAGGAAAAGCAGCGGCTGGAATCCAACATTGTACGGGAAATCCATGAGCCAGTCGCGCATCATATAATAGGCCACGGGCATGGCGATCAGAATGGAGACCCCCACTGCCGTCATCACGCTCCGGCTGATCACGGCGACGATGTTCGGCTCGGTGGCACCCAGTACTTTCCTGATCCCGATCTCCCTGATCCGTTTCTGGGAATTGTACAGGGTCAGTCCGAAAAGCCCCAGGGAGGCAATGAAAATGGCCAGGATGGAAAAGATCAGGGTGACCGCACCGGTGCGTCTTTCTTCCGCATAAAAGGAATCCAGCTCTTCATCCAGGAAAAAATACTGCAGCGGCTGGTCATGGGTGAAATCCTTCCACGTTTTGTCTATATGCTCCAGTCCGGCCTCGATGTTGTCTTTGCCCGGAGCCAGCCTGACGGTCAGATAACCTGCCCAGTCCCATCTTTGCGGCTTGAGGATCAGGATCTGCGGCGCCACCTCGTGTTTCAGTGTAAGGAAATGGTGGTCTTTCATCACCCCGATAACCCTCAACTCGGTAAATTCCCCCATGTCAGTATCCCACAGGATTTTCTGATTCAGAGGATCTTCAAGGTTAAAATTTCTGACCGCAGCCTCGTTGATCAGACAGGCGGTCGAATCGGTGGCGAAATCCTCTGAAAAGAAACGGCTGTCAGGTGTGGCCATCCCGAAGCGGTAAGTCTCCATAAAATCCTCATCGGTCCAGAATGTATAGAAGAGCACTGATTCCTCCCTGGGCCTTCCCTTCACACCATATGCATTGTTGTTGTTGGGTGCCCCCAGGTATGCCGTGGAATTGGTGGCCGAAAGGATGGAGCTGTGGCCGGTCAGCTCATCCTTGAAGGTCTGGATCCGGTTTCCCAGCGGATGGATCCGCTCCAGCACCACCAGCTGTTGTTCTTCGAATCCCAGCTCCTTGCCTGTCATATAGTTGAACTGCCGGAAGATCACCAGGGTCCCTGCAATGATGATGATCGAGATGGAGAACTGGACGATCACCAGGGAATTCCTCAGCCAGGTGGTGCCGTTTTTCATTTCAACATTCCCCTTCAGCGCAAAGATCGGTCTGAAGGAAGCCAGCACTAAGGAGGGATAGCTTCCTGAGAGCAGTCCCACCAGGATTGCCAGCACCAGGAAAGCCGGGATCATGTACCAGCGGAAAATATCCCCGAAGTTCAGGTTCAGATCCACCAGGTTGTTGAACGGCTCCAGCAGGATTACCACCAGGATGATGGCAATCACCAGCGAGAGCAGGCTCAGGAACACACTTTCGAACAGAAACTGCCTGATCAGCTGCCTGCGGCCGGATCCCACCACCTTTCGCAGGCTCACTTCCCTGGCCCGGCTCAGGGACCTGGCCGTGCTCAGGTTCATGAAGTTGATGGAGGCAATGATCAGAACGAAAAAAGCAATGATCCCGAAAATCATCAGGTAAGTGCGGTTCCCGATGGGCCGGAACCCGATATCATTGGGTAACTCGATCTCCGAATCCAGATGGATCTTCAGCAGAGGCTGGGTAAAAACACCGTACCGGTTTCCTGCATCGATGAATTCTTCGGGTTCGATCCCCATGAATTGCTTCAGCTGGGCCCGGATATTCTCAAGCAAAGATGCATTGATCTTATCATCCAGCAGCTGCTGGTCGGTTCCCGGGCGGACCAGGATATAGGTGAACATGTGGTTGTTGAACCAGATGGTCCTCCGGCTCGACTCATAGGTGGAATAGGAACAGATGAAATCATAAAAAAAATGGGACATCCTGGGGGCATCCTCCACCACTCCCGTGACCGTGTAAAGTGTGGAATCATCGTTCATGGCGATGACTTTCCCCAGGGGATCCCCTTCAGGAAAATATTGCGGCACCTTTGATTCGGACAGCAGAATGGCATTGGGTTCATCCAGGCAGGTGGCCGGGTCGCCCTCCAGCAGGTTCATGGAAAAAACATCGAAGAAAGTGGAATCGGCATACATGATCCGGTTCTCCAGGTATTTCTGGGTTGGATCGGACCACATCAGCCGGTTGTTGGCAAAATCGAAGCGGCAGAAATTCTCGATCTCCGGGATCTCCTCATGGAAAGTGGGTCCGAAAATGGGACTGTTCCAGGCACCTTTTACCTCTTCACTGGCTATTTTCCCGTCCAAATAAAGGCGGTAGATGTCATCCGCCCTGGCATGGAACCGGTCATAGCCGGTTTCGCTGATGATGTACAGAATGATGAAAATGGCACTGGCCATGCCGATGGCCAGTCCGGAGATATTGATCACATTGAATACTTTGTTCTTATTAATGCTCCGGATGGTGACATGCAAAAAATTCTTCCACATATCTGCAGGTTTTTCTTTGACAGATCAGAAATTGTGCCACAGGACTTTAAGTGCTGATTATCTGGTCTTTATCATGTTTTTCCCGGTTCACGAATGGTTCGTAACCGTACATGGGTGTACGAATACGGACATGGACCTTTTGAATGGATTTCTCTATCTTTGATCAAACATATCCGTGAACATTAAACCCGAATGACATGAACTACCGGACTGTTACAAGGCGCGAATTTGTAAAACTATCTGCTGCGGCTGCAGCGGGAGTCACCCTTTTGCCCGGATGCGGGTTCCGGCTGGATCAGCTGCCGGCTCCCATGAAAAGGGAATTTGGAAAGACCGGCTTCCGGGTGACCACCCTGGGGCTCGGGGGACAGGCCTCCCTGCAGTGGACCCCGGAAGACGTGGACCCCGTACCCATCATCCTGAAGGCATTCAACATGGGGATCAACTACTTCGATACCTCCAATGTCTATGACGGCAGCCAGATGAATTACGGCAAGGCATTCAGGCAGCTGAACCTGATCCCCGGCCACCCGGAATATGACGAAAAACTGCGCGAGTCCATCTGGCTGACCACCAAGACCGGCATCAGATGGGCAAAAGGAGGATACCCTGAAATGGAAGGGGTAAGGAATTTCACCCAGGGGGATCACGGAGAAGGTGCGGTGGCCGACCTGAAGCGTTCCCTGTCCCAGATGTTCGGCGACGGGAAGGGAAATTATCCGGAGGGAGCCTATGTGAATATGATCCTGATGCACGCCCTGGACAATTTTGAGGAGGTGGAAGTGCTGTACCGGGGTCTCGATACACCCCCGGATCCTGACGGGAATTTCGGGGCACTGGTGGCAATCAGGGATTTCAGGGACGGGACCAACATCACGGGTTTGAATCCGAAGCATGAACAGCTGGTGAGGCATATCGGCTTTTCGGGACATCTGAATTCACCGGCCATGATCGAAATGATCCAGCGGGACCGTTACGGGCTCCTGGACGGAATGCTGGTGGCCATCAATCCCAATGACAAGCTCTACCTGAACCACCAGTACAACGTGATCCCTGTGGCAGAGGCCGGGGGACTGGGGATCATTGCCATGAAGGTATTTGCCGACGGGGCCATGTACACCAAGGAGGCACGCTGGTCGGGTAATCCCGAAGATGTGGTCCGGACCGTGGGCAGTGAGGAGCTACCCAGCAACCCCCTGGTGGAATATGCCCTGACCACCCCGGGTATCCATACGGCCATCATCGGGATCGGACAGATCTCCGATGATCACCTGAATTGCCAGCTGGTTCAGAACTACTACGCAGCCCAGATCGCCCCGGACGGAATGGAGCACCGGAAAAGGCTGGAGATGGAGCAGAAGACGGCACAGGTAAAAGACGGAAAGACCAATTATTTCCAGCGTCCCAAAGTTGGGCTCACTCCTCCGAACAATCCCAGGATCCTTGAGGAAGGAGAAATAAAACTGGCCTGGGACACTGCCTATGCCGGAGATTTTCCCGTTTCCCATTACGAGGTATTCAGGGACGGGGAACAGGTGGGCAGCATTCCTCATACGCCCCAGACCACAAAGGAGCCATTCATTTTCCGGGACGAAACCGGGGGGCGTTCCTACCGGGTGGTCTCGGTGGATACAGAGGATAACCGGGCAGAAAGCGAACCCCTGGTGGTTTGAGGGGTTCAGCCTGGTTTGCGCAGTTCGGCTGGTTTGCGCAGTTCGGCTGGTTTGCGCAGTTCGGCCTGGTCTGGGGGTTCAGCTGCCTTTGAACCCTTTGCGTTCCATGACCCCCCAGGTATTCTTTCTGAAGAGCTTGTCCAGGTTCCCCTTGATGATCATCAGAAGTACAACGGGATGGTAAAATATCGGCTCCAGGAAAGCTGTGCCGATGAGTTTCAGAACATCCCTCCTTTTTTCATATTTATGGAAAGTGATCTCTTCGAAAAGAACGGACCAGATGGATAGGGAAACAGCGAAGAAATAGACAAATCCCAGAAGAAGCAGGAAAAAGGGCCAGTTCAGCCTGCCTGTAACTGCCAGGAATATGAACCAGAGGATCCCCAGAAATTCTATAATGGGGGCCAGGTATTCGAACACCAGCCAGTAAGGATACCCCAGCAAACCCAGCTTGCCGTATTTTTTATTGAAAAACAGCTTCCTGTGGGAGATCAGGGTTTCCAGGGTGCCGCGGGTCCAGCGGCTTCGCTGCCGGGCCAGCATTTTGATCGAGGAGGGGACCTCGGTCCAGCAGAGCGGATCGGGAATATACACCACATCATACTTCTGTCCCTGCTCTGCCATATAGCGCCGGATGCGTACAACCAGCTCCATGTCCTCTCCGACGGTATCGGTCCGGTACCCTCCGGCCCGGATCACGATCTCACGGTCGAACATTCCCAGTGCACCCGAGATCAGCAGCAATCCGTCCAGTTCGCTCCAGGCCATACGTCCCATCAGAAAGGCCCTGGTGTATTCCATCACCTGTGCGCGGGGCAGGAATTTCCGGGGAAGATGGATCTTCCGGATATGTCCGCCGGAAATCTCGCATGAATTGGCGATCCGGATCACCCCTCCGGCACCGATCACCTTTTTTTCCTTGGCTTCCAGGAATGGCTTCACCAGTTTTAGCAGGGCATCCGGTTCCATGATCGAATCCGCATCGATGCTCACCACCAAATCGTTCCTGGAAACATTCAGTCCGGCATTGAGCGAATCGGCCTTACCCCCGTTGATCTTATCGATCACCGTCAGTTTTTTGAAGGACCTGTTTTGCGATTTGTACACCCCCCGGATCCGTTTGCAGGGAATGCGGTAATCGAAATAGTAATTCACCTTTTCCAGTTCATAGGCCCGGATGATCTTCTCCAGGGAATCGTCTGTGCTCCCGTCGTTGACCACGATCACCTCGTAATTGTTGTAATACAGAGAAAGCAACGTACGGATATTGTCCACAATCGTCTGGCTTTCATTGAAAGCGGGTGCGATCACCGACAGGGAAGGGGCCAGCGGAGAGGAGACAATGGAATTGTAATCCACGTAGCTGTTCTTTCTCAGGTATTTGCGAAGCGAAACCGCCGAAAATATGGTAAGCATCAGATAGGTACTGAAGATCAATGCGGTGATGATGAAGATCGCATGCAGGAAAAAAAACCTCAGTATGTCGTACATCTGTTCCATATCTCAATAGATCCGGCCATCCAGTACATGCCGGATGATGATCTGGTAATTTCTGTATTCAGATTTTGATTTCATGAGCCTGACCAGCATGGATATCCCCGGCTCATCCGTATTCTCCATCGCTTTTGTGGCCTGGATCTGCAGCTGAACGTCCTCTTCCCTGTCCAGTACCGATTTTAAAAATTTCAGGTGCCGGGCATCCGGGATCCTGGCGAAAGTCCGCAGGATCTCCAGTTTATTGTGGTAAGTCTCCCCCTCATAGATCCTTTTCAGCACCGGTAACGATCCCTTCAGGCCGATCTCTCCGCAAACCCTGATGGCTGTGTGCCGGACCTCCGCATCCTCGTGTTGAAGCAACCGGATCACATCCCTGCCCACCCCATGCTGTTTGAACCATGCAGCCATCTCCAGGGCAAATTTTACCACCGACAGATTCTCCGAATCAAACCACTGCCTGAAAGGGGGAACTTTCAGGTTATGCTGTATGAGCATTTCATGCAGGGTGATCTGTTCCCATTTTGCCAGGGGTCTTTCCATGTAATGCAGGAAGTGATAAGGGTTTTCGTCCGATAATCTCACCAGTGCGATCTGAGCTTCCATTCTCAGGATCTCATTGCCGGAATTCACACATTCTATGATCCTTTGATTCGCCTCCCTGATATTCATGTATGCCAGTTCCCTGAAACCTTTCACATTCTCGTGCCATTTCCGGCTGTAGGCTTTTTTGAGGGAATCTTCCCTGAGGCCCAGGATCAGGTAGAGTTCCCTGATCCGGTCCTTGATGTCACCTTTCAGGTTAATGCTCAAATCGATCATCTGGTCGATCAGGATCTGACGGTCGAACCTGCCCGAGGCGACCTTCTTAAGATCCCTGACACACCGTTCCCGGCTGCTTTCATCAAACAGGTAATCCATAAGCATTTGCTGGTACTCCTGCCTGAGATACTCGGTCCGCTCCTCTTCTCTCCGGAGCTTTTTCCTGTGGAGCAGAATAATGATCAGCAGGGTGATCAGGGTCACAATGGAATAAAGGATCACCACATAGAGGACCGTAATGAACAGGGGTGATTTATTAAACCGCTTCACGATCCACCTGGCATAACTTTTCAGTGCGCCTTCCTTTTCCGGTTCCGTTTCAAGGGAAGCTTCTGTTTCTGTCAGATTTTCATCATTTTTGGTATAATCTGTCCGTTCAATGGTACCGGCACGCCCGGCTGTATTTTGCTGCTGAACCAGCGCCACGGAACTGCAAAGGGGCAACCCGTAACACATTACGATCAGGATATATTTGACGCTTCGCTTCACTTTCCCAGACTGATATAGATCCCCGTCCTGAAGTGGATGCGGTGCCGGTGTTCCCTGTCCGCATATTCCTCATATGCATAACCGCTCGACGCGTCCAGGCGCAGGTTATACCGGAATTGCCATGAAATCCCCAGTCTGAATGAATAAGCCCCAAGCCGGTCAAGATCGGAAGCCACCAGGATGGGTTCATCAGGCGCTGTCCCGAATCCCAGGGTCGCCGACACATAATTGTACCTGTCAGCAAAATACCGGCGGGCGCTCAGGTAATAGGATCCCGACACCCCGTAATCCTTAAAGAACAGGTAATTTCTCAGAGAGAACCAGTAGTTACCGGCATACTTCTCCCCGGAAAATGTCAGAAAGGTGAAATGGCGGTCCCAGTAGAAATAACGCATACCGGCTGACAGTGAAAATCCCCCGGGCAGGACCTGCCAGAGTTCCAGGGCGGCCCTGTGCAGCGGCAGGTACATGGTACGCTGACCGGGAGAGATGCCGTATCCGGCCAGCAGATAATTTTTCTCTCCCAGGTGGAGATAGGAATCCAGGTTCAACTGTATGTCAGAGTTGGGACGGTCAAGTCCGCCGTGAATCCCTGTATTGATATAAGGAATAAGCACCCCTGCCCTCAGCGGTAGATTCCCTCCCACGGTCAGCATGTGCCAGTTACGGACATAGGGTTTTTGGAAATGATCATATGCATAGAAAACATATATCTCGGGTACTTCCTGAGAGACAGCCAGTTTGTACCTGGCCAGCCGGTACCTCCCCCTGATGGGGGGATCATCCGGAAAGATTTGAAGGGCCTGCCGGGCGTACACGGCCAGGGTTTCCCAGTCATTTTCCCAGTAGGCAAGATCCACGAGTACCCTGTGCGCTTCCAGCAATGTGGAATCCACTGCCAGGACATCCTCAACACGTGCATATGCTGAATCGTATTCCCCCTGCCATCCGTGAACCCTGGCCAGGTAAAGGGAAACATCCCCGTAACCGGGATTTTCTTCAAGCAGCCGGTACCCGATGTCCTCCGCCTTTTCATATTGCCCTTCGGCAGCGTGGACCCGCATCAGTGCAAATCCCTCCCCGGGATTCTGATAGGTTGCCGGGGACTCCTGTCCCGTGGCGGAAAAGAAAATGCAGACCAGCAGGATCAGCAAACACCCCCTTCTATTGATCATCCTTTTCATATATTTTTCCAAGGGACCGGACCAGCTCAAGCAAAGCATCCGGATCAAAAGGTTTGGTAAGATATCCGCTTGCCCCCAGTTCCATCGCGTGGACTCTTGTCTCCTCCAGATTGATGATGGAAATAATGATCACAGGGATTTTTGTTTCCATCTCTTTATTCACATACCGAACCACCTCCAGTCCTTTTGCATAGGGCATGTTGATATCCGTGATCACCAGATCGGTTTTCTTTTCGTTCAACATGCGGATCGCCTGCTCCCCGTCTTCTGCCTTCAGGACCTCATATCCCTCTTTGACCAGTGTGAACTCAATGGTCCTCAGGGTCATGGGATTATCCTCGCAGACGAGTATTTTCATGGGATCTTTGCTCATTGTTCTGCAAAGTTAATCAAATCCTCATTGGATAATGACCTTATGTGATTCCATGGAACGATCTGTAAAGATCCGGATGAGGTAGGTCCCCGGCTGAACATCCCCGAGCGGGATCACCGTTTCAGTCCGTTGAAGCTCTGCAGAGGCAATCTCCCTCCCCACCATGTCCGTGATCACGACCATTGCCGTGTCAAATGGCCGGGAAGACCGGATATGGAGAAGATCCTTTGCAGGATTGGGGAAGATCTCAAAACGATCCACGGGATCCTCCCCGGCAACTGCATTATCTGCCAGGGGAAATTCGACCCTGATGGTTACGGGTACCAGGGAGGAAAATTCATACCCGTCATCCAGGTAATACATGAAAAAGTCCTCTCCCCGGAATCCCGGATCGGGATAATAGTTGAAACTGCCATCGGGATGCAGGTACAGTGATCCGCCGTGTGTGGCCCTTCCCGGTGCAAGAATTGCCATGACCGGGTTCCCGTCAATATCAAAATCATTGGCCAGCAATCCGTCCTGTGCTTCCGGATCCAGATAACCGCCGGGGCGGACAATGAAGGTATCGGGATAACCGATGGGGGGCGAATTGAACAAGGGCAATTTATGTTTCAGGAAATGAAAAGATTGTTTCTTGCGTTCGATGGGCGGATCAGCCAGGATCTTTTCGAAATCCCAGAAATCCCACGTGTGCCTCTCCGTCTGATACAATTCATCCCCCAGGGAAAGTGTGAGAGCAATGCCTTCGGACAGGGTATCCTGCTTCAATATGACGATATCATCTCCCTGTTGTTCCGAGAGATAATGCATCGCCCGTCTGACATTGGGAGCCGTAAAGTTGATCAGGGTCCAGGGAATCCGGATCTCCAGGCTATCCTTGAATTTGGTGACCGCATTGAGGAACTGGTAAGGATCCTCGTCCCGGGAGATCCGCAGTGCCCCGATATTTTGTGCGTAGTTGTAAAAATAGTTGGTTTTCCATCTGACCGGATTCCAGATCCCTTCATCGCTTCTTACGGATACCACCGTATCCAGCCGAACCGGCTGTTTGACCCCGAATACATCATAGGAGGGGATCACATGGAGACTGGCCAGGCTGCCTTCCAGGGGGATGCCCAGTGCGAATTCCGCCCTGAGGGTGTCGGTATCCCCGCCCAGGGAGGCACCGCCGGGAAAAATGGATTCACCCAGATTTTTTTCGTAGGTGTCCAGCGCTATCCACAGGGTATCCCCGGTATGCTTCTCCGTATCCATATAGAGACGGATCCTGAAGAATGTGTAGTCGGAAACCATCCTGATGCCGGAAATAGCCTTCCCCGGATAGGAACCCGATTCAATATACGGGAAAGGAGGAGGGGCATATGAAAGTATGCCGAAATTCTGCTCAGGTGCGGTGATGTTGTGCCATAAATGCCGGTATTGTTTGTCCGAAAAAGGATTGGTGATCCAGGTCTGCTTGAACCATTCATCGATGAGTGAAAACTGAATCCCCCCGGCACAGTCCGCTTCCCGGATATTGTCCAGCATGCGGATGGAATACCTTCCCTGCTGTTCTTCCGTGAGCCCCCCGTGATGCATCCCCGAGGAAGTCAGGTGGGCACTTCCCCAGCTGGAAGGCACACCGAATTCAGCGATCAGCAGGGGAATTCCTTCATAATGATCCTTCAGATCCTTCAGGTATCCCAGGTAGCTGTTGGGTCCGATCGAATCGGATTCAAAACCATAATATGGATCCTGTACAATGAAATCAGGGTAATAAGGATAGGCATGGTAACTGATAAAAAATCCACCCGACGAATCGGCAGCGACCATCCCCGAGAGATCGATCTTTTCATCATCCTCCTGACTGTTCTCCCACATCTGCTCGGTGGGATGGGTAAGCGGATCAAGGGTGGGCCAGGAAGAGAATCCGACCGGACGGACGGAACCGAACTGCCGGGCTTCAAAGATCATCAGACTGTCGAGCCGCTGTGCCATCCAGACCTCTGCCGGATCTGCCTCCCCGGTCAACCGAAAATAGGTCCCGCTGTAGACATCCTCCTCCGGATGGATCTGGTTGGTCAGGGCCACTTCTGAGGGATAAATCTCCCGGCCGATCAGGTACCCGGCCACCCACCGGGAAATGTCCACGGAAAAAACACCATGGGCCTTCCCCGGACGACTCTGGATGAGGATGTCTCCGTGGACCGCGCTGACCACGTCCCTGATCTCCCGGCTGAAAGCAGGGGTCAGACCGAACAGGTCCGTGGGCGTTTCCTGCTCTTCGAGCCATATGCCCTGGATCACCAGCAAAGGAGATGCCGGGTGCTCCGAGTTGAACCGGGACAATTCTTCATAGAATCTCGGATAGTGCAGGGTGTAGAGCCTGATGGTGTTGTAACCCGCTTCCCTGATCAGCTGGAACCATCGCCTGTAATCTTCACGGGAGACAGCAAGCTGTCCCGGCTGTGTTCCGGGCACCGCCACACCCATATTGATCCCTTTGATAAACAGAGGAGTATATTGCCTTCCGTTCCATATGGCAAACCGTTCTTCCTCTATGGTGAACCGGCCCCTGTATGCTGTCTGGCTCAGACTGTCAACGGGAACAGACAAAAGGATCAGATTAAGCAGAAGCAGGAAGAAGGATCTTATGCACATGTCTGTCTTTCATTGGAAGGCCTTCCAAAGGTAAAGAAAGGCAGGTGGGACGGCAACAGAAGTTATTAACCCAGATCCCGGACCAGCAGCTGGATATTCTGGACCCCCCGCTGTTCCATGATCAGTTCCTTGTTGATCATGACCCTGTCGATGGTGGACTGGTCAAAATACCGGATGGTGATCAGTTCCAGACCGGTCTGATAAGCCACCCTGTAATTTTTCTCCAGGTCATCTACCACAGACCGGACCTTTCTTTTATCATTGTTCACGATCATGAGAAAGCTTACCGCGGAGTTCTGCATCAGGTTTATACGCATCCCGTGTTTATGAAGGATCCCGAAGATCTCCTCCAGGTTGTCCTCCGTGATAAAGGAGAAATCGAGGGGGGAGGTGCGGATCAGCACCTGGTCCATTTTGAAAATAAAAGACGGGATCAGTTTATCATAGCCGATATTCCCGATCAGGGTGCCGGGGGCGTTGTGGTCCATAAATGACTTTACATAGAGATTGATGTTCCTGTTCTGAAGAGGCTTGATGGTCTTGGGATGGATCACACTGGTGCCGAAATAAGCCAGTTCAATGGCATCCAGGTAAGAGATCTTCTCCAGCAGCAGCGTATCATCAAAATATTTTGGATCGGCATTGAGCACGCCCGGAACATCCTTCCAGATGGTCACGCACTCTGCATTCAGCATATAAGCCATCAGAGCAGCGGTATAGTCAGATCCTTCCCTTCCCAGGGAGGTGGACTGGTCATTGATAGTGGAAGCAATAAATCCCTGGGTGATCAGGATCCGTTCCCCGTCATCGAAAGTAAATTGCTCATTGACCAGCCGGGTGGAAAGTTCCCAGTCCACCCCGGCCTCACGCCAGTTATTGTCCGATTTGAGCGACCGCCGGATATCCATCCACCTGGTCTTCACTCCCGCATGGTTCAGGTAATGAGCAATAATACTGGTGGAGAGCAGCTCACCATAACAGATGATCTGATCGTAGTCGTAGTCATAATTCAGGGTGGGCTCCTTGGAAAGCCGGTTTTCAAGTCCGGAGAAAAGTTCTTCCACATCCTGAAAGGCCGGGTGGTCATGTTTTGTGAACAATCCTTCCAGGATCTCCAGGTGGTAGTCTTTGATCCGGTCAAACTCCTCCTTCATCCCCGGCCCATTTTTACCGGCATATTGTTCAATGACCCGTTCCAGGGCATTGGTGGTCTTTCCCATGGCCGATACCACCACCACGATCTGGTCATCAGGGTAGTTACCGAGTATTTCAGCAATGTTCCTGACCGCATCGGCACTTTTGACCGATGCACCGCCGAATTTGAAAACGAACATCCGTTTGTTTGGGTTTATTTTGTAAATTCATGGATAAAAATAGCAATCAACAGTATTTTTATAAAACGAAGATGAAAATAATTATTCGTTTCGCCACCTACCAGGTCGAGGCCGAACTGTATGACACCGACACCGCCCGGGCGATCTTTCAGATGCTTCCCATCCGGGAGAACGTCAACACCTGGGGAGATGAGATCTATTTCCCCATCTCAAAGGATATCCCCCTGGAATCCGGCGCCACTGCCAGTGTATCCGTGGGCGATCTGGCTTACTGGCCCCGACTGCCGGCATTCTGTATTTTTTTCGGTCCCACCCCAGCCAGCAAAGGAAACACTCCGGCTGCTGCAAGCGAGGTGAATGTTTTCGGCAGACTGACCAAGGTGGAACCGGAGAGGCTGAAAAAGATCCCCACCGGTGAAAATGTGAAAATCCTTCAGCCCGGTCAGGAATAATAACGGATCATTCTGGCAATCCTTTCCCCGGTTTGCTCTGCCATCTCAGGGGCATCACGGAAGGCTTCCTCCAGGGTCATGGGACGATTGATAACAGGAAAGATGGCCGTGATCCCCTCCCTGTAAAGGAGATCCGCACCGGTCCCCATATTCCCTGTCACCGCCACCACGGGTTTCAGGTGCCTTGCAGCAAGCCGTGCAACCCCTATGGGAGTTTTGCCAAATAGGGTCTGCCGGTCGATTTTCCCTTCACCGGTGATCACCAGGTCCGCTTTGCTGATCTTTTTTTCCAAATCCAGCATCCCTGCGATCAAATCAAAGCCTTTTTCCAGTTTTCCATCCAGAAAAGCGATCAGTCCGGCGCCCAGTCCGCCTGCCGCTCCGGCCCCGGGAATGGTTTCCACCTCTGTTCCCAGGGTCTCGAGGATCTTTCCGGCGAAATACCGGAGATTGGAATCCAGCCGGTCTGCCATTTGCGCATCTGCTCCTTTCTGGGGACCGTAGATCCTTGATGCCCCTTCCGGCCCTGTCAGCGGATTGCTCACATCGCATGCCACCAGGATCTCTGTCTGCCCGATCCTCGGATCCAGACCGGAGGTATCGATCCGGTCCACATCGCCCAGTCCGCCTCCTCCTTTCTGCACCGGACGACCCATCTGGTCCAGGAATCTGATCCCCAGTGCCTCGGCCATCCCCGCACCGCAGTCGTTGGTGGCACTGCCTCCGATCCCGATGAGGATCTTCCGGCATCCCCTGTCCAGAGCGGCAGCAATGAGCTGGCCCGTACCGTATGTG
This sequence comes from Bacteroidota bacterium, assembly GCA_051746185.1. Lineage (GTDB taxonomy): Bacteria > Bacteroidota > Bacteroidia > Bacteroidales. The sequence goes on from JBNJEV010000011.1 coordinate 26,944, forward strand.
GAGGTGATCCAGGGGTTTCTGCTGGCAGGATCCAGTTTCTCAAGCCCCGATGCTGCCGCCATTTCAATGATTGCGGTTTCGCCATCCCCGGTGATCCCGTAAAATGCGTCCGTCTCCCTCATGAGCGGATCCATCACTTTGATCACCAGCCGCTTCCCGTGGGTGGCATCCACCAGCGCCTCCACGGTCCCTTCCCCGCCATCTGCCAGCGGTAGCATCTCAATATCATTGCCCGGAAAACCTCGCAGGAATCCCATTTTTAATGCCAGGGCCACCTCCCTGGCACTCAGTGAATCTTTGAATGAATCGGTGGCAATGAGAATTTTCATGGATGAAAACCGATCCTGTGAAAAGTTCAAACGTAATGCTTTTTATGAAAAAATACACATGCTTCATAAAAAACTATACGGAACCAGTTCCCGCCGGCGGATTATTGCTCCTCATATTCCGGCCTGCCCACCTTGCCCATGAAAAGGATCGCCCCGGTGGAATTTTCTTTGATCAGGTACAGGAAAGGCCTGTCCGCCCTGAAAACGGGTGGTCCCGGTGAGGCCACCTCCCGGAGCTCCACAATGGTGGCCGCAGCCGCTTCGGTCCCTTCCTCCTGCACATCGATGAATGTCTGGTGGATCACCCTGGAAATATAGATCCCTCCCCCCGGACTGATCCTTGAAAAATCCGCACCTTCCGAGAAGGCCACTCCCAGTCCCAGGTTCTTCAGGGGATCGTTCAGCAGGTCTTTGAAACCGTATTTGAATTTGGGCAGCTCGATCTGTACATCCCGGTAAACGGGAGTGGCGAACCAGCTCTCCCACAGCTCCAGGTCCAGGTTCTCCGCCATCTCCTCCACGGTCTTGCCCTGACCGGGGAGCACCACCACCATGCTGAAGGTGCTGTCGCCATAGGGCAGTTCCACAGCCGAATAATCGGAGGTCTTTTGGTAATAATTGAATGAACCTTTCAACTTCATGAAATCGGCCGTGTGGGTAGTGCCATCCTCCGGATAAAAGGTGCCGGGGGAGGTATCTTCAGGATCGAACCCGTATTTCCATTTTGCATTGAAATAGATGGCGTTGATCAGGTACATGACCGCATCCCCGGGAATCTGATCGAGCATATCCCGGATCTTATCGTTGGTCTTCTCCTCGATCCAGTCATTGATGATCTCCACTGACTGCGGATCGGAGAAATCCAGTTCACTGACCATGGCATCGAAATAGGTCCGGTTGGTGGTAATGAATTCCTCCAACACCTGATAACCCAGCCTGTACCAGATGCTGTTGGCGATGGAGAATTTCACCTGCTCATCCAAACGGACCATCTGGTCCATCAGGTCCTGGTAACTCTCATTCACCTCCTGGTCGGTCAGATCCCCGAAATGCAGTACATCACGGAAAGCATCCCGGGTGGTCCCTGCCGCCCCGTTCAGGGTCATCCCCAGGGCATAGGAAACACTGAGCGGGGAGACCATGATGTTCTCCTGTTCATTCAGTGTACAGACCTCCCGGAACAGCTCGAAAGCAAATTCACGGTCGGCCCGGATGATCTCCGAAGATTTTTTCCGCAGCTCGATTTGCTTTGGTTCCCGGTCCGGCGCCCCGGACTTCTCGCAGGCGGGAAAAATGAACAAAGCGGATAAAAGGATCAGCACCGCAATGGCTCCCGGAGCATGTATGAGATATTTCATGTGCTTCATTATTGAGATAATGTGTATATCCAGATAACGCTCACTGACAGGACGCAGTATCCCTGCACAGGGTTGCGCAATCCATTAATTATTTATCATACCCTTTTGTGAATTTTTGATTAAAAAAGTTTATTCTCGTTTCATCAGATTTTCCATACTTTTCCTCTTGAAAACTTCAGAGCTGTTTTCACCTCAATAAAGGGATATGTCTGCAGGTTTGCTTGCGCTGATCGCTTCGCTTCCCATCCTGGTAATCCTGGTCCTGGTGGTGGGTTTTACATGGCCCGCAACCAGGGCACTGCCGGTTGCGTTTGCCATTACCCTTCTGCTTGCCATGACCGTCTGGAAGACACCGCTCCCCTGGATCCTTGCCTCCACCGTGAACGGAATAAAGATCGCACTGGAGATTGTTCTGATTGTGTTCGGCGCCCTGCTGCTGCTTTTCACCATTCGGGAAAGCGGCGCCATCGGAGCCATCAACAGGGGATTCACAGGGATCTCTCCTGACCGCAGGATCCAGGCCATCATCATCGCCTGGATGTTCGGAGGATTCATTGAAGGTGCCGCCGGCTACGGAACTCCCGCAGCCCTTGCCGCCCCGTTGCTGCTTTCCCTGGGATTCCCTGCCATGGCAGCTGTCATGGTAGCTCTGATCGTCAATGTGACACCCGTTTCTTTCGGGGCCGTGGGAACCCCCACCCTGATCGGCATCCAGAGCTCCCTGGAGATCCCCTCCGTTCAGGAATCCATCGCCGCCTCCGGCATGACCTTCAATGGCTACATTCATCAGGTAGGAGTATGGACCTCGATTTTGCATGCACTCCCCGGGATCCTGCTGCCACTGATCATGACCGCGATGCTGACGCGTTTTTTCGGTGAGAAAAGATCCTTCAGGGAAGGGCTTTCCATCTGGCCCTATGCTCTGTTTGCCGGATGCTGCTTCGTGGTCCCTTACCTGCTGGTGGCCATCTTTCTCGGTCCCGAGTTTCCCGGGCTGCTGGGCGGATTCATCGGACTGGCCATCCTGGTGCCGGCCACCCGGGCCGGATTCCTCGTTCCCGAATCAAAATGGGACTTCCCGGACCGGCAGCGATGGGACAGGGATTGGTCGGGATCCATTGCGGCAGAGGGTCCCGGGGGATACGGCAGGATGTCTGTTTTCAGGGCCTGGACTCCCTACCTGATGATCGGCATCCTGCTTGTTCTGACCCGGATCAGGTCACTTCCTTTCGGGGACTGGATCCGGTCCGCCGGCATCACCTATAACGATCTGTTCGGAACCGGTGTCAGCGGGGAGATCACTCCCCTGTATAATCCGGGGATCCTCCCCTTCATCCTGGTGGCTCTGCTGTGCATTCCCCTGTTCCGGATGAGATCCCGGCAAATCGGAGCTGCCTGGAAAGAGGCTGCTGCAAGGATCAGGGATCCGCTCATTGCCCTTTTGTTTGCTGTTCCCATGGTACGGATCATGATGCGATCGGGGAACAATCCGGAGGAGATCATGGCCATGCCCATCGCCATGGCAGCAGCCGCCACCCGCCTGTTCCGGGAAGCATGGCCATTGGTGGATCCGTTTATCGGGGCGCTGGGTTCCTTCCTGGCCGGATCCAACACGGTATCCAATATGCTGTTTTCCCTGTTCCAGTATTCCGTCGCCGAACAACTGGGCATGCCCACACTGCTGATCCTCAGTCTGCAAAATGTCGGCGGGGCCATGGGTAACATGATCTGTATACACAATGTGATCGCTGCCTGTGCAACTGTCGGCCTTGTGGGGGTGGAAGGACGGCTGATCCGGAGAAACCTGCTGCCCATGTTCGTGGTGGGACTGATCGTGGGTCTGACCGGACTGGTCCTGGTCCACACAGCCGGATCGTAAATTCGCACCGGCGGATTGTAACTCCGCACCGGCGGATTGTAACTTTGATGCCGCTGTCTCGGCAGATTTCAGTAATTTTAGGCCCTCATAATGAACATGCAGAAGAATTTATCAGACAGCATGATCAGTAATCCCTATACGGAACATCCCGGGATCTCCGGGATCACTGAAACCCTGAGCGGGGAGCAGGAAGGTATACAGTACCTGGAAGGACTCTCAGGCTCTTCCAGGGTAGCTGTGATCCACGGGTGCATGGCGAAACTGAAAGGGCCCCATCTGATCCTGCTCAATGACAGGGAACAGGCGGCATATTTTTATACCGACCTGGTCACCCTGGAAGGGACACCTGACCGGACCCTTTTCTTTCCTTCTTCCTACAAACGGTCCATACAGTACAGGCAGACCGATGAGGCCAACATCATTACCCGTACCCAGACCCTGAGGCGTCTTTCGGAAAGACGAACGGCCAGCTTCATCATTTCCCATTCGGAAGCACTGGTGGAAACAGTTATCACCAGAAAACACCTCTCAGAAAACACCCTGGAGGTAAAAGCGGGGGAAAGGATCGACATGGGATTTTTGGAGGAAGTCCTACGAACATACGATTTCCATCTGGTGGATTTCGTATACGAGCCGGGGCAGTATTCCGTCAGGGGAGGGATCGTCGATGTCTTTTCCTATGCATCCAGTCATCCTTACCGCATCGATTTCTTTGGAGATGAGGTAGATACCATCCGCCGTTTCGACACCGATACCCAGCGTTCCCTGGAGAATGTCAAAAAGGTGAACATCATTCCCAACATCCAGTGGGAAAAGGAAATGGACCGGGAAAGGATCTCCTTCCTGGAATATATCCCCCGGAATACCATCCTGTGGATGGATCACCCCGGACTGATCCGCGAACAGGTGCAATCGCTGTATGATAAAACAGAGCTGGATGACGGATCACCCGAAACGATCGATAAATCCAAATTTCTCAGGTCAGGAAAGGAGATCTCGGAACAGATGCTCGGCTTCAGAAGGGTGGTTTTCGGGGATCCCGCCAGGGACCGTATGGGCAGGACCTGGAGTTTCCAGACCTCTCCCCAGCCGGCCTTTCAGAAGAATTTCGAGCTGCTCACCGGTTACATGAGGGAACGCAGTGCAGCGGGATATACCAATTACCTGCTTTCGGAGAATGAAAAGCAGCTGGAACGCCTGGGTGCCATCTTCGATGAGATCGATCCGGGGCTGCAGTACCGGACCCTGCAGAATACCCTGCACGAGGGTTTCATCGATCATGAGCTGAAACTCGCGTTTTATACCGACCACCAGATCTTCGAGCGATACCATAAGTTCAGGCTGCATGACAGGTTCAGCAGGAAACAATCGCTCTCCATGAAGGAGCTGATCGGACTGAATCCGGGCGATTACGTGGTCCATGTGGATCACGGGATCGGGATTTTCGGGGGACTGGAAAAGATTGAGGTGCAAGGGCGCATCCAGGAAGCCATCAAACTGGTGTACAAAGACAAAGATGTACTCTATGTGAACATCCATTCCTTGCACCGTATCTCCAAATACAAAGGAAAGGATACCGAGCCTCCCAGGATCTATAAGCTGGGGACCGGGGCATGGCAGAAACTGAAAAACAATACAAAAAAGAAGGTCAGGGACATTGCCCGGGAGCTGATTTTGCTCTATGCCAGAAGAAAGGAACAGAAAGGGTTCTCTTTTTCTCCGGATACCTACCTTCAGCGGGAACTGGAATCCTCTTTCATCTACGAGGACACTCCCGACCAGCTGAAAGCCACCAACGATGTGAAGACGGGGATGGAAGCCGGTTATCCCATGGACAGGCTGGTGTGCGGGGATGTGGGCTTCGGCAAAACAGAGGTGGCCATCCGGGCGGCCTTCAAGGCGGTGACCGACAGCAAGCAGGTAGCCGTGCTTGTCCCCACCACCATTCTGGCATTTCAGCATTTCAACACCTTCCGCGACCGCCTGAAAGATTTTCCCTGCACGGTCGACTACCTCAGCAGGTTCCGCAGTTATGCCGACCAGAAACGGATCAGCCGCATGCTGAAAGAGGGAGGGATCGATATTGTCATCGGGACCCACAAACTGGTGGGAAAAGAGATCGGGTTCAGGGATCTGGGATTGCTGATCATTGATGAGGAACAGAAATTCGGGGTAAGTGTCAAGGAAAAACTGAAACAGATGAAACTGAATGTGGACACCCTCACCCTGACCGCCACCCCCATCCCCCGCACCCTTCAGTTCTCACTGATGGGCTCCAGGGACCTTTCCATCATCCATACCCCGCCACCCAACCGGCATCCCATTATCACAGAATTGCACACCTTCAGCGAGGACATCATCCGGGAAGCCATCGAGTACGAGGTGAACCGCGGGGGACAGGTCTTCTTTATCCATAACCGTGTGCAGAATATCATGAAGATCAAGGAGATCGTGGACCGGTTGCTTCCCCATATCAGATCAGTGGTGGCCCACGGGCAGATGGAAGGAAGAAAACTGGAAGCGCTGATGCTGGATTTCATGCAGGGCGATTATGATGTGCTGATCGCCACCACCATCATTGAATCGGGACTGGATATCCCCAATGCCAATACAATTCTTATCAACAATGCCCAGCATTTCGGACTGAGCGATCTGCACCAGCTCAGGGGGAGGGTCGGACGCTCCAACAAAAAGGCTTTCTGTTACCTGTTCGCTCCTCCCGTGACCCACCTTTCCTCTGAGGCATACAGGCGGCTGAAGGCAGTGGAAGAGTTTTCCGCCCTGGGAAGCGGTTTCAACATCGCCCTGCAGGATCTGGATATCAGGGGTGCGGGGAATTTGCTGGGGGCCGAACAGAGCGGTTTTATCGCCGATATGGGTTTCGATACCTATAATCAGATCCTGAACGAAGCGGTCATGGAACTGAAGGAGGGAGAATTCAGGGACCTTTACGAGGAGGAACGCGGGAAACCGCGTGAAGATGATTCGTTCTTTGCTGATTGTCATGTGGATACAGACCTGGAATTGCTCTTCCCAGACAGTTATGTAGCCAATATCAGCGAACGGGTGGATCTCTATCGCGAACTGGATTCCATCCAGACGGAAAAGGAGCTGGATGAATTCCGGCTGATGCTTGAAGACCGCTTCGGTCCGCTTCCGCCTCCCTCGGAAGAACTGCTCGACGTGGTAAAGCTCCGCTGGCTTGCCCGGCGCATCGGTGTTGAAAAAATTGTTTTGAAAAAGAGTACGATGATCACGTATTTTGTAAGCAATCCTGAATCTCCTTTTTACAGGTCTTCTAGATTTGAGGAGGTGGTCAGGAACATCCAGGCCCATCCCGGAATCTTCCGGATGCGGGAGGACCAGGATAAGCTCAGCCTCAGGGTTGATCATGTGGAGCATATTTCTGAAGCCATCAGGACTCTTCAGAAACTGGGTAACGGACAGCATTTATGAACTTAGTACTGGATCTTGGGAATACTTACGGGAAGATCGCTGTATGCGAGGGGAACAGCGTGATCGAGAGTGCCGGCTATGAAAGGATCACCAGCAGGGAAATCGCCTATTTCCTTTCAAAATACAAAGGTTTACGAGGAGTGATCATTTCATCGGTGGTGAATCATTCCAGAGAGATCATCGATTATCTGGTCAATCTCTTCAGCACATGTATTGAATTGAACCACAATACGCCTATTCCCCTGGAAAACCGGTACCAGACCCCGGATACGCTGGGATATGACCGGATCGCAGCCGCCGTCGGGGCAAATACCCTTTATCCCGGGAAGAATGTCCTGGTCATCGATACCGGGACGGCCATCACCTATGATATTATTACTGCTCAGGGGGCCTACCCGGGGGGAAACATCTCCCCGGGTCTCGAGATCCGTTTCCGGTCACTGCACAAACATACCAGCCGGCTGCCCCTCCTGGAACGTCCGGAAAGGACCCCTGCCCTGGTGGGCAACAGTACAAAAGAGGCCCTTTATTCCGGGGTGGTCAACGGAATATTGTTTGAGATAGAGGGATTTATTGCGGCAATGAGCGAGAAATACCCTAAATTACAGGTAGTTTTAACAGGAGGAGATGCAAAATACTTTGAAGGAAAATTAAAAAATACCATATTTGTGGACCTGAATCTGAACCTGATCGGACTGAACAGAATACTGGACTACAATGATGGCAAGAAAATATAGGATATTGATCATTCTCCTTTCCGTTTCGTTCCCTCTTTTTTCACAGTTCAATACTTATTCACCCTATACCCGGTTCGGACTGGGAGATTTGGTACGCGGAGGCCTTCCTCAGAACCTGGCCATGGGAGGAACGGGGATTGCCATTCATGAAAACAACAGGATCAATTACCTGAATCCTGCGGCTTTTTCGGCCCTGGACAGCACATCGGTCTATTTCGATCTGGGAGCCAATACTTTCCACAATCAATACAGAACGGAAAACTACTCCAACAGCTGGTGGAACATGAATCTGCACCATGTTACCTTTGCCACCTCCATGGGAAAATATTTGGGCCTTTCTGCCGGGATCGTCCCATACAGCAGCATCGGTTATAATATCAAGCAGGAATACAACGATTATGTCACCGGCGATGCCATGGATGTGTATTACAAAGGAGACGGGGGGATCATGAATTTCTACCTGGGGGCTTCTCTCAAGCTGTTCAACCGGATCTCCCTGGGAGCCTCCATGAATTACCTGCTGGGAAGGCTTACCCGGGAACGGTTGATCGAATTTCCCGTGAATTCCTATTCTGTGGCCTCCTCGATGGAGAATTTCGATCTACAGCATCCCATCTTCCGTTTCGGGATGCAGTACAGGGAGGTGATCCGTGATAAATTCTTCTTTACCCTGGGCGGTGCCTACGACCTGGAGGCCAATGTGGGAGCTTCAGTTCAGTATAACCTCACCAACAACATCTATGGCACCAAGCCTACCTTTCTGAATGATTCGGTTATCGTGGATTCGCGGTATTCCGTTGGACAGGACACCATCAACAACAATTTTATCATTCCTCCCAGGACCGCACTGGGAATATCCCTGGGAATCCCCGGTAAACTGATCATTACCGGCGATTTTATCATGCAGGACTGGACCGGCGCATTGACGGGCGAGAACTATTCGCTGACCGATGCCAGCTCCCTTCACCTGGGCGTGGAATATACCCCTGATGTGGAAGCGCTCCGGGGTTATCATAAGCTTATGAGTTACCGGGTGGGAGGATATCGCTCCAATTACTATTTGGAGGTGAACGGACACCAGTTGGAAGACTATGGCATAACTTTTGGTGTAGGATTACCGGTAAGGTCGATACAATCAAGTTTTAATGTGGCTTTTACACTGGGAACCAGAGGAACTACAGAGCATAATTTAATTAAGGAAAATTATGGAATTATCACTTTTAATGTAACTTTGCACGACCTTTGGTTCCGGAAACGGAGATTCGATTAAACTTGGAAAAACAAAATATTTGGTATGAAAGCGAAAGTGTTACAAACGGTTTTATTGAAGACCTTGATCCTTTTGTTTGCCCTACCCGTCATGTCACAAACAGGGCTTGAGTCCGGATCCAAATACGGCAAAGGCCAGGACTCCATAAACTGTATCAAGAATCTTTCACTATACCGGGAATTTTACAAGCATAATAATTACAAAGATGCCATCGGACCATGGCGCAAGGTGTTTTCGGAGTGTCCTGCCTCCAGTGAAAGGATGTATGTGGAAGGTGTTTCCATGTACCGCAAATTCATTGATGATGCGACGAATGATGAACGCAGGGAGGAATTGATCGATACCCTGATGCTGATCTATGGCAGGCGCATGGAATACTTCAACGACAGAGGCAATGTCCTGGGTCGGAAAGGCATCGATCTGCTGCGTTACCGGAGGACCGAAATAGAAGCCGTGGAGGAGGCATACGGATACCTGAAAGAAAGCATCGAAGTGGGTCAGAGGAAATCCAGGGATGCGGTGATGATCACCTTCATTTCGGCCAGCATCACCCTGAACCAGACCGGCAGGATCGAAGATGACCAGACCATTGAAGATTATTTTATGGTGACGGAGATCCTGGACCCGCTGGTCGGCAGAAGCTCACGCTGGGAACGGGCCAAAGCCACCATCGACGAAAACATGCTGAAAAGCGGATTGCTGACATGTGATGCGCTCAATGAATACTTTGGGCCCAAATTCGAGGCGAACAAGGATGACAAGGAATTCCTCCAGCAGGTGATCACCTTTTATTCTGCCTCGGGATGCGACCGGGCTGATCTTTACGTACAGGCATCCGAGAAGATGTACGAGATCGATCCGGGAGCAGAATCTGCACACAACCTGGCCATTTTGTTCATTTCCAAAAACAATTACCTGAAGGCCATCCGGTACCTGAAAGAAGCGTGTGCGGCCGGGGGAGCGATTGATGATGAGACCAGGTCAGAGTGGTTCTATGAGCTGGGCGTTGTTACCAGTGCCAACGGGGATTACTGTGATGCCATCGATTATGCCAGGGAAGCCATCGCCCTGAATCCCGATTATGGAAAAGCATACATCCTCCTGGGAGATGCCTATATTGCATCCCGCAGCAACCTGGGCGAAGAATTCGAGCAGCGGACCGCCTTCTGGGCAGCGGCTGACAAATATGCCAAGGCTGCTTCCGTGGATCCCGGTGTGGCTGACGAGGCGGAACAGAAGCTGAATGATTACCGGTCCCAGTATCCCGATAAAGAGGAGGTCTTCTTCCGCGACATGAAGGAAGGAGATTCCTACCTGGTCGGAGGATGTATCGATGAATACACCACCGTCAGGGCCAGGGATTAAAAGTCTGATCCATGATCTGTTGGCGAAGGTCTTCAAGAAAACAGTTATTCCTGTTCAACTGAGGATGCTTTCTCGTAATATGCGAATAGAGGCTGTCTCAAAAAAGGTTTGTATCAATGATTTTTTCAGGGAAACATCCGGTATGTGCATTGATCCTGGGAATGATCCTGTCCGCGGGTTGTGAAAACGATATTGAGCGAATCAACATGCTGACCGATGAAACAGTGAGACCCCGGATAGAGGGGTCCAATGTGGAGGTCATATACAGCGATTCCGCCACTGTCAAAGTCCAGATCCTGGCCCCTTCCTACAGACAGTTCTCGGAAACGGAAGAGCCCTATATGGAATTTCCCGAAGGGATTGAAGTTTTCTTCTATAACGATTCCATGGAGATAGAATCGGAAATCCGGGCTGATCACACCATATACTATCCCGAAGAGGGTCTGTGGCATGCTTCCGGGAATGTGGTGGCCAAACAGCTGGATAACGGGGATGCACTCAATACCGAAGAGCTTTTCTGGGATGAGGAAAAGCACATAATCTATTCCAATACCTTCACCAGGATACAGAATGAGGACGGCACTTTTTACGGGAAGCGCGGCTTCGAATCTGACCAGGCCCTCACCAACTGGCAGTTGAAAGGGTCCAGCGGAACAGTGAACGTTCAGGATGAAGAGCAATAGTTCTGGTTGAACAGTAATAGTTCAGGTTGAACAGTAATAGTTCAGGTTGAAGAGCAATAGTTCAGGATGAGAAGTAACATTTCCGGCATATTCGAGGTTATCTGGTTTGTCCTGGGCGGACTGATGCTTTTCATCGCGGTGGATGTTACCTTCAGTGATGGTTTCGGTGAGAGCTGGTATTACTATATTTTTGCCATCCTCGCCTTTATCATGTACTTTTTCAGAAGAAGGATGCGGCTCACACGACGTTAACCCATGTCTTATTCCATCATTATTCTGGTCTCCATCCTTTTCTCCGGCTTTTTTTCGGGTATGGAGATCGCTTTTGTTTCTTCCAACAAACTCCGCATCGAGATCGACAAAAAGCAGGGGAAGTACTTCGCCCCCATTATCAGCTATTTCACCCTGCGTCCTGCCAGGTTTATTGCCACCATGCTGGTCGGGAACACCCTTTCCCTGGTGATCTACGGGATTGCTTTCGCCAGGCTTCTTGAGCAGCCCATTGAGAACCTGCTGGCGACCGATTCCCGGGTGATCGTGCTGCTGGTACAGACACTGATCTCAACCCTGATCATTCTGCTCACTGCAGAGTTCCTTCCAAAAACCCTTTTCAGACTGAATCCCAACAATCTGCTTCGGTTGCTCAGTGTACCCATTCTGGTCTTTTACATCATTCTCTATCCCATCACCCTTCTGACCATCAGTATTTCAAACTTCACCATGCGGCACCTGCTCCGGGTGATCCCCGATACCAAAAGTGTGGAACCGGTTTTCACCAAGGTGGACCTGGATCATTTCCTCACTAGCCTGCAGCCAGAAGAGGAAAGCAACCGGGAGGCACTGGAAGATCTGAGAATTTTCAAGAATGCCCTGGAGTTTTCCCGGCTGAGGGTACGGGACTGCATGATTCCCCGTCCGGATATGATCGCCCTGGAAAGCCATACCGGCGTAAACGAACTAAGAAAAAAATTCATTGAGACCGGCCTGAGCAGGATCCTCATTTACGATGAACACATCGATAACATCACCGGTTATGTGAATTCAAAGGACCTGTTCAAAAGGCCCGATAAGATCAGGTCGCAATTGATCCCCATCCAGTATGTTCCTGAAACACTTCCCGTGAACAAACTGCTGACCGCTTTCATCAAAGAGGGAAAAAGCATCGCAGTGGTGGTGGATGAGTTCGGGGGGACTTCGGGGGTGATCACCACAGAAGATATCATCGAGGAGATCTTCGGTGAGATTCAGGACGAACATGACACCAGCGACCTGGTTGAAAACAAGCTGGACGATACCAGGTTCCTGTTCTCAGGAAGACTGGAGATTGATTATCTGAATGAGAAATATCTCCTGGGCATTCCGGAATCGGAAGAATATGATACCCTGGCCGGTTATATCATTTACCACTACGAAAGTATCCCTGAAAAAGGGGTATCCGCAACAATCGATAATTTCCAGATCACCGTGACCGGCATGAGTTCAAACCGCATTGAACAGGTGGAACTGAAACTGATCCATACCTGACAGGAACCGTTTCATACCAGACCCCATGCCTGGCAGGAGCCGATCCATTCTGGCAGGAGCCGATCCATTCTGGCAGGAGCCGATCCATTCTGGCAGGAGCCGATCCATTCTGGCAGATAAATTTTTGCCTGTTACGTCTTTAATAAACCTCTAAATATTACTATATTCGTACGCTCAAAAATAGATATTTAATCAATTTTGACAGATGGCAACATTACAGAATATTAGGAACAGGGCGGGATTACTGGTTGCGATTGTGATTGGACTGGCACTTTTTGCCTTCATCCTCGGTGATATGCTGGGATCGGGCACGACCGTCTTTAACAAAAGGACGGTGGCCGAGATCCGGGGCAAAGCTATCGGGGTCTCAGAATATATGGAACATGAGCAAAGATTACGTGAATTCTACCAACTCAATGCAGATGGGCAGTCACTGGATGCAGAAATGGAAAGACAGATCCAGACGGAGACCTGGAGAAGGCTGGTCAGGCAAACCGTGATGGATCATTCTTACCAGGACCTGGGGGTTCATGTAAGTACAGATGAGCTGAAGACCATGATCACGGGCGACCAGTTTATGGCCAAGAGCGGAAGCCCGGAATTCGCTGAGCCCCATCCCATTGTGAGGCAAATGTTCTCCAATCCGGAAACCGGGTTGCTCAACCGCGAGGTCATGACCAATTATTTCAATGCACTGGATAACCCGCAGTTTGCGCAGGAAAAGAGAAGATGGCTGTTCATTGAACAGGAGATCGTCAATGAAAAGATGAGCCAGAAGTATTTCAACATGGTAAAACAGGGGATTCAGCCTTCGTCGTTCGATCTGAAAAACCACATCACCGAGACAGGAACAAGTGTTGATTTCACCTACCTCAGTAAACCTTATTCATCCATATCGGATGAAGAGATCACCTACACCGAGTCTGATCTGAAACAGTATTACCGTTCACACAGGGAGCTTTACAGGCAGGAAGCTTCCAGATCCTTTCAGTACGTGGCCTTCGAAGTGGAGCCCAGTGAAAAAGACATAGAATACGCCAGGCTGTGGACCGCCCAGACCAAAGCAGAGTTCTCCCGGATCGAAAATAACCGGGTGCCCGGGTATGTGAATGGCACTTCCGATGAGCCATTCAATCCCCGTTACTACAGCTATGAAGAAGTCCCGGAGATCATCCGCGATTCGGTATTAGATGCATCCACCGGTGAGGTATTCGGACCTTACAGGGATGAAGATGCTTTTAAACTGACCCGGTTTCACGATGTAAAGATGCGGCCCGATTCGGTCCGGGCAAGGCATATCCTGCTCTCTCCGCAGGCAACCCAGGCCACCAAAGAAGAACTGCTCAGTCTGGCCGACAGCCTGAAAGGTGTCATTGAGCGCGGAGGAAATTTCAGCGAGATCGCAATGCAATACTCAGCTGACGAGAGCAACAGGGCCATCGGGGGAGATCTGGGATGGTTCGGCGAAGAAACAATGGCCGCTGGATTCAACGATGCGTGTTTCAAGAACCAGACAGGAGATGTGGTTATCGCGGAAACCAATTTCGGAATTCACATCATCAGGATTGAGAATCAGAGCAGACCTGTTCGCAAAGTACAGCTGGCTACCATTGTCAGAAATATCTACGCCAGTGATGAGACTAACCAGGATTACTACAATCGTGCTGTCAAATTCAGGGGCAAAGCCACCAACCTTGAAAAATTCACCGAACAGGCACGTGAATTCGGACTGGATCCGCGTTTTGCTCCCAACATTACCAAAGATCAGCAATCCATACCCGGAATCGAGCAACCCATTCCCATCATCAAATGGGCCTTCACTTCTGATGTGAACAGGGTGAGCAACATCTTCAGTCAGAGCGATGACAAATACATTGTCGCTGTACTTACAGAAGCCAAGGAAGAAGGTTATGCAACTCTCGATGATATCCGGCCCGAGATCGTGAATGAAGTCAAAAAGCAGAAGAAGGCAGAGAAATTGTCACAGCAGCTGAATGAACAGCTGGCGGGCATTTCGGACCTGAGCCAGTATGACGCAGGGAACCGGGAGAACCTGGGAGAAGCCACCCAGGTGAAATTTTCCAATACCTATGTCTCGGGAATCGGGCTTGAACCGTATATTGTGGGTGCGGCCATGCAACTTCCATTGAATGAGATCTCTGAGCCCCTGGCAGGGGAAAGCGGTGTGTTCGTGATATCGGTATCCGATCGGACGGTACCCGAAATCCCTGAAGAAATCGACCCGGCAATCATTTCAAGGCTCACCTATACCCTGGAATCCAGGAGTAATTCCGAAGCCTATAATGCACTTCTGGAGGCCGCAGATGTTGAGGACTACCGCCTGGATATCTTCTATAACTAGGCAGCACCCTCCGGCCGCTCTTCAGCGACGATCCTGTAGTTCATATTCCTGACGGGATTTTCAACGTGGTGGTCGGGACCATGTAACGTTGTTTCGGGATTGCGGGTCGGGACCATGTAACTCCCTTCGGTCCGTTACATAGTGTCCCTCTCCCGCAATCCCTCCACTCTCCTCCTCTTCAATCCGTTCCCACTGGGTGAAATGGTGTCCCTTCTCCGTAATCTCCTAGTAAACAGGTGCTTGAGGGGTAACAATGTGGCTGCAGCTGTCTACGCTGGATTCCGAAGTCGATGATGATCCCTTCGCTGACATCCTGAAAGTGATGCATCAAAAGAAAAAACCGAAAAATCTCGGTATCGTCATTTCGGTACTTTGCCACTTAATAATCTTCTTAATTCTTCTTAATTCTGTTAGTTTTTCAAAACTCATTCTCTTTTTTGGATGCCTTGTATGTGATTGAATACAAGTCTTATGGAAAAAAGGAATAAGAATATCCAGAGATCAGCGACTTAATAAGTTTGTTAAGAATTAATAACTTTATTAAGTCTGCTTTTCCCGAAATGGGATACCGGTAAAAAATATGCAACCCGTCAGGCGGTACGTATCACATGTGTTGTCGCGCTCCTGTGATCCCATTGAGTGGTGAGGGACCTGAATTGTGATGAACCTGAATGGTGCTTTTGGACTGCAGATCGGACCATATCCCTCCCTGTGTTTCAGGATTGCGGGTCGGGACCATGTCGCTGGGTTACGGGATTGCGGGTCGGGACTATGTAACTCCCTCCGGTCCGTTACATAGTGTCCCTCCTCCGCAATCCCTCCACCCGGGGAAAATCGCGTCCCTCTCCCGCAATCCCTTCAAGTATACGCGTTTACAGGGAATCGATGAGCCTGCAGGTGCCTGAGCCGGTACTTCAGTCCACGTTGTCGTGGAGGTAGGAGTTGTCATTGCGGAGTTTGGGGCCGCTTTCCTCTCCTTCCTCCTCATCGGTGAGGCGATATCGGGAAACCTCCTCGTCATCCGAATGTTTCTGCCGGTCGATAATGACCTTCTTCCGGATGTAGGCAGGTACGTTTTCCATTTCCTCGATCTCATCATCCCTGGAACCGGTTGTGTACCCCTGCTGTTTCAGCTTCTCGTGTGTTTTCTTCAGGCTTCGCACCCGGTCGGCCATCTTTTTCTCATTCTCCTTCTGGCCTGATTCCTTCCGGTGGTCCATCAAAACATATTCTTCCGGATTTTCTCCGTCCTTCACGTCAAATCTTAGGGAGGCCTGATGGGCGTTTACACCTGGATGCATCTTTTTCTCATGTTCACGCTCCGGATCGGCATCCCGCAGGGGGACAATGTGCTTTTCTTTTTTCCCCACATAGATCTCCGGAATGCTGTTCATCTTGAAACCGGTGGCAATGATGGTCACACTGATCTCCTCTCCCAGGCTTTTATCCTGGCCCAGACCCCAGATCAGGGTGGTTTCACGGGAAGCCGCACCAACCACATAATCGGTAATCTCTGATATCTCGTCCATAGTGATTTCCTCGCTCCCGGAGGTAATATTCAGAAGAACGCTCCGGGCCCCGATAATGTCATTGTTGTTAAGCAGGGGGGAAGTAAGGGCAGCCTTGATGGCTTCCCGGGCGCGGTTTTCGCCGGAAGCCGTGGCAGATCCCATGATGGCCACACCACTGTTGATCATGACGGTCTCCACATCGGCAAAATCCACATTGATGTATCCGTGCACGGTGATAATCTCGGCAATTCCCCGGGCGGCAATGGCCAGCACATTATCAGCCTTATCAAAGGCATTGCTCACCTTCAGGTTCCCGTAGATCTCACGGAGCTTTTCATTGTTGATCACCAGCAATGAGTCCACATGGTCCTTCAGTTCATTGATCCCTTTGATGGCCTGGTCGATACGCTCAGGTCCCTCGAACCGGAAAGGAATGGTGACTATGGCAACGGTAAGTATTCCCATTTCCTTTGAGACTCGAGCAATCACCGGAGCGGCGCCGGTACCGGTTCCCCCGCCCATGCCCGCGGTAATGAACACCATGTTTGTATTGCTGGAAAGCACTTCCTTGATCCGGTCAAGGCTTTCCATGGCTGCTTCCCTGCCAATATCAGCCTTGCTCCCTGCCCCTCTTCCTTCAGTCAGGACATCCCCCAGCTGTACTTTTACCGACACAGGACTGTTGTGCAAAGCCTGCGCATCGGTGTTACAAACCACGAAGTTCACATCCTTGATGCCTTTACTGTACATATGGTTCACCGCATTGCTGCCTCCTCCTCCCACACCGATCACTTTAATGATGGATGATCGCTCGGGCGGCAGGTCGAAATTCATAAGATCTTCCATGGTGTTCTTTTTTACTACATTTTTACGTCACTCTCATCGAAAATGTCGCTGAGGGTATTTTTCAGACTTTCCAGGATCTTTCCTTTCCTGGTAGCTTTCCTGTTCTTGCTCCTGGTCTCACCTTCTTCAAGATCTTCCCCCTGGTCGATCTCTTCCACCACCATTTCTTCCTGCTTCTCCTCATAAAATTCGAGACCTTTCAGCAACAGTCCGACCGAGGTGGAGAACATGGGCTGATTTACCTCATCGGGAGTATCAGCAGCCAGTCTTTCACTGGGAAAGCCCACACGCACATCCATCCCGGTCTTAAACTTTACAAGCTGGTTCAGGTGTTTCAGCATGGCCCCTCCTCCGGTCAGTACAATACCCGCACTCAGATGATCCATATAACCTGAATTCTCGATCTCATAGATGACCGCATCAATGATCTCTTCCATCCTTGACTGGATGATATAGGCCAGGCTCCGGAAGCTGATCTCCTTGGGATCACGGCCGGAAATGCCGGGGATGGTCACAACCTTATCCTCCTGGGCAAGATCCCCCAGGGCCGAACCGAACTGGATCTTGAGTGATTCGGCCTGGCGCTGAAGGATGGCACATCCTTCCTTGATGTCTCTGGTGATCACATTGCCACCGAACGGGATCACCGCCGTGTGCCTGATCACATCGTCATAATACACGGCAACATCGGTGGTACCGCCCCCGATGTCCACCAGGGCAACACCCGCCTCTTTTTCATCTTCTGTAAGGACGGCAGCACTGGAGGCCAGGGGTTCCAGCACCAGCTGTTTCACATCCAGTCCCACCCGGTTGATGCATTTTCCAATATTCCGGGCCGAAGAGATCTGTCCGATCACAATATGGAAATTGGCCTCCAGGCGTTTACCGAACATGCCCACCGGATTCTTTACCCCGGTCTCGTTATCCACAATATAGCTCTGGGGCAGGACATGGATGATCTCTTCTCCCACATCCACCGGGATCTTGTACATGTCATCGATCAGTTTTTTCAGATCCTCCCGGATGATCTCTTGATCATAGGCATCCCGGTTGATATATCCCCTGTTGCGGACTGATTTGATATGCTGCCCGGCAATGCCCACAAATACTTCGCTGAACCTGATACCGGATTGATCCATTGCTTCAGCGGAGGTGGTCTGTATCGCGTTGACGGTCTCCTCGATATTGAGTACCACCCCGCGTTTGACTCCTTTAGAAGCTGTCTGGCTGATACCCAGCACCTCGAGCCGCCCCTGGTCGTTCAATCGACCCACCAGGCTGACGATCTTGGTGGTGCCGATATCCACCGCAGCTACGATTTTTTCATGATTAGCCATAGTCTTAACGTTTTGTACAAATTACCTGATTTGAATATTTTAAATTGATCTGTTCATACGTGTTCCAGCCATACCTGGAAAATCCCTGACGGTAAAGCAGCTCCAGATTTTTCAGCTTTTTCTGCCATTGTTCCATTTCGCCCAGCAGGATATGATGGGCCCCCACCCGCGGGATCAGTTCATACTCTGTTTTTTCGTTCACATAGATCTGTACGATCTGGTCGTTCCAGAAAGGATGGCTGTCAAGATATCTGGCGAACCGGTAGATCTCCTCCAATCTTCCTTCCACTGTCCGGCTTTCTCCGGGTGAGGGAATGTTCCCAGTCGCCAGAATGATCAGCGGGGTAAAGCGCTCCGAAAGCGGCATGACCGTTCCTTCCCGGTCCAGATAGAAACCTTCCCTGCCACCGGGCATGATCCTGATCAAAGGATCCCGCTGTTCAATGAATACTTGCAGCGTCCCGGAAATGTCTTTGCTGACCTCTGCATTTCTCACATAAGGATTTTTTTCAAGCATTTCTTCCAGGAACCAGGTATTGATCTCCCTCAGCGGATATCCCTGTAATTCCTCGGAAGATGCTTCCAGCATCTCCCGGATCTCCTCACGGGTCACAAAATGATTTCTTGCCGTATCCGAAAATACCACATCGATGTTCCTGCAGAGTACTTTATCTGACTGGTCGGACACAAATCCCATGGTCACCGAAAACCATGCGGCGATCAGGATCCATGTCCCTGCCTGTATGATCCAGTGCAATCTTTTCATTTCATCCACTCTCTGATCGGTTCGACAAACTGATCGATATCGCCGGCTCCCATGGTGACCAGTAACCGGGGATCCCGCTCCCTGATCACAGGCATCAGCTGTTCTCTTGAAACCAGTATCTTGTCTTTTATTCTCACCCTGTCCAGGATCATGGAAGAGGTGACCCCCGGAATGGGTTCCTCCCGGGCGGGGTAGATTTCCATCATGATCAGCTCGTCAAGCATTTCCAGGCTGCGGGCGAAATCGTCTGCAAAATCCCTGGTCCTGGAAAAGAGATGGGGCTGAAAGACCCCGGTAATCTTCTTTTCAGGGTAAAGGGATCTTACCGAGGACAGAAAGGCTCTGATCTCCTCCGGATGATGCGCATAGTCATCAATATAGATCCGCTCTGCGGTCTCCACCTGGTAGTCAAACCTTCGTTCCACTCCCCTGTAAGAGGCAACCGCCCTGGCAATGATCTCCGGTGCGATCCCCAGCTGGTGCGCCACAGTGATGGCGGCCAGGGCATTTTCCACCATCAGCAATCCGAAGATCCTCAGCCTTACGCCCGGAATAACCAGATCGGGAGTTACCACGGTGAATTCATACCAGGAACCATCACGTTTCACCCTGGTGGCATAATAATCTGCATGCCTGTTATCCAGTGCATAGGTAACCCTCTCCACATGGTCAGGCACCTCCGGATCGAGTCCGTATTTCAGGACCAGCTTACCTTTACCCCTGATCTGTGAGATATATGTTTCAAAACCCTTCACCAGGTTTTCCCCGGACTTGTAAATGTCCAGGTGATCCGGGTCCATGGAGGATATCACCGCGATCTCCGGGAACAGGGTCAGGAAAGAATGATCATATTCATCCGCTTCCGCAATGACGATCGCTGAGGCGGTATCAAGATAGAGGTTGCTGCCGATGTTCTTGCTGATGCCACCCAGGAAGGCATTACAGCCCAGGGTGGAGTTGTGCAGGATATGAGCCAGGATAGCCGAGATGGATGTTTTTCCATGGGTGCCGGCCACGCCGATGCCTCTTGCTGCATTGAAGACTTCTCCCAGGGCCACCGCTCGTTTGATCACCCTGAAGCCCCTGTTCTTGAAATAATTCAGTTGCTGGTTGTTTTCCGGTACGGCCGGGGTGTAGATCACCAGGGTCCGTTCCGGATTCCGGAAAGCATCGGGGATCAGTACCGACCGGTCCTCAAAATGGATATCGATCCCTTCCCTGATCAGCTGGTCGGTCAGAGTGGTGGTCACCCTGTCGTATCCCGCCACTTTTTTTCCCTGACTGACGAAATAACGGGCCAGCGCACTCATTCCAATTCCTCCAATGCCTATAAAATATACACTATCCAGGTTCTTCCAGATCATAATTTTTTGATGATTTTGATCACCTCGTCAGCAATTCGCTGCGACGCATCGGAAATTCCGAGTTGCCTGATATTTTTTACCAGTTCATTTTTCTGTTCCTCATCCCTGATCAATTCTATCATCCGGTCCACAAGTTCCTCCCTGGCCAGACGGTCAGTTACCATGATGGCCGCATGACGGGAAACCAGGGCTTCTGCATTCCTGGTCTGGTGGTCCTCGGCCACATTGGGCGAGGGAACCAGAATCACTGGCTTTCCTACCAGGCACAGTTCAGAGATGGTGATGGCTCCCGCCCTGGATACGATGAGATCCGCAGCACCGTATGCACGATCCATCTCAGATATAAAAGCATAAACCCTGACCTGATCCATCCCGCTTTCGCTGACCCGCTTCTCTGCCTCCGGTAAATACCGGCTGCCGCATTGCCAGATCACCTGAAGTTCGCTCCCGACAAGCCGGTCCAATCCCTCCATGATGCTCTCATTGATGGTCCGTGCACCCAGGCTCCCTCCCACAACAAGACAGACCGGCTTTTCATCTGTCAGCTGAAATGTTTTCAGGTTCTTCCGGCGGTCCCCCGGGAGCTGTATCAGTTCACTGCGTACCGGGTTGCCGGTCACAACGATCCGGCCGGAAGGAAAATAGCGGTCCATGTTCTCATAAGCCACACAGATGGTCTCGGCCGAACGGGCCAGCATCCGGTTGGTCACCCCGGCATAAGAGTTCTGCTCCTGGATCAGGATCGGAACTCCTTTCCTCGCGGCGGCCTTCAGGATGGGACCGCTGGCATATCCTCCCACTCCCACCGCCACATGGGGCCTGAACCGGCTTACGATCCTGTGGGAGCGGACCATGCTCACCAGTAACCGCACGAAAAAAGTGAAATTCCTCCAGCTCCATTTCCTCTGAAAACCGGAAACCGGCAAACCCACGATCCTGTAACCGGCGCGGGGGACTTTCTCCATCTCCAGGCGTCCGCGTGCCCCCACGAAAAGGAATTCCATGCCCGGTTCCTTCTGTTTCAGGGCATCTGCAATGGCCAGTGCCGGGAAAACGTGTCCCCCGGTACCCCCTCCGCCTATCAGGACCCTATATGTTTTCTGCCGGTTCATTGACATAAAATTCCTGTTGTTCTTTCTCCGTTCTGCGTTCCGCTTCCCCGGTGCCCTCCTCCGCCGGATCCTTCTCACCGTCTTTCTTGTTGCTCTCTTCCCTGGTTCCCCAGCTGACCGAAAGGATCATTCCGGTGGCCATGCTGGTGAAGAAGATGGAAGACCCTCCCATGCTCACCAGGGGAAGGGTCTGGCCTGTCACAGGCAGGAGTCCCACGGCCACGGCCATATTCACGAACGCCTGCAGGACCAGTCCCATGGAGAGACCGAAAGCAAGGAAAGCACCGTACGTGCTTCTGCTTTGTCTGATGATCAGGCCGGTCCTGAAAAAAAGCCACAGGTAAAGGGAAAGCATCAGCACTCCCCCGATCAAACTGCCGTATTCCTCAATGATAATGGCAAAAATGAAATCGGAGTATGGATGGGGCAGCAGGTTGCGCTGGGTACTGTTCCCCGGCCCTTTTCCGAACAATCCGCCCTGTACGATGGCCACCCTTGCCTGATCGGCCTGGTAATTGTTCACTTCCCCGTCCAGGTAAGATTCAATACGGTGTTGCCAGGTGGTGATGCGTCCCTCCCTGTCAAATGCCAAATTGAGGCCCACAAAGAGGGAAATGGCAAATATTCCCGTAAATACCATCAGGAAAAGGTATTTCAGCGGGATTCTTCCCACAAACATCAGGGTGAAGGCCGTCACAAAAAGAATGGCCGAGGTGGAAAAATTGGCAGGCAGGATCAGCAGGCAGACGATCATGATGGCTGCTGCGGTCTTCAAAAAGACCCCTTTGAAATCTTTGATGTTGTTCTGTTTCGCCGAAAGGATCCTGGCCACATACATCACCAGGGCGATCTTGGCAAAATCGGATGGCTGGATGGTCAGGCCGGTACCCGGGATCTGCAACCAGCGGGCAGCCTCGTTATAGGAAGTGCCCGCCAGCAGGGTTACCACCAGGAGAGGAACGGACAGGTAGAGGGCGAATACGGAAAAACGGCTGTACACCCGGTACGGGACCAGATGTATAAAAAAGATGACCAGCAGGCCGAGCAGGATGAATTTGAGCTGCCTGAACAGGTAAAAAAAGGTATTGCCCGACCTGTGCTGGTAGGCAAGCGATCCGGTGGAACTGAATACCGAAAGCAGGGAGATCACCAGCAGGATCAGCACCACGATCCATATGATCCTGTCACCTTTGATATATCTTCTGATTCCCATCGAACTTCCTGATTCCCTTTAATGTTACTGATCCCTTTTAATTCCTCTGATTCCCATCGAACTTCCTGATTCCCTTTAATGTTACTGATCCCTTTTAATTCCTCTGATTCCCATCGAACTTTTCTCCTGTTGCTCCCGGATCACGATCCATTAAAGGTTCCTGACTGCGGCCTTAAACTGTCTTCCGCGATCTTCAAAGCTTTCGAACAAATCAAAGCTGGCACAGGCCGGGGAAAGGAGGACGGTCTCCCCGTCCCTTGCCAGGTAATAGGCAGTCTTGACCGCCTCTTCCATGTTCGATGTCTCAATGATCGATTCCACTTTCCCGGTGAAAGCCCTGATGATCCTCTGATTGTCCTTTCCCAGGCAGACAATGGCCTTGACCTTGTTCTCCACCAGGTTGTACAGTTCACTGTAGTCATTGCCCTTGTCCACCCCTCCTGCGATCCATACGGCATCTCCCTTCACGCTTTCCAGTGCATACCAGGTGGAGTTCACATTGGTGGCCTTGGAATCATTGATAAAATTGATGCCATGGACTTTCATTACGGGTTCCAGCCGGTGCTCCACCCCCTGGAAGTCCATGAGCGCTTCCCTGATCACCTCGTTCCGGATCTTCAGTACATTCCCCGCAATTCCGGCCGCCATGCTGTTGTAGGTATTATGCCGCCCTTTCAGAGAAAGTTCCTCCACGGACATGGAAAAATCCACATCATCGAACTCGATCCGCATGAGCTCATCATTTTCCACCCAGGCCACATCATTTTCCTTTTTCTTGTAGGCGAAGGGAAGCTGTTCTGCCCGGGAAACGATCTTTTCCAGTTCCTTGATGGTGATCTCATCGTCGGAACAGAAAACGAAATACTCATCCTC
Organism: Bacteroidota bacterium; assembly: GCA_051746185.1. Lineage (GTDB taxonomy): Bacteria > Bacteroidota > Bacteroidia > Bacteroidales. Next base: position 50,929 of record JBNJEV010000011.1, read on the forward strand.
GGTCAAATTCTGGGTCACCCGGAACTTGGAATCCACATAGTTCTGGAAATTGTAATCATACCGGTCCAGGTGATCGGGGGTAATGTTCAGCAGGATCGCGATATCTGCCCTGAATTCGTACATGCCATCAAGCTGAAAACTGCTCAGCTCCAAAACATAATAGTCATAGTTCTCGGTGGCCACCTGAAAGGCAAAGCTCCGGCCCACATTCCCCGCTATGCCCACGTTAAGCCCCGCTTTCCGCATCATGTGGTGGATCAGGGAAGTGGTGGTGGTTTTCCCGTTGCTGCCCGTGATGCAGATCTTTTTGGCATGGGTATACCTGCCTGCAAATTCCACCTCTGAGATGATCCGGATATCCTTTTTCCGAATGGCCTTTACAATGGGCACGCTTTCAGGAATGCCCGGACTTTTGATCACCTCCGTCGCATTGAGGATCAGGCGTTCGGTATGTCCTCCTGACTCGTAGATGATATTAAAATCATCCAGCATTTCCCTGTAGAAGGGATTGATCCTGCCGGCATCGGAGACAAAAACATCGAATCCTTTCTGCCGTGCAAGTATGGCCGTACCTGTACCGCTTTCACCAGCTCCGAGAATGACGATACGTTCTCTGTTTTCCATACGCTTCTCTGGTTTGAATTATCTGATCTTCAGTGTTACGATTGAAATCACCGCCAGCAGAATGCCCACAATCCAGAACCTGATCACGATCTTGGGTTCCGGGTACCCCTTTTTCTGGTAATGATGATGCAGGGGGGCCATGAGAAACAATCTCCTTCCCTCCCCGTATTTTCTTCTTGTCCTTTTGAAATAGCTCACCTGGAAGATGACCGACAGGCTTTCCATCAGGTAAATACCGCAGAAGATGGGGATCAGCAGCTCCTTGCGGATCACCACCGCCAGGATGGCAATGATCCCGCCCAGGGAAAGGCTTCCGGTATCTCCCATGAAGACCTGTGCGGGATAAGAGTTATACCAGAGGAAACCAATGGTTGCCCCCACGAAAGCCCCCGCATAGATCACCAGCTCACCTGAATAGGGTATATGCATGATGTTCAAATAATTTGAATAGATCACATTGCCGGAAAGCCATGCCAGAATCCCCAGGGTGGTCCCGATGATGGCCGCCGATCCCGTGGCCAGTCCGTCCAGTCCGTCGGTCAGATTGGCACCATTGGAAACCGCGGTCACAATAAAGATGACCGCCAGCACAAAGACGATCCATACCAGCTGATCGGCATATTCGCCCGCAAACCACACCAGCCAGCGGTAATCGAACTCATTGTTCTTCACAAAGGGAATGGTGGTCAGCGGTTTCTTGTGCTCATCGATCACATAAAGATTTCCGCCGTTGTCCACCAGCATTTCTTCTGTCCTGTACTGTTCGAAATTTTCATTGGTGATGGGTACCCTTTCCCGGATCATCACATCATCGCTCAGATAAAGGGTGACCCCGACGATCAATCCCAGGCCGATCTGGCCCACCACCTTGAACTTGGCGCGGAGTCCTTCCTTGTTCCGTTTGAACACCTTGATATAATCATCCAGAAAGCCGATGATCCCCAGCCAGAGGGTGGAGACCAGCATCAGGATGATGTAGACATTGCTCAGATTGCCAAAAAGCAAAACGGGAATGATGATCGATGCCAGGATGATGAGCCCTCCCATGGTAGGAGTTCCCTGTTTCAGGGATTGTCCGTCCAGCCCCAGGTCGCGGACCGACTCTCCGATCTGTTTGCGCCGGAGAAACTTGATGATCCTTTTGCCGATGATCATGGAGATCGCCAGGGAGGTGATCACCGTGAATAGGGCCCTGAAGGAGAGGAAATAAAACATTCCGGCTCCCGGGAAATCGAACTGGTCAAGGTATGTGAACAGATGATACAGCATATGGCTCAGTTCATGTTCTTCTTCAGGATCTCCATATCGTCAAAGGCCACCCGCTTGCCTTTGACCTCCTGGTATTTTTCATGGCCTTTCCCGGCCACCAGGATGATGTCGCCGGTTTCTGCCATCATGCATGCAGCACGGATGGCCTCCCGGCGGTTCACAATACGCATGACGGTTCCCTTCAGCTCGTCCGCAATCCCCGCCACCAACTCATCCAGGATCCTGCCGGGATCCTCGTACCTGGGATTATCCGAGGTGAGGATGGTCCTGTAACTGGATTCGGCGGCAATGCGGGCCATCACGGGACGTTTCTCCCTGTCCCTGTCACCACCCGCACCCAGCACGGTAATGATCTTTGCTCCCTCCGGAATGACCTCCCGGATGGAGTCCAGTATATTCTTCAGGGCATCCGGTGTATGGGCATAATCCACGATCCCGGTGGTTCCGCTTTCAGACCGGTGCATTTCGAACCTTCCCTCAACCGGGCCCAGCCGGCTGAGGGCCTCCAGCACATCATCGGGATGGTGACCGAGAAGGACAGAAGCGCCATAGACCGACAGCAGATTGGATGCATTGAAATAACCCGGGTGCATGATCCACACTTCCCTGCCATCGATCAGCAGGGAGGTCCCCTCCAGGTGCATCTCCCTGATCTTTCCCTGAAAATCGGCAACCGACCTCAGGCTGTATCCATGTTTCCGGGCCCGGCAGTTCTGGAGCATCACCCTCGCATTCCGGTCATCCCGGTTGACCAGGGCGAAAGCCTCTTCCGGCAACCGGTCAAAGAACTTTTTTTTGACCGTCAGGTATTTCCTGAAATCCCCGTGGTAATCCAGATGATCGTGGGTCAGGTTGGTAAAGATCCCCCCTGTAAAATGGAGTCCCCCGATCCGCTCCTGGTCAATAGCATGGGAGGATACTTCCATGAAACAATATTCACAACCCCCATCGGCCATTTTCCTGAGATATTCATTGATCCTGACCGGATCGGGTGTGGTATGGGTGGCCGGGAAGGATTGAGTCCCGATCATTACCCGGATGGTGGACAGCATCCCTGCCCTGAAATTCAAAAGAATATGGAGCTGGTAGAGCAAAGTGACTATGGTGGTCTTTCCATTGGTTCCGGTCACTCCCACCAGCTGCAACTCCCTGGAAGGATGCCCGTAGAAAGCCGAAGCCATTCGCGAGAGTGCCACCCTGGAGTCCGGGACCGCAATCCATGCCACCTTCTGATCCAATTCAGCGGGCAGTCCTTCGCAAACCACCCCCGCCGCTCCCCTGGCAAGTGCATCCCCGATGTACCGGTGTCCGTCGGCCGTCACCCCCCTGATGGCCACGAACAGGTCCCCCTCTCCGACTTTCCTGGAGTCAAAACGGACCGCCCCGATTTCAGGATCACCCCCGGCACCTTCCCGGCGGGTAATTTCCAGTCCCTCTATGATCTTTTCCAGGTTCATCCTTCCCTGATACTCATTTTCAGTGTGATCATCTCTTTTCCCCGGATCACCCTACCCGGTATGATGGACTGTTCCCGGACCGTGCCCCTGCCGTCCACCTCCACTTTCAATCCCCTGCTTTCAAGCAGATAGAGTGCATCCTTCAGTCCCATATCCACCACATTGGGTACCAGCCTGTCGGGTATGGAACGGGGATAGACCACCACACTGTCCGTCAGACTCCTGATGGAAACCCACCCGGCTTCCGGCTGTTCTACTTCCAGGGGAAGATCCAGGTAATTGAATACCGACATGAGCTCTTCACTCCGTCCGCTTTTTGAATAAGGGGCCTGCACAAGTCTCCCTGTCTCCTCCTCTTTTTCCTGCAGTCCGTACTCCCGCACATAGATCCTGTCGGTGATCTCGCGGAAGATGGGTCCGGCCACCAGATTCCCGTAATAGATCTTTTTGGAAGGGGCGTTCACCACCACAATGCACGAATATTTCGGTTCGCCGGCCGGAAAATATCCCACGAAAGAGGCCTGGTAGAGGGATTCCACATACCCTTCCTTGTCGAGCGCCACCTGGGCGGTCCCGGTCTTACCCGCAATCTTATAATGGCTGTTCAGCAGGTTTCGGGCGGTGCCGTTTTCCACCACCCCTTCCAGCATGTCTTTCACTTTTTCCATCGTTTCCCGGGAACATATATGGTTGTTCAATACCTCGGTGCCAAAGCGCCTGACCGTCTTCCCGTGGGAACGCATTTCATCCACGAACACGGGTCTGACCATTTTGCCGTCATTGGCAATGGCATTATAGAAGGCGAGCATCTGAAGGGGGGTCATGCGCACTTCGTAACCAATGGCCATGAAAGGAAGTGAAATCCCTGACCAAAGCTTGTTATCGGTATACTTAATATCCGGATGCCCTTCCCCTTTGATGGAAATCCCCAGTTTCCTGTTGAGCCCCATCTCATAGAGCCGGTTGATGAATTTTTCCGGCTTGTCCCTGTAGTTCTCATAGACGATCCGGGAAATCCCCACATTGGACGAAACCTCGAAGGCTTGCCTGACAGTGATCTCTCCCTGTCGGCCCTCACCGCTGTCCTCCACCTTCTGCCCGTAATAGGTGGTCACTCCATCTTCCACATCCACCTTGTCGCCGGGTTCGACAAACCCGTCCTCAAGCAGTGCGATCATGGAAGCCAGTTTGAAGGTGGAGCCGGGTTCCGTGCTCTCTCCGACGGCAAAATTGTAGGTTTCCCGGTAATTTCCCAGCCGGTCCCTGGCCAGGTTGGCAATGGCACGCACCCTGCCGGTTTTGACCTCCATCAACACTACTGTGCCATGATCCGCCTCATGCTTCATGAGCTGGGTATAGAGGGCACTCTCGGCAACGTCCTGGAGGTCCACATCAATGGTGGTCACAATATCATACCCGTCTTCAGGTTCGATCTCATTGGCATCGCTGATGGGCATCCAGATGTCTCCCCGGATCTTCCTCATCAGCCTGTAGCCCTCCACCCCCTTCAGTTCATGGTCATAGGCACCTTCCACTCCCACCACACTTCTCAATCCCCCGCTCATGGTATATCCCACTGTCCTGGCCGCCAGCCACCCGTAAGGTTTCACCCGTTTGTTCTGCTGTACATACATGACCCCTCCCCGGTACCTTCCCAGGTTGTAAATGGGGAATTGTTTCACCTGCTGAAGCTGGGTATAGGTAACATTCCGCTTGACCAGGAAGTACCTGTGACCCTCTTCCCTGGCCCGGACCAGCTCTCTTTTGTAGGTGGTCCAGTGGCGGTCCTGGAAAAGATTGGAAAGGGCTTTGGACAGCGCATCCACATTCCGGTCAAATATTTCACGGGTGAAGGATTCAGAACGGAAATCCATCCGTATCTCGTAAAAGGGGACATCAACGGCCAGAAGACGGCCTTCCGAAGAATAAATGTTGCCACGGTTGGGTTCGATCACCCTGTGACGGATGGTGCTGTTTTCCTCGCTGGCCCATTTCTCTTTCTCAAACACCTGGAGATGCAGGGTTTTCCCAAGGATCAGGATCCCTGCCAGCAGCATCCCCAGGTAGATCAGGGAAACACGAACCAGTATGTCACGCTTCAGGGACATCTCAGCTATCGGGGTTCTTTCAGTTTTTTAGGCGGCTCCAGGTTCTCTTCCAGGCCCAGGTCATACTCTTCCACCAGCCGGACCACCTCGGACTGCCGGCTGATCCTTACCAGGTCGGAGGAAATGGTAATGGATTTGGCCCGTAATTCCTTTACATCCCCCTGCAGATTGTTGAGCCGGATCACGGTCTTCTCGGCATGGTTGCGGTTGGCGATCAGAATGAACGCGATGAGGACCAGCAGGAGGATGAACCTGACCTGTTTCATGACTACCTTTTTGGTCAGTACATTTCCATTGATCAGGTCCCGGAGGGAAAAGATCTTCTCCTGGTCTTCCAGCGAGTGGTCAAATTCAATATTTTTTCTTTCCCTGGTCATCACTGCTTTTTTTCCGCTATTCTCAGTTTGGCACTCCTGGCCCTTTTATTTTCCGCGATCTCCGCGGCAGCGGGCCTGATCACATTCCGGTTCACAATCTTCCATGGGGTTTCCGCATGTCCGTAAAAGTCCTTGTGAATGATCCCCTCCAGGTTCCCCGATCGCATATAGTTCTTCACCAGCCGATCTTCCACCGAATGATAGGTGATCACCACCAAGCGTCCGCCCGGGGCCATGCATTCCGCGGTTTGCGGTAACATGTCCTTCAGTGCTTCCACCTCTTCATTCACCTCGATCCGCAGGGCCTGATAGACCCGGGCCAGGAATTTGCTGGGATGACTCCGGGGGATGAATTTCCGGAGCACTTCCTGCAGGTCCCCGGTGGTGGTCAGTTCCCTTTCGGTTCTCGCCCTTGCCACGGCCCGGGAAATGATCCTTGCATTATTCAGCTCCCCATATTGCCTGAAGATCCTTTCCAGATCCTCCGGTGAGTAGCGGTTCAGTACCTCTGATGCCTTTTTTTTCCCCCGGATGTCCATGCGCATATCAAGCGCCTGGTCGGATTTGAAAGAAAAGCCCCGTTCGGGGCTGTCGATTTGATGTGATGAAATACCCAGATCCGCCAGGATCCCATTGACCCGATCAATGGCATGGTATCTCAGGAAATTTCTTAAGTATCTAAAGTTTGCCCCCACAAAGATGAACCGCTCGTCATCCGGAACATTGGCTTCCGCTTCCAGATCCTGATCAAAGGCCACGAGCCTGCCCTGTTTCCCCAACTTGTTAAGAACTTCTCGGGAGTGCCCCCCTCCACCAAAGGTCAGATCCACATAAATGCCCTTTGGGTGTATGTTTAATCCTTCAATACTCTCATGCAACAGTACCGGCCTGTGATAGCCCATTATGTATCTGGTTCCTCAAATGATCCTCCCAGGATTCTCTCGGCCATGGCAGCAAAATCCTCATCTGCCTGGCTGACCCTGCCGTACTGGTCAGATGCCCAGACCTCAATTCGTCCCGACTGGCCAGCCATCACCACCTCATCTTTGATCCCTGCATATTCCAGAAGACGTTTCGGGATCAGCATCCTGTTGCTGGCATCCAGGGAAACCTCGGCTGTCCCCGAATAGAACATCCTTAAAAACCTAGCATGTTCCTTGTTGTAAGGATTTGTCCTGGACCTGATGATCCGGTTCTGGCGCTCCCATTCTTCCATCGGGTAGAGGATCAGGCAGGGATCAAACACATCCCGTTTCAGTACGAAACCGTTCCGGCTGTCATCCCGGATCTGCTTTTTGAATGCAGCCGGAAAGGAGAGCCTGCCCTTCGGATCAAGCCTGACCGTATAGTCCCCGATAAAGGTTATCATTTGGTTACCACAGGGTTTGAACGTAAAAATAGTACTTTTTCACCACTTTATACCATTTCCTCCCACTTTTTCCCACTTTGTTGATAACTTTTGACCTGTAGCGATCGATGGGAATTTTTATTTAATTTTGTGATCACGCCCGGGCTACCGTGCGGAAAGAGATATTCGTCATGGACGAAGCAACACATAAGAGGAATTTTAAGCCGGTAAATCTCAGGGATTTATTCATGGATAAAAATCCATCCCTCGCCCGGTGGATCCCCGGTTTCGTGTACAGGCTTCTTTCCCGTATGCTTCGGATCGATTTCATGAATACCATTCTTTATGAGCACGGGCACAAAAAAAATGCGGAATTTGCACGCTCCTCCCTGGAGGTTTTCAATGTGACCACTGAAGCAGTGGGGAAAGAAAATCTACCCCGGGAAGGGAGATATATCTTTGCTTCAAATCATCCGCTGGGCGGATTCGACGGGGTCATGATCATCTGTGAGCTGGACCGTCTCTATTCGCGTCTGAAAGTGCTTGTGAATGACCTGCTGATGAATGCGAAAAACATGGATGGACTGTTCGTACCGATCAACAAGCACGGAGCACAGGCCATGGACAATGTACGCCGCATCAATGCCCTATTTGAATCGGACGCCCAGATCCTTACATTCCCCGCCGGTCTGGTCTCACGAAGGAAAAAGGGGGTGATCAGGGATGTAGAATGGCAGAAAAACTTCATTACCAAAGCTGTGCAGACCCGACGAGATGTGGTCCCCATCCATGTGACCGGCCGCTGTTCAAATTTCTTTTACAACCTTTCCAATATCAGAAAGTTTCTGGGGATCAAGGCCAACCTGGAGATGTTCTTTTTGCCCAACGAAACCTACAGGCACCGGAACAAGCATTTTGTGATCACCTTCGGAAAACCCATTCCATACCAGACATTTGACAGGCGGTATACTCCCAAACAGTGGGCGGAGCGGGTGAAGGAGCATGTATATTCACTTCCGGAAGATCATCAGATTTCTTTCGGATCGATTAAGAACTAAAATCCACCTGGCATGAAAATGAAAGAGATCATTCCCCCGGTACCCCTTGACGCCATCAAAAGCGAGCTCACGGATGATAAATGCATCCGGAGGACCAATAAAGCCGGGAACAGGATCTATGTGATCAATGCGGTCAACGCACCCAACACCATGCGGGAGATCGGGAGGCTGAGGGAACTCTCCTTCCGCAATGCAGGAGGGGGAACCGGGCTGCAATGCGACCTGGATGAATTTGATACGGGAGAGAATTCCTACCAGCAACTGATCGTCTGGGATCCCGATGAAGAGGCCATTTTGGGTGGCTACCGGTTCTTTATCTGCGAGCCCGGCAATTATATCAAAGAAGGTGATATCAGGCTGGCCACCGCCAAGCTTTTCAATTTCTCCGACAAATTCATCAAACATTATCTTCCCCATATGATCGAGCTGGGGCGCTCCTTTGTTCAGCCCAGATACCAGTCCACCGCCATGAGAAGAAAGGGCATCTATGCGCTGGATAACCTCTGGGACGGACTGGGCACCCTGGTACTGGACTATCCCAGCAAAATGTATATGTTCGGAAAGGTGACCATGTACCTTCATTACCATCAGATGGCAAGGGACATGATCCTGTTCTTCCTGGACAAGCATTTCCCGGACCATGAAGAACTTGTCACACCCAAACAGCCTCTGAAGGTAGTCACCGACCGGGCCAGGCTGACTGCCATCTTCACCGGTCAGGACTACAGCGAGGACTACAAGATCCTTTCCAGGGAGGTTCGTGCCTGTGGGGAGAACATTCCTCCCCTGATCAATGCCTACATGAACCTGTCACCCTCCATGCGGAATTTCGGTACGGTGCTGAACAAATCTTTCGGGGATGTGGAGGAAACAGGGATCATGATCACCGTCAATGATCTTTACAAGGCCAAGGTGGAGCGTCATGTGGCCAATTATGTTCCCAAACATCTTCAAAGGATAAGAAGCATCCGCAGAAGGGATTTGAAGATACGGCGGCTGTTCAGAAGGTTCAATTTCTATAAGCGCGGGCATTGAGCCTGCACGGACGCGAGAAGTTCAGAGAAGCACAACGGAAGCGCGGACTGTGAGCGGCGCGGACTGTAATCCGGGAATGATCAGTACGCGCGGGCATTGATGCCGTGGATATAATTCAAAAATGACCGGGTAACCACCTTGTTCCCCCCGGGAGTGGGGTAATCGCCGGTGAAATACCAGTCGCCCGTGTGCCCGGGAATGGCCAGGTGCAGGTTCTCGATGGTCTGGTAGACCACCTTTACCTCCGTGCGGATGTGCCTGTCGGTGATCATTTCGGCAATTTTTTCACTGATCTGGTCGGGTGTAAAAGGCCTGTAGATGTCTTTTACATAATTGACCTGCTCCTCAAGGGGCAGGTCCTGCTGCATGCTGCATTTTTTATACACTTCGTTGATCACGTGCTCCATCTCCTTCTCTTTCAGCAGCGCGATAGCCGCCTGGAAGGCAATGAAATCCCCCAGCTTGGCCATGTCGATCCCGTAGCAGTCGGGGTACCTGATCTGGGGAGAAGAGGAAACCACCACAATCCGTTTCGGCTTCAGCCGGTCAAGTATCCTGATAATGCTTTGCCTCAGGGTGGTGCCCCGCACAATGCTGTCATCAATGATCACCAGGTTGTCCTTTCCCGGCCGGATGGTACCGTAGGTGATATCGTATACATGGCTGACCATCTCCTTCCGCCCCTTTTCCTGAGAGATGAAAGTGCGAAGCTTCAGGTCCTTGATGGCCACCTTTTCCACCCTGGGCTTGCGGGAAATGATCCTGCAGAGATCCTGATCTGAGAGCTGTCCCCCGGCAGCTTTCAGTTCCTCCTGCTTGCCCTTCTCCATGGTCTTTTCGACTTCCTTGATCATGCCGTAAAAGGCCGATTCTGCAGTATTGGGGATATAGGAAAAGACCGTATTCTCCAGATCATGATCAACAGCATCCAGGATCTTGGGGACCAGCAATTCCCCCAGCCTTTTCCGCTCCCTGTAGATCTCCGCATCACTTCCCCTGGAAAAATAGATCCGTTCGAAGGAGCAGGATTTTCTTTCCCCCGGTTCGCGGACCTGCTCAAGGAGAACTTCCCCCCCTTTTTTGATGATCAGGGCATGTCCCGGGGGCAGTTCGCGGACCCGGTCAAATTCCACATCCATGGCCGTCTGTATGGCCGGGCGTTCCGAGGTAACGATGGCTATTTCTTCGTCATGGTAATAATAGGCCGGACGGATCCCCCAGGGATCACGCATGGCAAACAGGTCGCCGTGTCCGATCATTCCCGCAACCGTATAACCTCCATCCCACCGTTTGCTGGCCTCGCCCAGGAGCTTGCCCATATTCAAATGGGTGGAGATCATCCCGGTAATGTCCCGGTTGGAGTATCCTTCATCCTTGAACCGTTCAAATAAACGCTGGTTCTCCACATCCAGGAAATGTCCCACCTTCTCCAGCATGGTCACCGTATCGGAATATTCTTTGGGAAACTGTCCCAGATCCACCAGGACCTGGAAGAGCTCGTCCACATTGGTCAGATTGAAATTCCCCGCCATGACCAGGCTGCGGGTGCGCCAGTTGTTCTGGCGCAGGACCGGGTGCAGGTTATCCGAGACATTGCGGCCGAAGGTCCCGTATCGAAGGTGTCCCAGGTAGGCTTCCGCCGCATAGGGAAGATTCATTTTGGCCCAGTGGGGGTCCTCGATGACTTCCGCATTCTTGCGCTCTGCCTTCCCGTAATTGTTATGGATCTTTCTGAAAATCTCATTGATGGCGGCGGGACCGGCCACCCGCTGGCGATGGAAGTATTTCATGCCCGGAGGCACATTCAGTTTGAGACTGACGATCCCCGCTCCGTCCTGTCCCCGGTTCCTCTGCTTCTCCATGAGCAGGTAAAGCTTTTCCAGTCCGTATTGCCATGACCCGTAAGTAAGCCGGTAATACTCCAGCGGTTTCAGGAGCCTGATCAGTGCAATTCCGCACTTGTGCCTTAGCTGGTCGGTCATCAGTGAAAGGATCTGTTAATCGCTGTTGTTGATATTGATATAATCCTGCACCAGAATGGGATTGGGGAAATTCTTTTTTACCCGGTCATACAGCTTCAGCGCTTCACTCCTGGTCCTGCAGTCTCCCACATATACTTTGAAAAAAGGTTCGTCGTAGTGATAGTAGGCATCGATCCCGGGATAGAGTGAAAGGAACCTGGCCCTTACCCGCTGCTGTTCTTCCTTGGCTCCGATGCCGCTGTCGGAATAGATCCTGATACGGTATCCGGGAACCCCTTTTATCTCCCTGTTCCGGGCGAGGTGCTTGTAATAATTCACAACCAGCAGGCTGTCCGCAATGATCCGGACCTCTTCCTCCTGTTGGTCCATCAGCCGTGTCAGCAGATCTTCGTCCGAACCCGCAAGCCGCCGTGACTGACCGTCCAGCGCGGAGACCGGGATCAGCAAAAATAAACTACAGAGCAATATCAATCTCATTGGGATGAAATGTGGGATAAAATTAATCAAAATTAAATTCCCGTTGCCGGTCCCAATACAATTTTGATTACTTTCACAACATGCAGGGGCAAAGGAACAACTGGCTGAGACGAAGGGAGGTGGTCACCGGACTGGTGATCATCCTGGCAACTTTTGTATATTTCATCGCCATTCTTTTTGATTTCGATTTCGTAAGCTCCTATGCCACCCTGGAGGAAGACCTGGGCTATCTTTCCGAGCAGATCAGCAACCAGATGATCAGTTCCATTGCCTGGATCACCACTGCCCTGGTCACCATGGTCTCCATTCCGTTCTACCTGCTTGTATTCCATAAAAGGCTGCAGTCACTCCATTTCTTAAACGGACTTTTTCTGCTGGGAGCATCCCTGGGGTTTCTGCTGATGGGGAAAACAGGTCTCGATCTTCACCAGGCCATGCTCCAAATGCCGGTGGAAAACCTGCAGGAAGCCGACGAAGGACTGAGGATTTCACTGCTGCAGCTATTCAGGCAGGAACAGTTGTTCAGACGGATCGGAAGCAGCTTTGTGGGCCTGTTTGCCATCGGACTGGCACTGACACGATTCAGAATAGCCCGGATCCCGCTCTTCTCCACCGGAATTCTGCTTGTGTCGGGTCCGGTACTGATATTCTTCAACTGGTACGATCCCGATCATCTTATACGGACCGGCGCCATGGCCGGCATCATGACCGGGGTGGTGGTATTCTGCGTGAGACTGATCAACAGGGGACTCTCCGCGTAGTGTCACTCCCAGCAAGCAATTTTCCGTCCTTCGGGCTGACGAGCAGAAGCCTTGCCGGTCAGGCCAGGGCCTCTGAGACTGCATCGGAGACCTCCAGGTTATGGGAGACCGACTGAACATCGTCGTCATCTTCAAATTCCTCGATCACCCTCATGATCCTTACGGCTTCCTCCACCGGCAACTCCACGGTATCATTGGGGATCCTCTGAAGTTCCGCACTGTCGGGCTCCACACCCATCTCTTCAAGTTTTTTCTGAACTGCATGGAAATCTTCCATGGAAGTAGTGATAAGAAAGGTATCATCTTCCATATCTACCTCTTCCACTCCTGCATCGATCAGCTCCAGCTGGAACTCTTCGGGATCCAGGTCACCTCTGGAAAGACTGATGATCCCTTTGCGATCGAACAGAAAACTAAGGGAACCGTGCGTGCCCAGGTTGCCTCCTGCCTTGTTGAAAGTGGACCGGATGCTGCTCACCGTACGGTTTTTGTTATCCGTCAGACAGTCAACAACCACCCCGATCCCGTGAGGCAACATTCCCTCAAAGGTAAGTTCCTGGAAAGAGGAATGGTCTTTGTCCGCTTTGGAAATGGCCCGCTGGATAGTATCCTTGGGCATGTTCATGCCCTTGGCGTTCTGGATGGCGGAACGCAGACGGGGATTCGTATCGGGATCGGATCCGCCTTCTTCCGCTGCCACGGTGATCTCCTTGATCAGTTTGGTGAACATCTTTCCCCGCCTGGCATCATTGGCACTTTTTTTCCTTTTGATGGTGGACCATTTGCTGTGACCTGACATATGCTTGTTTTTTTTACAAAATTAGCAAAATGCCCGCTTTCTGAAAAGCGATCCAATGCCGGCCACACGGCCCGTCATTTCGCGATCACCTGTACTCCCCCGAATACCACATCCACTTTGATATCCAGGGTATTTTTCTCCTTTGAATAGACATCGGTCTGGTAGACCGCGGAACCGAATACGGCCGTATTGCCATCCGGCAGCTCAGCCCCTGCAAACACCGCTTCGGCATTGACCTTTACGGGCATTTCCCTTGAGACAATGATCTGACTTCCGCCGAAAACCGTGCTGATCTTCACCCGGAAGCTTTCCTCGCTCAGGTCCACCCCGGTGAAATCATACACGCCCTTCCCGAAAAGGACATTGTATTCCTTTCCCGGTTCCGGACGGTCATAGGTCCGTTCATTAAAAATGGTGTCTTCGGGCTCAAAATGATGAGACCACATGAATCTTCCAAACAATAACCTGACTCCCAGCAGGATGAGAAAAATACCCGCAACGACTTTGAACACCGGGAAATCCAGATTGAAAACCACTTTAAGAATCAGTGCAACACCCAGTAAGAGTAGAAATGCACCCCAGAATAGTCCTGCTCCCATTTTCATCAGTTTAAGATTTAAAACATTTGTTGTCTTCCGGTTACAATATTAAGGCCTCTTCCCTTTCCTGTAAACAACAAATCGGTAAGCGGACAGAAATTGTCGGTAAACTCTCTTTTTTGCTACCTTTGTCCCCCGTGAAACCCAGGAAATTTTACATCGAAACCTATGGTTGCCAGATGAATGTGGCCGACAGTGAGGTGGTGGCTGCCATTCTTCAGCAACACGATTACCGCCACACGGAACATCCGGAAGAGGCGGACCTGATCCTGGTGAACACCTGTTCGGTGCGCGAGCATGCAGAACAGCGGGTCCGCTCCAGGCTTCGTGAACTGGGCCGGATCAAGCGGCAGAATCCCCTTTTGAAGATGGGTGTGATCGGATGTATGGCCGAGCGCCTGAAGGAAAAGCTTCTTGCGGAGGAAGTTCTGGTAGACCTGGTGGCGGGACCCGATGCCTACCGGGAACTGCCCTCCCTTCTCCGGGAGGCCGGAGAGGGCCGTAAAGGGATCAACACCCTGCTTTCCGATGAAGAGACCTATGCCGACATCAGTCCGGTGCGGATGGATCAATACCATGTCAGCTCATTTGTATCCATCATGCGCGGATGCAACAACTTCTGTGCCTTCTGCGTGGTCCCCGCCACCAGGGGCCGGGAGCGGAGCCGGGACCCCGGATCTGTGATCAGCGAGACCCGGGAGCTGTTCAGCCAGGGCTACAGGGAGGTCACCCTGCTGGGTCAGAATGTGAATTCATACCGGTGGAGCGGTAACGGGAAGGAACTGACCTTTGAACAGCTGCTCGGTCAGGTGGCGGAGATCGATCCCCTGCTGCGGGTAAGATTCACAACATCCCACCCCAAAGACATGTCGGATGAACTGCTGAAACAAATGGCCCGTTATCCCAATATCTGCAAGTCCATTCACCTGCCCGCACAGTCAGGAAGCACTCCGGTGCTCCGCAGAATGAAGCGGCGCTACTCCCGGGAAGATTACATGAGGCGGGTGGAAGCCATATGGAAGTACCTGCCCGGCGCTTCCATCTCCACCGATATCATTGCCGGATTCTGCGGGGAATCGGAAGAAGATCACCGGCAGACGCTCAGTCTGATGGAATGGGCAGGATTCGATTTTTCGTTCATGTTCAAATACAGCGAACGCCCGGACACATTTGCTGCAAAACATTACGTGGACGATGTTCCGGAACATGTGAAGACCCGGCGGCTGAACGAGATCATCGATCTGCAGACCAGACTGTCGCTCGCAAGCAAGCAGAAAGAAGTGGGACAGACACATGAGGTGCTTGTGGAAGGAACCTCCAGAAAGTCACCGGATCATCTGTTCGGTCGTACCTCCGGGAACAAAGGAATTGTATTTCCACGGGGATCCCACCGGCCGGGCGATCTCGTGAAGGTACGCATCATGGACTGTACCTCGGCCACCCTGATCGGAGAGCTTGTTTAATCAAGCACCAGCAGGATTTTCTCCTCCGTGTTTTCGCAGGTACAAAAAGTGAACCTGCCTTCCAGCTCCAGCAGGATGATCAGCTCCCTTACCTCGTCACTAACATTGCAGAGTTTGAACCCGTTCCCGTTCTTCTCTGCCCGGTCAGCTATTTCCAGCAACACCCGGAAACCTTCTGTGTCAATGAATTTGACCTCCTTCAGGTCGAAAATGACCGATGTCCCCGGCTCATCCACCAGTTCTTCCAGTTGCTCCTGAACCAGACCGGAGAAAAGGGTGTTCAACCGGTTCACCTGGAACAACTCAACCATATACCTGTTTCCTTCCTTGGCAACTTTCAGCATATAACGAAATATTTCCCCTGCGGATTAAAGATCCTCGCAGCAGGCTGAGAGGAACCGATCCCGCAGGTTCAGCTGCAAAATAAACGGTATAACATACACTTCATATGAAATGAATGTGAACTTTTCCACAAATTATTGTGAATTCTCAAATATCAGGGAAGATCCAGCTTCAGGAACAGCTCCTTCAACTGGGCCTGGGAAACGGCAGACGGGGTGTCGATCATGACATCCCTGCCCGCATTGTTCTTGGGAAATGCGATCACATCCCGGATGGATTCAATCCCCGCAAAAAGAGCCACCCAGCGGTCAAACCCGAAAGCGATCCCTCCGTGGGGAGGGGCTCCGTAACGGAATGCATCCATCAGAAAACCGAATTGTTTCCGGGCTTCATCCCCGGTAAATCCCAGATTTTTAAACATCAGTTTCTGCATCTCCTCATCATGGATCCTGATAGAGCCCCCGCCGATCTCGACCCCGTTGATCACCAGATCGTAGGCTTTTG
Organism: Bacteroidota bacterium; assembly: GCA_051746185.1. Classification (GTDB taxonomy): domain Bacteria; phylum Bacteroidota; class Bacteroidia; order Bacteroidales. The sequence goes on from JBNJEV010000011.1 coordinate 67,132, forward strand.
CCCTGACTTTCCCGGGATCGGTCCGGAAAAGTTCCATATCCTCTTCATACGGACTGGTGAAGGGATGGTGCATGGCATGGTAACGGCCGGTCTCCTCATCCCACTCCAGCAACGGAAAATCAACCACCCACAGGGGTCTGAACTGACCGGGATCACGGAGCCCGAGCCGGTTGCCCATCTCAAGCCTCAACTCACCCAGGGCTTTCAGGGTCAGCGCCCGTTCGCCCGCCAGCACCAGGATCAGGTCGCCCGGCCCGGCACCGAACAGCTCCGCCCACTTTCTAAGCTCGGTCTCATTGTAAAACTTATCCACCGAGGATTTCAGGCTGCCGTCTTCGTTGTATTTCAGATAGACCAGTCCTTTCATCCCGATCTGCGGCCTCTGGACAAAACCGGTGAGCTCGTCCAGCTGTTTGCGGCTGTATCCGCTGCATCCGGTGGCGCAAATGCCTCCGATGTACTCCACCGAATCGAAAACCCTGAATCCTTTCCCCTGTAGCAGTCCGGTCATCGGGCTGATCTTCATTTCAAACCGGAGATCGGGCTTGTCTGTTCCGTATCTTTCCATGGCCTCCGAATACGGTAGCCTGGGAAAACCTGTCCCCACTTCCACATCCAGGATGGATCTGAACAGGTGCCGGGCAAGGCCTTCGAAGGTCCGGAGCAGGTCATCCCGCTCCACGAAAGACATTTCACAGTCGATCTGGGTGAATTCGGGCTGCCGGTCGGCACGCAAATCCTCATCCCTGAAGCACTTCACGATCTGGAAATATTTATCGAAGCCGGCCACCATGAGAAGCTGCTTGAAGGTCTGTGGCGACTGGGGAAGGGCATAGAACTCTCCGGGGTTCATCCTGGAAGGAACAATAAAATCCCTCGCGCCTTCCGGGGTGGATTTGATCAATTCCGGGGTCTCCACCTCGATGAACCCTTCCCCGCTCATGTACTTCCGGGTTTCCAGGGCCATCCTGTGACGGAGCTCCAGGTTTTTTCTCACCACTGCCCTTCTGAGGTCAAGGTAACGGTATTTCATCCTCAGGTCCTCGCCCCCGTCAGTTTTGTTCTCTATGGTGAAAGGGGGCACCCTGGAGGGATTCAGCACATCCAGCTTTTCCACCAGGATCTCGATATCGCCCGTAGGGATATTCGGGTTTTTGTTGCTTCTTTCGGATACCTTTCCCGCTGCCCTGATGACAAATTCACGTCCCAGTTTCCGGGCCCGCTTACAGAGGTCCGCGTTGGTTTCCATGTTGAATACAAGCTGGGTGATCCCGTACCGGTCCCGCATATCCACGAAGGTCATTCCTCCGAGATCCCTTGATTTCTGGACCCAGCCCGAAAGAAGTACCTCTTTGCCGATCTGCTGGATGGTCAGCTCGCCGCAATTGTGTGTTCTGTACATTCTGTACTGTTTTTTATGAGAAGCCCCGGCTATTTGTAATTTTGTATGTGCACATTTTTAAGGAACAGGTGCAAATTTAAGAACTTTTATGAAGGAGCACGACAAGCAGGTCTTCTCGGATGAGTATTTTATGAAAGAGGCACTCAAAGAAGCACTGAAAGCATTTGATCTGGAAGAGGTGCCGGTGGGTGCCGTCATTGTCAGTCAGGGCCGGATCATTGCCAGGGCCCACAATATGACCCGGCAACTTCAGGATGTCACCGCACATGCGGAGATGATCGCCATCACATCAGCCTCCAATTACCTGGATGCCAAATACCTGACAGAATGCAGCCTGTATGTGACCCTGGAACCGTGCATCATGTGTGCGGCAGCGCTGAAATGGGCACAGATCAGCCGCATCGTTTACGCGGCCTCAGATCCGCGGGAAGGTTACACCCGGCTGGGAACTCCCATTCTTCATCCGGCAACAGAAGTGATCCCCGGGATCCTGGAACAGCCGTCTTCCCGGCTGATCAAAAAATTCTTTCTGAACCGGAGGGATCTAAAGAATTGACCTGCCGGAAAAATGGTGCTGCTGAGCCGGGACCCGGAGCCGGACAGGGAACCCGGAGCCGGACAGGGAACCCGGAGCCGGACCCATGAAACATTCCGGGGCGGCCATTACCGTCTCAGGCGCGGACCAGGCGAAATCCGGCCTTTTCCAGGTCGCCCCAGTAGGCCGGGTAGGATTTGGTCACCACCCCGGGATCCTCAATGGCAATCTCCGGAAAACGGATGGCAAGAGGAGCAAAGGACATGGCCATGCGGTGATCATGATAGGTACCGATCACCGGACGGTCCTCACGCCCACAGCGTGTTCCATCCCAGGAGATCCACTCCCCGTCATCCCCGGCCTCAATGACATAACCCAGTTGGGACAGCTCTTTCTGGAGGGCCGCAATGCGGTCGGTCTCCTTGATCCGAAGGGTCCGGGTCCCTGTGAATCTGAAGGGCACCTCCAGTCCGCACAACGTGGCCGCAAGGGTTTGCACCAGGTCAGGGCATCCGCTGAAATCATGCTGAAAAAGCCCGGGCTTTTCTTTCTCCACAGAAACCAGGGTCAGTTTCCCCTGACCGGCATGGCTCTCCACCCCCAGCGGTCTGAACAGGTCTGCTGCCACCGAATCTCCCTGAATGCTTCCGGCGGTGAGATGGGGCAGTTCCAGCCTTGAACCGGGGATCAGGGCAGCAACCTGGTACCAGTAAGAGGCAGCACTCCAATCGGCCTCCACCCGCATGTTCTCCACTCTGTAATCCTTCCGGGGGATTCGGATCTCATTTCCTGTAAAGGTGGCATTCACACCGCATTGGCTCATCAGTTCCAGGGTCATGCGGATGTAAGGGACCGACACCGTTTCACCGGTAAGGGTGAGCTGAAGACCCCCTTCCAGCAGGGGACCGATCATCATCAGGGCACTGATGAACTGGCTGCTGATATTTCCCCTGACGGAAATCTTTCCTCCTTTGGTCAGCCTCCGCGTGATTTTCAGCGGCGGACATCCTTCCCTGCCCAGGTACTCGATCCCCGCTCCCAGAGCCCTGAGTGCATCCACAAGGGGACCCATGGGCCGCTCCTGTAACCGGGGGGATCCTGTCAGTACAACCTCTTCCCGGCAGACTGCATAATATGCGGTCAGAAAACGCATGGCCGTGCCGGCATGCCCCACATCTTTCTCAGGGGATGTTTCACTGAGGGCCCTGTCCATCACCCCGGTATCGTCACCGGATGAAAGATTCTCCAGAAGTGCATCAGATCCGGCCAGGGACCGGATGATCATCATCCGGTTGGAAATGCTTTTCGAGGAAGGAATATATATTGTATCTTGTACGGACCCCGCGGGCGGGAAGATGACATATTTCATGATTCAAAGATAATAATTAGCCTATATTCGTCCATTGTTGACTGAAACAGTGATCTTAAGAAAACAATCATGATAGACTTTGAAGATACAAGAACTGCCTTCATGATCAAATCCGACCGCGACCTTCGAAGGGCCTATTTTTTATTCAGGCTCATCTCTTACCCCACCCTGGTAAAGATCGGGAACCCGCTGATCCGGTTTCTGTCCGCCATCAGATTTCCCGTGGGCTGGATCGTCAAGCCCACAGCATTCCAGCAATTTGTGGGAGGCGAGACCCTGGAGGATTGCCAGGATACTGTGAACCTGCTCAAAACAGGCAATGTATATTCCCTTCTCGATTATTCGGTGGAAGGCGGGGAATCCGAAAAAGCCATAGAATCCGCCCTTCAGGAAACCCTCAGGGCCATCGCTCATGCCGGCAGCAACCCCGATATCCCTTTTGCCGTATTCAAGCCCACGGCATTTGGAAACCTCAGGGCACTGGAAGTACTGAGCGGGGCTTCGGTTCCTGACAGGGAAACCATCCTTGAAGGAGATAAGTTCCGATCCAGGATCGACACACTCTGCAAAGCAGCCTTTGATCACGATATCCCCATTTTGATCGATGCCGAGGACTCATACTATCAGAAGTTCATCGATACGGTGGCCATGGAGATGATGCGTAAATACAACTACAAAAGGGCGATCGTCTTCAATACTTACCAGATGTACCGGCATGACCGGATCGGTGTGTTGGAGGAAGATATCAAATCGGCCCGTAAGGAGCATTTCTTCCTGGGGGCCAAGTTCGTGCGCGGGGCATACATGGAGAAGGAAAGGGAGCGGGCCCGGAAACTGAGGTATCCGGATCCCATTCAACCCGACAAGGAGAGCACCGACCGGGATTACAACCTGGCGCTGAAGATCAGCATGGACAACCTGGATGTGGTTTCCATCTTCAACGGGACCCACAATGAATACAGCAGTCTCTATCTGACCGAACTGATGACCAAACGGAAGGTAAAACCGCCGGACGAGCGGATATGGTTTTCCCAGTTGCTGGGAATGAGCGATCATATCAGCTTCAACCTGGGTGCCGCCGGATACAATGTGGTCAAGTATGTACCCTACGGTCCGGTGCGATATGTCCTTCCTTACCTGATGCGGAGGGTGGAGGAGAACACCTCGGTGAAAGGACAGACGGGAAGGGAACTGTCGCTGATCAAAAAAGAAAGGGAAAGAAGAAAAAATGAAAGTAGATAACCAGCGAAATACCTACCGGATCTGGCTCAGCAGGCTGATCATGGCCATCGTGTTCACCCTTGCGATCATCGTCATTATCTTTCTCCCCTGGTTTGAGAGCCGGCATCTGGGGATCAACAAATACCACGTGATCATTGCGATCGCTCTGATATACATTGTCATCAATGTGGTGAACTATCTGAAGGTGCCCTATTATGTATACTACAGTGACCAGGGAGAGATGATCGTGATGCGCTACTACCAGATGAGCCTGTTCACCAACAGGAAGCATTCCATAGAGATCCCCAAAAAACAGTTCATTAAATTTGAGCTTGAGCCATTCCTTCTCGGAACACAGCAGAGGATCATCCTGTATCAGCATTTCCGGAACAGGGTGGCCAAATACCCTCCCATCAGCCTCTCTGCCGTGGACAAAGAAGACCGGCAAAAGATCATTGATTCCCTCTCCGGATATGTAAAAGGCTGACCATGCAACTTTTCTGACACAGGACATCGATCAGAAGGGGATGCAACACATTAATCCCGAAAAAGATGTCCTGTACCGAGTTGCAGCTCAGGATCGCGCTGACCATGATCCCCGACATCGGTCCCGTGACCGCCAGAAAACTCATCGATCACCTGGGGTCAGTCCCTGCTATTCTTCAGCAGAACCCGGAAAAGCTGATGCAGATCCGGGGGATCGGTCCCCGGCTATCGGCTGCCATCAGCTCATCCCGTCTGCTGGAAAAAGCCGGGCGGGAGGAAGAATTCATTACCAGACATCATATTAAAGCGAGCTACTATGAGGATCCGGACTATCCCCGGCGCCTGAAAGAATGTAATGACGGTCCCATCCTCCTTTATTCCCGCGGCAAACCATGCCTGAACGCGAAGCGGATCCTGAGCGTGGTGGGGACCAGGAGGGCCACCAGCTACGGGAAAGAGGTGTGCAGGGAACTGATCAGGGGAATCGCGAACATGTACGGGGATGTGGTGATTGTCAGCGGGCTTGCCTTCGGCATTGACGTGGCGGCCCACAGGGCAGCACTGGAAAACGGGTTGGACACTGTTGCGGTGCTGGGTCACGGACTCCGCACTATCTATCCTCATGTTCACAGGGAAACGGCAAAGAAGATCATCCGGCAGGGTGCCCTGGTAACCGATTTTCATTCGGAGACAGGACCGGAACGGAACAATTTCCTGCGCAGGAACAGGATCATTGCGGGATTGTCCGACGCCACCCTGGTGATCGAATCGGGTGAAAAGGGAGGGGCTCTCATCACGGCAGATCTGGCCGATTCTTATCAAAGGTACGTGATGGCCCTCCCCGGCAGGATCGACGATATTCGTTCAAAAGGCTGCAACAACCTGATCAAAGATCACATGGCCACACTTGTCACTTCCCCAACGGACATCGCATACCTGTTGAACTGGGAAAAGACGCCATCACCCCCGGGACAATCCTTTGTTCAGGAAAGTTCCCTGGATCCGCAGGAGAAGAAAGTCCTCTCCCTGATCTCCGGGTCACCTGAAATCACTTCCGAAGTCCTCAGCCAGAATACACACATTCCCATTCACACCCTGCTCGCCATGCTGGTGGAAATGGAACTGAAAGGGTGGGTAACAGCTCTGCCGGGAAATCGCTACAGGCTCAGGACCAGACCCCTTTGGGATTCCGAAAATCAAGGGAATATGTTTTATAACACTGTTTAACGACATATAAAACCCCTGGTGAAGGATTTGCCGGGGTGCCCTAAATAATTTTAGATTTACGCTGAACCTGAATCAGACACACGACATGGACCAAAAAATTGAACAGTTCATGGCCAGGATCAAGGCCAGGAACCCCCACGAACCGGAATTTCACCAGGCTGTCCGGGAGGTGGCCGAGTCTCTGATCCCTTTTATTGAAGAGCATCCCAAATACAAACATGCCAGGATCCTGGAACGGATCACCGAACCTGAAAGGGTTGTACTGTTCAGGGTACCATGGATCAACGATAAGGGTGAGGTTGAGATCAACAAGGGCTTCAGGATCGAGATGAATTCCGCTATCGGTCCCTACAAGGGCGGATTGCGTTTTCATCCCACGGTCAATCTGAGCATCCTGAAATTCCTGGCATTTGAACAGGTATTCAAGAACAGCCTGACCACCCTACCCATGGGAGGGGGAAAGGGAGGGTCTGATTTCGACCCTAAAGGAAAATCAGACAACGAGGTCATGCGTTTCTGCCAGAGCTTCATGACCGAACTCTGCAGGCACATTGGTCCGAACACAGATATCCCGGCAGGGGATATCGGCGTGGGAGGACGTGAGATCGGTTACCTGTTCGGACAGTACAAACGTATCCGGAATGAGTTCACGGGGGTACTTACCGGGAAAGGGCTCGAGTGGGGAGGCAGCCTGATCAGGCCTGAAGCTACCGGCTACGGAGCGGTTTATTTCGCCGAGGAAATGCTCAATACCAGGGGAGACTCCCTGAAAGGAAAAGTGGCTACAGTCTCCGGATCGGGCAATGTGGCCCAGTTCACCATACAGAAACTGATCCAGATGGGCGGCAAGGCGGTCACCCTTTCAGACTCCAACGGCACCATTTATGATCCCGAGGGGATCGACACGGAAAAGCTTACCTGGGTCATGGAGCTGAAAAACATCCGCAGGGGAAGGATCAGGGAGTATGCCGATCAGTTCGGATGCCAGTATTATGAGGGCAAACGTCCCTGGCATGTTAAATGTGATGTGGCCTTCCCCTCCGCCACCGAAAACGAAATCAGCAAAAAAGATGCGGAGGTACTGGTGGACAATGGTTGCCAGGTGGTCAGTGAGGGAGCCAATATGCCTTCCACACCCGAGGCCATCGAGGTCTACATCCATTCAAAAATCCTGTATGGGCCGGGAAAAGCTGCCAACGCCGGAGGGGTGGCCGTTTCCGGACTGGAAATGACCCAGAACAACATGCGCCTTCCCTGGTCCAGAGAAGAAGTGGATAACCGCCTGCAGACCATCATCAGGAACATTCACCAGGCCTGTGTGGATTACGGGACCGTATCGGAGGGATTTGTGAACTATATGAAGGGAGCCAATATCGGTGGATTTGTAAAGGTGGCCGATGCCATGCTGGCTCAGGGAGTGGTATGAGATCCAAAACGGTTTATACCGATTCCCACGCCCATCTTTACCTCGAAGCTTTCGCAGGGGACCGCGACCAGGTGATCGGCAGGGCCCTGGATAACGGTGTGGAGCGTATATTTTTGCCCAATATCGACAGCACGACCATTGCTCCCATGTTCGATCTGGCTGAACGGTTCCCCGCAAACTGTTTCCCCATGATGGGTCTTCATCCTAACTCGGTGAAGGAAAAGTACCGTGAAGAGATCCAGATCATCGAATCCCATCTGCATCACAGAAAGATTTTTGCCATGGGAGAGATGGGTATTGATCTTTACAGGGACCGGACCTTCCGGGGTGAGCAAATGGAAGTGTTCAGAATCCAGGCCGCCTGGGCCAGAGATTTGAAACTGCCGGTGGTGATCCATTCCAGGGATTCCTTTTCCGAGATCTTCAGTCTGCTGGATGAGCTGGGAACGGATGATCTGAACGGGGTTTTCCACAGTTTTACGGGGAACCGGGAAGAGCTGGAGAAGGCTCTCTCATATGGTTTTATGATCGGGATCAACGGGATTGTCACTTTCAAAAACGCATTACTGGCAGAACTTGTCCCATTGATACCGGCCGAAAGGCTGCTCATTGAGACCGATTCCCCGTTTCTGGCACCCGTTCCCCACCGGGGAAAAAGGAATGAAAGCAGTTTTCTGCCGGAAGTGGCCGCCAGAGTGGCAGAAATCCTTAACTTGACCCCGGAAGAAGTTGCCACGATCACCACCCGGAACGCAGAACAATTGTTTCAATTGCAATTCCATGACGGATCGTAAAAATCCATCCATCCTCATTCTGTATACAGGCGGCACCATCGGTATGCTGAAAGATCCCGAAACCGGTGAGATGAAGCTCTTCGATTTTGATAACATCATCACCCAGATCCCCGAGATCAAGGAATTCGGTTATCATTTTCAGTCGGTGAGCTTTGATCCCCCCATTGATTCATCAGACATCGACACCGACACCTGGGTACGTATTGCCGGGACCATCGAGCAGCATTACGATTCTTTCGACGGTTTTGTGGTATTGCATGGTACGGATACCATGGCCTATTCAGCCTCCGCGCTGAGCTTCATGCTGGAAAATCTCTCCAAACCGGTGATCTTTACCGGGGCCCAGCTCCCCATCGGCACCCTGAGGACCGACGGAAAAGAAAACCTGATCACCGCCATTGAAATTGCGGCTGCCCGGGAAAACGGGAAACCTGTGGTCCCGGAAGTCTGCATTTATTTTGAAAGCAAATTATCGCGGGGGAACAGGACTACCAAGGTGAATGCGGAGCACTTCAACGCTTTCCAGTCTGCCAACTACCCCTACCTGGCCAAGGCAGGAGTGCATCTGGTCTATAACAGTGAATATATTATCTATCCTGAAAAAGTCGCCCCGCTTGTGGTCCATACAAAATTCGAGAACCGGATCGCCATTCTGAAATTGTTCCCGGGCCTGAGCCCCCAGTTCATGGATGCGGTTTTCGGAACCGAGGGACTCAGAGCAGTGATCCTTGAGACATACGGAGCAGGGAACGCTCCCACCGGAACATGGTTTCTCAGAAGAATCAAAAAGGCAGTGGACCGGGGAATCATCGTTCTTGACGTGACACAGTGCAGCAGGGGGAGTGTGGAAATGGGCAGGTACGAAACCAGCAAACACCTGCTAAGGGCAGGAGTCATAAGTGGTTATGATATCACCACCGAAGCCGCCACGACCAAACTAATGGTCCTCCTGGCCCGGGATATCCCTGCAAAAGAGCTTAAAATACTTTTAAATAAATCGCTTAAGGGAGAAATCACGCTCCCGTGAGTGTGATTTTTAATTTTTTTTTTTGTATTTTTCGCCGCGAATTTCCGCGATGGATTTACAGCATGAGGTTGCGGGAAAGGTTCTTATAAATTTTTTAAAGACAAGCGGTTTCGGGATCAGGAGGGAGGCCGGACCAATTACCGGAGAGGGAGGCCGGACCAATTACCGGAGAGGGAGGCCGGACCAATTACCGGAGAGGTGCAGGAGTGGCTGAACTGGCACGCCTGGAAAGCGTGTGTACCCCGCAAGGGTACCGAGGGTTCGAATCCCTCCCTCTCCGCAAAGTTCTTATTTGAATACAAAAAGTATTTTTTAGTAACTTGACTTTTATTTACGTTAAATTATAAAGTAAAACAAACAACACCATGAAAAAATTATTTGCATTGATAGCCGTATCCGGGATGCTTTTTATGGGAGCATCAATCTTTGCGCAGGAACAGGATACTGCAATGTCCCCTGCAACTGAAGATACCACCCAGGTTGCTGCTGCTGAGGCTGCAGAAGAAACTCCTGCTCAGGAACAAGAAGAAGGAGGGGGTATATCTGTATTGCACACCGAACTGAAAACAAAATTCATCGAGGGGGGAGCCGGCTTTATGGGAGCCGTTCTTCTCACACTGATCTTCGGTCTCGCTCTGGCATTCGAAAGGGTCATTTACCTGAACCTTGCCTCCACCAACACAGATAAACTTCTGAGCAATGTGGAAAGCGCCCTCGAGGAAGGTGGTATTGAAGCGGCAAAAGAAGTATGCCGGAATACCCGGGGACCGGTGGCCAGTATCTTCTATCAGGGTCTCGACCGTGTGGAGGAAGGGATCGACGTGGTAGAGAAATCGGTAGTGTCCTATGGCAGTGTCCAGATGGGGCTCCTGGAAAAGAACCTGTCCTGGATCTCACTGTTTATAGCCATTGCACCGATGCTTGGATTTATGGGTACGGTAATCGGGATGATCGATGCATTCGACAACATCCAGCAGGAAGGTGATGTTTCGCCGACAGTTGTGGCCGGTGGTATCAAGATCGCACTGATCACCACGGTAACGGGTCTGCTGGTAGCTATTATCCTTCAGATCTTTTATAACTACCTGGTATCACAGATCGATAACATTGTTAACAAGATGGAAGATGCATCCATCTCACTGGTGGATATGCTGGTAAAACACAACCTTAAAAAATAAGCAACCATGCACTTCTCACAAATAGCCAAAATAATTATGTATGTGGTTGCGGGGATCTCGCTGCTGGTGATCCTTTTCTTCTACGTCAGTCCCAGGACACTCGATTATGATGATCTGGAAATGCGCGTAGAGGAAATTATGAATCCGGCAGACCTGGATATGGAGATGCCTGTGGAAGCTCCTGCCACTCCCGAGGACACAGCAGAAACCGAGCTGGATACCGCAACTGTTGAGGAAATAAGCGAGGAAGAAGGAGCCGGTGAAGAAGGTGAAGCTGCAGCACCGGAAGAGCAGGAGGCCGAAGAAGATGAGGAAGATGTTTTTGGTACCGCTGAAATGTTTGACATTTCTGCATCGGACCTCAGGGAACATCTCAACATCTGGGAGTACCTGGTATGGTTCCGCACCGATATTGCACTCTTCTGGGCTTATATCCTTATCATCCTGACAGCCATTGCATCCCTGATCTTCCCACTGATATCCGTGTTCTCAAATCCAGGCGCACTGATCAGATTTGTGGGTGTACTTGCGGCAGCCGCTGTCCTTGTGGTGGTAGCATACCTGTTCTCCTCAGATACACCCATCAATATCATCGGGTATACCGGAGAGGCCAACAGGGATCCCGCCACACTCAGAATGGTTGATACAACGCTTTATGTAGTATATATGCTATTCGGACTAGCGTTACTCTCTATATTATATTCTATTATAGCAAGGTTTTTTAGATAATCGTTGAAAAAC
>JBNJEV010000012.1:0-77881 GCA_051746185.1 Bacteroidota bacterium
TCCCAAGATATCCCTCAATTACAAATGGACAGACCACCAGATGACTTACCTGAGTGTTACCAGGGGGTATAAAAGCGGAGGGTTCAATACCACTTTCGAGAGGGAAGAAGACCGTTCTTTTGATCCTGAGTTCAGCTGGAATTATGAGACCGGATGGAAAGCTTCCTTCGGCGACAGGGCAAACCTCCGGATGGCCCTGTTTTATATCGATTGGGAAGACCTTCAGGTGTATCAGCCCATTCCCAGCGGCAGGGGATCCATGCTCAAGAATGCAGCAAGTGCCTACAGCCGGGGTGCGGAGCTGGAAGTTCATCTGTTGCCACTCGACAACCTGCGGGTATCGGGGAATGCGGGCTATGCCGATGTAAGGTTCAGAGATTTCACCCCCGACCCGGATGAGTCATTGGACTATGATGGCAATAAGGTACCATACGTGCCGGATCTGACAGGTTTTTTATCTGCTACCTACAGGATTCCGTTAGATGGCGCACTGTTCCACGATCTTTGTTTTTCGGTCAACTGGAGGGAGACCGGTAAAATATACTGGAACGATGCCAATGAATATTCACAACAGGCGTATGGTTTGATGGGGGCAAATATTTCCTGCGGGATCTCTGACTTTACTCTGAGATTCTGGTCTGAAAATCTTCTCAACACTGAATACCGTTCGTTCCAGTTCACCGCCATAGGAAATGTTTATGCACAGCCCGGAAGGCCACTCAGATTTGGCCTCACATTGAGCTATGCATTGTGAAGCAATGATGAAACCTTTTCAGAAACATTCCACACTACTTAGTCTGTACGTTGCTCAGGCTATTCCCATGAGCTTTTTTGCCACCGTTTTGCCGGTGATCATGAGGATGGAGAACTATTCACTGGAAAGCATCGGACTGATCCAGCTGATCAAGATCCCCTGGGTCCTGAAGTTTTTCTGGTCACCCTGGGTTGACCGGAATGCAGGGAAGCGACACGGCTATAAGACGTGGATCATCGCTTCGGAATTGTTCTATGCGGTGATCATTGTATCCATTGGATTCTTCGGGCTGGAGACCGATTTCAGAACCATTATCGTACTGATGGTTGCGGCTTTTTTCCTGTCCGCAACGCAGGATATTGCATCCGATGCACTTGCCGTGAAAATATTGAGCAGAAGCCAGCGGTCTGTTGGAAACAGCATGCAGTCTTCGGGCAGCTTCCTGGGAACGCTTTTCGGAAGCGGGGTTCTGCTGGTCCTTTATCCATCGCTGGGCTGGCGGGGCATCATGTTCCTGCTGGGCGGGATCGTTCTGGTGGCACTGCTCCCGATGATGTTCAATGTCCGGAATTCAATGACTTTTGCCCCCGAAGAGAGCACTCCGCCGAACTGGAGGGATGTGTTTACTTTCTTCCGCCCCTCCATTGTGATCAGGAGGATCCTGTTTCTGGTGATTTATTATTCTGGTATTCTGGGGATCCTGGTAATGCTCAAGCCCTACCTGGTGGATCTTGGCTACCAGATCAGAGAGATCGGTTTCATTGCCGGGATATACGGGACTGCCATTGGTGTCGGAGCGGCGCTCTTATCCGGTTTGATCATCAGGCGGATCGGGAACCGCAAAGCGATCTTCATGATGGCATCTTACAGCTTCCTGACTGCCCTCTTTTTCGCCACCGTCCTGGTGAGTACCCCCTACCCGCTGGTAATTTATATTGGCGTGGCAATGCTCTGGAGCAGTTATTCCATGTCCACCGTGGTGGTTTATACGGTTTCCATGAATCTTGTCAGGCCGGGAAGGGAAGGTACCGATTATTCCATCCAGATTGTCGTCACCCACCTGAGCGGACTTATTATGGCCGTTTTGAGCGGGTTTATTACAGAACGGATCGATTATTCAGGATTTTTTGCCGTGGAGGCTACCTGGGCCTTTATCGTTGTGATCCTCTCTTCATTTCTTTATAAAGAATACGGCGAGCCGGAACTCTTTGAATTATTGAATATTCGCACAAACCGATTTTCATGGAAGTGGATAAGAAGATAATCGAAAAATACGACAGACCGGGCCCGCGGTATACCAGTTATCCGCCTGCAAACCTGTTCAGGGAAGATCTGGGCGAAAAGGATTATCTGGAGGTGGTCCGCCGGTCCAATAAGGAGGGACTGAAGGGGATTTCGCTCTATGTCCACGTTCCTTTCTGTCCCCGTCTCTGTTATTTCTGTGGATGCAATACACAGCTGGGAAACGATGAAGCTTTCATCAGGCGCTATTTTGATGCGGTTCTGAAGGAAACAGACCGGATCGCAGCACATATCGACAGGGACCGGCCCGTCACCCAGATTCACTGGGGCGGAGGTACTCCCAATTCCGTGGAATGGGCGCTGATCGGGAAAGTGATGGATCGGTTCAATCATCACTTCCGGATCTCAGGAGATGCGGAAATAGCTATGGAATGCAGTCCGGCCTATCTTGATCTTGCCGACATTGATGTGATGACCGGAATGGGTTTCAACCGCATCAGCATCGGGATCCAGGATTTCAATGAATCGGTCCTCAGGATCATTCACCGGCTGCCGTCAAAATTGCCGGTGGAAGAGCTGGTGAGGCATATCCGTGCAACTAGCCGGGCGGGTATTAATTTCGATTTTGTGTATGGTCTTCCCGGACAGACCCAGGAAGGGTATCTGGATACACTGAAAAGGGCGGCATCCATGAAACCAGACAGGATGGTCACATTTTCCTACGCACATGTTCCCTGGATAAAGAACAATCAGAAGATCCTCGAAAAAACAGGAATTCCCGGTCCCGGGCAAAAGCTGGATATGTTGCTGGGTGGTTATAGTTACCTGACGGATGAAGGGTATGACCCCGTTGGCATGGATCATTTTGCTCTTCCCGGAGATGAAATGGCAGAAGCCTTTCGTAATAATTTGCTGCACAGGAACTTTCAGGGTTATTGCACCATGAAGCATACCGGTCAGGTCTATGCATTCGGTGCTTCCTCCATCAGCCAGTTGCACCAGGCGTATTTTCAGAATACCAGAACCGCTGACTCCTATATTCAAAGGATTGAAAATTCTGGTCTGGCTACAGACCGCGGTTACATATTGAATGAAGAGGAGAAGGTCGTTCGAAGCGTGATCAACCAGGTGATGTGCAATGGTGCACTGGATCTGAATGCAGAGGCTATAAAACTGGGATTGGAATTATCTGCGCTGAAAGAAATTCTCGATTATTCCGAAGAGAAATTTAAGGAATTGGAAAATGACGGACTGATTATTCTTGGCAGGGACAGGATCAAGGCCACCCCTGAAGGAATGCTTTTGATCAGGGTCCTTGCAAGAAAACTGGATCCCTGTTACGAAAGTTACAGGAAATCTTTCTCCAGAACCATATAAGCAGATTGTAAGAATGAAGATGAAAAAGGATACCATCATTATCGGGGCAGGGATCACCGGTCTGACAGCGGCCTTTTATCTGAAACGGCAACGCCGGGACTTTATGGTGCTGGAAGAAAAGGAACAACCCGGAGGGGTGATCAGTACCCTCCGGGAAAATGGTTTCCTTTTCGAGACGGGTCCGAATACAGGAGTCCTTGGTCAGCCTGAAGCAGCAGCCCTGTTTGAAGACCTGGGAAATCATGCAACACTTGAAATCGCCGGAAAACAGGTCAGCAAAAGGTATATTTTAAAAAATGGAAGCTGGCACGCCCTGCCTTCAGGATTTAAAGACGCTGTGAAAACACCTCTTTTTACCCTGAAGGATAAGTTCAGGATCCTGGCTGAACCTTTTCGAAAGAGAGGCGATCACCCGGAAGAAACTCTGGAGCAAATGGTGATCAGGCGTCTGGGAAGAAGTTATCTTGATTATGCTGTGGATCCTTTCATCCTGGGTGTTTATGCCGGAGATCCTGAAAAACTGATTCCCAGGTATGCATTACCCAAGTTATACCGGCTGGAGCAACAATACGGGAGTTTCATCCGGGGAGCCATCAAAAAGAAATTTGAAACGAAATCTGACTTTGAAAAAAAAGCCACCAGGGAGATCTTTTCCGCAAAAGGAGGGTTACAATCCATCGTAAACGCTTTATACGATCAGGCCGGGAAAGAGAATTTCCAGTTTCATTCAAAAGACATCAGGGTGGAAAAGATTAAAAATGAATTTCGGGTTCTTTCAACCTGTCCTTCGGGCCCCTGTGTCATTGAAACCAAACATGTGATCATTACCACCGGTGCTCACAGTTTGCCCTCCCTTTTACCCGGCATCGATGCTGAAGCAATGCAGTTTCTGACCAACCTGCGATATGCCCCGGTGATAGAAGTTGCAATTGGTTTCAGGCACTGGCGGGGTATGCGGCTTGATGGATTCGGGGCACTGATCCCTTTCAGGGAGAAAAGAGACCTGCTGGGGATCCTGTTTCCCTCTGCTTTCCTGGAGGGAAGGGCTCCCGAAGGAGGAGCACTTTTTACGGTATTTATGGGCGGGGTACGCAGACCTGAGCTCATGGAGATGGACGATGAGCAGGTATTTCAGGTGGTAAGGAAAGAATTTACCTCCCTGATGGGGAGTCCTGTCTTTGAACCCGACCTGTTCAGGATCTTCAGGTATCCCAGAGCGATCCCCCAGTACGAACGCTCAAGCGGCATTCGGTTCAAAATTATTGAACAAATTGAGAACGATTACCAGGGTCTGATGCTCAGGGGTAATTTCCGGGGCGGGATCGGTCTGGCCGATCGTATCAGGCAGGGGAGGCTCTCAGCGGAAGAAATTATGAAAGGGAGCACAACATAATCTCCTGATAAAATGTTTATTCACTGAAATCCTATATGGAAGTGCACATGATCATCCGGTTTACCTGCATCATATGGAACTTTTAATTGTCGAGGACTCTTCGTCGCTGATGGATTCAATGGTCCAGTATCTTGAAATGGAGGGATTCCGGTGCATTCAGGCCAAAGACTACCGGACTGCGCTGGACAGGATCGATAAATACAATTATATTTGTTTGCTTATTGATCTGAACCTTCCCGATGGAGATGGCACAGACCTGGTGAAGCTGGCAAAAAAGAACAATGAAGACCAGGGGATTATCATTATCTCTGCACGGGACGCTGTGGAACACCGGGTTGCCGGGCTGGATGCAGGTGCTGATGATTACCTCGTGAAACCTTTTCATCTTTCTGAGCTGGCGGCCAGGGTGCATTCCGTGATCCGGAGGACCAGGCTTTACGGGAATAAAATTTTTGAATTTGGATTGATCAGGGTCCACCCCGAGGAGCATAATTGCTATGCGAACGGAAAGCTCCTTGATCTGACCAATATGGAATACGAATTGCTGCTGTATTTCATGTCGAACAGGAACAGGGTGGTCACCAAGGAGAGCATCGCAGAATATCTGTGGAGGGAATATTCCGGAGGATACGGGTCCTATGAATTTGTTTATACACACCTTAAGAACCTGAGGAGAAAACTTGCCGACAGCGGTTGTCCTGATTACATTCAGAATATATACGGGGTGGGTTACAAAATGACCGATGAACAATAACCGATGAAACTGCTCACCAAAACATCCTTGTTGGTCGCTACGTTGTCGGTGTTCCTCTTTTTTCTTACCGGGATTATATTCTTTCAGGTGTTGAAGACTACTGGGATCAGGGACCTGAAAGATGAGTTAAGGCTGTTGCGAAATTCTGTTGAGGAGTACCTGCCTGTGATCGTGGAAGAGGAAATGTATCATTTGCCGGGTCTTGACAGCATTTCCGTCGTTCAGAAAAATGCAGATGCTGAGATTCCTGTAACTTTCAGGGACACCTCGATCTTGCAAAGGCATTCCGGGGTGTATGAGTTATTTCAGGTCTATACTTTTCCGGCAGAATACATGGGTCAGACCTTTCAGGTTGAACTTTACAAATCGACCACCTCAACGGATAAGCTCGTGGAACGGGTAACGCTGCTTATGACCCTGATGGTCATATTGTTCCTGACAGGACTGTTCATACTGAACCGGTTAATATTCTCGAATTTATGGAAAGATTTCTTTTCCACGCTGGACAGGTTGAAATCCTTTCATTTAACACACGAAGCCATTCCGGCAAAAACTTCCGACATAAGGGAATTCAACGAGCTGAATCATGTACTCGAAAAGTTGACGATAAGGCTTTCGAAAGACTTTTTAAAACTCAGAGAATACACCGATAACACCATGCATGAACTGCAAACCCCTCTGTCCGTAATCAAGGCGAAAACAGAACTCTTACTACAATCAGAGAATCTGAAGGAGTCCGATGCCATGATCATCAGGGACATATATAGAAATGCCGATCACCTTTCCCGATTGAATGCCACCCTGGCCATGATCACAAGGATCGAAAACCAGCAGTATACGGATAAGGAAATGATTGAGATGCCGAAGCTGATCGACCAGCACCTGAATGTGTTTGAGGATCTGATCAGATTGAAAAATATTCATATCAGAAAACATTATCAGAAAGAAAGTATCGTAGTGTTTATGCATCAGGGACTGGCTGATGTATTGATCATTAATTTATTAAAAAACGCCATCGTGCACAATATTGAAGATGGGGACCTGCACATTGAACTTACAGAAAACAGGCTTATGATCAGCAATACCGGTGATGAAAAGGAACTGGATCCGGAAATGATATTCAGAAGGTTTTACCAGGGTAAAAAACAGACAAACAGTTTTGGTCTGGGTCTTTCCCTGGTGAAAAACATCTGTGATTATTACGGCTATGAGATTCATTACAATTATGAGAATAAGATGCACACATTCATTCTGAATTTCTGAATCCTTCAAAGTGTTCAGATCAAGTAAAAAGATATGTTATATAGAATAACATTCAGCCTGCATATTGTGGTCAGCTTTCTTGCGCTGTTATCCGGTATACTTCTGGTGGCAAGGGCCATGATCGGATGGACCAGGAAGAAAGAATTCGTTCGTATTGATCTGAGGCTGTCCCTCATTTTCACGGTCTCTTTATATGCCCAGCTCATCCTCGGATCAGCCATTTATTATATGCTGCGTGCCTCCAGCGATCATCCGATCTTGATGGTACCACCTTCAAATGACGACCCATCCCTGAGATTCTGGGCCATTGAACATATCGCCCTGATGATATTTGCCTTGCTGATCGCCCAGCTGGGAAGGATCTATATAAGAAATTCCCGTAATTCACTGAATCGGTATAAGGCATCGCTGTTCTATTACGGGATCCCTCTGGTGCTGATCCTGTTCTCTCTGGGCATGGCTATCATATCTGAATGATCATGTCCTCAAAAGCCATTGTATATGTCAACCTGGGAAGTCCTGCATCGCCGGGGATCCGGAATGTGCGCCGCTACCTGAAAGAGTTCCTTTCAGATCCCTGTGTGATCGACCTCCCTGCAGCAGTGAGATATCTGCTTGTCCGCGGGATCATTGTACCGGTAAGGTCCGTTCATTCCTCCAGACTGTATTCCAATATATGGAGCGAACGGGGTTTTCCCCTGATCTATCATGGTGAAGATCTTTTATCGGAAATCCGGAAAATGCACCATCCCGGATACGATCTGTTCCTGGCCATGCGTTACGGAGAGCCTTCCCTGACAGGTTTGCTGGAACAATTGAAAGAATCCGGCTATCAGGAAATACGCATCATACCGCTTTTTCCTCAATTCGCCTCTTCCACTACGGGCAGTATTATCAGGATCACCAGGCAAGTATTGCACGGGAGCAGGCTTTTGAACCATACCGGGATCATGCTGCAATTCCATCAGCATGAGGAATTTATCAGGATCTGGCAAAAAAAGATCTCCCGGATGCTGGCCGAAGATCATGAGGCTGTCATTTTCAGCTATCACGGGATCCCGGTCCGGCAGGCTGAAGCCGCCCATCCCGGAAGAACCTGTGAGGAACTTCACTGCAGGCAACAGTACAGTGAAGAAAATATGTTTTGTTATCAGGCCTCCTGTTTCCAGACCACCCGGTCCATTGCATCAGGACTGAAACATACTCCTGCCAGGATCATCACATCTTTTCAGTCCAGGTTCGGCCGGAACTGGCTTGAACCGCAAACGAAAAAAATTTTGCTGTCATTGGCGGCCGGCCGGCTCAGGAAAATACTCGTGGTCAGTCCTTCGTTTGTGGCCGACTGCCTTGAAACCGAAGTGGAGATAGGACTGGAATACAGGGAACTTTTCATTGAGGCCGGAGGCAAAGAACTGGCCCTGGTCCCTTCCCTGAACTCAGATCACCAGTGGGCCGGGGTACTGCTCGGTCTTGCGACGGGGCGGAATGATTTTGTCGAACTTGGAAACGCTGATTGCAGAATCGGTTCGCTTCGCTGACCTGCTCCCATTTCGCTGACCTGCTCGCTTTTCGCTGACCTGCTCGCTTTTCGCTGTCTCAAAAGTCTCGTGTCAACATTATCAGAGGGATGCATGAGGTTCGACTCAGGTGATGAATTTTTGTATTTCTCTATATTTTGATCATATTTTTAGCTATTGCGCAGAATATACCTGATTTTGTGCGAATACCAGTTCTTAAGTTCAATTCTTGACAGAAAATACGGTCTTTGCACAAAAAAGATATAAATTTGTGCAAACGAAATAATTACTATGATTGCTTTTGATCGGACCAGACCATTTAATCAGCTTCCTGATTTACCACCTGACGACCCTTTAATCTATTCAAAGGAGGTCTTGTTAAAGCTTGCTGAAGCAAATCGTTCACTGGGGAAACTGGATGGGATTTCAAGCAAATTGCCTAACCCAAAGATGTTGATCAATACCATCTCGTTACAAGAAGCAAAAACAAGTTCAGAGATTGAAAATATCTTCACAACTGATGATGAACTATATAAAGCTCTGTCAACGACAGATACAAAAATAGCACCATCAGCAAAAGAAGTGCTTAGGTACCGGGAGTCGTTATGGGCCGGAGTGAAGAGCGTAGAGCAGGATGAGCGAATAAACTTGAGCACAATTATAGATATTTATCAAACCATTAAGGATACACATTATGAGATCCGACCTGAACAATCCAACGTTAGAATAATCAAGGAGGGTAAGAGTCGCACCAGTGGGGAGGTGGTGTACACACCTCCAAAGGGAGAGGAACTTTTGAAGGGATTATTAAATAATCTTTTGGAATATATAAATGATGATGATGTATACAGAGCAGATCCTCTGCTGAAAATGGCGATAAGTCATTACCAGTTTGAGGCTATTCATCCTTTTACCGATGGAAATGGAAGAACAGGAAGGATATTAAATACCCTTGTACTGATCAACAAAGGATTGCTGGCATACCCGATTCTCTACCTGAGTAGTTATATTATTGACAACAAGGAGAGCTACTACCATTATCTGAATGGAGTCTCTGCAAGAGGTGATTGGAAAAGATGGTTAATATATATGCTTGAAGCAGTAAGAGCAACTGCGGACTACACTGTATTCAAAATCGATGAGATCATGTCGCAGTTTTCTGAAACCCGGAAATATATTGAGAAGCATGTACCGAGGATGGAGTATTCCGTGATAGAAGCCATATTCACCCAACCATATATTAAGGCAATTCATATCGTAGGAAACAAAGTTAAAAGCAGGAATACAGCCAGAAAGTACCTGGATCAATTATGCGAGATCAAGGTTTTAGAACTTCGACATCTTGGAAATGAGAATGTCTATATCAACAATGACCTTGTGCGGATTCTTGAGAAATAGGTTATGAAATCAGCGATCCCCTCGTCGCTTAATAATTTTGTTATCAATTGCAATTCAGAGTACTTACTCACGATAAATGCATAATATTGTCGCAAAAAAAGTAAATATTTGCGACAAGAAACAGTTGTCTCAGGTCTGAGTCCTGATTTGGATTCTAAATTCTTGGATTCCCAGATTGATTGATCATTTTGAGAAGATGTTCAAGCAGAGGAATCGCTACTATAAAAAGCTCAGAGAGAGGCAATAACACTAATACTAATACAAATAGCAATACAAAAAACAGAATAAATGTACTGCAAATAAAAATCCAACCACCTGTATGTCAGATAGTTGGATTTAAAATTGTCGGGGTGAGTAGATTCGAACTACCGGCCCCTCGCCCCCCAGACGAGTACTCTAACCTGGCTGAGCTACACCCCGATCAAAATGTGGGTGCAAATTTAGGAATTCATTTCAATTTCTCAAAAAAGGGGAAATGACAAATCCATCTCCACATCATCATGGGCGTGTCAGGGCATCGATTCCCCTTCGCTTCATTTTCTGATTCATGGCATCGATTCCGCTCCGCTTCAGAGATCTCAGAAACATAAAATATCCACTTACTATACTAATAAGGTGATTTACCGATAAAAAATATTGATCGGTCGATATTTAATATCCAAATCTGCATTGTATAAGTTAATAAATAGATAAAAAAGGTAATTTTTTGAAAGATCGCATCCCGGATCAAGCCCATGACTCAGAATGACGAGGGAGCGGACCAGGATATCACCTATCCGGCAACCTCCTCCGAACCTGACGAATATCAAAAGAAATTTTGGGGAAATTTTAAAATAGAATCTGCCATCCCGTCATCATATCCAGGTTCCGTCGAAATATGAAGTGCAACATTGTCCGCAAACATGACGGTTTCATTCCGGTGGTATTATTTGGTACTGTATTTGCCCTCTGGAATAGATTAGATTGTATATTCACAATTTCATACAACAATTCTGCAGAAATGGATCTATTCAAACCAATGGACAAAAAGACCGACAAACCAATGGACAACCAGCCCAAAGAGGCCGGGGATAAGAAGAAGGAACTTGAAGTCTCAGAGCATGTGAAGTGCCTTATCCTCGGATCAGGGCCTGCCGGTTATACGGCGGCCATCTATGCGGCGCGAGCCAATCTCAGTCCGGTCCTCTACACAGGGATGCAAATGGGAGGGCAGCTCACCACCACCACGGAAGTGGAGAATTATCCCGGCTATCCGGAAGGGATTGATGGCCCCGCCATGATGGAGGATCTGAGGAAACAGGCGGAGAGGTTCGGAACACAGGTGCGCTTCGGGATGGCCACCCGGGTGGATTTCAGCGATAAGGTGAAAAAGGTGGAGATCGATGAAAAAACGCTGATCGAAGCGGATGCTGTGATCCTTGCCACCGGGGCCACCGCAAAGTACCTGGGCCTGGAATCCGAGGATAAATTCAAGGGATCCGGTGTTTCTGCGTGCGCCACCTGTGATGGTTTCTTTTACAGGGACAAGGTGGTGGCAGTCGTGGGCGGAGGCGATACCGCAGCCGAGGAGGCCACCTATCTGGCAGGACTCTGCAAAAAAGTATACATGATTGTCCGCCGGGATGAGTTGCGGGCTTCCAAAGCCATGCAGAAAAGGGTTTTCAACACAGAAAACATCGAGATCCTCTGGAAGCACCAGGCCAAGGAACTTCTGGGGGATAAAGTGGTTACCGGGGTGGAGCTTTTCAGGAACAAGGGCGAAGCCGACGAGGAGATCGTGAAACTGGATATCGACGGGTTCTTCCTGGCCATCGGGCATACACCCAATTCAGAGCCCTTCAGGGATTTCCTGGAAACCGATGAGGCGGGCTATGTGACCACCGTGCCCGGCAGCACCAAGACCAACGTACCCGGGGTTTTTGCCTGTGGAGACCTGCAGGACAAGGTCTACAGGCAGGCGGTCACCGCCGCCGGCACAGGCTGCATGGCAGCCATCGACGCGGAAAGGTACCTGGGGGAAATAGAATAAAAAGCACCAGGCAAGAACAAAACAGCCTGCTCCATGATTTGGGAACAGTATGAAGATTTGGGAACAGTATGAAGATTTGGGAACAGTATGAAGGGATTGCGCACGGAAACATCTTATGTTGGGAATTGCCGGACCGGTTGCTTTTTTAGAACCGGTATCCCATTTCGGGAAAGTCAGAGTTAACAAAAGTGTTGATATTTAACAATTCTGTTACTTTATTTCTTTTCAGGCAGTTCTGCCACCACAAGTTAAATATCTCTTATACAAATAGATACAAGGTATACAGTAAAGGAGTGGAGTTTTGTATAATTAACAATTTTGTTAAAACTTAACCACTTTGTTGTTTCCGAAAATGCCTGAATGACAATACCGGGTTTTTCATGTATTCCATTCCGCATTTCTGGAAATAACTTGTCACCGTTTACAGAGGGCGGTTAGTGCCCCTCCTCTGCAATCCCTGCTTTTTTACACCTTCAATGCACTGATATCGGTGAAGGCCTCTTTCCTGTATTCTCCTGCCTCCAGCTTGGTACGGCACTCCTTGAAGGCCGCGATGGTCTCTTTCACATCCTCCAGGTTGTGCATGGATGTGGGGATCAGCCGGAGCAGGATGTCTCCCTTGGGTACCACGGGGTAGATGACCATGGAACAGAAAATATTGTAATTCTCACGCAGGTCCAGGATCAGCTGGGTGGCCTCAATGATTCCTCCGTGCATGTATACGGGAGTGACAGGGGATTCTGTCTTTCCGATGTCGAATCCGGCCTCCTTAAGCCCGGTCTGAAGGGCATTGACCACATTCCACAGGTCCTTCCTCAGTTCAGGCATGGTTTGCAGCATCTCCAGGCGCTTCAGGGCTCCGATCACCATGGGCATGGGCAGCGACTTGGCAAAGGTCTGTGAACGCATGTTGTAACGCAGGTAATCCACCACTTCTTTTTCGCTGGCCACAAAGGCTCCGATTCCGGCCATGGCCTTGGCAAAAGTGGCAAAATACAGATCGATCTTTTCCTGGACACCGTAATGTTCACCGGTTCCCATTCCGGTGGCACCCATGGTCCCGAATCCGTGGGCATCATCCACAAGCAGCCTGAAATCGAATTGATCCTTCAGGTCGGCAATGGCTTTCAGATTCCCCAGATCTCCGGCCATACCGAATACACCTTCCGTGATGACCAGTATACCGCCTCCCTGTTGCTCGGCTCTTTTCACAGCACGGCCCATCTGGATTTCAAGGTTTTTCATATCGTTATGGGGGAATACAAAGCGTTTGGCCAGCGACATCCTCATTCCGTCCAGAATACAGGCATGGGATTCGGAATCATATACAATCACATCATTTCGGGAGGTTACCGCATCGATGATCGAGGACATTCCCTGGTATCCGTAATTCAAAAGGAATCCGTCTTCCTTCTGCACGAAGGCAGCAAGTTTCTGCTCGAGTTCTTCATGTTTACGGGTCTGGCCCGACATCATCCTGGCTCCCATGGGATAGGCCATGCCGTATTCAGCAGCGGCGGCCGCATCCGCTTTCCTTACTTCGGGGTGATTCCCGAGCCCCAGATAGTTATTCAGGCTCCAGGTCAGCACTTCTTTGCCACGGAATTTCATGCGGGCAGACAGTTCTCCTTCCAGTTTGGGAAATGTAAAATACCCATGGCCCGCAGCCTGGTATTGTCCGATGGGTCCCCTGTTCTTGGTGATTCTTTCAAAAATATCCACGGAAATGAGTTTTAGTTAAAACAAGACGGCTGCAAATTTAAGGTTTTTTTTACCGGACAACAAAGAAATGCAACAATGCTGATATATGGCAGGGTGACCACATAAATAATGGCAGGGTGGCCACATAAACAAGGGAGGTAAAAACAGCGTGGGATGGCTTTTAAAACAGCGCAATAAATTGGAATGCTTTTTGTTTCATATGTAAATCATTAATTGTATTTTTGCGCAATGTCAAAAAACGGGGCCATATCAGGAAACGGGGCCATATCAGGGACGGCGATCCTCATTGTACTGAGCGCCATAATCCTGGGCGGATGCGGCGAGTATGAAAAACTGCTGAAGAGTCAGGACATCCAGATGAAGTACGAGAAGGGGATCGAATACTATGAAGATGGAGATTATGTGAGGGCGTCTACGCTCTTCGACCAGATTGCCAATATTTACCGGGGAACCATCAGGGCCGATACCGTCAAATATTACCAGGCAAAGAGTTACTACGGGCAGAGGGATTACATGATGGCCGGCCATTATTTCAATGAACTTTCCACCACCTATCCTAACAGTGCTTTCCTTGAAGAGGCGGATTTCATGACGGGTTATTGCTATTATCAAATGTCCCCCCGTCCCGAACTGGACCAGGAAAATACCCACAAGGCCATCACTGCCATGCAGATGTTCATGGTGAAGTACCCTGGTTCGGAAAGAGCAGAAGAGGCCCTTCAGATCATCACCGAGATGAGCGATAAGCTGGTGGAAAAATCGTATATCAGCGCCAGGCTCTATTATGACCTGGGATATTATAAATCGGCTATCCTTGCATTGCGCAACAGCCTGATCCAGTACCCTGATACCAGGTACCGGGAGGAACTCATGTACCTCATTCTCAAGTCATCATACCTTCTTGCCGACAACAGTATTCCCAGCAAACAGAGGGAGCGCTACCAGGCCACAGTGGACGAATATTACAGTTTCATAGGAGAGTTTCCCGAAGGTCCTTATTCCGGAGAGGCCGAGCGGATCTATGAATCGGCGAATGAGTTTTTGGAAAATACAAACAGTACATCATAATATCAATCCATGGATTATAAAAAAAGCAAAGCACCATTGACCACGGTCACCAGAGACCTGAATGAACTGGATACCCAGACCGGCAACATTTACCAGACCGTGATGGTTGCCTCCAAAAGGGCCAACCAGATCAGCGTGGAGATGAAACAGGAGCTCAACAGGAAGCTGGAGGAATTTGCCTCCTATACCGACAACCTGGAGGAAGTATTCGAAAACCCTGAACAGATAGAGATCTCCAAATTTTTTGAAAGATTGCCCAAACCTGCACTGATCTCCCTGCAGGAGATGACAGAAGATCAGATCTATTTCAGGATCAACGAAACACCGGAGATCGAAAAATAGTCACAATTTCCTGATGAACCTCGCAGGAAAACATGTCATTCTTGGCGTTACCGGAAGCATTGCTGCTTATAAGGCAGTCCAGCTCCTTCGTCTTCTGATCAAGGAAGGAGCCGATGTACAGGTAATTATGACTCCTTCGGCGAGAGCGTTTGTGGGACCGGTCACTTTTTCTGCCATTTCAGGTAAACCCGCGCTTTCTGAATTCTTCCGGGCCGAGGGAGGGCGCTGGAACAATCACGTGGAAATGGGGATTTCGGCCGACCTGATGCTGATCGCACCGGTTACAGCCGCTACCCTGGGAAAAATGGTCCGGGGTATCGCCGACAATCTGCTTATTGCCACTTACCTGTCAGCCAGGTGTCCGGTGATGGTGGCACCGGCCATGGATACCGATATGTACAAACATCCTTCCACCCTGGAAAATCTCAGGATCCTGTCAAAATACGGGAACCACATTATCGAGGCGGCAGAAGGGGAGCTGGCCAGCGGACTGGAGGGACGGGGCCGAATGAAGGAACCAGGGGAGATCCTTGAGGCCATCCGGAGTTTTGAAGAGAATCCCTCAAAAAAAAAACTTCTGAATAAAAAGGTCCTGGTTACTGCGGGCCCCACGCACGAAAGCATCGATCCCGTTCGTTATATTGGCAACCATTCCACCGGGAAAATGGGATATGCCCTCGCTGAAGCATTTGCTTCCCGGGGGGCAGAAGTGGTCCTGGTATCCGGACCGGTCCCGGAAAAGGTCCGCGGACCAGGAATTACCCTGGTCCGGGTCACCTCGGCAGAGGAGATGTTCCGGGCCTGCAGGAAAGTGATCGGGAAGGTGGATGTGGCTGTTTTTAACGCGGCGGTTTCTGATTACACCCCCGCCGAAAGATCTTCCGACAAGGTGAAACGCGGAGCGGACCCATGGGCCCTTCAGCTGAAACCCACACGCGATATTGCTGCCACCCTGGGGAAGGATAAACAGGATGGCCAGTTCTTTGTCGGATTTGCACTGGAGACCGAGAATGAGCTGAAGCATGCCCGGGAAAAACTTGAGCGGAAGAACCTTGACCTGATTGTGCTGAATTCACTGAGACATGAAGGTGCAGGGTTCGGGACGGATACCAACCGGGTCACCACTATTGACAGGAAAGGGAAGACAACGGACTTTGAGTTGAAGCCGAAGCAGGAGGTTGCCGGTGAGCTTGTGGAAGAGATATTGAAAATGATCGAAGATGCGTAGGACGAGTATTGTATTGGGATTGTTGCTTTTTTCTTACTTCCTGGCCGGCCAGGAGTTAAGGTGCAATGTACAGATCGTGAGCCAGCAGATCCAGGGGACCAACAAACAGGTGTTCCAGACCCTGCAGAATGCCATTTACGAATTCATGAACAACCGGGTGTGGACCAACCATGTGTACAGTTCGGAGGAGCGGATCGAATGCAACCTGATGTTCAACATCAGGGAGCAATTGTCCGCCGATGAATTTAAAGGCACTTTGCAGGTGCAGGCCCGAAGACCTGTTTTCAATACCAATTACAATACAACCACCTTCAATTTCGTGGACAATGACATCCATTTCAGGTATGTGGAGTTTTCCCCGCTGGAATTCGACCTTCAGTCACATACATCGAACCTTACTTCGATTCTGGCCTTTTATGCTTATTATATCCTGGGTCTTGATTACGACACCTTTTCTCTTTTCGGGGGAACACCTTATTTCACCAATGCGGAAAAGATCGTAATGAATGCCCAGAATGCTCCTGAAGCCGGATGGAAACCCATGGACGATCTGGCACATAAAAGCAGGTACTGGATCGTAAAAGACATGCTGGATGCAGAGTATGAGCCGGTAAGGGAATTCAATTACAGGTACCACAGGCTGGGACTGGATGTGATGGATGAAGAGGTTGCAGAAGGAAGGGCGGAGATCACCAGCAGCCTGGAACTGCTCCAGGAGGTTTACCGGAAACGTCCCGATCCTTACATGTACCTGCTCAGGCTGATCTTTGATGCAAAAGCAGATGAAATGGTAAAGGTCTATACAGAATCATTTCCGGAGGAACGAAACCGTGCCCACAACATTCTGACGGAAGTCGACAAGACCAACTCAAAAAAATACGAGGCCATCCTGGAGCAAACCAACTAGACCCTGATGATCAACTCCCTTTATATCTGATGATCAACTCCCTTTATATCAAGAACTACCTGCTCATAGACGAACTTGAGATCAGGTTTTCGGAGGGGTTTACAACGATCACGGGGGAGACCGGGGCCGGCAAATCGATCCTGATGGGAGCCATGTCACTGATCCTCGGTCAGCGTGCGGATACCTCGCTGCTGAAACTGAAAGATTCCAAATGCATTGTGGAGGGTGAATTTACCCTGGATGAAAACGGCCGCAGGCTGTTTGTGGAGAATGAACTGGATTTTGAGCGGCTGACCACCATCCGCAGGGAGATCACCCCGGGCGGGAAATCCCGTGCATTTATCAATGATTCACCCGTGACCCTTCCTGTTCTGAAGGACCTGGGCCAGCAGCTGGTGGATATTCATTCCCAGCATCAGAACCTGCGGTTGCATGACCATCTCTATCAGATGGAGGTCATCGATTACCTGGCAGATGCAAAATCGAACCTGCTTGAATATCAGTCCACCTATACCGCTTACCGGGATATCAGAAGGAAGCTGGAACAGGTCAGGGAAGAGATCTCAAGGATGAAGGAGGATATGGATTTCATGCAGTTCCAGTACAATGAACTCCAGTCCGCCCATCTGAAGGAGGGGGAGCTGGAAGCCCTGGAAGCTGATCTGCAACATGCTGAAAATGCCGGGGAGATCCGAACATCACTCAACCAGTCCGCACAGCTGTTCGGGGCAGAGGGGACAGGGATCCTGGACCAGCTTCGGGAAGCACTGCTCCAGCTGAGGCGGATCTCAAATTTTTTCAATCCTGCTGATGAGCTTTCCTCACGCCTGGAATCATCTTATATTGAAATAAAGGACCTTTCAGCCATGCTGGAAGGACATGCGGAAAAGACCAGCATGGAACCGGACCGTCTGGAGGATCTCCGGCAGCGGATCGACCTGCTGTACGGACTGATGCAGAAACACCGGGTGAAGCACCTGGAGGATCTGATCGCCCTCAGGGACCGGCTGGAAGAGAAGATCGACGAACTCACATTTTCGGATGAAAAAATCGGAAGCCTGGAAGCGGAGCGGTCCCGGTTGGCGGATATGCTGACGGAACAATCGGAGGTACTTCACCGGAAAAGGGTGGAGGCCGGTACGAAGATGCAGAAACAGGTGGAAAACCAGCTGAAACAGCTGGGTATTCCCAATGCCAGGTTCAGGGTGGAGATCATCCGGATGGAGGAATTTAGTCTATACGGGCGCGATGAGATCCGGTTTCTTTTCTCGGCCAACAAGCAGATGGCCCTGGAGGAGATCTCCAGGGTGGCATCGGGAGGGGAGGTCTCGCGACTTATGCTCTGCATCAAATCCCTGGTATCGGACCGGAAGGGGTTGCCCACACTGATCTTTGACGAAATTGATGCGGGTGTGAGCGGTGAAATTGCAGACAGGGTCGGGGGGATCATGGACCAGCTTGCCGGTGGCAGGCAGGTGATCGCCATCACTCATCTGCCCCAGGTCGCTTCCCGGGGTACCGATCACTTTGTGGTTTTCAAGGAAGATACCCAGGCGGCCACCTATACCCGTATCAAGAAACTTGAATCCGGTGAACGCATCACTGAGATCGCCAAAATGCTCTCAGGCGAAAAGGTCACCGAGGCGGCCCTTTCCAATGCCCGTGTGCTGCTGAGGGTTTGATTCCCGGATCGCACAATCTGATCGTTCAATTGTTATTCAGGCAGAATCCAACCATCAAATCCGACCCATATGACTTATCATCTACTCAAAGGTAAAAAAGGGATCATTTTCGGAGCCCTGAACTCCCGGTCCATTGCCTGGAAAGTGGCAGAGAGGGCTCATGAGGAAGGGGCTGAGATCGTGCTGACCAACGCACCCATTGCCCTGAGGATGGGGAATATCCATGAACTCGCGGATAAGACCGGCGCAGAAGTGATTTCAGCCGATGCCACCAGCCTTGAGGACCTGGAGGATCTGATCAAACGGTCCATGGAGATCTTTGGCGGCAGGATGGATTTCATTCTCCACTCCATCGGGATGTCTCCCAATGTGAGGAAGGGGATCGAATATGATGCCCTCAATTACGACTACTATCATAAAACCCTGGATGTGTCGGCATTTTCTTTCCACAAGGTCCTGAGTACCGCCAGGAAGCTGGATGCGATCAATGAATGGGGCTCTGTGGTGGCACTTTCCTATGTGGCTGCCCAGCGCACATTCGTAGGTTACAATGACATGGCAGATGCCAAGGCCATTCTGGAATCCATTGCCCGGAGCTTCGGGTATATCTACGGGAGGGAAAAACGGATCCGGATCAATACCGTATCCCAGTCGCCTACCCAGACCACCGCGGGAAGCGGGATCAGCGGATTTGATAAGCTGGAGGACTTTTCAGAGAGGATGTCGCCCCTGGGGAATGCCACCGCAGAGGAATGTGCCGGTTACTGCATCACTCTTTTTTCGGACCTCACCAGAAAGGTGACCATGCAAAACCTTTATCACGACGGAGGATTTTCCAGCATGGGAATGAGCCTCAGGGCCATTCAGCAATACGAAAAAAGTTTTGAGGATTGCCCCTGAAATGCTGTCTGGAGATTTTACTATCTTGGGCATTCATACAGTCTGATATCATGGGAGTAATCATCATTCTTCTCTATTTTTTATTTCCAGCATTCATTCTTTTTCTGGCCAACAGGTTGTCAATCATCCATAAGATCGGAGTCGTGGTGATTTGCTATCTGTTCGGACTCATCCTGGGGAATATCAACATCATTCCCGAATCCATTTCGGATTTGCAGGGGGACCTGATGGGGATGACGATCCTGCTGGGGATTCCCCTGGTCCTGTTCTCGGAAAATGTGATCAAGTGGGCCCGGATGGCCCGGATCACATTTATCTCATTGCTGCTCGGTGTGGTCTCCGTGGTGGTCCTGGTTTTTGCCGGTTATTTCATATTCAGGGAGAGAATTCCTGAAATTTGGAAGATCTCGGGGATGATGATCGGGGTCTATACGGGTGGCACGCCCAACCTGGCCGCCATCGCGCGGGGACTGAACGTGAATGAAGAGCTCTACATCCTTACCCATACCGTGGAGCTTGCCGTGGGCGCCCTGACCCTTTTGTTCCTGCTCACAGGAGCCAAACCTTTGTTTTCGCTCTTTATGAAGCCCTATCGTCCGGACGGTTATACCAACATGAAGGAACAGGCACCGACTGTCCTTGATTTTGAATCCTATGCAGGTTTTTTCAGCCGGTCTAACCTGCCCGGACTGGCGAAAGCCATGGGGATCAGCCTGGTCATTTTTGGCCTGGGATTCGGCATCACATTCTTCTTTAAAGGGGATGCTAAGGACGCGGCGGCCATTCTGACGGTGACCACCCTGGGGATCCTGGCTTCCCTGATCCCCGGGATCAACAAAATCAAAAAGTCCTTTCAGCTGGGCATGTACTTTATCTACATGTTCTGTGTGATCGTCGCTTCCAAAGCGGACCTGAGAGCAATTTTCGCACCCGAATCGGCGGACCTGCTGCTGAATATTTTTTTCTACATCCTTTTGGTCATGGCCGGATCCCTGTTGCTCCATTCCCTGCTTTCATGGATATTCAGGATCAATGTGGATGAGTACCTCATGACTTCCACCGCGCTTTCCCAGTCCCCGCCTTTTGTGCCGGTTATCGCTGCTGCCCTGCGTAACAAGGAAGTGGTGATCCCGGGGATGATCATCGGGGTGATCGGTTATGCCATCGGCAATTACCTGGGGGTGGCGGTGGCTTACCTGCTCAGATGAATTTTCCTATCTTTATGTCATGAGACTGGTATTGACCCATATTGCCCGGTTGTTGATGGTGGAACAGGAACCAGAGGACCTGGTGGCCGGGACTGACATGGAAAAAGTGAACCATCTGGAGAATGCCTGGCTGGCCGTTGAGCATGAAAGGATCTCGGGTTTCGGGCAGGGTGAGCCGTCCCTCCGGCCGGATGATGAGGTACTCGACTGCAGGGGAGGAATGGTGATGCCGGCCTTCTGTGATTCACATACACATTTGGTATATGCCGGCAGCCGGGAAAAGGAGTATGAGGATAAGATCCGGGGACTGAGCTACGAGGAGATTGCACGCAGGGGAGGGGGGATCCTGAATTCTGCCGACCTGCTTTCGGGAACCACCGAACAGCAGCTGTTCGAGCAGTCCCTTCCCAGGGCCATAGAGATCATGGGTTCGGGGACCGGAGCAGTGGAGATCAAGAGCGGATACGGGCTGAACACTGAGGATGAGATCAAGATGCTCCGGGTGATCCGCCGGCTGGGAGAGGAGACCCCTCTCACGGTACGGTCCACTTTTCTGGGTGCGCATGCCCTTCCCTCTGGATACCGGTCCGATCCGGACCGCTATGTAAAACTAATTGTGGAGGAAATGATCCCTGCTGTGGCTTCCGAAAAGCTTGCCGATTTCATTGACGTATTTTGTGACAGGGGCTTCTTTTCAGTGGAGCAGACAGGGAGAATCCTGGAGGCAGGGGACAAATACGGGATGGTTCCCAAGATCCATGCCAACGAGCTGGATTATTCGGGAGGGGTCCAGGTGGGGGTTGCCCACCGGGCCCGGTCTGTGGACCATCTGGAATTTGTCGGGGAGGAGGAAATAAAAGTATTGAAGGAAAGCCGCACCATGCCCACCCTCCTTCCCGGCGCCTCACTTTTCCTGGGGATGAGTTTTGCACCCGCCCGCATAATGATCGATGCCGGGTTGCCGGTGGCCCTGGCTTCGGATTACAATCCGGGTTCCTCACCTTCGGGCAACATGGAACTGATCATGTCCCTGGGGATCATGCAGCTGAGGATGCTTCCCTTCGAGGTGCTCAATGCAGTGACCCTGAACGGTGCCTATGCTATGGGACTGGAACAAACACACGGGACAGTGACGGTGGGAAAAACGGCCAGTTTGATCGTCACCAGACCCATCCCCAGTTTCGGGTTCATGCCCTATGCCTACGGAAGCAGCCAGATTAAAAAGGTCATTATCAACGGAAAAATCGTAACAGCTATATGAACCAGATCATCGAATGCGTACCGAATTTCAGCGAGGGAAGGAATATGGAAGTCATCCGGCAGATCACCGGCCGGATCGAATCGGTGGAAGGGGTGAAGCTGCTGGATGTGGATCCGGGGAAGGCAACCAACCGGACGGTGGTCACTTTCGTGGGCGCCCCCGGGACGGTGGTCGAAGCAGCCTTTCGTGCGGTCAAGAAAGCTTCCGAACTGATCGACATGAGCAAGCACAGCGGGGAACATCCCCGGTTCGGGGCAACCGATGTCTGTCCCCTGGTACCGGTCAGGGATATTACCATGGAAGAAACGGTGGAATATTCCAGGAAGCTCGCCGAACGGATAGGTGAGGAACTGAAGATCCCGGTCTACTGCTACGAGAATGCGGCCTTCTCGCCCGAAAGGAAGAACCTGGCCGCCGTGAGGGCTGGTGAATACGAGGGATTGAAGGACAAACTGGAAACGGAAAAAGGAAAACCCGATTTCGGTCCTGCGGAGTTTGTCCCCCGCACCGGGGCCATTGCTGTGGGAGCCAGGGATTTTTTGGTGGCCTACAACGTGAATTTAAACACCACCTCCACCCGCCGGGCCAATGCGGTGGCTTTCGATGTGCGTGAACGGGGAAGGGTAAAGAGAAAAGGTCATCCCCTCACCGGGGAGATCGTCCGGGACGATGAAGGCAATCCGGTCATGATCCCGGGATCCCTGAAGGAAGTCAAAGCCATCGGCTGGTTCATCGAGGAATACGGGGTGGCCCAGATCTCCATGAACCTGACCAATATCTCGGTCACCCCCATCCATATAGCCTTTGATGAAGTATGCAAAAAGGCAAATGCCAGGGGGATCCGGGTGACCGGTTCGGAGTTGGTGGGACTGGTCCCCCTCAGCGCCATGCTGGAGGCGGGAAGGTATTTTCTCAGAAAGCAGCAAAGATCCACCGGGGTTTCTGACAGCGAACTGATCAAGATCGCCGTGAAATCCATGGGATTGGATGAATTGTATCCCTTTGATCCCGGTGAAAAGATCATTGAATATCAGTTGAAAGATAAGGATGAAAAGAACCTGGCGGAGCTGACCGTGCAGGGATTCATGGAGGAAACCGCATCGGAATCCCCCGCCCCCGGGGGCGGATCGGTGAGTGCCTGCATGGGAGCCCTAGGCACGGCCCTGGCCACCATGGTGGCCAACCTGTCCTCACATAAAAGAGGCTGGGACGAGCGCTGGAAGGAATTCTCGGACTGGGCCGATCAAGGGAAATCGATCCAGGAAGAATTGCTGTTGCTGGTGGACGAGGACACCCGGGCTTTCAATGGGATCATCACTGCTATCAGGATGCCAAAAGGAACCTCCGGGGAGCAGCAGGAACGTGAGCGGGCCATCCGGGAGGCCACCGTGGAGGCCATCAGGGTCCCCTTCCGGGTGATGAATACTGCTTTCCGTGGTTATGAAGTGGCAGAAGCAATGGTCAAACAGGGGAACCCGGGGAGTGTGACCGATGCGGGGGTGGGAGCGATCGCTCTGCATGCAGCCATCCAGGGATCATGGCTGAATGTGCAGATCAATGCAGCCGATGTGAAGCAGATTCCCGAGGTCCGGGAGATGCTTACCTCCGGGGCCAGGCTGGTGGACCGGTCCCTGGAAACAAAAGAGCGGATCATAGGCCTGATTCATCTGGAATAATATGCTAATTTTGCCCGAATGCGAAGATTGATCTTTTTGGCCACACTGGCAGGGTTCTGTATGGTGACGGTTTCCCAGGAGCGGCTGATCAGGGAAGAGTCGGTGGAGCAGCGCCGCCTGGTCAACCTTTCCCTGTCCCCCGATCCCGAAAAGGTCGCCGCACTGGGGTATGCTGAACAGGCCGATCTGCCTTCAAGGATGATCTATCCCGACGGCAGGGTGATTGAGATCAGGAGGATCAGTCCCAATGGAATGCCGGAATACCTTACCACATTGAACCTGAATGCAGCCAGGACCCTGTCCACCGATAAGGTATGGCCCGGTGGCGGGGAAGGATACGATCTTACAGGGAACGGTATTGTGATCGGTTTCTGGGACGGGGGTATTTACCGCAACACCCACGTGGAATTTGAAGACCGGGCAAAGATCATTGACGTGTTTGCCGATACCATCGGGCATGCCACCCATGTGGCGGGTACGGCGGGCGCTGCCGGGATTGATCCCAGGGCAAAAGGGATGGCCGGCCGGTCCACCCTGGAGAGCTATGACTGGGACAATGATCTCCAGGAAATGGATGCGGCAGCCGGTGAAGGGCTGCTCATCTCAAATCATTCCTACGGTTTTATCACCGGCTGGGACTACAACAGCGAAGAGGAACGCTGGGAATGGTACGGGGATATCAATATCAGCGAGGAAGAGGATTACCTGTTTGGATTCTATCATAAGGAAACCATGGATTATGACAGGATCGCCTATGACAATCCCAATTACCTGATCGTGAAATCGGCCGGGAACGACAGAGGGGAAGGACCTTCTCCAGGAACTGAACATTATTTTTTCGAGAACGGGGAATGGGTACCTTCCACAGAGGTCAGGCAGAGGGACGGAGGCGATAAGGGTTATGACTCCATGGGTCCTGTGGGGAATGCAAAAAATATCCTGGTCGTGGGTGCCATCAGTGACCTTTCTGGAGGTTATACCGGAAGGGAGGATGTAAGGATCACCAGTTTCTCCGCATACGGACCCACAGACGACGGACGTATCAAACCCGATATCGTGGGGAACGGGGAGACACTTTACTCCGCCTGGATCGGGAGTGATACGGATTACAGGAGCAGCAGCGGAACTTCCATGTCCGCACCCAATGTGAGCGGTTCGCTGGCAACCTTACAGGAGTTGTATGACCGGTTGAATGGCTCTTATCTGACCTCGGCCGAACTGAAGGGACTCGTCCTGCATACATCCGACGATGCCGGGAATCCCGGTCCGGATTACCGCTTCGGGTGGGGTGTAATGAATACCCTTTCTGCGGCCCGTGTGATCTCCGATACCTCCTTTGCCCGGATCCGGGAGGTGTCCCTTCTTGAAAACGATACCTTCAGGATCCATCTTTTTTCCAACGGAATGGAACCGGCACGGATCACCATCTGCTGGACCGATCCCGAGGGGAGCTTCCCCGAACCGGCCCTGGACCCGGTGAAAAGAATGCTTGTCAATGACCTCGATCTGAGACTGATCCGGGAGGTGGACGGTCGTGAGTTCAGGCCCTATGTGCTGGATCCGCTGCATCCCGAAAATCAGGCAACCACCGGGGACAACCAGCTGGACAATGTGGAGCAGATTTTGCTGGAAGCCCCTGAGAAGGGATTCTACGAGGTGGCCGTTTCTTACAAGGAGTCGCTGTTCAGCGGAAGACAGAATTTCGGACTCATCATATCGGGCCTGACCGAAGAATATTTTGCTTCGGGAACCATGGAATTAACGGGGAACAACGGAGAATTTATCCTGACTTCTGCCGGGGAATACCTGTCAGATATGGATGCCGGCTGGCTGATCACTCCATCGAACGGTCAGCCCGTCAAACTCTATTTCGATTATTTTGCCACCGAGCCGGGCAACGACCGCATGTTCATATATGACGGAACGGATGATACCGCACCGCTGATTGCCACGGTGGACGGTACCCCGGACCTGGAGGCCACCGAATTCAATTCCACCTCCGGATCCTTATTTGTGCGTTTCGTTTCCGACGGACAGGTTCAGGATACCGGTTTCAGGGCCATATACTGTACCATTCCCCCCGAGGATGTTCCGGGGATCCAGGGGGAACCCTATCCGTGTGCGGGGAGCAGTGAATTCTACCTGGCCACTGGTGTACCGGGGGTAGATTTCATCTGGGAGCCTCCGGCCGGGTGGACCTTTTCAGAGAGGGCCCTCCAGGGGATCGACCTTTCCATAGGGAGCAGCATCGATTCACTGGGAGTAAGTGCCGTCAATCGCTGCGGGGAGGGACAAAGCGGATGGCTGGTGCTGGAGCCCCTTGATTCAGTGCCTTCCCTGGATAATTTTGAGGCGGATACCGCTCCCTGTGCCAATACGGCCAGTTTTGTGGAGGTGGATGAGCTGAAGGGGGCGGCATATGACTGGCGCCTGCCTGCAGACTGGCTCGGGACACCCACCGGGAACAGGTTGGATTATATTCCGGGAAGGGATCCCGGGACCATCAGGGTGAGTATCCGGAATGCCTGCGGACCGGGAGACACCCTCCGGGTCCCCATTTCGGTAAAGAACAGACCGGGGGAAGTGCAGATCCTTACCTCCAGGGAAAATCCATGTGCCGTTTCTGAGCAGGAATTCTATGTGGAGCCTCTGCCGGATCATTCCTACCTCTGGGAGGTGGGTGGAGACTGGTCCATCATCGGTGAACCGGAAGGGGATACCATCCTTGTGTCGGTGGGCACGGAATCCGGTTTTGTATTCGTGGATGTCACCAACAAATGCGGATCGAGAAAATCCAACAAGCTCTTTATCACCGCTCCACGGCCGGAAGATCCCCTGGTCCGGGTACAGGAGAGTTCCAGCCGGGGATACAAGCTCCTCACCATCACCAATGCCCTGCAGTTCACCGGTTACCAGTGGTACCGGAATGATTCCATTATTGACAGTCCCTATGCAAGGCTTCCGGAATACATCGCTTATTTGCCGGGGACCTATACCGTTTCGGTCATGAACAGCCAGGGATGCGTGAACCGCCAGGATCCCGCAGACGGAAAGAAGATCGCACAGCAGAACCAGGCCTATACTGCTTACCAGGGGCCCGGAGGGAAATTGATCGTCTTCAATTCCACCAATTTCTCGGCAACGGTCAATATCTACAGTTTTTCAGGAAGGCTGATCCTGATCGGGACCATATCACCGGGCTATAACGAAATCGATTTCGGAAGACAAGGTGCATTCATTATTAACATTACCGGACCTGATAACAGCCAGACAATCAGGCTTTTTACCAATTAGTATATCTTTTTGATCCGGATTCATTTCCATCCATTTTTAAGTTTTGTTAACAATTTGATTTTTTTTTATAGATTTGGCGGACAGAATAACAGCAAACAGAGAGCGAATTTAAATGAATCTATTATTAAACCTAAAAACTTAATCTATGAAAAGATTAACGATGTTATTTGCATTTTTTGTGCTGACGGGAGTGCTGTTACATGCACAGGAAATGCAGATCAGCGGGACGGTGACCGGTGCTGAAGACGGAGCTCCTCTGCCGGGTGTTTCTGTTGTGGTTCAGGGAACCACCATCGGGACGGTTACCGATTTTGAAGGAAATTATTCCCTCAGTGTGCCTGAATCTGCCAATGCCCTTGTGTTCAGCTTTGTGGGACTGAGGACCGCGGAAGTTCCCATCGATAGCAGATCGGTTATCGATGTAACCCTTGAAATTGATGCTGTGGGTATCGACGAGGTGATGGTGGTTGCTTACGGTACGGCCAAGAAAGCTTCATTTACGGGATCGGCAGAGAACATCAGTTCCGATAAGATCGACAATATACAGGCGACCTCCGTTTCCAAATTGCTGGAAGGTGCCACGGCCGGTTTGCAGGTTTCCTCTGCTACCGGTCAGCCCGGCTCACAGGCGGCCATCAGGATCCGCGGGATCGGTTCGATCAATGCTTCCAGTAATCCGCTTTACGTGGTGGATGGGGTTCCCTACGGGGGATGCCTGAATTCAATCAGCCCGGACGACATTGAGAGCATCACCGTGCTGAAAGACGCCACAGCGGCTGCGCTGTACGGATCCCG
The DNA here is from genome assembly GCA_051746185.1 of Bacteroidota bacterium. Taxonomy (GTDB): domain Bacteria; phylum Bacteroidota; class Bacteroidia; order Bacteroidales. The sequence continues at coordinate 27,811 of JBNJEV010000012.1, forward strand.
TGGTGCCAACGGGGTGATCGTGATCACCACCAACAAGGGACAGGCCGGGAGATTGGAGCTGGAGGTCAAGGTTCGGAACGGCTGGTCGGACAGGGCCATCCCCGAGTACCCAAGGATCAACCAGGAACAATATTATGAAAAGACCTGGGAGGCTTACCGGAATTCACTCTATTACAGCGGTGCCTATTCCATGCAGGAGGCCAATGAGATTGCTTCCTACGGGGTGGACGGCGACGGGAACAGCATTAACACGGTGGCCCAGCTCGGGAACTACAACGCCTATGACGTGGATCCCACCGAACTGATCGGGACCGACGGACAGCTGAATCCCAATGCAAACCTGCTCTGGGACGACGACTGGCAGGAGGAACTTTTCCGGATCGCCCACAAGCAGGATTACAACATCAATGTAAGCGGCGGGGATGAAAGGACCAATTATTACATTTCCCTTGGATATCTGAATGAGGACGGATTGCTGGAATATTCCGATTTCGAGCGTTTCACCGCGAGGGTAAATGCCGAATCACAGGTGAAGGAATGGCTCAGGATCGGCCTGAACACCAGTGCCTCCACATACAAGTACAACAATTTTTCAGAGGATAATTCCACCACCAGCAACCCTTTCTTCTTTTCCAGGGTGATGGGACCGATTTTCCCGGTTTACGCATACAATACATGGAACCAGCCCGATGCAGGGTCCTTGATCCTCGATGCAGAGGGTGAACCGGTCTTTGATTTCGGTGCCGGACAGATGACCTTCAATGATGGTTACGGAAGAACGGTCGGAGGATTCCGTCCCTATGCCGGGAATTTCAACCTGAGGGCCTCCCTGCAGCTGGATGAGCGGTCCACCGAGCTGGACCAGGTCTCCGCCAGGACCTTCGCGGATTTCACCATCCTTCCGGGACTCAGTTTAAGGACCAATCTGAGTGTGGATTATACAGGTACTTCCGGCACGACTTTCCAGAATTCTGTTTACGGGGATGCCGCAGGATACGGCAGGATCACCAAAGATTTTGAAAGAGGGCTGATCACCACATTAAATCAGCTGCTGACTTTCACCAGGACCGTCGGGATGAACAGCTTCGATGCCCTGGCCGGCCATGAGAGTTTCATGTGGAAGACCAACTTCCTGGAGGCAACAAGGATCGGGTTCCCGTTCCCAGGGATCGTTGAACTGGCCCCGGCTTCCACAGGTGAAGGATCCAACTCTTACGAGGATAATATCCGGATCGAAAGTTATTTTGGTCGTATCAACTATGATTATGCAGACAGGTATTACCTTTCTGCCAGCATCCGGACGGATGGGTCTTCCAGGTTCCACCCCGACACCCGCTGGGGTACCTTCTGGAGTATCGGCGGGAGCTGGCGGATCAGCGAGGAGAACTTTATGCAACTGGACTGGATCAATACCCTGAAGCTGAAGGCTAGTTACGGATTACAGGGTAATAACCAGGGGATCGGGTACTATCCCTGGCAGGGGCTCTATGACCTGGGCATTGACAACAATGTCTATTCAGGGGCAATTGCCAGTTCACTCGAGCTTGCAGAACTGATATGGGAAAAGAATTCCAATATGAATGCCGGGGTCGAATTCGCGATTTTCGACAGGCTGCGCGGTACTTTTGAGTATTTTATCAGAGGCTCGGACAACCTGCTCTTCGAAGTTCCCCAGCCGCGGTCCCTGGGTATTGACAGCAAATGGGAGAACATCGGCGGAATGGAGAACCGGGGTGTGGAAGCCATTCTTTCCGCGGATATTGTCAATACGGAGAATTTCCGCTGGCTGTTCGATTTCAACATTACCCATTATAAGAACGAGATCACTGAGCTTCCCCAGGAAGAAATTATCCAGGGTTCCAAGAAGCTCATGGTGGGAAGATCATTGTATGATTTCTATATCCGGGAATATGCCGGTGCCGATGCGGAAACCGGTGCAGCCCTTTACTGGAAGGATGAGATCGAAATGGATGGTGAAGGCAATCCGGTACTGGATGAAGATGGCGAACCCGTTAAGACCGGCAACCGCATTGTTACTACAGCTCATGCCGATGCTGACAGGTATTATGTGGGTTCATCCATCCCCAAAGTATACGGAGGGGTGACCAACTCCTTCCAGTTCATGGGATTTGATCTTTCTGTTTTCGTGACCTACCAGATAGGTGGAAAATTCCTGGATTACAACTATATGTGGCTCATGAGAGAGGGGGATCTCGGTATGTCATGGCATACCGATATTCTTGACAACTGGACCGGGCCCATTGGCACCGACGGACTGCCTTCTGTCACCGATGTGGATGGAAATACAGTATACTATGATCCGGATCTGGTCCCCCGTGTGGAGGTCGGGAACACCGATCTGAGGAATACGGCGACCCGGTTCTTATTCGATGCAACCTATCTGAACCTGAGAAATATCACACTGGGATATAATCTGCCATCGAACCTGGCCGGCAGGATCGGGGCATCCGGACTGCGGGTATTTGTGGCAGCCGATAATCTCTATGTCTATACCACCAATCCGGGAATGGACCCGAGACAGGATTTTGCCGGAACGGCTCAAACCCAGTATACACCGACTAAAACGTATACTGTCGGGTTAAATGTCAAGTTTTAAAACAGTTAAAACAATGAAGAATATGAAAAGGATAAAGTCGTATCTGTTGATCGGGTTATCGGCAGTACTGATGTTCTCCTGTTCCGAGGAGTACCTGGATACTGCCCCCACAGATGCAGTTTCCAAGGATGTAATTTTTGAGACCACCCAGGGCGCCGAAGTGGCACTGAACGGGATCTACCGCTGGTTCTACTATTACGGGATCACTGATGGTGGCCATGATGATTACGGTTACAATGCCCTGGCCCTGAAATCCGACCTGATGGGTCATGACATGAAAGTATTCTCCAGGGGATACGGATGGTTCATCAGTGATTACAACTACACAGAAAGGGGATATATTGATGAAGGATCCACGGCGGACAAATCCTACAATCTGAGTTATGATTTGATCTATAATGCCAATGTGATCCTGGAAGAGGCGGATGATCTGGAGGGATCCCAGTCGGAGCGGGATTTTATCAAGGCCCAGGCCCATGCACTGCGGGCGTTTGCCTATTTCTCACTGGCGCAGTTCCATGCTCCCACTTACGTGGGCAATGAGAGCTCGCCCTGTGTTCCGCTGAAGCTGGAATCCTCCGAGCAGCATGAATCCATCGCTACAGTCGGGGAGGTCTACAACACCATTGTATCCGACCTGGACAATGCCATTTCCCTGTTCCAGGGATCCACCGAATCCAGGCCGGCCAAGTCCTATATTGACCTTTCCGTGGCACAGGGACTCAGGGCCAGGGTGGCACTGGTGATGCAGGACTGGAACACGGCCATCTCCAATGCAGCTGCTGCCAGGGAAGGATACCCGCTGATGGATGCCACCGCCTATACTTCGGGATTCAGGGATGTGACCAACGGGGAGTGGATCTGGGGCATGGACATCAATGCGGAGCAGGCCACCATCTATGCATCTTTTTTCAGTCACATGGATCCCATTAAGTTCAGTTATGCCAGCCTGGGGCTGCAGAAACAGATGCCTCAGTATCTGTTCGATACCATCCCGGATACGGATGTCAGAAAACAGGTGGTGGTTGCCCCCGGCGATACGATCATTGCGCAAACCGGGGACATGGTTCCCACCTATTCAGTGATCAAGTTCCGGGCCGGATCTACCTGGGAAGCTGATTACGTGATGATGCGGTCGTCCGAAATGTACCTGATCGAGGCGGAGGCCGCAGCAGAATCGGAGCAGGATGCGGTGGCGCAAACAGCCCTTAATGCTGTGCTCGATGCACGTGATCCTGGATCATCCACTTCCAACACGGGACAGGCACTCATCGACGAGATCAGGTTGCAGAGGCGCCTGGAGCTCTGGGGTGAAGGATTTGGTCTTTTGGATATCAAGCGCTGGAAGATACCCCTGGACAGGAGAGACCACGATCCCTCATTGTGCCAGGTGACCGATCTTCCTGCCGGTTCACCTCAATTCACTCTGAGGGTCCCGCAGCGTGAAATCGATGCCAATGATGAAATCACAGAGGCTAATCAGATCGATTAACGCGATCATTTGATACCGTAAACAAATCAGAAAAAGGGGGTTTCGGCCCCCTTTTTTTTGATTTTGAGCCCCGGGAAGAGCTCTGTCATCATGCTTGTTTATTTTCAAACTGGATAGCAGGGGATTAGATTCTTAGTCTAAAAACTATATCCGAGACATCAACCGCGCAACGAATTGATATATAGATAAATAAGAAAAGTATGTTTTTTAAAATCGGGACATAATATGCAGGCAGGTCGAGAAAGTACCGTGATTGTTCTTCTCTATCGCCCGTCTATATTGATCAGGCCTTTGTTTTGTGTTTGATTTTTTTTTTATAGATTTGGCCCAACAGAGTCAATTGCTAAATGCTTATTAAACCTAAAACTTTAATCTATGAAAAGATTTGTTTTCGTATTGACACTCCTGTTGTTTGCGGGATTTTCGCTCCTGCACGGACAGGGAGTGGAAGTGACGGGTATGGTGACCAGCGCCGAGGATGGTGCGGCACTGCCCGGTGTATCGGTTGTGGTACAAGGTACGACAATCGGTTCAGTCACAGATTTTGAGGGAAACTACACGATCACCGTTCCTGATCTTCCGGCTACCCTGATGTTCAGCTTCGTGGGAATGCTTACCCAGGAAGTGGAGGTAGAAGGCGACAGGACACAGATCGATGTGGTCCTCGAACCGACCACCCTGGCACTGGACGAGGTGGTGGTCACCGCCCTGGGTGTGACCAGGGAGCAGAAATCCCTGGGTTATTCCGTCCAGGAAGTGAGCGGTGACGAGATAAGCAACTCGGTGGAGTCCAACTTCGCTTCATCGCTTTCAGGAAAGATCGCCGGTATCCAGGTCAAGCCGCCCAACACCATGGGGGGATCGACCAACATGATCATCAGGGGAAGCACTTCCCTGACCGGGAACAACCAGCCCCTGTATGTGATCGACGGGATTGAGATCTCCAATAACAACTATGCCGACAATGCGGCCGGATGGGGTGGATATGACTTCGGGAACGTGGCCCAGGATATCAACCCCAACGACATCGAATCCATCTCGGTGCTGAAGGGTGCTGCCGCTTCCGCGCTTTACGGATCCCGTGCAGCCAACGGGGTGATCCTGATCACCACCAAGAAGGGAACCGGCAGGATAGGCATCGGGGTCAGTGTCACTTCCAATTTGATGGTGGGGACCATCGACAAGTCCACATTCCCTCAGCATCAATACGAGTATGGGGGCGGATATGGCCCTTACTATGAGGACGCCTCCGGGTTTTTCTTCGAGACCGACCTGGACGGGGACGGAACACTTGACCTGATCCCTCCCACATCAGAGGATGCCTCCTGGGGCGCTCCCTTCGATGAGAATCTCCAGGTAATCCACTGGTGGGCACTGGACCCGGCCGCAGACAATTTCGCTCAGAAAGCTCCCTGGCTGCCCCCGGCAGAAGGGAACCGCGCGCCCTCCTTTTTTGAGAACAGCACCCGTTGGGTCAATACGGTGGCCTTTGACGGAGCCAACAGGGACGGTAAATTCAGGCTCTCCTACACGAATTTTGATGAAAAGGGGATCCTGCCCAATAGCAATCTGAAAAAGCATACGGTCAATTTTTCGGGAAGCTACAACTTCACAAAGAAACTTACCGTGAGCGCAAATGTCAACTTTACCCATCAGGATGCTCTGGGACGTTTTGGTACAGGATACGCTGAAATGAATCCTATGCAGTCTTTTACACAGTGGTTCCAGACCAACGTGGGCATGGAGGAATTGAAGGAGTATGAATCGCCCACCGGGTTGCACCGGACCTGGAACTATCATTATTACAATGACCTGACCCCTATTTTCATGGACAATCCGTACTGGATCCGGTACAAGAACTATGAGGATGATTTCCGGGACCGTGTCATTGGATACATGTCAGCAGACTATGACCTTACGGAATGGCTGAGCCTGTCTTTCAGGACTTCCATCGACACCTACCATGATGTCCAGAATCAGCGGACCGCAATTGGAAGTACTGCTACTTCAGATTTCACCACTGCGGACCGCACGTTCTACCGGAATATCAACCGGCTGATGCTGAATTTCAATAAAGATTTTGGCGAGATCTCCTTGAACGGATTGGTTGGAGCCGAATACAGGCACTTGCAGGAAACCAGGATGACCGGATCCACCGTGGGCGGACTGGTCGTTCCCGAGCTGTATACGGTCCGCAACTCGGTATCACCGATGGATGTTTCAGAATACCTGGGCATCGGGGCCCGTCAGAGTGCTTACGGAAACCTTTCTGTGGGATACGGGGGATTCGCCTATATCGAAGGTACGGCCAGGGTTGACCAGTCTTCCACCCTGCCGGTGGAAAACAACACCTATTTTTATCCTTCGGTGTCGGCCAGCCTGTTGCTCCATGAGATCGGCGGCATGCAGGATCTGACCTGGATGGATTACCTGAAGCTGCGGGTGAACTTTGCCCAGGTGGGTGCCGCCACAGGCGCCTACAGGACCATTTCCACCTTTGCCCAGGGGACCAACTTTGAGAACCTGTCGCTGTTCTCGGTTCCCGCCACCCTCCAGAACCCGGAACTCAGACCTGAGTATACCAACAGCATCGAGGCCGGACTGGAAGCCTATTTCTTTGAAAGAAGAGTAGGAATGGACCTGGCCGTATACAAGACCAACTCATTTGACCAGATCTTCGATGTTCCCGTTTCAACAGCTACCGGTTATGGCAGGATGTATGTGAACGGGGGAGAACTTGAGAACAAGGGGATTGAAGCAGCATTGTACCTGACACCGGTCAGGACCAGCGATTTCAGCTGGGATCTGAATGTGAACTGGTTTGCCAACAGAAACACTGTTATTTCCCTGGCAGAGGGTGTCACCAACCTGCAGATCTGGTCGCAGTGGGGTGTCAGTGTGTCCGCAGAGGAGGGTGAACTCTATGGCACCCTGAAGGGTGTGGACTATGTCTACACCGATGGAAAGATCACCGTGGGAGATAATGGTTACCTGCTGCTGGGAGACGATCCCCAGGCGATCATTGGCAACATTCAGCCTGACTGGAACATGGGTGTCGGAAACCGTTTCTCATTCAAAGGATTGTCCCTCTATGCGCTGATCGATATGCAGAAGGGCGGAGACATTTTCTCACACAGTACGAGCTACGGACTGGCCACAGGGGTCTATGAGGAAACTGCCGGAACGAACCCCAAGGGGAATCCCAAACGTGACCCGGTTGCCGAAGGAGGGGGAATGATCTTTGAGGATGCAGTTTATGAGGATGGAACCCCCAATGAGACTTACGTTCATGCACAGCAATGGGGAGGTTACTGGTACTATGGATTTTCACCAGAAGCAAGATATGTATTTGATGCTTCCTATGTGAAACTGAGGGAACTCTCCCTGACATATTCACTGCCGGCAAACATTCTGGGTGACTCGTTCATCCATGGTGTGGACCTGTCACTGGTGGGGAGAAACCTCTGGATCATCCACAAGAACACCCCGCATTTTGATCCGGAATTCAGCTTTACCTCCGGTAATCAGCAGGGGATCGAGAATGCATCCTACCCAACGGCAAGAACATTTGGTGTGAACGTGAAGCTCGATTTCTAACTTAATGTTTTATCTAATATTAGAATCATGATGAAAATGAAAAGAATATATGTAACGGTGCTGGTGCTGGGAGCACTGGTAACCGCCTGTGAGCTTCCGGATAATGTGAATCCAAAAGCTCCGACCGAAGTGCCGGCCTCCACATTGCTGACCCAGGCAGAGACATATACTGTATATACCGTTGATGATATCAGCATGAATGTGAATATCAGCCGGTTCCTGTGTCAGTATGCCTCACAGACCAACTATACCCAGGAGAGCCGCTATGATTTCGAGGACCGCTCCATTCCTGACACCTATTTTACCAGGATCTATTATGGGCTTCGTGATCTGCAGGAGATCAGAACATTGATCAGCGATCAGAGCGGCAGTCCGGCGTTTAACCGGAACCGCGACAACAAGCTGGCCATTGTGGATATCCTGGAAGTGTATAATTTTCATACACTTGTGGACTACATGGGAAATGTCCCCTATACCGAAGCATTGCAGGGCGCAGAGAACAAAACCCCTGTATACGACGATGCCGCCACCATCTACAATGATCTGATGCAAAGATTAAGGGATGATATTGCCACCCTTCAGGCAGGCATCAATGACGGAAGCTGGGGCGCCGAAGATGTGATCTTCCAGGGCGATGTGGCCATGTGGAAGAAAGCGGCCGCATCCCTGCTGCTCAGGCTGGGCATGAGACTTTCGGATGTGAATGAATCTGCTGCCCAGAGTGCTTTGTCCGATGCCCTGGATGCCGGTGTCTTTGAAGAGGGAGATGTGTGGCAGCTTACCTGGACCACCAATTCACCCCATGTGAATCCCATCTATAGCAGGCATATCGTAGACAACAGGAACGACTATTCACCTACGCTGACCATTATCTCCAAGATGGAAGAGCTGAGTGATCCCCGGATGCCCCTGTATTTTACCCAGGTGGATACCTCCGGTTCGGGTGACTTTGCCTATGTGGGCCTGGAATACGGAAGGGTGGATGCTGCCAACTATCAGGCTATCAGCCACTGGAGTGATCAGATGTTCGATCCCACCTTCCCGTCGGTACTTGGCGATTATGTAGAGGTTCAGTTCCTGCTGGCAGAGGCTGCTGCCAGGGGCTTTACCACGCCCATGACCGCCCAGGAACATTATGAGGCAGGGATCACTGCCAGCATTGTTTTCTGGGGCGGAGAAGATCAGGAAGCCAATCCCTATCTTGCACAGGCCGACGTGGCCTACGATGCGGCCCGCTGGAAGGAGCTGATCGGCACCCAGAAGTGGATCGCGCTGTACAACCGCGGCAACGAAGGATATGCCACCTGGAGGATCTTCGACTGGCCCGTGTTGTCGCCTCCCATGGAGATGACCCAGCAGGATATTCCGCTGCGTTGGCCCTATCCTTTCAATGAGACAAGCCTGAACAATGCCAACTATACGGCTGCCGCTTCCGCGATCGGCGGGGACGATGTACGCACCCAGGTGTTCTGGGATGTTGAGCCTAACAGTGCCAGTCCTGATCCTCAATAGTAAAGGATCATATCATCAAACCCATCAAGACTGCTCCGTGAGGGGCAGTCTTTTTTTAGGTGCGGTGTGCCCGGCAGGGCACTGATACTTGGAGGTGAAAGTCCTCTATGCGCCCGGTAAGTGGAAGCATTAGCCTATGGCAAGGGTGTCCACTGCGAAGTGGAACCCCGAAGGGCTCAACGAAGTTAATCCGAAGGAAGCCGGTGAAACGGTGGCTGTGCTGCCCTCGACATCACTGGAAGCCCGATCATCCAGGGTTGTTTTTGATCAGCCCGATTACGTCCCTGATGATCCTGTCATGGTCGAAAGCCATCTCCGGAAGGGAAGTCAGATCGAACCAGTCAAGCGCCCTGGCATCACTGGCAGCCTCCGGTGTCCCCATCTCTTTTTTCCAGAGCATGATAAATACCTGGGTAATGGTCCTTCCCCTGGGATCACGTTCGGGCGCATCATAGGTTTCAAACCTGATCAACTCTCCGGCGGTGATCCCGGTCTCTTCCTTCAGCTCTCTGCGGGCAGCCTCCTCCAGGGTTTCCTCCATTTCCATGAAGCCGCCGGGCAGGGCCCACCTGTTCTGGTAGGGGGGATCCTTCCGTTGTACCAGCAGGATCTCCGGAATACTCTCGAGTCTCAATACGGCCACATCTACTGTGACCATGGGCCTGGGATAGTCGTAGGTATATTTCTGCTTTTTTTCCATCCGGTCTGTTGATGATTACCCTGGTTTGGATTGTACAATGCGTTTGATCACCCTCAGTGTGTGGGTGTAATCTTTTTTCTCAGAATCATAGATCCCCTGCTGATCGATCCGGTCAATGTGCACATTTGAATACGCATGGAGGATCCTGCCTCCGCCCAGCAACATTCCCACATGAGCGATCTCTCCGGCCTTGTTTTCAAAAAAGGCCAGATCGCCTTTCCCTGCCTCATGGATCAGGTTGACGGTTTCCCCCAGAGCAGCCTGCTGGATGGCATCCCGGGGAAGGGACAGCCCCATCATCCTGCCGAGGGTCTGGATGAGGCCGGAACAGTCGAATCCGAAACCGCACCGGCCGCCCCAAAGGTAAGGGATGGAGCAAAGCCCGTTTCCTGCCTGCCCGGGGTCCACGTCCGGACCGGGCACAAGGATCCCCTTGCCGGAAAGCAGTGTATACTCCCTGCCGGAAACCCTGATGGTATCCCCGGATGTTCCCGGCAGGATGGCGCCTGCGGGAAGGATCATCTGACGGTTCAATTTTACATCCCATACGGTAACAGCAGACTCTGATACCATTCTGTAAGACATCCCGGACCCCTTTCCGGCCTCACTGCCGGCATTGAGGCGCTGTACCCTGTGAATCCCCACCCAGCCCATATAACTGTCGAAATCAAGCGATATGAGGTGCCACTCGTCACGGGTCTCAAGGATGGTGAATGCCTCCCCGAAAAGTACCTGGGAGACCATTTCCGATTTGTTGGAAGGCTGGTCGCGCATCGGCACAAATCCCTGCAGCGAAATACCTCGTTTCATACGAAATGATTAAAGATCCAAATTAGTAAATTCATACGGATTGGAACATCGCTTTTGAAAAGTTGGAAAAGATATTCTAATTTCACCCCATGAACTGGATTAAAAGTATTGCCGGTTTCTGGAAGACCATTCAGATCATCCTGCTTTTCCTGGCCAGTATCCTCCTGGTGTATTTTATGTTTCCCCGTGAAGGTAAATTCAGGTATGAATATTCCAGGAACAAACCATGGATGCATGAAGACCTCATTGCACCGTTTGATATTCCCATTTACAAGCCCGAACAGCAACTGCAGCGTGAAAGGGACAGCCTTCTGAGGAATGTTAAACTCTATTTCTTTTATGATTCCCTGATTGCCAATAACATGGTGTCCAGTTTCAGGAGTGAATACAACAACCTTGTGTCTTCCATGGGGGTGGGGGCCACTATTTCGGATGCCTGGGTCTTTACCGGACGCATTCTGCACGATCTGCTGAGCGATATATATACAACCGGGATCATTGAAAGGCACCCCGTTCTGGAAGGAAAGGAGCTGGATCAGCTCAACATTATGGTGGTACGCAATGCCCTGGCGGAAGAATACCGGTACAGGAATTTCTACACCGAACGATCGGCCTATCAGCATCTGCTGGGTGAGCTGGAGCGGATTAATCCCGGATCGCTGGAAATATTGAACCGCATGGCCCTGAGCGATTACCTCCGGCCGAATATCCTCTATGATGAGGACATGACCGCCAAGGTGAGAACGGCCAGGCTGGAGCAGATCACACCCACCCAGGGTATGGTGCAGGCGGGACAGCGGATCATCTCCAGGGGGGAGCTGGTATCGGGCCAGAATTATCTGATCATCGAATCCCTCAGGCGGGAATATGAGTCCAACCCCAATGTGGGAAATAACTATATTGTTGTTTACCTGGGTCAGTTTTTGCTGATCACCCTGATCTTTTTGGCGCTCTACTGGTTCATGTACTATTTCAGGAAGGATATTCTGATGAGTTTCAAGCATACCCTGTTTACCCTGAGTCTCATGGTGGTCATGGTAGGACTTACCATTGCAGCTTCCAGCAATGAAGCGGTAAGCGTTTATGTCATTCCTTTCGTAGTAGTGCCTATTTTTCTGAAGACCTTTTTTGAAACCAGGTATGCCCTGTTTGTGCACATGGTTACCCTGTTGCTGGCAGGATTCTGGGTGCCAAACAGTTACCAGTTTGTCCTGATGAATTTCCTGGCCGGACTGGTAGGGGTGTTCAGCATGCGTTCCTATTATAAAAGAGGGACCCTTTTCTACACGGCCATCTTCGTATTTCTGACCTACGGGGTGATCTACATCCTGTTGTCGATCATGCAGGAAGGAGATTTGTCCCAGATCAACTGGATCAACATATTATGGCTGGCAGGAAACGGGTTGCTGATCCTTACGGTCTACCCCATGGTTTTCCTTTTTGAAAGGGTATTCGGCTTCCTTTCCGATGCCACCCTGTTTGAACTTTCCGATACCAATCAGCCCCTGCTTCGTGAGCTGGCGGAGAAAGCGCCGGGAACTTTCCAGCATTCCATGCAGGTGGCCAACCTGGCCGAAGAGGCCATTGTCAAGGTGGGGGGAAATGCCCTGCTGGTGCGTACCGGTGCCCTGTACCATGATATCGGTAAAATGGACAATCCCCAGTATTTTATTGAAAATCTGCGAAACGAGCATAATCCGCACAGCGAGCTGGATTACAGGACCAGTGCCAAAATGATCATTGACCATGTGATCAAAGGGGTGGAGGTCGCCAGAAAACATAACCTGCCAGAAAAAATTATCGATTTTATCAGGACCCATCACGGTAACAGCACGGTGCAGTATTTCTACCGCTCTTTTATCAATGACAATCCCCAGGGGGAAGTGGACATCAATGAATTCACCTATCCCGGTCCCCGGCCGTTTTCAAAGGAGACCTGTGTACTGATGATGGCCGACTCGGTGGAGGCGGCTTCCCGGACCCTGAAGGTCTATGATCCCGAATCGATCCACGAGCTGGTGGAAAATATCGTTGCCCACCAGTCACGAGAGGACCAGTATTCGGATGCCAGCCTGACATTCAGGGATATTACCGCAATCAAGGAGATCTTCAAGAACCGGCTTTCCAATATCTATCATGCGCGTATCGAGTATCCAGCGTCCGGGGAATCTACTGAATGAGCTCGATGACCTCTGTATCGGGGTATTTCTGAGGATCGAACGCAAACATCCCCTCGGGGAAAGATTGGTTCCCTTCGATCTCGGTCAGTACCATGGTATAAAGGATCCCCTCCTTGTGGCGGAGCTGGGTCCCTTCCAGCTTCAGGGTGTTGGGATTCAGGAACAGTTTCATGACCGAATAGGGACCTGATGGTTCCAGGGGATAGAGCCTTACCTCGTAGCGGTCCTTGCCCATAAAGGCATTCCGTCCCATGTACTGGTACTTGAAATCCTTCTGGTAGGACTTGATGATCTTGATGGGTACTGCATAGAAGTAACCAGGCTCATCCGGGTCCGGGGTGCTGACATATACTTCTCCGGCCTCCGTATTCTGGGAATATAGTTTGTTCCCGTCATAGTACACGATATACTCGTCCAGGATGATCTTGTATTTGACACCTTCCATCCAGAGGGTTCCTTCCCCCTCGGCATAAGTTTCCCGCATCAGATCTTCGCGGATGTAATCCATCCGGATCCTGTAGCCCTCATCCAGGCTGAACTGGTCTGAAACTGCCTGCAGGTAGCGTTCGGCTGCAGGATCCTGCTGTCCTGTCACAAGGCTGGTTATCAGCAGCAATGCAATGAACAGCAGAGAATTTGGAACACGCTTTATCATATTATCCGGGTATTTTTTTCAGGAAAGATCATTCAAAATCTGTTCCAAACTAAATTCATCCTGTATCAGGACCTGCCTGGCCTTGCTGCCCTCGAACGGTCCGAGGATCCCCGCAGCCTCCAGCTGGTCCACGATCCGTCCTGCCCGGTTGTACCCCAGGGCAAGCTTGCGCTGTATCAGGGAGGTGGATCCCTGCTGATGCTGGACCACGAGCCTGGCCGCATCTTCAAACTTTTCATCCCGCTTGTCCAGGTCCACTTCCAGCGAATCTCCTTCTTCATCCTCCACAGGTTTCAGCAGCATGGCAGAAGAATAACCCCTCTGTTCCCCGATAAAGTCTGTCACTGCATCGATCTCCGGTGCATCGATGAAAGCGCACTGAAGCCTGGTGGGATCATTGCCGCTCAAAAACAGCATATCGCCGCGTCCTATAAGCTGGTCGGCACCCGGACCGTCCAGGATGGTCCGGGAATCGATCATGGAAGTTACCCTGAATGCGATCCTGGCAGGGAAATTTGCCTTGATCACTCCGGTAATGATGTTGGTGGTGGGGCGCTGGGTGGCGATGATCAGGTGGATCCCGATCGCCCTGGCCAGCTGGGCAAGTCGTGAGATCGGGTACTCGATCTCCCTGCCCGCGGTCATGATCAGATCGGCAAACTCATCGATGATCACCACGATAAAAGGCATGTAACGGTGCCCTTTGTTGGGATTGAGCCTCCGGTTGATGAACCGCTGGTTGTATTCTTCGATGTTCCTTGACTGGGCCATCTTCAACAGGTTATATCGCTCATCCATCTCTGCACACAGGCTGTTCAGGGTGTGGATGACCTGACGGGTATCGGTAATGATGGCTTCTTCCGATTCGGGGAGCCTGGCCAGGAAATGGCGCTCGATCTTGGTGTACAGGGAAAGCTCCACTTTTTTCGGGTCGATCAGCACGAACTTCAGCTGGGCGGGGTGTTTCTTGTACAGCAGGGATGTGATCACTGCATTGAGACCCACCGATTTCCCCTGCCCGGTGGCACCGGCAACGAGCAAATGCGGTGTTTTGGTCAGATCAAAGACAAACGTTTCATTGGAGATGGTCTTTCCGACGGCAATGGCCAGCTCCATTTCCGATTCCTGGAATCTTTTCGAGGAAAGGACCGATTTCATGGATACGATCCGGGGATTCTGATTGGGGACTTCGATCCCGATGGTGCCTTTCCCGGGGATGGGTGCAATGATCCTGATCCCCAGTGCGGCCAGGCTCAGAGCAATATCATCTTCCAGGTTTTTGATCTTTGAGATCCGGATCCCGGGGGCGGGAACGATCTCATACAGGGTCACCGTGGGCCCGATGGTCGCCTTGATCTTTTCTATTCTGATGTTATAGTTCCCCAGGGTTTCCACAATGCGGTTCTTGTTGGAGATCAGCTCTTCATTGGAAACGGTCGTATCTTCCTGGTCGTAATCCTTCAGCAGGCTCAGGGGGGGATACTTGTACCTGGGAAGGTCCAGGGTCGGATCGTATTCACCCAGTGCACCTTCGTCAGGATTGAAATCGTCCGGATTGGTTCCCGATACATCCTCAATGGTCATTTCCACTTCTTCCCTCCGGCCTGCAGCATCCCTCTCTGTTCCGTGATCTTTTTCTCCGGTTTTTTCATCTGATGCATCGGCATTTACAACCGCCCATTGTTCTTCGGGTTCAGCCTGTTCGATCTCTCCGGGAGCGGTCTTTTCCTCCTTCTGGTCCGCAAACAGGGGGGACAGGGGATTTTTCAGATTCCTTACCAAGTGGAGGAAGCCGGTGGAAAAAAGGATTAGGGACATATAGCAGATGACAAGCAGAAAGACGGTTCCGAAATACCCGATGCTGGCCACAAGCCAGTTGCTGATGAAAAATCCGTGCTGTCCGCCGGGTCCGCTCCCGAGAAATCCGTCGGCATCCCCGAAAATAAGACCCAGGGTGACCGAAAGCAGAATGACGAGGATCAGACTGTTCCTGACACTTTTCCATGTTTTCAGCAGCCTGATCCGGTACAATGCCATGGCCCATATGAGCAGGATCGCTGGAAAGAGGAAACTGGCCAGTCCGAACCAGCGATTGATAAACAGATCGGATAACCATGCCCCCAGTTTTCCGCCCTGGTTTTCCACCCTGATCCCGGGACCCGAGAACACCCTGGCCCATTCAAAATCCTGGTCCGTTCTCCAGTTGATCAGATAAGAAATAAAGGAAAGCACCATAAATATGGCGACCAGCAGGAAAACGATCCCCAGCGTGTAGCGGAACCTGTCATCCCTGAAAAATGCCACCAGCGAACTGAAGAATTTTACCGAGCTGCTTTTTTTCTTTCTTTTACCCATTTTCTGCATCCAATGAAAGCCTGGCTTTCTAAGGTAATAATAACGAAGCGAAAGGGACTATTCTTTTGTAAACAGACTGTTAATAATCTCTTCCATGGCCTGCCGGGATACAGGCTCGTAGTCCTCGGGGATCATAAAAATCTCTGATTCAACGGTTTTGATTTTATATTCCAGACAGGTAAGGTGCATTTTTAACAGACTCAGCTGGATCCTGAAGTCGGACAGTGCATGATCAATGGAGTGGTAAGGGGTGGTCATGTTGGGTTTCCTGGCATTGAATTCCCTTGTCAGGTAAATATCGTACTTTTCCGTGCCCGTATCCACCTCGATCCTTTCAGATTTCAATCCTGCAATGGTTGTTGTATCGCCCGTATATCTGAATGTCAGTTCCACCGGTTCAATGATCCCTGCAGGTAATTCTCCGTTCTCTCCCGTATAGTAAACTTTGGTGCCGAAAAAATTAAGCAGTGTGGTCACCCTTCGCTGCCTCAAATCGGTGATCTGAACCAGGGCGAACTGGCTGAGGAATCCTTCTATCCGGGTGAGGATGTGGTACCTGGTGTAATAAGCGTCCATGCGTTGAGGAAGGATCCTGGTAGGGACCGCCCCTGCTTGCTCATCCAGGTAGTTCACCTGGTATTTGAGGTAGTGTGCCTGCATGGTTTCAGGAAGTTCAGCTGAACGCCGGCAACCGTTTATCAGCAGCACAGACAGAACCAGAAAACCGATCAGGTTTTTTAATGCCATACGTTTGATGAATGAATTCACCCAAAATTAGAAAATATTGGTTACACCCTCAATCATGTTTTACAAACTGCAGGCTGATGATCAACAGGTACTGAAAAAACATAGATTTGTATGATCATCCGCTTTAAACTGAGAACATGAGCAAACTCGCGGTGCTTGCCCTGGGGGGAAACGCATTGTTGCGTGACAACCAGGAGGGAACCATTGACGAACAGGAACAGAATACCACGGATGTCCTGGAAAACCTCGTTCACCTGATAAGGGAGGATTACAACCTGGTCATCACACACGGGAACGGTCCCCAGGTGGGGAACATTCTCATGCGGAATGACGCAGGGGAGAGTACCTACGGAATCCCCCAGATGCCCATCGACATCTGTGTGGCGGACTCACAGGGAGGGATCGGGTACATGATCGAAAGAATGCTCAGGAATATTCTGCACAAGCACCAGATCGACCGGGAGGTGGTCACCCTGGTCACCATGGTACTGGTCAGGGAGGATGACCCGGCTTTCAAAGATCCTTCGAAAAGGGTGGGAAAGATCTATACCCGGGAGGAAGCGGACCGGCTTTTCAACGATAAAAAATGGGTGTTCAAGGAAGAACAGAAGCGAAAAGGCGGTTACCGCAGAGTGGTGCCCTCTCCCGTACCCATCGGGATCATCAATGAGAAAGTGGTGGAGACCCTGGCGCGCCAGGGAACGATCGTGGTGGCTTCAGGCGGGGGCGGAGTACCTGTCTACCGTGACAACGAAGGAAGGATCAGGCCTTCCGAATCAGTGATTGACAAGGACCTTGCTTCTTCCCTGCTGGCGGCAAGGATCCATGCGGATGAGTTCTATATCCTCACCGATGTGCCCTATGTGTACATCCATTTCAATACCCCCCGCCAGGAACACAAAGAGTTCCTCGATTATGCCGATGCCAGGGGCTATCTGGACAGCGGAATGTTCGGCGAAGGGAGCATGGCACCCAAGATCAGGGCGTGTCTTCAATTCATTGAAAAAGGAGGTGATAAAAGCGTGATCACCGAGGCTTTCAAGCTGGAAGATAAAAAGTACGGGACCAAGATCACCATGGAATATGATCTCTAACATTTTTACGGATTTCCCTCTGTTTGACCTCCATTTTTATTTTCTTTGTCGGAATAACCTTAAAGCCGTATCATCATGGCCTATAACCTTAAAAACCGTCATTTCCTGAAGCTGCTGGATTATTCGCCCCAGGAAATCAATTACCTGTTGGATCTCAGTTCTTCTCTTAAAAAAGCAAAACGGATCGGGAACGAAACCCGGAACCTCAGGGGAAAGAATATCGCGCTGATATTTGAAAAGACCTCCACCCGGACCCGCTGCGCCTTTGAGGTTGCCGCGCACGACCAGGGCGCCCATGTGACTTACCTGGGACCGACCGGATCGCAGATCGGGAACAAGGAATCCATGAAAGATACGGCAAGGGTGCTCGGACGCATGTATGACGGGATCGAGTACCGGGGGTTCGGTCAGGAGATCGTGGAAGAACTGGCCGCATATGCCGGGGTTCCCGTATGGAACGGACTAACCGACGAATTCCATCCCACCCAGATCCTCGCAGATTTCATGACCATGATGGAACATTCTGACAAGCCGCTGAACCATATGAAATTATGTTATCTGGGAGATGCACGCAACAACGTGGGCAATTCGCTGATGGTTGGATCGGCAAAAATGGGATTGGACTTCCGTGCCGCGGCTCCCTCTTCAGTCCAGCCGGACAG
The DNA here is from genome assembly GCA_051746185.1 of Bacteroidota bacterium. GTDB lineage: Bacteria > Bacteroidota > Bacteroidia > Bacteroidales. Next base: position 46,232 of record JBNJEV010000012.1, read on the forward strand.
CAGCCTGGTTGAAAAATCCCGTGAAATAGCCGCAGGCACCGGGGCCAGGATCACCATTACCGATAATGTGAAGGCCGCGGTGAAGGATGCTGATTTTCTCTATACCGATGTGTGGGTTTCCATGGGTGAGCCGAAAGAAAAGTGGAAAGAACGCATCAGCCTTCTGAAAGATTACCAGGTGAACGATGAGGTGATCCGGTGGACGGGGAATCCCGGGGTGAAATTCCTGCACTGCCTGCCTGCCTTCCACAACAGGGAGACAAAAGTGGGGGAGGAGATCTACCGGGAATTCGGACTGGAATCTATGGAAGTCACCGAAGGAGTATTCGAGTCGGAGCATTCTGTGGTGTTCGACCAGGCCGAGAACCGGATGCATACCATCAAGGCCATCATGGTGGCGAGTATTGGGTAAGGTTCAGAAGAATACATGCCTTATATAAAAAAACATGATTGTTCCGCACACCATCAATTTCATCCCCACCCCGGTCAAAAATCCCACAAATGAACCCCATGCTGCCCGAAGTGCCTGGGTTTCTCTTTTACCGGTGGTGATCTCTCCGATATAGGCGCCCAGGAAGGGGGCCAGGATGATCCCCAGGGGACCGAAGAAAAGTCCGACCACCACACCGATGGTGGCTCCCCAGATGCCTCTTTTGGAACCGCCGTATCGTTTTGTTCCCATGACGGGGACCACGTAATCCAGAATGGTGACCACGATGACCAGAAAAAGCAGGATCCAGAGGGAATTGTCATAACGCCCGGGATGATCCTCCACAAAACGGGTCCATTTCAGCAGCAGGTATCCGGCCCAGCTGATGGGCGGTCCCGGGATCACGGGCAGGATGCTTCCGATGAAACCGATCAGGACAAGTATGATTCCCAGAATAGCGAGGGTAATATCCATTTTTGATGAATTAAGGGATTCCTATGATATCGTCAAAGGCCGCATAGAGCACACAGTAGGAGAACGGGATGGTCAGCAGAAGTCCTACCCCGAAAGCAATTGCACCCAGGAAGTTAATGCCGGCCAAAACGAGGCACAGCAGCAGGATCTGACCGAAGTTCCCGGACACCATTTTTCTGCTCAGCCTGATGGCCTCGGTCGGCTCCTCATGATAGAACCAGACGAAAAAATGGGCAAACAGATAACTGATGGCGAAATAGATCCCGGGGACGACCAGGAGCAGCAAACCCAGGAACACCACAACCCCGATCAAAATATTCAGGATAAAAAGCGGAATGAACCGGTCAAAACTCCTGAAAAAATCGGGCAGTTCAACCGGTTTGTCATGTCTGATGCGGTCTGCCACAATATAAAAACCGGCTGTTAGCGGACCGGCGAGGACCGCACCGCTGACGGGATTTGAAAATGCAATTGCACTGATGGCGCCGTATATGATCAATATTCCGGGTGATTTTCTGAAGATGTTGAAACCCACCTGAAGCACATTCTCAATGGAAAGTCTGAAACCTCCGGAAGCCTTCCCGACTTTCCGGTGATGGTCGAAGATCACCTGCATGGTATACTTTTTCGAAAATTAATAAAAAATCGTACATTTATTATACCTCATTTCCGATCCATGGAAGAACATGAGAACCTGTATGAGAAGATCCGGGAAATGCTCGGGGAAAATCCCGGCAGTCTATCGGTCCTCGAGCACCGTATCGATATGGATCTTCAGGTGGAGTACTATGAATGTTCCAGGAAGGTGAACGCGGAGATGGACGAACAGTGGGCCCTGGATCACATACAGTATCTGAGGGAACCCGGTTATTCACCACAAGTGAAGAAGAATATCCTTGCCAGGCTGGCAACCATCGAGCGTGTGGAGTGTTACCGGGCTATAGAATCCTATCTGGAGGAGGCTGAAGAATCATTGAGGGACTGGACCCTTCTGTCCCTCAATGAAAGCAGAATACAGATGGAAAGCGGATTACTGGGGCAAAATCAGGTCTTTATATCCACCGGACTGGGGGGAAAGGATCATAGGCTCCGCTATTTTGTGGTGCTGATCGCCCGTCAGCGCAGGAAATTGACACCAACGCAAAAAAAAGTGATCCGGAATGAATTTGAATTTGTATTGAATAAATATGAAGCGGAGACGGAAGAGATCCGGTTCTCCGATTACCTGGCCACGATCCTTATTCTGCTGCCCATACATCATTCATTGAAAACAGTATTCGAGGAAGCCATTCGCGAATGCAACCACTACGGAGATTTCCTCAGGGATCATTATATTGTTACCAATGTAAGGGCCTTATCCTTCAGGGAAATAAAGGATTTTATCGAACAGAAATCCGAAAAAAAATAGAAACGGGATGTAAGGCGGATAAACTAGGTATTATCCTCGCCCAGATCTTCGAAGTCAACGTTGGTGAAGTCTTTTTCCTTTTCCGTCGAAGCTTCGGAATGATCGATTTTCCGGGTCGTCTCGGACCTTACATCTTCGTCGGGATCAATGGGCTGGGGATTTGCTTCACGGATAAATTCGATGATCTCCTTCAAGCTTTCCGAGAATTTATCAAAATCTTCCTTGTAGAGAAAGAGTTTGTGCTTCTCATAGAAAAACTTGCCATCACGGTTAAAACGCTTCTTGCTCTCGGTGATGGTCAGGTAGTAATCATTCCGCCTTGTGGCCTTGACATCAAAAAAGTAGGTCCTTTTTCCGGCCCTAACAGCTTTAGAGTGGATCTCCTCACGTCCTGGTGCCTCCGTTGCAACCTCTTCAGGTTTTACATTTCCTTCATCAGTCATTTCTACAGATTTGGTTAGGGTTTTGTTAGTTTCCCGTCAAAAATGTGAAATATTTTATAGATATTCAAATTTTAGCCCAATTTAGTCCGTTCCTAAACTTGCTGTTGAGCAGTTGTTTTAAAGAATAAAAATTAGTGTAAATTTGCATCGTTTATGGATTCGGTCACCGGTTCTTTAACAAATGATCAGCAGAAGACAGTTACGTATTAAGGCACTGCAAACGCTCTATGCCTACTATAATAAGGGAAGAGAGGATATGGGCCATTCTGAAAAAGAGCTCCATTTCAATATTCATAAGGCATATGAACTATACCACTACCTGCTGCTGCTGATCATCGATATTATACTGTACGCAGAATCCCGGATCGAGCTTGCCAGGAATAAGCGGGTCCCCACACATGAGGATTTGCATCCCAATACCCGTTTCATTGATAACAGGCTCGTGGATCAATTGAGGAACAATGAGCATTTGCTGCGGTTTGTGGATCAGCATAAGCTGAACTGGAGCAATTACCCGGAATTGATCAGAGAAATATACAACAAAGTGGTCAATTCTGAAGAGTATGCCGCATACATGGAGGATCGGGACAACAATTATGCAGAGGATAAGCGGTTCATTATCCACATATACACCCATGTGATCTTTCCCAGTGAATCTCTGGACCAGATCCTGGAAGAACAGAGTATTTACTGGAACGATGATCTTGAGTTCATTACCAGCATGATCGTGAAGACGTTTAAAAAATTCAGGGAAGAGGATAATTCCCGCAAACCGCTGATGGAACTCTATAAAAATGAGGAGGACAGGGATTTTGCTATCAGATTGTTCCGTCAGAGCATCCTGCACAGGGATGAATATGTGGAGTATATCAAACAGAATACCAGGAACTGGGACCTGGAAAGGATCGCATTTATGGACATTTTGATCATGCAGATGGCCATTGCGGAACTTGTCGGTTTTCCTTCCATTCCCACCAAGGTTACCCTGAATGAATACCTGGAGATCTCCAAGTTCTACAGTACCGCAAAAAGCAGTGTGTTTATCAACGGTGTACTGGACAAGGTGGTCGATCAGCTCAGGGGTGAAAAAAAGATCGTAAAAAAGGGAAGGGGACTGATCGGTGAGAACGAAACGTAAATAAATTGGTTAAATATTAAAAGGAGAAAGTATGAGCTTATTATTTCAGATTTTATCTCAGACCGCTCCCGGAACGGGCAGCGGAGGAGGCGGTGGAGCAGGAATGCAGTCACTTATTTTCCTGCTTTTGATTATCGTGGTTTTTTATTTCTTTATGATCAGGCCGCAGGTGAAAAAGCAGAAAGAAGCTGCGAATTTCAGAAGTTCCCTGAAAAGAGGGGATAAGGTGGCCACCACGGGAGGGATCTATGGCAAGGTAACAGATGTCAAAGAGCGGACGGTCACACTTGAGATTGCGGATAATGTGACTGTTAAGGTGGATAAAACAGCGGTAGTGGCTGAACCTTCCGAACAGCAACGGTCCAGATAATCCCGAACATCCACTGTTTTGGCAAGCGGTTTTCTTCAGAAATGGCCACGGATACCTGAAGGAAGGAGGATAGAATTCAGGAAACGGATTCTGATGTTTTCTGTTTTTCTGCTGATCTCCTTACTTATATGGTTGCTTAATGCCCTGAGCAAGGACTATGTAACAAACATAGAATATCCGCTGGTTTATTCCGGTTTTCCGGAAGAGAAAGTTTTTGTGGGGGATATGCCCGAAAACCTTTATCTTCTCGTCAACGCTCACGGCTATGCGATCCTGAGGTATAAGACATTTGGTAAATCAGATCCCATCCAGTTCAAAATCTCTGCTTTTAACCTGAGCAGGCAGGACGATGACTCTTCCAGGGCCTATATCCTTACCCGGTATCTGAGAGACCAGGTTGCTCTCCAGTTGCCTGCAGAAATCCAGCTTCTGGAAATCCGTCCGGATACGCTGCATTTTCGTTTTGCGGAGAAGGTGACCCGGAAATTCAGGATCCGTCCTGATATCGCATACCAGCTGGAAAAGCAGTTTACCGTAAAGGATGGTATCCATTTGCAGCCCGATTCGGTGGAAGTTACCGGTCCGGACGTGATCCTGGATACCATGCGGTATGTATTTACCGTGCGGACCGATCTGGGAATGCTTTCCAAAGATTACAGCGGCAGGTTGAAGCTGAAAAAGGCAGGAGATCTGGAGTACGAATTCTCAAAGGTGAATTGCAGGATCGAACTTGAAAGGTATACAGAGGTCCGGTTATCCATTCCCATCGAAGTACTGAATCTGCCTGACAGTATCGGTCTTCAGACATTCCCTTCCAGGGTGCGGCTTACCTGCAATGTGGGATTGAGTAAATATGACAGGATGGAGGCCAGCCCGGTCAGGGCGGTGGTGGATTATTCGGAGATCACCGAGAAAACCAATTTGCTGGATGTGAAATTGCAGAATATTCCCGTATACCTGATCAGTTACGAGTATTATCCGAAAAGGGTTGAATTCCTTAAAACCAGAAGGTAGTGTTCCAGGTGGGGATCACGGGAGGGATTGGAAGTGGCAAGACGCTGGTATGCAGAGTTTTTGATAAAATCGGCATTCCTGTATATGATGCCGATTCACGGGCCCGTAGCCTGATGAATCACGATCCCGGCCTTGTTTCAGAGATCACGGATCTTCTGGGACAGGAAGCATACCGGGACGGAAGTCTGGACAGGGAATATGTGGCGGGGAAAGTGTTCATGAATGAGGATTTGCTGAACCGGTTGAACAGGATCGTCCATCCTGCGGTAAGGGATGATTACCTGCAATGGGTAAAAGACCGGACCGAGGTACCCTATGTGATCGAAGAGGCTGCCATTCTTTTTGAAAGCGGCGCTCACAGGTTCATGGACCTCACCGTACTGGTATACGCACCGGAGGACCTTCGGATACGCAGGGTGATGGAGCGGGATGGAGTAAGTGAGGAAGAGGTGAGGATGCGCATGAGGCACCAGATGAATGAAGAAGAGAAAAAAAAGCTTGCAGATAAAATGATCAGCAATGACGGCACAGAAATGCTCCTGCCGCAGATCATCCGGCTGCATCAGCACATTTTAAAAAACAAATAACCGATCATGGCAAAATTCGGGAAATGGATTGGGCTCGGACTGGGATGGGCAGTGGGTGGTCCCATTGGCGGCATCCTGGGACTGGCCGTCGGTTCCATTTTTGATGCCGGCACTGTGGAAACAGGAAGGGCGATAGGAGGCCCCAGAGCGCAGACACTGAGGGGTGATTATGCGGCATCGCTGCTGGTGCTGATGGCTGCTGTCATGAAGGCCGACGGCAGGGTACTGAAAAGTGAGCTGAATTACGTCAAGCGCTATTTTATCACCCGTTTCGGGGAAGATACTGCCTCGGAAGCGGTCATTATGCTCAGGGATATCCTGAAGCAGGACATCCCTCTCAGGGATGTGACCCAGCAGTTATCACAGCGGCTTGACTATTCTTACAGGCTGGAAATGCTGCATTTTCTGTTCGGGATCGCTTCGGCAGACGGAGCCGTATCAGATGCGGAGAATTCGGTTTTGAACCGTATTTCCGGATATATGGGGATTACCGGTTCCGATTTCCAGAGTATCAGGGCCATGTTCGTCAGTCAGACGGATGCCTCATACAAGATCCTGGAGATCGAGTCCACGGCCACAGATGAGGAAGTGAAGAAAGCATACCGGCGGATGGCCATGAAATATCACCCCGATAAGGTGAGCCACCTGGGTGAGGATTTCAAGAAGGTGGCCCACGAAAAGTTCCGGAAGGTGCAAAATGCCTATGATCAGATTAAGAAAGAGCGTGGTATCAATTAGAAATGCTATATTTGAACATCGCGTGACCTATGAAAACGATCAAGCTTAAAGATATTCTATCCATCTCGGGTAAAGGAGGCTTATTCAGGTATATCGCCCAGGCCAGGAACGGCATTGTGGTGGAGTCTTTAGAGGATAAGAAACGTCACGTTGCCCCGGCAACGGCCAGGGTAAGCTCTCTGGAAGATATTGCCATTTTCACCCGGGATGAAGAAGTGCCCCTGGGTGATGTTTTCTACTCCATCCACGAAGAAAACGACGGCAGTGAAACCATTTCCCACAGGGTCGCCCCGGACCAGCTGAAAGACTATTTTGAGGGAATAGTGCCTGATTACGATGAGGAGCGGGTATACGTTTCTGATATCAGGAAAGTCATCCAGTGGTACAATCAGCTGCAGAAGCACGATATGCTGGAAGTGGTCGACAAAGAGGAGGAGGAACAGCCCTCAGACGAGGAAGAGCAGTCTTCTGACAATGAGGAGAAACCTTCTGACGATAAGGAGCAACCTTCTGACGGGGATCAGGAGATACCTTCGGGCTAAATGGATTTGGCTTCCTGCCAGATTGCTTCCATTTCCTCCAGGCTCATTTCTTTCAGCGATCTTCCCGCTTCACCGGCTTTCTTTTCAAGGTAACGGAACCTGTGGATAAATTTCTTATTGGTTTTTTCCAGGGCGGTTTCCGGTTCGATGTCATAAAGCCTGGCGGCATTGACAATGGAGAAAAGCAGATCGCCCACCTCTTCTTCCAGCCGTTCCTGGTTCCTCCTGCTGACCGTTTCATCCTTCACCTCATTGACCTCTTCCATCACTTTGTCCCAGACCTGCTCAGGTTTCTCCCAGTCGAATCCGACAGCCCTTGCCTTGTCCTGGATCCTGTGTGATTTGATCAGTGCCGGAAGAGAGACAGGAACCCCTGAAAGTACGCTTCGGTTTTTCTCCTTCATTTTGATCTCTTCCCAGTTTTCGATCACCTCCCCGGCATTGCTGACCTTCCGGTCACCGAATACATGGGGATGCCTGAACACAAGTTTTTGGTTGATGCTGTTGATCACGTCGGCTATATCAAAGGCTTCTTTCTCTGATCCGATCTTTGCATAAAAGACGATGTGGAGGATCAGATCACCCAGTTCTTCCCTGATATTATCCATCTGGCGGTCCATGATGGCATCGGCCAGCTCGTAAGTCTCCTCGATGGTCAGGTTCCTCAGGCTTTCCATGGTCTGCACACGGTCCCAGGGACACTTTTCCCTCAGCTCGTCCATGATCTCCAGAAGCCGTTCGAAGGCTTTCAGTTTCTCTTCCTTGCTATGCATTTTTTCCTTCTTTGAATTCAATCCTCACACTTGAGTTGGTGTTCAGTTTCAGTAAGCTCGCCGCATTACCGTTCCTGATGGCGATTTCCAGCAGCCCTGCAGAATTGAAGATGGCCAGCAATTCACCGGGAGGGGTTTCATTGTAGCGTTTGTTGATCCGGTCGATCCTGTAATGCTTGCTCTGAACAAATATCTGGAACTCATTGCCACGCCTTACCCGCTCGAAAAGCTCCTTCGAAATATTGGTGATAGCGTTGTCATAGGAGTCGATATAGATCATACTGCCGGTGATCGTATTGTTCTCGATGGTGGGGCGAAGGGGTACCTGCCTGATATACTGTTCAGTGGATTCTCCCAGCTCTTTCAGGGGGGTTCCGGATGACAGGGCGCATGCTGCCCGGGCAAGGATGGTCATGGACATAAAACTGGCCGGCTCGTCTTTGTCCGGTTCTTTCAGTTGAATCACCAGTTCCGGTTCCGGGAGGCCCAGGAGTCCCAGCATCCCGTTGTCGGCACACAGAAAGAAATGATCGCTTTTCCGGGCTGCCAGCAGTTTTCTTCCTGATTCAGGCTCCGTGTTCACGGCAATGATATGGATGGTGTTCTGCGGGAAATTATGAAAGCTGTTCCTTACAACAAAAGCAGCCTGGGCGCTGTTGAATGGCTTAATGCTGTGATTGATGTCAATGATCCTTGCTTCCTGGCAGATGCTGAGTATTTTTCCCTTGATTGATGCTATATAGTAATCATATCCGTTCCAGTCGGACGTCAGCGTGATGATGTGCATGGGTTTCCAGTGAGGATTTCTTATTGGAATGTTGGAAAAAACAGCTTAATTTGCACATCCAAAAGTAGTGATTATAATTTAATTTATGGCGGAAAAGCTGATCTATTTGGAAGGTGTCGACCCGGTTGATTTTTTTGGTGTAAACAACGTCCGCTTCAATAAATTCCTTGAAATTTATCCCGATCTGAAAATCGTCTCAAGAGGCAATGAAATCAGGGCTTCCGGAGAAGAGGAGAGATTGGAGGATTTTGAAGAAAAAGTAGAGCTTTTTATCGCCTATCTGAGAAAATTCCAGACCATCAGCCTGCTTGATATGGAAGACCTTTTGGTTGGTGCTGCCGATCATAAAATGGAAGCGCCGGGACCCGAAGAAGAGGTTCTTCTCCACGGCGAAGGAGGGAGGAAGATCCGGCCCATTACCGTGAACCAGAAAAAACTGGTGGACGATGGCAGGAAACATGATCTGATCATCGCGGTAGGACCCGCCGGCACGGGAAAGACCTATACGGCCATTGCCATGGCAGTGAAGGCGCTGAAAGAACGAACGGTAAAAAGGATCATCCTCACCAGACCGGCCGTGGAAGCCGGGGAAAAGCTGGGGTTCCTGCCAGGGGATTATAAGGAGAAGCTCGATCCTTATCTGCAGCCGCTGTACGATGCACTCAGGGACATGATCCAGGCCAAGAAGCTGATCCAGTTTATTGAGGACGGGACCATCCAGATCGCCCCGCTTGCATACATGAGGGGCCGGACACTGGACCATGCTTTCGTCATACTGGATGAAGCCCAGAATGCCACTACGAACCAGTTCAAGATGTTCCTGACAAGGATGGGTCCCCATGCGCGTTTTATCGTAACAGGTGACGATTCCCAGGTCGATCTTCCCAGGCGGGAGGATTCGGGACTGGTTCAGGCTCTCAGGATCCTTAGGGGGATCAAGGGTATTTCGGTCATCCGTTTCGATGACCGTGACATCATCCGGCACCGGCTTGTTAAATCAATCGTGGATGCATATAACGGCAGGCAGTCGCAACATGAAGAGACCACATAATAACAAACAGATAAGATATGGCCAATGCACTGAAAGGAACCGATTTCACACTTCCGGGACAAAAGAATCTTTACACCGGAAAGGTGCGTGACGTTTACAACATCCGGGATGAGTACCTGATCATGGTGGTGACCGACAGGATCTCTGCATTTGACGTTGTCCTGCCCAGGGGGATCCCTTACAAGGGCCAGGTCCTGAACCAGATCGCAGAGCGTTTTTTGGATGCCACCTCGGATATTGTTCCCAACTGGAAGATCGATACCCCTGATCCCAACGTGACCATCGGGCACCTGGCTGAACCATTCAAGGTAGAAATGGTGATCCGGGGTTATTTAACCGGACATGCCTGGAGGGAGTACAAAGCCGGAAAAAGAATGCTCAGCGGAGTTCCCATGCCTGAAGGGATGAAAGAGCATGACCGGTTTCCCGAACCGATCATCACCCCGGCCACAAAAGCCGAAGAGGGACATGATGAAGATATTTCCAGAGAGGAGATCATCTCCACAGGGCTGGTATCGGAAGAGGATTACAATGAGCTGGAAGCCTATACCAGGAAACTGTTCCGGCGGGGCACTGAAATGGCGGCCAAAAAGGGACTGATCCTGGTGGATACCAAATATGAATTTGGAATAAAGGACGGGAGGATCATTCTGATCGATGAGATCCATACTCCCGATTCCTCACGGTACTTTTATGCCGGGGGCTATGAAGAACGTCAGGCCAGGGGAGAACAGCAAAAACAACTATCCAAGGAGTTCGTGCGACAATGGCTCATCAGCCAGGGATTCCAGGGAAAAAAGGGACAGAAGGTGCCCGAGATGCCGGATGCATTTGTCAATGAAGTTTCGGAACGGTACATCGAACTGTATGAAAATATTACGGGTGAGCCATTCGTCAAGGCTGATACCGCCAACATGGAGGAGCGGATCCTGAAGAACATCAATGAATTCATTTCTAAATAGGAAGACCCTGCTTTTTTTTCTGGGGTTGGTCTGTTCCCCGGGTTTGATTTCCCAGGAGCCTGTGGAGGTGGAAAGATCCAGCAACAAGGTGATCCTGGAGGGGAAGGTATACTACATTCATGTGGTCGAACCCGGTCAGACCCTCTATTCTATTGCCAGGGCATACAACGTCTCCCAGAAAGAGATCACCATCGAGAATCCGGGTGCAATGTCCGGACTCCAGATCGGTCAGGCATTGAAGATCCCGGTGAAGCAGACGAAGGATGAGGAAATCGATACTGCAGAAGATATTTTTCCGCAGGATTCTTTACGAATGCATACTGTTCAAGCCGGTGAAACTGTATTCAGCATTTCGCAAATGTATGATCTCGACACGGAGGATATCATGAATGCCAATCCAGGCCTGGACATTGATGATCTCCAACCGGGGATGAAGCTGGTGATCCCGTTGGATGACAAAGAGGAAGAGACAGAACCCGTTTTCAATGAGGAAGGATTTGCCTTTCACAGGGTCAAGCGGCGTGAAACCCTCTATTCCATCTCCCGTTTCTATGATGTTCCGGTGGAAGAGATCCGGGAGGCCAATCCGGAGCTGGGATGGGCCGGACCAAAAACCGGACAGGTATTACGTATCCCGCTGCACCAGGTGATCGACCATCCGGAGACGGTACTCGATACAGTCCCCCCGGAGGCCATTTTCCAGGCAGAAGCCGATACCCTGCCGGAAGAATATCATTACGAGGACCTTCGTCAGCGCCATCATGATCCAGATCGTGTTTACAGGGTTGCCTTTTTCATGCCTTTCGATTTCCGGGAACCCGAACCGCTGGACTCACTGATTCAGGATGTGAGGTCTGCCACCCGCAGGAACCGGATCATCGAACGGTACAGGAAGGAACAGAAAGATCCCCAATCGGTCAATTTTCTTGAATTTTTTGAGGGTTCCCTTCTGGCCGTCGATACGCTTGCCCGCACCGGGATGAGAATGGATCTCCGGTTTTATGATACCGGAAAAAGCATGGACCGCACCCGTTCGCTTCTGGAGAATGATGAATTGAAAAATTTTGATCTGTTCATTGGTCCGTTTTATCCCTCCAACCTGGAGATTGTGGCGGAATTCTCCGAAATATACCGGATCCCCCTGGTCACCCCCTTCCATACAGACCTCAAGCTTATTTCCTTCAATCCGTTCCTTTTTCAGCCGGTCCCATCCGCGGAAACAGGTTTCCGGCAGGCAGCGAAGCTGGTCGCGAGCAAATATGCATACAATATTGTTTACGTAAGGGAAGAGGACTCCCTGAATATCGATCAGCATACGCATTTCAAGGAGCTTATATTCGATGAGCTTAACAATGTTTATTCCCAGGAACCGGTGGTTTTCAAGGAAGTTGTACTGAATCTGACCCGTTCAGAGAAGATCATCCAATCATTGTCACCCGATAAAAAGAACTTTGTCATTTTCCCCACACGGAATGAGGCGCTCGCCAGCCGTGTTGTCTCTTCCCTTTACTTCAGCCTGAAAGACTATGACATTGAAGTGCTGGGGACCCCTTACTGGCCGGAATTTTCCAGTATCGATTACCGGTATTACCATGACCTGAACCTCATCTTTTACCATTCGCACTGGATCGACTATCTGGATCCCGAGATTGAGCGTTTTCTTTACCGGTACCGCAGGCATTTTTACAATGAGCCGCAGGCCAGGACCCTGAGAGGGGTGAACTACGGTATGGCCGGATTCGACCTGACCTTTTATTTTATCAATGCAATGCGGCTGTACGGACCGCGTTTTATGCTTTCCCTGGATGATTACCGGCCCGATTTGGTCAACAATGGTTACAGCTTTTCCAGGGTAACTCCCTATGGCGGGTTTGAAAACGATCATATTGACTTTTACCAGTTCACCCCGGAGAAAAATATTGAGAAAATAGAAGTTCAGCCACCCCCGAAGAGAAAGTTCTTCTTCTGGCCGCTGGAAGACCGTAGAAGAAAATATCTGGATGTTGACTGGGAATAGGTTTCAGACTGTAAAATATTGGACATGATGAGACAGTTCTCATATATCGTTCTGGGGATCTTGCTGCTTGCACCGGGTTCGTGCAGGAAACGGGACACCGGAACCACAGAGGATTATGTGGTTGTGGTTTCATTTGACGGGTTCAGGTGGGATTATGCAGATCTTTACGAAACCCCGTCATTCCATGATTTGGCCGGAGTGGGGGTTCACGCTGAAAAAATGATCCCTTCTTTTCCCACCAGAACTTTTCCCAATCATTACACCCTGGCCACAGGACTGTATCCCGACCATCACGGGATCATCAACAATGGGTTTTATGCTCCCGATCTGGACCGGATTTATCGCATCCCGGACCGGGACATGGTACAGAATCCTGATGCCTATTTTGGTGAACCTGTCTGGGTGACAGCTGAAAAGCAGGGAGTCCGTTCCGCCTCCTTTTTCTGGGTGGGGAGTGAAGCGCCCATCAAAGGGACGCACCCTTCCTACTGGAAGGTCTATGATGGCTCGGTGCCTTACATTGACCGGATCGATACGGTGATCCACTGGCTGAAACTGCCCCCGGAATCCCGTCCCCGCCTGGTGATGCTTTATTTCGATGAACCCGATCACACAGGACATGATTACGGACCGCAGCATCAGGAAACCGGAAAAGTGGTAGCAACCCTGGACAGTGTACTGGGAACTCTTCGAAGCGAGATCTCGAAACTTCAGCATGCGGACCGTATCAACCTGATCGTTACCTCGGATCACGGGATGGCTTCCATTTCACCACAACGGTATGTGAACCTGACAGATCATCTGAAGGAGGGATGGACGGAAAGGATTATCGGAAGCAATCCTCTTTACCTGGTGAGTGCGGCGGACGGATATGAAGATTCCGTATCTGCTTCCCTGAAAGAGGTGGAAGGAGTTTTTGCCTGGAAGAAGGGTGAAATTCCTCCCCACCTGCATTATGGCAGCTCTGAACGGTTCCCCGGTCTGGTAGTGTTGGCTGACGAAGGCTGGAGCATCGGAACGCAAAGCGATCCGTCGGGATATACCGGGGGAACACACGGATACGACAATGCATTTGAACAGATGCACACCATTTTCTATGCCGAAGGACCTGCCTTCAGAAAAGGCTATGTGCACCCGGAGTTCCCCAACGTGGATGTATACGGCATCATCTGCCACATCCTGGACCTTGAGCCTGCGGAAAACGACGGTGACCTTTCCCGGGTCCGCGGCATGTTCTCTTCACGGGATTAATCTATTTCCTGCCTTCCGCAGAGCGTTATGTAGCCCTGAATTATACTCCCGTCAGACCGGAGGGATTGGAGAGGAGGGACACTATGTCGCGGACCTCCGGGAGCGACATGGTCCCGACCTGCGATCCCTTCAGGAGGTATCTTTCACAATCGTTCATCCGACGGCCGGAAATCATTGACCCTGACGGGACCGGTTGCGTCAGGGGGAATTCGGAGGAGGGACACTACATCCGTGTCGCTCTCTCCAGCCGCTTCAGGATCGAGAAGATGAACGCTGCCGAAAGCAGGCAGCAAACCACAAAGATCAGCCAGAGCTGCCAGAGTTCCAGTTTGCTCCAGAAGGCACTCCCCACGAACAGGAGCTTGTTGCCCACCGCTGTGGCAAGCAGCCAGCCCCCCTGCATCACACCCTGGAAGCGTACCGGGGCCACCTTGGAAACAAAGGACAGGCCCATGGGACTGAGGAACAGTTCCGCGATAGTCAGGGTGAGATAAGAGGACATAAGCCAGTAGGGCAGTACCCTTGAGGAATCAGGTACCGGCTTGTATTTGATGTTCCCTGCATCGTCCAAAATCTGCAGTTCGTGAGGCGAGACAACATCCAGTGAAGCGATGGTCATGATCACGAAACCAAGAGCGGCAATGATCATCCCGATGCCGATCTTCTTGGGGGTGGAAGGTTCTATTCCCTTCTTGTTCATCCAGGCGAAGAGCCCCATGACCACAAAGGTCAGTGATACGATGAACAGTGGATTGAACGACTGGAAGACCTCAGGAGCAATCGGGTTCCGGCCGTCACCCTGCCGGTATAAGTAATACCCTGCTGCTCCTGCCACCACGGTCATAACGGCACCGATGATGCGTGCCCTGGTGGTCCGGTTCTTCCCGAGCAGGATCACAAGCCCGGCAATAAAGGCGATCACCGTGAGGATATTCTCCAGGGTGAAGAACATATAAGTGAAATTCCCCACGGTCTTCACGGTATAGTCCCTGGCAAAAAAGGTCTGGGTAAGGCCATTCTGGTGGAAGGCCATCCAGAAGAAGATCACCACGAAAAACACGAGGATCAGGGAGATTACCCGCTGTTTCTCTTGTTTACTGGCGATAATGGCTATCCAGGTGACAAATCCGACGAACAATCCGATGGCCATGCCCGTGGCAAAATCCTTCACAAAGCTTATCAGCAGGGCGGTCACCACACCTGCAGCCAGGGCAATGGGTATGGCGAGCGGTTTCTCGGTGATGCTGATATTTACCTCTCCCTCCTGGCGCGCACGTTTCGGAATATGTTTGTTGAAGATCAGGTAGGCAAGCAGGGAGATGACCATAGCCACGGCTGCAATCCCGAAAGCCATGTTATACCCTTTGGAAAAGGCATCGATGTAGTTGTTGGCAAATGCCTGAAGATCGGTGACCGGACCAGTGAGACTGGCAGCATTGGCGAGTTCCTGGTAAGTTTGTACATCCTGAAGCTTGCCATCCAGGTACTGGTGCGCCAGACCGGGCAGGCTCCCGTCGTGGAGGAATCCATTCATTTTTAACCACCAGTTCCTGATACCGGTTGCCGCAAAAGGGGCAAAGAAGGCACCCACATTGATCCCCATATAAAAGATCAGGAAGGCATTGTCCCTTACTTTGTTATATTTCGGATCATCATACATCTGACCGACCACCGCCTGCAGGTTCCCTTTGAAAAGGCCATTCCCCAGCGCGATGGTGAACAGGCCTGCAATTGTGAGGGGAAGGCTCAGTCCGGGAAGAACCAGTACTGCATAACCGATGAACATCACAATCTGTCCGACTGCGATAACCGTGGAGTATTTTCGTGTGGCATCTGCCAGGATCCCTCCCAGAAGGGCAAGGGCGTAGATGGCGAAATAAAACCAACTGTAAATATCTCCTGCATGGTCTTCCGGTAATCCGAATTTCGCCTGCAAAAAAAGTACGAGGATTGCCATCATGGTATAGAAACCGAATCTTTCACCCATATTGGCAAAGAAGGCCACGTACAGCCCTTTAGGATGTCCTTTTAACATGGATCTTCATTTTGGTTAGTAATGTTTTTTTTGCAATGCCAACAAATATAGAAATTATTTTGAGGGAACTTGACCATATTTATGTTTCACAAGAGTTTTTGAAATGCGTACATTTGATAAAAACAGCATGAGATGAAAATATTCAGGGTACCACAGGTACGGGAGATAGATCAGTATACCATTGAAAATGAACCTGTCAAATCCATCGATCTGATGGAGCGGGCTGCGGGCAGGGTGGCAGGATGGTATGTGCGGCATTTCAATACAAGCAGGAAAGTGGTCATTTTCGCCGGACCGGGGAACAATGGCGGGGATGCGCTTGCAACCGCCAGGTTGCTGGCAGAAAGACAATTCCGGGTGGATTGCTACCTGCTTTCATTCGGGAAATTTTCCGAAGATTGTGCCATCAACAAAAGGAGGATCGAATCGCAGGGAAAAGTAAAATTCAAAGAGATCGGGACAGGGGATGAACTCCCCGGCATTTCCGGAAAAGATGTGGTTGTGGACGGGATCTTCGGGTCGGGTCTTTCCAGGCCGGCAGAAGGGTTCCCGGCGAAAGTGATCAGGCACATTAACGAGCATGCCCGGACAGTGGTGGCCATCGATATACCCTCCGGCCTTTTCGGTGAGGATAACAGCAGGAACGATTTTGAAAGCGTGGTCAGAGCAGATTACACCATTACTTTCCAGTTCCCGTTCCTTTCCTTCTTTTTTAATACAAGTGATCCTTTTGTGGGCCGCTGGAGGGTCCATCCCATCGGATTGCATCCCGATAAAATCAGGGATACGGAGACTCCTTACCGGACCCTGGAAAAGGAAGAGATCAGGGATATGCTGCCTGCAAGGACGCGTTTTTCCCACAAAGGCACATACGGCCATGCATTGATCGTTTCGGGAAGTTACGGGATGATGGGAGCGGCGCTGCTTGCCGGTGAATCCTGCCTTCGTGCAGGGGCCGGACTAGTCACCCTGCATATTCCCCGAAAAGGTTATGATATTGTCCAGACCGGTTTCAGGGAGGGACTGGTGAGCCTTGATCCGTCGGATACCCTCTTCAGTGAACCCCCGGAACTTGACCGCTACAGTGCCATCGGGGCGGGACCGGGCATCGGACGGGAAAAGGACACGGAAGAAGGGCTGAAGAAATTGCTGAAACAGGCAGGGGACACCCCGATGGTGATCGATGCGGACGGTCTGAATATTCTGTCGGCCCATCCTGAATGGCATGAACTGATCCCGGAGGGCTCGGTACTCACACCCCATCCCAGAGAATTTGACCGGCTTGCAGGGGAGAGCGAAAATTCCTACCAGCGACACCTGAAGCAGCTTGAATTTGCCGCAAAGCATAACATTATTCTGGTTCTGAAAGGGGCATATACGGGCATTGCCGATCCGGAAGGCAATTACTGGTTCAATACAACGGGCAATCCCGGGATGGCCAGCGGCGGCACCGGCGATGTGCTTACAGGTCTGATCACGGGATTGGCAGCCCAGGGTATGAAACCCTTGCATGCAGCCATGGCCGGCGTGTATCTGCACGGGCTTGCCGGTGATCTTGCCCTCGGGGAGACCGCGGAAGAGTCACTCGTGGCCGGTGATCTTATCACCCATCTGGGAAAAGCATTTATGGAAGTGAAACGGTTGGGCTTCTGATCAATTTCTTATATTTGGAAACATGAGGGACCTGTTCAGTATTTTCGCATGCATTGCTGCAATTTCCGGTTGCACAACGTCAAGCCGGATCCAGGTGACACCCCTGGGCATTGAACCGGAGGAGTCCGTGGAAAAATACTTTTATGCCTTGCCCATGACGGTGCTAAAGGTCGGGGTGACCTGTGAGGAAGTGCGAAGTGTGCCGGGACCTTACTGGGAATATGCCGAAAAACTCCTGGGGATCGAAGAAGTGATCCGGCAGCCGTCCAGCGAGTGGAATATCATGGATGTGGAAGTTTCCTCATACCGGGAGGTGGATCCCGGACACCTGTATTCCCTTCACCTGATGGAAGGGGAGTTCAATGAAGAGATCCTGGACCGGTTCAGGGAAAAGAACATGGTGCTGGATGGCACTGAAATGATAGAGGAAACCGTGGATGGTCCGGGCCTGCTGTCCACCGAAAAGAGCGATTACCTGAAATATATGGATCTGGGGGTGGAAGAGAATTTTAAGGAGCGGACAGAGACCATGTACAAAACCCTGGTGACAGATACATCCTACGTCAGGGTACCGGTGGACAGAACCATTGTGGAGCAAAAGACCACTTCGCAGAAAGCGGAGGAGGCCGCCGAGTTCATTCTGCTGTTAAGGACAAGCCGGTTTGATTTGATCACCGGACAGTATGAAGTCTATCCTGAGGGAGAGGCCATGGCTGCGGCCATTGACAGGCTGGATCGCCTGGAGATGTCCTACCTTTCCCTGTTCACCGGAAAGAACCTGAGAACGGTCCACCGGCGCGAATTTTTTGTGATACCGGAGCAGGGATCATCCCCTTCGGCCTATCTTCTGGGCTTGTTTT
Source organism: Bacteroidota bacterium (assembly GCA_051746185.1). Taxonomy (GTDB): domain Bacteria; phylum Bacteroidota; class Bacteroidia; order Bacteroidales. The sequence goes on from JBNJEV010000012.1 coordinate 64,765, forward strand.
CCGGGCAGCTGGGATTTGTGCCTGAAGGACTGATGGAAGGAGTACCTCTGGAAGTTCGCCTCGCGCCCGGGGGAAAAACAACCGATATTGAAAACCTGTATCCCCAGGTTCCCGGGGAAAACAACAATAACCTGATGTATTACAGACTGCCGGATGTGGTTGACCTGAAGGTGATGCTGGGAGATGAGATGCTCCAGAAAAAACGTATCTCCATTTTTCAGGCAGGGGCGGTACTTACCCATCCCCTGAATTGATCTGTCAAATTTTCCTGATACTCACCACCTTCACCTGGTCCCGTTCAGGTGAGGAGAGCTTCAGAAAATAGACCCCCTCCATGAAATGCGAAGTATTGATCTGCAGGATCTCTCCGGGAAGGATCTGCCTGTACTGCTGCTGAACAAGGATCCTTCCGGTAACATCCTGTATTTCGACCAGGAAATCCTGCGGATTTTCTATACCAAACCGGATCCTCAACTCATCCGTGACGGGATTGGGATAGACAGAGATCTTCCAGTCCGCTTCCTCCGGTCTGAACCCCACCCCGATATCAAACGGCTGTTGAAATCCCTGGGTGAGGATCATCCCATCCCCGGTAAGGGTGGTAACCGCCAGTTCGCCCAGTGTCCAGGAGATACTGATGTTACCGGCCTCTGCATACCCCCCGCCCGAGGCGATCACACTGGGTGTGAGTGTGATCTGTGCAATGGCAGTTGCAGAAAGAAAAAATATTCCCAGCAGGACCGGGATCGATCTTTTCATCCGTTTCATAGGAAATGATATTTACCCAAATTTCCTAAAAAACCGCCATGGAATCAAGAATATGCGATATAATTATGAACAGACTATTTTTCCGGTATGTTCTCGAGGATAGCCATGAGGAACTCCCAGAACTTTTTCACGGTCTCAATATTCACTTTTTCATCGGGGGAATGGGGTGAACGGATGGTCGGCCCGAAGGAGATCATATCCAGTTTGGGATAGACACCCCCCAGAAGTCCGCATTCAAGTCCTGCATGGATGGCCTTGATCTCGGGGATTTTCCCGAAGCGGTCATTATACACCTGCCGGGAGAGCTTCAGGATGGATGAATCCATGTCGGGTTTCCATCCCGGATAATCTCCGCTGAGCTCAATGTCGGCCCCGATCAGCTGGAAAACAGCGGCAACTCTCCAGGCAGTGGCCTCCTTGGCAGTATCCACGGAACTTCTGGTCAGGCTCTGGGCATGGAACCTGCCTTCCGAAATATTCACAATGGACAGATTGTTAGAGGTCTCTATCAGGCCTTCCATGGAAGCGCTCATGCGCTGCACTCCGTTGGGACAAGCATAAACAGCGCGGATGAACTGATAATGATCCTCTTTGCGGATCACTCCCCCGGGTGTACCGGTCTCTTCACAGATAAACTTGAGATCCGGATCTGTTTCAGCAAATTCGTTGCCGAAGATTTCCTGGTATTTTTGCACCAGGGAATGGAAGTGATCTTTATTGTCATCCGGAACCAGCACGATGGCCCTGGATTCACGGGGAATGGCATTTCGCAGATCGCCACCCATGGCCTCGGTGAGCCTTACACGCAGGTCAGCTTCGGCCTGCATCAGGAACCGGAAGAGCAACTTATTGGCATTGGCCCTTCCCTTGTTGATGTCCAGTCCGGAATGTCCGCCAACAAGGCCCCTTACATGGACGGCATAAGCGGTATGATGATAGGGGATCTCTTCTTCGGTATAGGATCTGGTTGCACCGATGTCGATTCCACCGGCACAGCCCACATAAAGCTCCCCTTCATCTTCCGAATCCATATTGATCAGGATGTCTCCTTCCAGAAGTCCGGGTTTCAGTCCAAATGCACCGGTCATCCCGGTCTCTTCGTCTACGGTAAAAAGAGCTTCTACCGGTCCGTGTTTGATGGTAGCCGATTCGAGTACGGCCATGGCGGCAGCCACCCCGATCCCGTTGTCACTACCCAGGGTGGTACCCTCGGCCCTCACCCATTCACCATCGACCACAGCCTCAATGGGATCCTTCTCAAAATCGAAGTCCTTATCGCTGTTTTTCTGGGGGACCATGTCCAGGTGTCCCTGCAGAACAACGGTCTTCCGGTTTTCCATTCCTTCAGTGGCAGGTTTCTTGATGATCACGTTCCCCACATCGTCCACGATGGTTTCAAGGCCCAGGTTTTCCCCGAATTTTTTCATGTATTCAATGATCTCAGCTTCCTTCTTGGAAGGTCTGGGGATCCGGGTCAGTTCATAAAAATTCTTCCAGATCTCCTGTGGCTGTAAGTCTTTGATTGTACTCATTCTGTTTTCTGTTATTTGAGGTGATTTTATATATTGATTTATTCCGGTACTTCTCCCGAAGGAAGTTCCAGCCCGAACTTCTGTTTTTCGTCGGCCTTTCTCAGCCGGAAAGCCAGGAATATGGAGATCACTCCCAGGATCACCAGCATCAGGATGGGCCAGGTATAATCATAGGCCGGGATCTCTCCCGCGGCTCTCATGGCAGTGATCCTTTCACTGATCTCGCCGCTGGAAAGTCCCTGGGCCTCCAGTTCGGTCCGGATGTTATCGATCATCCTGACCACCCTGGGATTCACCAGGTCCAGTACCGCACCGATTCCCCAGAAGAAAATCAAAAGTCCCCAGTTCTGGATGGTGAACATGGCTGCATAAGCTGTCCCCAGCCTTTTTTCTGCCACGATCTTTGCCACGGAGGGCCACATGGCGGCAGGAACCAGTGAAAACGCGATTCCCAGGCTCAACAGTCCGAAATAACCCAGTACCTCGTTGTTAAAGATCGACAGGGAGATATGAGCGAAAATGAGCAACAGGGAACCCAGGATCATCAGCGAAGCGGCCTTGCCGCGCTTATCCACGTAACTGCCAAAGATGGGGGTGAAGAGAATGGTTCCCATGGGAATGAGACTGGCGGTTTTGGGTCCGTTCTGCAGCCAGATGGAAAGGGTTCCCCAGAGCCCTTTCAGGAAAAGAACGAAGAGGACTCCGATAATAGCCATGGATACGATCTTGCCGGGAAGGTTCTTGATCCTGGAAGGGACCATGGAAAAGGAGATACCGAACAGAAAAAGTCCCAGATAGATGGCCACGGTGCCGAAGGATTGGCTGCCGAAAAGACTGAAATAATCAGCATTGACGGGAAGATCATAGGAGAAATCGAACTTGTTCACCAGCAGATCGGGGGCATACTGGATGAAGGGAAAAACAGCAGCATAGAAAGAAACGCACAGCAGGGCAATGAACATGAACGAGCGGTTCTTTACCAGTGCCACAAGATCGGCAAATTTGAAATCCTCCTCCACTTCTTCGATCCCGCTGTCCGACCGGATCTTCTTATGCTGTTTGTCCAGGTTGTAATCAAAAACCGAATAGACCAGGAAGATGATCAGGGAGATCCCGATCAGGGTGGCTGCGAAAGCTACCGCCGGGGGAACAGTATTGCCCGCGATGTCGATGGAAAGGGCCAGCCCCATGGCGGAACCAAGACGGCCGAATCCCATGTTGATGGCCATAGCCAAAGCCAGCTCATATCCCATGAACCATTTTACAATGGTCCGTGTACAGACCACGCAGACAACTTCCAGGCCCGATCCGAACAGGATGCGGCCCAGGATCATCATATTCAGCTGGATCTTGTGACTATCCCCGAAAAAACCGTATGCTGCCAGTGCGGTAATGGTTGCTCCCAGTGTGGCCAGGGCACCAAAAAGCAAGCCGGCACGCCTGACCCCCCATTTGTCGACCAATATGCCACCGACAATGATCATCCCGAAAATGTTGGCAATGGTGGTCAATCCGATCAAACGCCCGAATTCTTCACTGGTAAAACCCATCTGGCTTTCCATCAATCCTTTCAGTCCCCCGAAAAAATCCTGGAACCAGTAAGTAGAAAACATCAGCATACTGATCAGTACCAGCATCAGCCAGCGAAGGGCTGCAGAGTCACGGAGAGTTTTTCTCATTTTTTCCATCAGGTTATGATTTTATGAATGGATCATCCAGGTATGTCAAAGAATCACTAAAAATAGAAAAAATATGCGGCCTGCCATTTCTTTTGTACAACATAGTGCTGATAGAGAAGATCAATCGTAGTTATGCATCAGCAATTCCAGTTCCTGCCTCATTTCCTTTCTCAATTCATCCGGTTCCAGTACCAGGGCATCCTTTCCCAGCCCCAGGATAAGTGATTTAAATTCGTAGGTAGGATGAACCCTGAAACTGAACACCACCTGTTGGTCCGTTTCATGCAGAATATTCTGTGATTCATGCCAGGGCTGTGTGATCAGGTACTGTGCCTGTGTTTTCTGGACGGCTACCCTGACCAGGGGAGGTTCCCCGGGAGGTGCGATGATCCCTATGGAGTATTTGAAATAGGACACCGCATCAAATTCATGGTCTTTGTAAGGGGTCGCCTCCGCAGTCTGGAGAACCCTGATCCGGTCCAGTGCGTAAGTACGGATCTGATCCCGGAATTCATTCAGTCCCACCAGGTACCACCGGAAGGCGTATTCTTTGAGCAGGTAGGGATGAACTTCGTTGAAATAGGGTTTGTCCTCATAGAAGGGCAGGTAATACAGCCTCAGTACCTGCCTGTTCTCAATTGCTTGAATGATGGGTTCCAGATATTGCACTCCCTTGATATCCGGGACCTTCTCAAAATAGATATATCCGCGATCGCCGTATTTTTCATATAGCCGGGCGATTTTCGAGTGGATTTCCAGGTTTTTTCCGGTATAGGTCATATCGTTAGATTTTCGTTGAGAACAAAAATAAGAAAACATCACACCCGCAAATGACCTCAGTTTCTTTTCATATTTATGGGATTTTACATAACTTGAGTTACCAAAGTTAGGAAATCAACCTCTCCAGGCTCCAGCAGCAGAGAATGGCGACAACATCCAGTGGCATAAAAAGTTCCGGGTCCGGTTCCCATTATGAAGGGAAAAACCATTGCATTTTGAAGATCAGGAACAAATCGGGGAGCCGTCTGAACCTGGTACTCCATGGAACCGAAATACATATTGTCCGGGCCATGACCATTCGCAGATCCAAAAGACTGAAGCTGCCCAAGGGCACCTATGTGGTTGAAGTCTGGCTGTCGGAGGGGAGGATCGGGATCGATTCGTTCAATATTCCGCATATCAGCATTGAAAAGATCACATCCAGGAAAGATGTGTCCATCAGAGGACGGAAAATCGTTGCTGATTTCGTGAATGATCACGCGCGTCTTGAGATGGACCGGGAGCCTACAGCGGGAGACATTGTACAGAAGATCTAATAATTCAAATTGGAAGCCAGCAGGCTTTCCGCGCGTTTGATGGAGATCCCTTTCCTCTTTGCATAGTCCTCCACCTGGTCTTTCCCCACTTTTCCCACGAAAAAGTAGCTGGATGAGGGATGGGCAAAGACCAGACCGCTGACCGATGCGGCCGGGACCATGGAAAAGTTCTCGGTAAGCCCGATCCCGTGCTGCTGTGCTCCCAGAAGGTCGAACAATACCTCTTTTTCGGAATGATCCGGACAGGCAGGATATCCGTGGGCCGGCCGGATGCCTGTATACTTTTCCCTGAACAGATCCTCCATACCCAGGGATTCACCGGCCGCATAACCCCAGTATTCTTTCCGTATCTTTTCGTGGACCAGTTCGGTGAATGCCTCGGCAAGCCTGTCTGCAAGTGCCTTGAGCATGATAGAGTTGTAATCGTCATGCTCTGCCTCGAATTGCTTCAGTTTCTCTTCGATCCCGATCCCGGTGGTGACGGCAAAAGCACCCAGGTAATCTGTGAGGCCCGATTCTGCCGGGGCGATAAAATCAGAAAGGCAAAGATTGGGAGCATTGTCCTTTTTATCGGTCTGATTTCTCAGGTTGGTGAACTTTGCGATGGTCTGCTCCCCGGTCCCGTCCGCATAAACGTGAATATCATCTCCTGATGCATTTGCGGGAAATATACCAAATACGGCGTTGGCCTTCAGCCATTTTTCCCGGATGATCAGATCAAGCATTTGCTGTGCATCCTCATACAGCTTTCTTGCTTCTTTTCCGTAGCGGGGATGATCGAAAATAGCGGGAAATTTTCCCCGGAGTTCCCAGATCACAAAAAAGAAGACCCAGTTGATGTATTCCCTGATCTCTTCTATCGGGTAATCCAGGAAGGTCCGGATCCCTGTCTGATTAGGGCGGAGGATCTCCTCCGGACTCCAGCTGATCTTCAGTTTGTTCTTTCTGGCATCTTCCAGGGACAGGTAACGGATATCCCTTATGGCACCAGCATAGGTTTTCCTGAGCTCGTCATATTCTTTTCTGATCCCTGCCGCATAGTCCTCCCTGAACTCCGGCGAAAGCAGGTTGCTGACCACACCAACACTTTTGGATGCATCTTTTACATGAATGACCGGCTGACTGTAGGCGGGTTCTATTTTCACCGCCGTATGGATCTTCGAGGTGGTGGCCCCTCCGATCAGAAGCGGTTTCTGCATGTTTATCCGTTCCATTTCAGAGGCTACATGGATCATCTCCTCCAGGGAAGGGGTGATCAGACCCGAAAGGCCCACAATGTCCACCTGATTTTTCTCCGCTTCCTCCAGGATCTTTTCAGTGGGGACCATCACGCCCAGGTCGATCACCTGGTAGTTGTTGCATCCCAGCACAACCCCCACGATATTTTTCCCGATATCATGCACATCCCCTTTCACTGTGGCCAGCAATATTTTTCCGGCTGACCGGCTTTCGCCCTTTGAATCTTCCGCTTTTTCTGCTTCGATAAAAGGCAACAGGACGGCAACGGCACGCTTCATCACCCTGGCGCTTTTGACTACCTGGGGAAGGAACATTTTTCCGTCGCCGAAGAGATCCCCCACCACGTTCATTCCGGCCATAAGGGGTCCCTCGATCACCTTCAGTCCCAATCCGTATTTCTGATGTGCCTCCAGGGTATCTTTTTCAATATATTCCGAGATGCCTTTGATCAGTGCATGTTTCATGCGTTCCTCCACAGGCTGTTCCCTCCAGAGTTCCCTGGATTTTTCTTTTTTGTCCACCCGTTCGATCCTGGAGGAATATTCCAGCAGCCTATCCGTGGCATCAGGCCTGCGGTTCAGAACAAGATCCTCGGTATAACCGAGCAGTTCGGCCGGGATCTCATCATAGACCTGCAGCAGTCCGGGATTGACAATCCCCATATCCAGTCCCGCCTTGATGGCATGGTAGAGGAAAACCGAATGGATGGCTTCCCGTACCACGTTGTTCCCACGGAAAGAAAAAGAAAGATTGCTGATCCCGCCGCTGACCCTGGCATGCGGGAGATGCTCCTTGATCCAGCGGGTAGCGTTGATGAAATCTACCGCGTAATTGTTGTGTTCCTCCATACCCGTGCCGATGGTCAGCACGTTGGGATCAAAGATGATCTCCTCCGGAGGGAATTTCAGCTTACCGGTAAGCAACCGGTAGGCACGTTCACAGATCTCAATACGACGGTCGTAGGAGTCGGCCTGTCCCTGCTCATCGAATGCCATCACGATCACAGCCGCCCCGTAACTCCTGATTGCAGCGGCCTGTTCCAGAAAGTTCTGTTCCCCTTCCTTCAGACTGATGGAGTTGACAATGGCTTTGCCCTGGATACATTTCAGTCCCGCTTCGATCACCTGGAATTTCGAGGAATCGATCATCAGGGGGACCCTGGCAATTTCAGGTTCGGCCACCAGCAGGCTCAGGAAAGTGACCATCTCATGTTCTGCATCGAGCATTGCATCGTCCATGTTGATGTCCAAAACCTGGGCCCCGTCTTCCACCTGCCGTCTGGCAATTTCCAGGGCTTCATCATATTTATTCTCGCGGATCAGCCTGGCAAATTTCCGGCTTCCGGCCACATTGCACCGTTCCCCGATGTTGATAAAGTTGGATCCTTCATATGCGGTAAGGGGTTCAAGCCCGCTGAGCTTCAGTCCCCGGCGGTAAGGTGCCGGTTCCCTGACCCTGGCTTTTTCAGCCAGCGCGGCAAATTTCCTGATATGCTCCGGGGTGGTCCCGCAGCAGCCGCCCACGATATTGGCAAATCCGGAATCCAGAAAATCCCCGATCTGAACGGACATCTGCTCGGGCGTCTCGTCATATTCACCGAACTGGTTGGGCAGACCGGCATTGGGATGGACGGAGACAAAACGGTTGGATTTTCCTGCCATTTCTTCCAGGTAGGGGCGCATCTCCTTTGCTCCCAGGGAACAATTCAGCCCGATGGAGAGCAGGTCCACGTGATCAAGGGAATACATGAAGGCTTCAAGGGTCTGTCCCGACAGGGTCCGGCCGCTGGCATCGGTGATGGTTCCCGAGACCATGACCGGAATCTTCCTGCCCTTCTCGGAAAGGAGCTCCTCGATCCCTGCGAGCGCTGATTTCGCGTTCAGGGTATCAAAAACGGTTTCCACCAGCAACAGGTCCGCACCCCCGTCCAGGAGTCCCCCGGCCTGCTCTTTGTAGGCCTGTTTCATCTTATCGAAGGTCACCGCCCGGAAACCCGGATCGTTCACCTTGGGTGAAAGAGATGTGGTTTTGTTGGTGGGGCCCAGGGATCCTGCCACAAACCTGGGTTTTTCCTCGTTGAGCCGGGTGTATTTATCCGCGGACTCCCTGGCGATCCTGGCCGATTCAAAATTCAGTTCGTAGACCAGCGATCCGGTCCCGTAATCGGACTGTGATATGGAAGTGGCATTGAAGGTGTTGGTCTCAATAATGTCGGCCCCGGCTTCCAGGTAGGCTTCATGGATCTCCCTGATCACATCGGGCCGGGTAAGGGACAGCAGGTCATTGTTCCCTTTCAGATCAGAGGGATGGTCCCTGAACCTTTCCCCGCGGAAATCCTCTTCTGTAAGCTCATATTGCTGGATCATGGTACCCATGGCACCATCCAGGACCAGGACGCGCTCCCTGAGCAGGGCGGAGATCTCTTTTTTGCCTGTGTTCATCGCAAGTTTAGCGTACGAAAGCTACACAATTTTTTAGTTCTTTCCGCTCAGGCCGACCTCTTTGCTCCGACGGTTCTTTCTTTTCCGTTGACCCTTTCTGCATCCTGTATGATTCTGGATCCTCCGATAGATGCTTCCCCGGGGATCCCCAAAGTACCGTTCCGGTTCCAGAAATCATTGATGATCCCTGTGAGTCGATCCGTTTCGATCAGAAAACCATCATGCCCGTAAGCGGAATCCATCTCCCTGTATTCACCTTGTGAAACATGGGCCAGCAGCTTTTGTTCATGGACCGGGAAAAGAACATCCGAAGAGATCCCGATGGAAAGCACCCTGGCTCTGATCCGGCCGATGGCATCTCCCAGGGATCCGCGGCCCCTGATCACATTATGTGTATCCATGATCCGTGACAGGGTATGGTAACTGTAAGCATCGAACCTTTTCACGAGCTTGTCTCCCTGGTAGTCCTGGTAGGAAGAGGCCCTGAGGTCCCGGGTCTTCGATTCATCCCTTTCCTGCTGGGTCCTCTGGTAAGTCTGTTCATTACGGTAACTCAGCAGGGCGATGGACCGGGCAGCTTTCAGTCCCCTCATGCCCCCGTAGGGCCGGTCCTCTGCAAATGTAAGATCTGCCTCCAGTGCCAGGCGCTGTGACTGGTTAAAGGCTGTGGCCCAGGGGGAGATCTTCACCGAGGAGCCGATAAAGACCAGGTTTTCGATCACCCCGGGATACATGATGCTGTACTCCAGTGCCTGGAATCCCCCCAGGGATCCTCCGAGGATCGTATGGATCTTTTGTATACCGAGGTGCTTCCTGAGCAGCTCGTGGGCATTGACCTGATCACGGACGGTGATCTCCGGGAAAGAACGGTACCAGGGCAGTCCCGTTTCCGGATCGGTGGATGGGGGACCGGTGGTTCCGTAACAGGAGCCGATAACATTGGCACAGACGATAAAATATCTGTCCGGGTCCATCAATTTTCCCTCGCCCACCATTCCGGGCCACCACTGTTCCACTTCCGAATTTGCCGTCAAGGCATGACATACCCAGATCACATTATCGGCCTGCTCATTCAGGCTGCCATAGGTATGGTAGGCAATCGTCAGCGAGGGGAGACTTCCCCCCAGTACAAGGTGAAAGGGTTTTCTATATTGATAAATCGCTGGCTTCATATGACGGTTGATTTGAGAATTTCTATCCTTTGTATCATGATCACTTCAGGTTTCAGCTGTATGAGCGGATATTTTCAGCCTGCTTGTCCGATGCGGCCTGTTGGTCCTTGTGCTGACCGGCGCTTTTGTCCATCTGATCAAATGCCCGCCGGAAATCGGCGATGATGTCATCGATATGCTCCAGGCCCAATGAAACCCTGAGCAGAGTGGGGGTGACCCCTGCGGCGATCTGCTCCTCCTCTGAAAGCTGCTGGTGGGTGGTGGCAGATGGCTGGATAATGAGCGTTCTCACATCCCCCACATTGGCCAGGTGACTGACCAGTTCCAGGGTGTCCACCAGCTTTGTGGCCTGTTCCCTGTCACCCCTGACCGTAAAGGAGAGTACCCCGCCGGCTCCCCGGGGAAGGTATTTTTTGGCATTTTCATAATGGGGACTGCTTTCCAGTCCGGGGTACCACACCTGTTCGACTTTCGGATGCTTTTCCAGCCAGCGGGCCAGGGCCAGTGTGTTCTCCACATGACGCTCCATTCTCAGCGAAAGGGTTTCCAGTCCCTGCAGGAAAAGGAAGGAATTGAAGGGGCTCTGACTTGGGCCCAGGTCGCGGAGACCTTCCACGCGGGCTTTGAGGATAAAAGCAATGTTGCCGGTAGGGCTTCCTTCCCCGAAGGTTTCCCAGAACCTCAGTCCGTGATATCCTTCGGATGGTTCGGTGAACTGCGGGAATTTTCCGTTCGCCCAGTTGAAATTTCCGCCGTCTACGATCAACCCGCCGATGGAAGTACCATGTCCGCCGATCCACTTGGTGGCTGATTCCACCACGATATGGGCCCCGTGATCAATGGGACGGAACAGGTAACCTGCTGCTCCGAAGGTATTGTCCACCACCAGGGGAATACCGTGCCGGTCGGCGAGGCTTGCGAACTGATCAAAATCGGGAATGTGAAAACCCGGATTTCCGATGGTTTCCAGATAAATGGCCCGGGTCCTCCCGTCAATCAGCCTTTCAAATTCCCCGGCATCAAGCGAACCGGCGAATCTGGCCTCCCAGCCATGGTTTTTGAAGGTGACCTTGAACTGGTTGTGGGTGCCGCCGTACAGGTATGGACTGGAGACGATGTTGTCACCGGGGGTAAGGATCGTATTGAACACCACGAACTGGGCCGCGTGCCCGGATGCCACTGCAAGCGCACCGGCACCGCCCTCCAGGGCTGCGATCCGTTTTTCGAGGACATCATTGGTGGGGTTCATGATCCTGGTGTAGATATTCCCGAATTCCCTCAGCGCAAAAAGGTCTGCCCCGTGCTGTGAATCGTCGAATGTGTAGGATGTCGTCTGATAAATGGGAACGGCCCTCGAATGGGTTGCCGGATCGGGAACCTGTCCCGCGTGTATCTGCAAAGTCTCAAAATTTCTGATGTTTGTGCCCATGATGTTTGTAAAAATGTGGCGAAACCCAGGACCGTTCAATATTCTGGAATTCGACGAGAACCTGGAATTTCCGCCGGTTTGAAAAATGGATCAATGATAAATGCTCAGTGAAGGCTGATGCGGTGATTCGGAACTTCTATACTGTGGAATTTAATAACCTTTCAGCACGCTTACCGAAGTTCCGGCGTATGCATGGACATAGGCATCATGGGCATGATGAAGTTCCTGAAAGAAACAGGATCAAACGCTTTGTCCCAGTGCTGAATGGTCAATGTTCTCATAATTTGATCAGTTGGATACCCGCATTGCGGATTTCTGATGGTTCAAATATATGCTATACAACAGTTCCGGACAAATTTTGTTGATACCTTCGGGCGCTTCTTGTCTGGAATGCAGCCTGTATAATGCTTTATAAGAGACAGTTATAAGATGAATAATTTAGATGAAAAAATTACGGACCTGCTGTATGCGAGTGAACCATTTCAGAAACTGTAGGTGAGTCCCAGTCCGAAAAGCTCCTTGAACTGCACCCGGGGTTCAAAAGTGTCATCCACACCGTCTCCGTCCGTATCGGAGCCGAACAGGATGTCCCGGTCATAGATCAGCTGGGTCATCAGTTTTGCCGAGATATACTCGTTTACCATAAAAGTGATCAACAGGTCCCAGTTGACATCGATGTCCTGCGGCCTTTCCAGGTAATTGCTGAAAAGATCCACCTTGGTACTGAGCAACACATTTTTCAGGATCTCATTCTCATAGGAGAATTTGAGGTATGCCCCGAATTCTGCCCTGGCCTTTTCGCCGGGATCGAGTCCGAAAGATCCTGTTTCCGATAGATCCTCATCCAGAACAAAGGTCATTTTACCTGCCAGCGGAGCGATCAGGATGGCGGTGTGCTCATCGGGCTGGAAATCCATACCCAGCGAAAGGTTCAGGTATCCGGGCGACATCCAGTTGGATATTTTGTTGCGGTCTTCTTCCCCCGGATTGTCATACCCTTCCGCGAACTGGGTCCTGAAACCGAGCAGTCCGCTATAGAGCCATTTTTCAGATGCTCTGTAACCGAATTTGGAACTGAGATCCAGGCGGTCGTCGCTTTTTCGGACGGGATCATCACCCTGTCTGATCAATCCGTATCCGAGCACCAGGTCGTTATCCCACCTGGTCTGACCGTTATCATAGTCGCCGGACAGCTGCACAAGACCATTTCCTGAAATACTGTTCTCACCCCCTGCAGCCCAGTTGGTGAGTGAGAGTTGAGAGAAGTTCAGCGAAGTGGTCCCGTTATATTTCCATAAGGTATCTGCATCGGCCGGTTCCTGTGCATAAAGGGTGCATGTCAGCCACAGGGCAGCTATCATCATGGATCCGGTTTGTATGATGCGGAAGCTTCTCGGTTGTTTTGGCATGGGGTTGAGATTTGGTTAGGTGTTAGGTTAGATGTTAGTGGAGTTAGTGGAGTTAGTGGAGTTAGTGGAGTTAGTGGAGTTAGTGGAGTTAGTGGAGTTAGTGGAGTTAGTGGAGTTAGTGGAGTTAGTGGA
>JBNJEV010000013.1:0-71685 GCA_051746185.1 Bacteroidota bacterium
ATATGTTGACAGATATTTTTTAGATATTATTAACCGAATTAGTATAATAGACTGATAATTTATGTTTCCGCAAAAAATTTCGAGGCTATTTCGAGGGTATTTCGAGGGTAATTCGAGGGTAATTCGAGGGTAATTCGAGGGTAATTCGTAGGTAATTCGGGGTATTTCAGGGGTAATTCGGGGTAATTCGGGGTAATTCGGGGGTATTTCGGAGTAATTCGGAGTAATTCGGGGGTATTTCGGAGTAATTCGGGGTAATTCGGGGTAGTTCGGGGTAGTTCAGGCTAAGTCCAGGGTAACACCCTATCTCCGGATCTCGAGAAGACTTTCTTCAATCCGCCGGATGGACTCTTTTAAGGATACTTCGGGCTGGATGGTGTTATGGATGCCCCAGAATGAAGGGTCGAACTCGAATGGCTGATCGGCCATGACGATATCGGCCCTCACCCTGTCGGACAGACTGATCCTTAAACGCCGGCCCGGCTGCACATCAGTGATGGCCATTTCAATGGAGATCCTGTACCGGGCCCCGATCCACTGTCTGCGTTTTCTGACCTTCATTTCCACTTCCGCACGGACCTGGCTGATGTGGTACCTTCCGTCAACGGCCCGGTAATCCACGTGGTAACGGGCAAAGACCGGACGGATCCTGATTTTCGGAGACTTGCTTACCAGGAACAGTCCGGGCTCCTTATGGATCAGATCCGGATTGAATTCAAAATCGGCTGCAACAATGGTCAGTGTTTCCTGGTCCAGGTAGAGCTGTCCCTGAAAAATCAGGTCGGTAATATAGCTTTTCTGCCGGAAGCTGATCACATATACCAGCCTGTCCCCATAGGTCATGATATCTGTAAATTCCAGGTCATACAGTTGCTCAAAACCTGCTGTAAGGAAATCGGGACGGTTCTTGACCACATCCAGGGTCAGCGATGTGTAAATCCCAGACCGGAGCTTGACCATGACCGTATCCTCCTCGCTGACATCGGTGACTTTCCTTCCCTTCCTGATCCGCACCTGGTCGCCATGGGATAATGGTTTGTAAGGTCCCTTGGCCACATCCAGTACGGCTTCCGAATAGATCATAAAGTCATCGTTCCGTTTTACCGATTCCCGGTAGAAAGCGGTCATGGAGGCATGGTCATCCAGGTAATTCCCGGGGATCTTCCTGATGGCTTCTTTCAGCAGGATCACAGGGTCCGTATACCGTATGACCACCTCCTGCAGGGGGATGGTCTCCTTCTCCAGTTCGATCTCCAGTTCCCCTTCCAGGGGGTAAGTGACCGGAACCAGCTTCCTTTTATAACCCATGAAAGAGAATACCAGCAGCGGATCGGGGAGGTCGGTCGGAAGTTTGAAGGAGAATTCACCTTGCTGATTGGAAATGGTTCCCAGGGGTGTCCCGTACAGGGCAATGGTTGTATAGGCCAGGGGTTTTCCCGATCTCCCGTCCACTACCCTCCCGCTCAGGAGGTACCGGTCGGTCTGTTCGTCCAGGGGAGCCGGCAGGGAGATATTCTTCCTGAATATGACAATGTTCCGGTCGATGAGCCGGTAAGCGAACTGTTGCTCATGGAAAAGCGAGTCCAGGGCCTCCTCCAGGGGCAGTTGACTGATGTGAAATTCCAGCCGTTTTTTTCCCTCGATCAGCGATGCATTATAGGTGAAATAGTAACCTGTCTGGAGGGTGATCTCATCCAGGATCTGATCAATGGTCCTGTTCCTTACATCGATGGAGATTCTGGTGTCGGGCAGGGTGTCCTGTGAGGTTGCCTGCGAACATAACGGGGAGTAAAAAAGAAAAAAGAGGGGTGCCAGGCTTACCAGGCCGGTCAAATGTCTCCTTTTTCGATGTACCATGACGGAAAATTATCGGGTGGACAGAAAATAGGTGTCCTTTTCTTTATGTACCTCCATACCAAAGGCCGTGGCAATGGTTTCCAGGATGGCATCAATGGATTGTTCCCTGTAGGTGGAGGTGAGCCGCAGGCTGTCCAGATCGACACCTTCTGCCCGGATCTTTACATGATAGCATTGTTCCAGTTTCCTGATGACCCCCGGAAGCGCGGCTTCGACAAAGATGAATTCTTTTGTTCTCCAGGAGAGATAGTTGGGATCATCGGGAAGGGTCCGGATCAGATTGCGGGCTTCCGATAACCCCATCTCACCGGATTGAAGGGTGATGAACTCCCCGGAATTTTCTACGGACATCCGGACCTTTCCGCTTTCCACATAGATTTCCACTCCGGCAGTTTGCTCTGAATCCTTCACATTGAATGAGGTTCCCAGCACGGAAACAGTCACTTTCCCGGAGTGAACAGTGAAGGGATTCACAGGATCGGACATTACTTCAAAGAATGCTTCCCCCCTGAGCATGACCGACCGGTTCTGCTCAAAATCTGAGGGATGGCTGATCTCCGCCCCTTCATTCAGGTATACACGGCTGCCATCGGGAAGATCCACCGTTCTTGTTCCCCGTTCCGCAAAATGATCTTTCAGCGGGATCTCAGCTGGATTTCTGACAAGGCCAAAATACAGAAAGGGTCCACCGATGGCTAGTGCCAGCAGGATCACAGCGGCCAATCTGAACATAAGCCCGGGTCTTTTATCACGGATTGCAGTGGGTGGCTGATCCAGCAACCCGTCTTCGGCAAGTCTTCTGTGGAGCCGCTGCCATGCTTCACCGGTATTTCTTTCCGGGCCCGGTGAGCCAGGGTGAGTTTGCTTCCAGGTCTGTTCCATTGTTTTCAGTTCTGTGAGATCCTCCTGGTTTCCTTCCATTCTGCTTCTGTAGTCCAGCTCCTCCTTCATGTCCATTTCACCGGCCAGGTACCGGGCAAGATCGTTCCATTTATTTGCTTGTTTTCTCATGACATTCTGCTAATGCCTGTACTTCTCCAGGCTGTTTCTCAATGCTTTCAGGGCTCTTCCCATATTGGCTTCCACCGTTTTCACCGAGATGGACAAATCCTCGGCGATCTCCCTGTATTTCATTCCTTCCTGCCGGTTCAACAGGAAGATCTCCCGGGTGCGGGAGGGTAACCTTTCGAGGGTCCGGGTCACCAGCTCTGTAACCTCCTGATATTGTAGCTCTTCAAGGGGGTCAGGTGCTCCCGTCTGCTGCTCCAGCGAAAAAGTTTCATCCAGCAATGATTCCCGCCGGTATTTTCTCAAATGCATCATGGCATTGTTGTACACCGAACGGTACAGGTAGCTTTGCCAGCTGGTGGTGATCCACAGGGATTCCCTGTTCTTCCATATATTATAGAACACATCCTGAACGATTTCTTCAGCCACCCCCTCTTTTCTCACCAGGCTTTCAGCATAACCGAACATTCCGGGGTAGAACCGGTGGAAGAGCTCCTCAAAGGAGCCAATGTCTCCTTTCCGGATCCGTTTAAGCTGCTGTTTCTCTTTCAGGACCATGTAATATATTAAAAGCGCTGTCTTTGTGCGGCTTGTACAGGAAACACAAAGTTACACAATTCTTTCAGACAGCGCTTTAAGATAGTTGGGCTGCTGCTGAACGGATCAGCTGTTCCTTCTCAGGAATTTCCGGTTCAGCCTTCGAATGGCGGTCTCAATGGACTGATCGGGTTCGATCAGATTATACCCTTCCCAGAAATCCTGGTCGAAGAAAATATACACCTTCTCATTCATCACATCACTGCTCTTGAAACGCTCCCTGCCCGCGAATTTCTCAATGCCCTGGTAGCTGCGGTCGGTGATTGCCAGCTCCGACATGGTGGTATAGGTTGTATTGAAAAGTCTTCTTTTCCAGTCCACATCGAATTTCACCTCGGCCCGGGCGTAGCTGAAATACCACTGGTCGTCCTCAATGGTGTACTTGGCCCTGTAAACGGCCTTCTCGGGTATGATGGTCATGCCCAGAGGTTTTCTCCGGATGAACAACCTGGCCGCTTCCTCAACGTTGTCCAGGTTGAGCTCGAACTCTGCCTCGGTGATCGCCAGCTGATCCATATCAATATAGAACTTACCGTTGTAATAGGGATCGTCCACATAGGTTTTCTGGTCGAAAGAGACCACATAATGCAGCTGGTCGTTGATGGAGACCACATCACTCAGGTAGAAATCATAGATCTGCATGTATTCCCTGGAAAGGAGGATATAAGGGTTTTTTACCACATCGAGAAGGATGGTGGTGTTGGGACCGCCCTGGAGTTTGAACAGGACCGTATCCATCTTTTCCACATCCGCGCTTTTCCGTCCCTTGAAAAGTTTTACCTGGTCGATCTGGAAATCATTCGTGTAAGCTCCCTTGAAGATATCGACCACTGCCTCGGATATGGAAACATACCGACGGCCTCTCTGAATGGTTTCCCGGTAGAAACCACGCATCATCATGGGGTCCGTACTATAGTTGTCCCTGATGGATCTCAGGGCATCCATGATCAGTTCCAGCGCATTCTCCGGCCGGACGGTGATCTCTCTCAGCTGGATGGCCGAGGGTTCCAGAGAAATGGTGGTCGACCCGTTCCTTTTCAGCTCATCCAGGGGGACATTCCTGTTACGGTATCCGATGTACGAAATCTTCAGATCCGATACATCCGAATCCTTTCTCAGCTTGATAATGAACTCTCCGTCAATATTGGTCACAGTGGCAACGTGGCTGCCCAGTGCCTCGATCGTGGCAAAAGGAAGGTTTTTCCCCTCATCGGCATCGATAACTTTCCCGTAATAGGACACATAATCGATAGTATCAGATGCACCCTCTTCTCCTTCAGGGACTGCATGGACCGTGAACCATGAGAACAACATGGCTCCGATGATCCAGATCGCCTTTTTAAAAAGTATACGCTTCATGTTTGTTTGGTTTTCGGTGATAAGATCTTTACCTGTAAGATGCACTTCTGCCCGGTTACCCTATGTCATACAAAAGAATTTTAAGAAACAACTGGCACAGATTTTGTGCTTGACTAAAGGTCGAACAAAGCAAGTGAGGAGGTCAGATCATGAAGCGGCATATCATTCCATTCCTGTTTGCGTCACTGTTCATCCTTGCAGGATGCAGTGCCCCGGTAAGGATCTACACAGATATTGCAGAATCAGCTAATTTTGAACAGTACAGCACCTATAACTTCCTGGATTTCACGGAAGGCAACAAAAAGACCATCACCCAGATGGAGCGTGAGCGGATCAGGGTTGCTTTCGCCCGGGAACTGGAAAAGAGAGGGCTGGATTTCGTGGAAAAGGGAGCCGATGTATCGGTGCAGATCACGGTGTATCACCGCGAGGCAAGAAATCATTATTACGGTTATCCGGGAAGGTATAACTACATGCAGCGGGCCATTGCGGTGGACATGTATGACAACCGGACCCGGGACCATGTCTGGCACAGCACAGCTGTGGGAGAACTGGTCTATGATCCCGGGGAGAGAGCCGAAAGACTGCCGGAAGTGGCCGGAAAGATCTTCCGGGATTATCCTGTAAAGCCCGCTGTGCCGGACCAGGGAACAGATTCGGCGTCTTAGGGAAGGTCTCAGGATGTGGGATGGTCATTGGTGCCATTCTCTGGCCCGGAGTCCTTTTTATCAATCCCGAAATCGCGTTTCACAAAACGGATGAAATCCCTGTTCAATCGCTTGCTGTCCTCTTTGGGCATTTTCAGGAACCGTTTGAGCAACCGGTTGTCAATGAGTTCGGTGAGCAGGAAAAGTTCGCAGAGGGTAATGTACAGGTCTTTCAGATCAAAAGTGTAAAATGGCATGATGGTAACATAGTCGAGAGATCCTCCCCAGAAGGCATTATCGATCAAATTGGCCGCCAGTCCGGCCAGAAACAGGTGGATGAAACCGTTGATCCAGAAACTGTTCCTTTTTCTGCGCACATAGAAACGCCACACTTCGACAAACAGGACCCCGATGATGCTGAACAGAATGATGTTCAGAAGGTGGGATCCCTTTTTCAGTCCGAGCAGAACCCACAGGTAGGAGCCCAGGGTATTCTGGGTGGGTTCGATATAAAAAACCGGTTTGATCAGTGGAATGGAAATGGATTCCCAGTCCAGGGAAAAGAGATAGGCTTTGATACCCTGGTCTATTCCCACGGCCACCAGCAGAAAGATCCAGTTAATACCCTTTCTGACCCTGAACAGGTCCTCGAGGGCGGTGGCCACCAAGGCGACCAGTGAAAGGAAAAGGGCGGGCAGCAAAAAGAACTTCCACAGGTAACCAGGGTCTGTCACCCGTCCGGCGACGGAGTAAATGATCATCACTGCAACCCAGACGGCAAAAAAAATGGTGAAATTCCTGAGATATTTGTTGCCCATGATTGAAATTTTCCCGGCACAACGAATGTAACAAATTTGGAGGATTAAAAATCTTTCCTTTAATTTGACATGCAATAAAATTTCAACATGAAGACAATCTACACAAGCTGGTGGTGGCAGTTCTGTTTCCGGAAGAACGGAGCATAGACGGGCCTCAGTTTGTGTGTATCATAAAAAGATATGAAAGGCTCCCGCTCCGGCGGGGGCTTTTTTTTTGGGTGTATTTGATCACATTGAAAACAATCAAAATGGAAAAAATTTCCGTGAAGACCGAATCAAGGCGAATCCTGGCCGATATCATTACCCCGGTAAGCATATACCTGAAAATACGGGATATCTATCCTGATTCCCTTCTTCTGGAGAGCTCCGATTATCACAGCAAGGAGAATTCGTTTTCTTTTATCTGCATGGACCCTCTGGCCGAGTTCATGGTGGACAGGGGAGTCATCCGTATGGTATGGCCCGGCAGGGAACCTGTGGAGATCAAGGCAGGCTCCGGAGAGCGCGTGGTGGATCACCTTGACCGGTTCATATCTTCATTCGAATTTATGGACGGGGAAGAGGAAATGGTCATCGACGGTCTTTTCGGTTACTGCGCATACGATGCAGTACAGTATTTTGAGGAGATCTCATTCACATCGGCGGTATCCGAAAAGGAAGAGATCCCCGAGATCCGCTACAATTTTTACAGGTTCATCCTTGCTATCAATCACCTGACAAACGAGTTGATCCTCTTTGAAAATATTGTAAATGGGGGTCCCGGCGACATCAACAGGGTGGCCACCCTGCTGCATAACCGAAATATCGCCACCTACGGATTTGACATCTCCGGCAGGGAAGGTTCCAATCTGACCGATGAGGATTTTCGCCGCATGGTAACAAGGGGAAAAGAGCACTGCTATAGGGGAGATGTTTTCCAGATCGTGCTTTCCAGGCAGTATTACCAGTCATTTACCGGAGATGAATTCAATGTTTACCGGGCCCTTCGTTCCATCAATCCTTCTCCCTACCTTTTTTATTTTGATTATGGAAGCTACAGGCTTTTCGGGTCCTCACCGGAGGCCCAGATCGAGGTGAAGGGAGGCAAGGCCTATATCAGTCCCATTGCGGGGACCTTCAGACGCACGGGAAATGACATGGAAGACCAGGAGCTGGCCCGCCGGCTGGCCCGTGATGAAAAAGAGAATGCGGAACACATCATGCTGGTGGACCTGGCCCGGAATGATCTGAGCCGCACCACGGGGAAAGTAACCGTGGAGGATTACCGTGAGATCCAGTTCTACTCACATGTGATCCATATGGTGTCCAGGGTCTCGGGTGAGCTTCCCCCTGATGCGAACACGATCCGGATCATGGCAGAATCCTTTCCTGCGGGAACGCTTTCCGGGGCTCCCAAATACAGGGCCATGGAGCTGATCGACAAATACGAGGGGAAGCGGAGGGGATACTACGGAGGGACCCTGGGATTTATCCGCTTCAACGGGGATATCAACCACGCCATCATGATCCGCTCCTTTTTGTCCCGGGATCATGTACTTTACTACCGGGCCGGAGCGGGCATCGTATCCGAATCAACAGAAGAAGGCGAACTTCAGGAGGTGAACAATAAACTGGCCGCCCTGAAGTCGGCCATTGAGATGGCCCGGAAGATCTATGAATACCAAGAAAGAAAAACCACATGAAGATCCTGGTACTGGATAATTACGACTCCTTCACCTACAACCTGGTGCAGTATATCGAACGGGTCTTGAAAGGACCGGTCGATGTGAGGCGGAATGATCAGATTTCACTGGATGAGGTTGCTGCCTATGATAAGATCCTGATCAGTCCGGGTCCGGGTATCCCCGTGGAGGCCGGGATCACCATCGATCTGATCAGAAGATACGGTCCCTCCCGCAGCATTCTTGGGGTCTGTCTGGGGCACCAGGCCATCGGAGAGGCTTACGGCGGATCGATTAAAAACCTGGACAGAGTATACCACGGGGTGGCGGGGGAGATCAGGCAGACGGTTTCCGACGAGAAACTGTTCTCGGGTGTTCCCGAAATATTTGAAGCCGGAAGATATCACTCATGGGTATTGGAAATGGAGACCCTTCCGGGGGAACTGGAAATCACCGCCGAGAGCAGCGAGGGACATATCATGGCGGTCAGGCACCGGGAACATGATGTAAGGGGGGTCCAGTTCCATCCCGAATCGATCCTCACCGAATACGGAGGCCTGATGGTTTTGAATTGGTTAAATGTAAAATGTTAGTAGTTAGGAAGTTAGAGGAGTTAGAAAAGTTAGGGGGGTAAAAAAGACCATTTGACGATCATAATAAAGTACAGATACCATGAAAGACATCCTGCTTTATCTGTTCGATTACAAAGCCCTGAACAAGGACGATGCCAAGCTGGTCCTCAGGAATATTGCCGGCGGGAAATACAATGAGGCGGAGATTGCCGCTTTTATTTCCGTCTACCTGATGCGCAGCATTACCGTGGAAGAGCTGTCGGGTTTCAGGGATGCCCTGCTCGAACTGTGTTTGCCCGTCGATCTTTCTGAATTCAACACCATCGACGTGTGCGGGACCGGGGGGGATGGGAAGAACACCTTTAATATCAGCACCCTGACTGCATTCGTGGTGGCAGGTGCCGGCGAGAAGGTGGCCAAGCACGGGAATTACGGGGTGTCGTCGGCCTGCGGATCCTCCAACCTTCTGGAGCACTACGGGTACAAGTTTTCCAGCGACAGGGACAAACTCAGGCATGAGATCGACCGGTACAATATCTGTTTCCTGCATGCCCCTCTTTTCAATCCCGCCATGAAAAATGTGGCCCCGGTCCGCCGGAGCCTCCGCATCAAGACCTTCTTCAACATGCTCGGGCCCATGGTCAATCCGGGTTTCCCTCAGAACCAGCTGGTGGGGGTGTACAGCCTTGACGTGGCCAGGCTCTACAATTATATTTACCAGGACTCCGGGAAACAGTACTGCATCATCCATTCGCTGGACGGCTATGACGAGATCTCCCTGACAGGAGAATTCAGGGCACTGACCCTTCAGACCGAGCGTTCACTATCACCTGCCGATCTGGGATTGCTGCGGGTGAAAGGGGAGGATATATCCGGGGGAAGCACTGTTGAGGATGCGGCCTCCACTTTTATGAGGATCCTGCAGGGGGAGGGGACTGCCGCCCAGAATGATGTGGTGATTGCCAATTCGGCCTATGCGCTCTATTGCATGGACGAATCCCGGGGGATCGAAAAGTGCCTGGAACGCGCAAAGCACTCACTGGGATCGGGATCGGCTTTAAAGGCATTTAAAAACCTGGTGGAGGACCAATGAGATGAATATCCTGCAAACGATCGTGCAAAACAAAAGGGCGGAGATCCTGGAAATGAAGAAGAAAAATCCTCTTTCCAGCTTTGAGACCTTTCCTGCTTACCGCAGATCCGCCAACCGTATCGATGCCGGAATGGTGGAGGATTGTCCGGGCATCATTGCAGAATTCAAGCGCAGATCCCCATCGAAAGGCTCCCTGAATGAAGAGGCCCTCCCGGTGGAGGTGGCAGGGGGATACCGCGAAGCGGGTGCAGCGGCCATGAGCATCCTGACCGACCGCAAATTTTTCGGAGGTTCTTTCAGGGATCTGCTTGATGTGCGGAATGAATTTCCCGACCTGACACTGCTGAGGAAGGATTTTATCGTGGATCCGTACCAGCTTCATGAAGCAAGGGCTTACGGAGCGGATATGGTGCTGCTGATCGCATCCCTGCTGGACCGGCAGCAGGTGGCGGATTTGGCCGTGGAAGCAGGGACACTGGGGCTCCAGGTGCTGTTTGAAGTGCATGAAGCCCGGGAACTGGAAAAATATCATCCTTCCATTGCCCTGGTGGGGGTGAACAACAGGGACCTGAATACATTCAGGGTGGATACGGGGAAGAGCAGGGAACTGATCCGCCTGATGCCCGAAGGGGTCCTGGCGGTTTCGGAAAGCGGGATCAGCCGGATGGAGGACATACAAATGCTCTGGGAGAGCGGCTTCAAATTATTTTTGGTTGGAGAAACCCTGATGGTGCAGAAAGATCCCGGTAAGGCCTGTAAGGATCTGATCGAAAAAATCAAAGCACAATGTTCCGTCCATTGAAAATAAAAGTATGCGGATTGCGCGATCCCGGCAATACTGAACAGGTATGCGGACTGGGTCCCGATTATGTGGGCTATATCTTCTATCCGCCTTCAAAACGTTACGTAGGGGTGCATCCTGATCCGGCCATTTTCGGGATCCCCCGGGAGCCGGTCAGAAAAGTGGGTGTTTTTGTGAACGAGGAGATCCTTTCTGTACAGCGAATCTTTGAGAAATGCCGTCTTGACCTGGTACAGCTCCACGGAGAGGAATCCCCGGAATACTGCATGCGGCTGAACCGGTCCGGGATCCCGGTCATCAAGACATTCCATCCTGGAAAGGACCCGGGGCAGGAGAGCTATTCGGATTATGTGGGGCAGGCGAATTATTTGTTATTCGACAACCGGGAGAACGGGTACGGAGGGACCGGCAGCCGTTTTGACTGGGAGTTGCTCCACCGGTATTCCATCCCTTTCCCCTTTATCCTGAGCGGAGGCATCGGGCCGGAAGATGTCCCGGCGATCAGGAAGCTGGGGCATGAATGGCTTTACGGGGTGGATGTAAACAGCAGGTTCGAGACCTCACCCGGGGTGAAAGACATACAATGGCTCGAGGATTTTATCGGTGCGATCAGAAAAACAGAATAGCATGAAGTATAACGTCAACCAGAGAGGTTTTTACGGAGAGTACGGGGGAGCCTATATCCCGGAAATGCTTTATCCCAATATCAGGGAGCTGGAGGAGAATTATCTGAAAATCATCCACTCCGGAATGTTCCGGAAGGAATTCGGGATGCTGCTGAGGGATTTTGCGGGAAGGCCCACCCCGCTGTATGAGGCCCATCGCCTCTCCGAACATTACCATACCCGTATTTTTCTGAAACGGGAAGATTTGAACCATACGGGGGCCCACAAGATCAATAATACCGTGGGACAGATCCTGATGGCCGGACACCTTGGAAAGAAAAGGATCATCGCTGAAACCGGTGCCGGACAGCACGGGGTGGCCACTGCAACGGTGTGTGCAAGGGCCGGGCTGCAATGCATCGTCTATATGGGACAGCTGGATGTGGAGCGCCAGGCACCCAATGTCAAGAAGATGAAGATGCTCGGTGCTGAGGTGATCCCCGTTCACAGCGGAAATAAAACCCTGAAGGATGCCACCAATGAAGCGATCAGGGACTGGATCAACCATCCGGCCGATACCCATTACATCATCGGGTCGGTGGTGGGACCTCATCCCTATCCCGACATGGTCACCCGTTTTCAGTCGGTGATCTCCGGGGAGATGAAATACCAGTTACAGGAAAGGATAGACCGGGACTATCCCGATTATATCCTGGCCTGTGTGGGAGGCGGAAGCAATGCGGCAGGTGCCTATTACCATTACCTGGACCGCGAGGAGGTGAAGCTGATCTCCGTGGAGGCAGCCGGAAAGGGGATTGACAGCGGTTTCACCTCGGCCACTTCCCTGGTGGGCAGTCCGGGGATCATTCACGGGAGCAGGACCATGCTCATGCAGAACGGGGATGGTCAGATCGAGGAGCCCTATTCGGTTTCGGCGGGTCTCGATTACCCGGGAGTCGGGCCGCTTCTGGCCTGTCTGGCGGGGACCGGAAGGGCTTCCGTGTATGCCGCTAGCGACGAGCAGGCTCTCAGGGCGGCCCTTTTCTGTACGAGGAAAGAGGGGATCATCCCGGCGCTGGAAACGGCACATGCACTGGCGGCCCTCGAAATGATCCCTTTCAGGCAGGAGGATGTGGTGGTGGTGAATCTTTCCGGAAGGGGGGACAAGGATATGGAAACCTATATTGAAGAACTCGGAATTTAGGAGGTTACAAGGTGAACAGAATCGATCAATTATTCAGTGAGAAGGAAGGAGAGATCCTTTCGGTGTATATGACAGCGGGATTCCCGGGCCTGGAAGACACCCCGGAAATGATCCGGTCCCTGCAGGATCACGGGACGGACCTGGTGGAGATCGGGATCCCTTTTTCAGATCCGCTGGCCGACGGACCGGTTATTCAGCGGAGCAGTCAAACTGCCCTCAAAAACGGCATTTCCCTCGGCCTTCTTTTCGAACAGCTGACAGGGATCCGGAAAAGTGTCAAAATCCCCCTCATCCTCATGGGATACCTGAACCCCATTCTCCGGTTCGGGATGGATCGTTTTCTGACCGCCTGCAGCGAAACCGGGATTGACGGGGCCATCATACCCGATCTTCCGCTGGACGAATATGAAACCGTCTACAGAGGCCTTTTTAAGGAACATTGCATTCACCATGTCCTTCTGATCACCCCGCAAACCCCGTCCGACAGGATCAGCAGGATCGTTGGGCTTTCCGACGGTTTTATCTATATGGTAGCCGATGCCTCCACCACCGGGGCAAAAGATTCCATCCGGCCGGCACAGATCGGGTATTTCCGTCGCATCAGTAAGATGGAACTCGGCAGGCCGGCATTGATCGGATTCGGGATCTCCAGCCATCAGACGTTCATGACCGCCTGCAGGTATGCCCGCGGTGCCATTATCGGAAGCGCTTTTATCAGGATGCTGGAAGAGAAAGGATTCTCGGATCAGAACGTGAGAAGCTTTCTTCGTTCCATCCGGCAGGGGTGAGTATGATCATTCGGTCAAATCTGTAAAAAATATTAAAATTGGCGAACTGATGCAACAATTCATGACAATACTTGTTTAATGTTATAAATAAAAAATTAAACAATAAAACACCAAAGTCATGAAAAGAATAAGTATAATCCCAATACTGGTCCTTATCGCAGCAGGAGGAACGACCTTCGCCGGGACTGCCGAAGAGATGAACGAAGAAGAAAAGGACAAACCCGGGCCCGCCTACGATCTTACGAATTCCGCGAGTACGCTGTACTGGGAAGGATATAAACCCGGAGGCATGCACCACGGCACGGTAGAAGTGGTGACGGGTGATGCCCTTACCGACGGAAACATGATCACGGGAGGCACCTTTGAAATTGACCTCACCACCATTCGAAACGATGATATCGGGAACGATGGGATGAGGAACAGGCTGGTTAATCACCTGAAGTCGAAGGATTTCTTCTACATTGAGGAGTTTCCCAGGGCGTATTTCGAGATCACAGGGGTTCGGCCGGTTGAAGCCTCTGCCGGTGATGTGCCGGAAAATTCCACCCATATGGTAACGGGCGATATGACCATCCGGGGCAATACCCATGAGATCTCATTTCCAGCTGAGATAACCATGGAAGAACAGATGATCCGTGCCCAAACAGGGAAGATCAAACTGAACAGGACACGATGGGAGGTAAACCACATGTCAAAATCGGTATTCGGCGGACTGAAAGACAATTTTATCAATGATGAAATGGTCGTGAAGCTGGACCTTCGTTTTGACCGCCGGACTGCAGGACAGCGTGGTCAATGACACGCTGCAGAACCGCTTCCATGGGGATCCCCGCGCATTCGACCTGCTGGGGCACAATGCTTTCGGCGGTCATGCCGGGGATTGAATTCAGTTCAAGGAAATACATCTGGTTCCCTTTGATGATGAAATCAACCCGGATAAGACCGGAGGAATCCGTCAGTTCATAGATCGTTGAGGCCAGATGCTGGCATTTTCTGCTCATTTCATCATTGATCCGGGCAGGTGTGATCTCATCCGCCATTCCACGTGTGTACTTCGCCTCGTAATCGAAGAATTCATTTTTTGAAACGATCTCGGTGATGGGGAATACCGTAAATCCCTCGCCGGTCTTCATCAGTCCGCAGGTCACTTCCGTTCCTTTGATGTACCGTTCAATGATCACTTCATCATCTTCATTCAGAGCGGCCTGAATGGCAGATTGGAGTTCTTCAAATTTCATCACTTTGGCAATCCCGAAACTGGATCCGCCGTTGTTGGGTTTGACAAAGCAGGGAATACCCACCTTTTCGGCAATTTCTTCAAGATCCGTCTCCATGTCCCTTTTCACCAGGCAGGCTTCGGGTGTGAGTATCTGCAGCTGTTTAAGGTAAGTTTTACAGATGTACTTGTTGAAAGTCAGGGCAGAGGAAAGATGGTTGGAGGTATTGTATGGAATGCCCATCATGTCAAGGTATCCCTGCAATTTGCCATCCTCGCCGGGGGTGCCGTGGATCATGTTCCATGCGAAATCAAATATGACATAACCCTCTTCCCCCAGGAACCCGAACCTGTCCTTGTCCACCCGGAAGATCCTGTCCCCCTCCCGGATGCTCCAGTCGGCACCTGTGATCACCACTGTATAACAGGTATGACCGGCCTTTTCCAGCCAGTTTTTCACCTGGGCGGCACTCTTTACGGAAATCACATGCTCTGAAGAATCTCCTCCTGATAATATTGCGATTCTCATGGGTTCATAATAAATGACCTGCCGTCTCTTAATTAAAGGTACTATCTTTTATACGAATCAGGGACACCTTCGGGGCCCCATTTTTGACGAATGTTTTCACTTATCCACGAACATATCTAATTATTAGACTATTAGAGGTCAATCAGCGGTTCGCCCCCGGATATATGCACGCCATTTCTCCAGGACCATGGAGAATTGAAACGGGATCGCGGCCTCGAATTTCATCTCTCTCCCGGAGGCGGGATGGATAAATTTCAGGGTTCTGGCATGCAGGGCCTGTCCGGGAAGCAATTGAAAGCAGTTCAGAACGAATTGCCTGTAGCGGGTGAAGGTGGTCCCCCTGAGGATCCGGTCTCCCCCGTATTCCGGATCATTGAACAGGGGATGGGAGATATGCTGGAAATGGACCCTGATCTGATGCGTCCGGCCGGTTTCCAGCGTACATTCCACCAGGTTTACATATCCCAGGCGTTCCAGGACCCTGTAATGGGTTACCGCCGCTTTGCCCTGCTCACCCCCCGAAAGGACGGCCATCTTTTTGCGGTCCTTCGGATTGCGGCCAATATGGCCTTCGATGGTACCCTCTTCTTTTTCCAGGTCACCCCATACCAGGGCCACATAGGTCCTGCCGGTAGTCTTTTTATAGAACTGGCTGGCGAGTTTGTTAAGAGCCAGTTCGTTCTTCGCGATCACCAGCAGGCCGGAGGTGTTTTTATCGATCCTGTGCACCATCCCGGGCCTTTCCTCCCCGCTTTTAAAAAGAGGGTTGTCCCTGAGATGGTACATCAGTGCATGTACCAGGGTACCGGTATAATTGCCTACACCCGGGTGGACCACCATCCCGGCCTCTTTATTAACCACGATCACATCTTCATCTTCATGAACAATATCAAGGGGGATGTTTTCAGGGACCAGCTCCCATTTCCCGGGTGGATGGGGGAGGATGATGCTGATCACATCCCCCGGTTTGACCCGGTAACTGGGTTTCACCTCTGTCCCGTTCACCAGGATGTTCCCCGCATGGGCCGCTGCCTGGATGCGGCTCCTGGAAGTCCCCTCCAGCTTATGGAACAGGTATTTGTCGATCCTCAGGAAACGCTGTCCGGGATCCACTGTGAAACGGTGGTGTTCGTACAGTTCGTTATGGTCGGAATGATCCCCGGTCATGGTTATGGATTGATCAGGAGCCTGGCTGTGTAAGGGGTCCCCCTGATGATGGCACGCAGATAGTACATCCCTTCCTGAAGCCCGGAAACATCCCAGCTTCTGGAATGGGTCACTCCCTGGTCGATCAACCGTCCCGAAACATCAAAGATCTCCAGGCGGATCCCCGGTCCGGAAACATCGTCCGGAATTTCAAGGTGGATCCGGCCGGAAGCGGGATTGGGATAGATGAGCAATGAGCCAGCAGGATCGCGGTCCGGGGTGTTCCCCATGGATTTCCGGTACAAAAATGGCCTGAACATGATCACCCCGGGAGCCATGGATGGCTGCCAGGTCCCGTTGAAGTTATAGAACATCACCGTCGTTGCAGGCCGGTTATTGAGATCGAGTCCCACATTCAGCAGGTATTCATTGTACTGCGTCCAGCCCACATAGAAGACACCATTCACCGGTACGGGCTGTGAGAAGTAATACCTTTTGAAGCCGTGAAGCCGGTCGGTATATTCGGGGGTGTGATCCTGTTCATCTTCCCGGATGACCGCTCCCGGTTTGCCTTCTCTTTCTTCCCAGACCTTCAGCCTGAAGTAGTAATCCAGGTTCACCGAATCATACAGCTGGTTGAAACAGATGTCCACACCCCCCAGCAGGTCAGAAGCAAAGGCGTTGTACTTCACGGCCACGCTCCCGTTCCGGGTTCCCTGTCCCCTCAGGCCATAGCCGGCCTCCGCGGACCCGTCATCGTAGGCGTAGTAATCCTTGAACAGCTGGTCATAGGTGACCGTATCGTTGGTCTTGTGGTCAGATTCATCGGTGCGCAGTGAAGCCTTGTACCTGAAGATCCCTGAATCCCCCTGCTCCAGATCGAAAGGAAAGTAGTTGGTAAAATTCACCGTTGTATCTTCCATCGGCGGCATATCCTGGGCTGTGGGTACTCCGAGGGAATATGTTTCCTGGAAAAGCATATCCCGGACTACCAGGGTCCGCGTCACGTTCCTGGAGATGGTGTCGTTGTTGCGGTAATGCAACGTGATCTCCCTGTCGAGGACCGTATTGAATGCCTCGTCGAAATGGTCCCACGGCAATGCGGTCAGATCCTTCAGGATGGAAGTGAGGGGAGCGGTAATGGCCACATCTGTAAGCACGGTATCGTTGATAAACCGGTTGCGGTCGAGCCGGACATAATCCACGTTCCAGTGATCTACGTTGGCCCTTTTATCGGGATAATCATCGTTCTTCGGCAGGCTCGCCCTGTTCCTGAACCTGAACCGGAAGCCTTCTTTCAGGTATCTTTCGTCGGTGATGGGGATCATGGCATGCCTGAATGTATGGAGGGTGTCACCGGGAATGCCCCAGACGCTGATCCACTGTTCCAGTGCGGGATCATAAAAATCCACCGTCAGGGAATCACCTGTTTCCGGCCTGTCCCCCCGCCCTTGCGGCTGGTAAAGGAAGCTCAGATAAATGCTGTCAGAAGCAGGATAGCCGAGCTGGAGGGGCTGACTGGTAAGGTAGTCGGCCACAAAGGTGCGCGGATCGATCTCGGCATCCGGGTAGATGCTTCCGTCCCCGTCAATGGCATCCAGCGTGGCCACCCCCAGGGAAACGGGATCGATCCCGTAATTCCTGTTGACAAACGCATGGGCATCGGACCACCGGCTGCTGTCAGGTGCACCGGTGTATCCAGAGAAATCATCTATGAACGGCAATTCCAGGGAAGCCGATCCGGCGGACTGTTTTGTTCCCCGGAGCTGACGGGTTCCGGATGGTTCTCCCCGGTCACCGGCCGGGAGTGGTTTGCCGAAAAGTGGGGTCACTATTTCCTGGGCATGCAGTCCTGCGGAGAACAGCAGAACACAGATACTGGCCGGAATGATATGATTAAAGATCCTCATACAGAAAATCAGCATCCTCCTCAAAAAGGAGAGAATCAGGTTCCGGCAGCCGGGTTGAGTCCACGGTAAGCCATATATCTACTTCCATTCCCATGTTCAGCCTGCGAAACTCGTCGAATTCCGGGTACTGTCGCCAGATGAACGCCATCGCACTGTCCTTTTCATCGAGCACGGTTTCATCATAGGTGGTGGCCCCGATGTTCAGGTAGTAATCGGCAATGACCTCCCTTGCCGCCGGCAGATCAAGTCCCACCAGGTAAGGGATCCGCGTGGTCTCATTGCTCAGGCCCATCCCGAGCACCAGGTCGATGCGGGCACCTTTCCTGATCTCGGTACCTTCCTTAATAACGGAGTCCCGGTGCATTTGTTGCAGGACATTATTGATGGCGTAATCGGGCCGGTATTCGATCTCCCCCAGTTCCAGTCCGGCATTCTCGAGGGCGAGCCTGGCCTGCCGTATGGAGAGTCCCACCAGCCTGGGCATGGTGACCATTTCAGGGTGGACCGCATTCATGGTCAGAAAGATCCTGCGGTTCTTTTTCACCTTGGAACCTGGTGCAGGATTCTGCTTGAGCACGGTCCCCCGCGGCATTTCCGAAGAATATACCGAATCTACGATCTCATACCTCAGATCGCGGGAGGAAGTGACTTCTTCCACTTCTTCCTCCGCCAACCCTGTCATGTCGGGTACGGAAATCGCCTGGCCATGGTGGGTATAGACCTTCAACCCGACCAGTATGCCCAGCAGCAGGATGATCCCGATCAGTACAGCCAGCAACAGGTGCCGCAGGAATTTTCTGGTGGTAAGGAATCTCAGGAAATCCATTTCAGGAATCTTGTTTTGGTTCGACGTATCATCAACCTCTGTGTTTTATTTGATCACCAGGCCCGTTTTCGTGATGATGGAGGCTTCCTGGTATACTTCGTAATCGGTGTTGATGGACCACAGATTGTGGCCGGTCCCTTCCAGGATATTCTCCGATGCAAGCATGCCCATTAATATGCTGTGATCCTGGTTGTTATATTTATATGCCCCGTAGCGCCCGATCACATGCAGGTTTTCCACGGAGGTAAGATAGGTTTCCACGGGCTTCATGGTCTCCCTGTATCCTTTGAAATAGACCGGATAGCACCGGGGCAGCTTTACCACATGCCCTTCCTTGATATCCTCCCGCTCCACAAGACCTGTGCCAGAGATCTCATCTATTGCCAGGGAGATCAGTTCATCATCGGTGAGGTCCCAGAGCCTGTCCTCGAAATAGCACCAGTATTCCAGGCAGAGAATGGAAGATCCGGAATCCCCGTAAATGTGCGGGACCCAGTTCCTGAAATTGGTCACCCGTCCCATCTGCAGGGACTTCTCGTGGACATAAAGCCACTGGTCCGTGAAGAGATCGGTCCGCTCCACCCTCAGATAGACCAGGATGGTATTCCTGAACTTCAGCGATCTGGAAAGTGCCACAACCTTATTTGGGACTTCAGGCAGCCTTTCCACCAGCAGCGAGATGGGCATCGATGAGATGATATGATCATATTGCCTGGTCTCCCCGTTTTCCAGTTCAAGGGAATGTGCCTTCCCGTTTTTGGTGATCACCCGCCTCACCCCGGTGTTGACCAGGATCCGTCCTCCCCTGGATTCTACCGTTTCCTGCATGGCTTTATACACCGATCCCGTACCTCCCGTGGGATAGGCAAATTGATCCACCAGGGTGGCATGCCTGTTTTTGCCGCCCAGGGAAAAGGCATTCCTGAGGGCTTCCAGCAGGGACAGTTTCTTGATGCGCTGGGCGGCGAAATCCGAGTCCAGCTCGGTACAGGGGATCCCCCATAATTTCTCTGAATAGGTTTTGAAAAAAATATGGTATAGCCTTTTCCCGAACCTGCTGGTGACCCAGCCTTCGAAGGTAGAGGTATCCCTGGTGGGAGAGAGACGCTCTCCCGCGTAGCTGATCATGCACCGGGCAGCCTCAAAGAATCCAAGTCCTTTCAGCGCATTGAAGGGACGGATGGGATAATCGAAGAACTTTCTCTTGTAATAGATCCGGGTCTGGCGGTTCACGATCTCGTACCGGTCCTTCACCACCTCCAGCCAGAGGGAATTGATCCTTGCATCGTGACTGAAGAACCTGTGCGGACCCAGGTCCACCCGCTGATCCCACAGTTCGATGGTCCTGGAGAGTCCGCCCACCCGGTCACTTTTCTCGAATACATCAAGGGCATCCACTTTGTCCCCCAGTTGCCTGGAGAGCTCATATGCTGCAGTCATGCCCGCCGGACCGGCTCCGATCACCGCTATCTTCATGTATCTCTCACTTATAATGCAATTAAAACGTCAGCG
This sequence comes from Bacteroidota bacterium, assembly GCA_051746185.1. GTDB lineage: Bacteria > Bacteroidota > Bacteroidia > Bacteroidales. The sequence goes on from JBNJEV010000013.1 coordinate 20,151, forward strand.
GATATTCCTTAATTGTGACCGGACCCTGTTGGCCATTTCCGTATCCCCGTAATATTCGTATACCTCGGCAAGTTTTTCATATGCTGCATAGAATCGTCCGTTGTAGTTGATCGCCTGTTTGAAATAGTAAATGGCATTGTCCTTGTCATTTTTCAGCCCGTAACACAATCCCAGGTTGTAGTATCCCGAAGAAAATTTGTAATTGGATTTAATGGCCAGGTTGATGGTCCGGATGGCCTCGTCGATCAGGGCAACATCCCTTTTCATCTCGGACTCCAGAAGGTAGGTATATCCCTTGGCATTCAATGCTTTATCATAGTTAGGATAGATCTCCAGCAGACGGTCGGCCGTGGCCCTGGCTTCCTCGAAACGGTAAAAAACCGAATAGGCATTGGTCAGTTCCAGGTATGCTGCCTCATTATTGGGATTATACTCAATTGCACTTTCCAGCAGCTGAAGGGCCGTGCTTAATTTCCCGGGATCCTGTTCTTCAATTCCTTCCTGGAGGAGTCTGGATCCGTGATAGTCATCCCTGTTTTTCCGTTCCACAATGGCGGCCACCACCACGTCATCCACCTTTACTTCATGGATGGTGTTCTTGGGGGGCCATAAGCCATTATTAAGCTGGTAGGGATGGATGTAATTGCAGTAAAGGATCGCATAGTCCCAGTCAAGTTTCCCGCGGTCATAATACCTGCTGTAGAATGGCCGCACCCGTTCAGGATATTCCCGGAAGTAATATCCGACGCTGGCATTGCTCACCACACGGACAGGTTCACCGGCTGAAGCCTCCGTGCCAGGGAGGATATGGTTGATGAAGTAATCTGAGGCCGGCCGCAGGCTGTTCATATAGTAATCCGTTTCATAGGTTCCGTAGGCATGATTGATCCCTCCCGACCATTCATTGTAATAAATATAGGTGTTGGGATGGTTCCGGATGATATGCACCAGGGGATGGATCAGTCCCCCGGCGACCACAATGCCCAGGGCCCAGGTGACCCATCTTTTCCTGCTTGCCTGGAAGAAGGTGAAGATGGCCATGGCAGAAAGCGCCACCATGGGAGGGTAGACGAATATCATGTGTCTCCAGCCACCGTATACATTGGATTCTCTGATGATGATGAACACCACGGGAAAGACCACGGTGAACCAGAGCAGAAAATACCAGAACCCCTGCCGTTCCCTCCGGTGGAAATACCAGGTAAAGGATGAAGCAAACCAGCCCAGAAGGACAAGTACGGGAACGGTGAGCAATATGTTTTTGGGAATATAGTGCCAGGGGAGCCGGTCCGACCATTGCACCACACCATCGTACAGCACTCTCAGGGATACCTGGATGTCTGACATCACCCTGAAGGCCTGGATGGGATGATTGATGATGTCCTGAAGGGCATAGGGCCAGGTGAGCAGGCTCAGCAGGTACCCTGCCAGGGAGATGACCACCAGGGTGAGCAGTCCCCTGAACGAGAACCTCCACCAACCGGCCGAAAAGATCTTCCAGGGCCATTTGTTCACCAGCAGGTACAGTCCGGCAAACATGAAAAGATAGGGGATCAGGATCAGTCCCCCGATACGGATCCCGTTGGTCCAGCCGATCCCAACAGCGATCCAGATGGCCGAACGGGTGCTGATGCGTGGAAGCTTCTTCAGGAAAAGGATAATGTGATAGATGGTGAAGATGTAACCCAGTGCGAACGGGATATCCATGGGGTTGTTGTAAGCATGTCCCAAAAAGCGGGGTGACAGGAACATCAGGATCAGGGCCAGCCACCCGGCCCCGTAGCCTCCGAAGAGCCGAACGACCAGGCCTGTTACCAGGATGGCGGCCGCCCCGGTAATGGCCACCATCATGTGGCGGGCTTCGTAGGGGGAATCTTCCAGGTTGAAAAGACGGATGATCAGATAGGAAAAGAAATCAAACGATTGCCCGTAATAGTTCAGTTTGTGCTGGGGGTCATCCAGGGCTGCAGGATCGTCTTCGGTGAAGTACCGGTATACCTTGATGGCATGCTGGTAATGCTTCTGATCATCACCGGACAATCCTGCGTCCAGGCTGAGGATGGGCAGGATGATGAAGATGGCCAGGGTGGTGATGAAGAAGGCCAGCCTGAACAGGGGATGCTCCTTCACAAAAAACAGGTTCCTCAGGGAAGGGATCCGGGTTTCGCGGACCGGCAAAGAGGTATTCCATGAGAAAGCAAGTTTTACCTTTTCCATGAAACGGGACCGGTCCCGGGTTTCACCGAAGGGCGCATCCTGATGAATGACCGCCTCCTGTTTACGGAATCCCAATTTCCCCAAAACGGTCCTGATGATTTCCGTATCCAGGGACTCATCGCACAGAGAAAGCGAAAAAAGATATTGGAGCACAGATGCAGGCAGGATCAGTCCCCCTCTGACCGTTTCCTTCTTTCCTTTGAAAAGGATCTCATAATAGCACTTATGCCGGGGATCTTCCGGGAGATCCAGACGGAAGAACTCGTTGGGATTGAATGGATGGGTCAGGGACCGGGGTTCAGGGATCACCACGTAGCCTTCACTGAACCGGCTGTAAAACTCCCTATTCATCAACTGATCACGGGCTATATGTTCTGCCGGGCCGGCAGTTTCCCGGGGTGGGGCTTCCCCCGGATGAAGGACACAGATGCGGAACCGGGAAAAATACTCATTTCTGAGTTTTCCGGAAAAATCAGCAAGATATCCGGGAGATACCTGGCTGATACCGGGATCGGCAAGAAGAAAGGTCAGGGTATGCTGTTTTTTGTCCGGGGAATGTTCCCTTTGCTTTCTTTTTTTTTGATGAACGCCCTTTGCCATGGTGCCTCTGCTGAAAAAAACCCTGCCAAATTACAAATAATCAGGCCGCCTCACAAATCAATGAGAGACGGCCTGATCATGAATATGATTCGATGCTGGTCAGACTTTGTGCCTCGGTTCGTCTGAAACCGATAATTTCTTGCGTCCCTTTTTCCGCCTGCTCGAGATGATGTTGCGACCACTGGCTGAAGACATCCTTTCCCTGAAACCATGTTTGTTCTTTCTTTTCCTTCTGGATGGCTGAAATGTCCGCTTCATTACTTGTTTTATTTTGAGAGGGCAAAAATAGTCATTTTTTTAGATAGACAATCTTTTTACCTGAAAAAAAAGGTTCCCGGAAAAGCCGGTCGATGGGGAATATTTCCACGCGGTCCAGGAATGGTCCCAGCTCGGCATCCAGTTCTCCTCCCTTCAGGGAGATCATCCCGTTGGGCATATTACTCTGATGTCCTGCCACCAGCAGCTTTTCACTCCAACTGTATAATCTGGAAAAAGAAGCGACCGCGCGGGAAACCGAGAAATCGAACGTGCCTGCAAGTTCCTCTGCCCGGGACCGGATGGCGCGCACATTGCCCAGATCCAGTTCCCGGATGATCTCTTCGATCACCCGGATCTTTTTCCCGATCGAATCGACCAGCAGGAAATGAACCCGCGGGAACATTACCGCCAAAGGAATGCCCGGGAAACCGCCCCCCGTTCCCACATCCACCACCGAGGCGCCGGAATGGAAACGGAATATCCTGGCAATGGACAGAGAGTGCAGGATGTGCCGCTCTTCCAGGTGTTCCATCTCCTTCCTGGAGATCACATTCACCTTACGGTTCAGACGGGGGATCAGTTCAAGGAGTATCTGGTATTTTCGGTTCTGGCCGGCTTCCAGACCGGGGAAATATTTGCGGATCAGCTCCATTGCTCAGAGCTTCTCCTGCGAGCGGTTCAGGATATTGAGCAGCAGTTCGCGTGCCCTGAAGAGCTGTGCCTTGACAGTCCCGATGGGGATATCCATCTCACCGGCAATTTCTTCGTAGGAATATTCTTTAAAATAACGGAGTTCCACCAGGGTCCTGTAACGGGGTTTCAGTTTGGAAACGACCTCCCTCATGAGCTTGACCTTCTGCTGATTGATCATCGTTGACTCAGGATCGGGAGAATCCGACTGGATCAGGGAGGAAGGAGCCAGGGTGTCTTCCCCGTCCACCGACTGGTCCAGGGAAACGTGACTTGCCCGTTTTTTTCTGATGAAGTCGATGCAGTTGTTGGTGGCGATCTTGAAAAGCCAGGTACTGAAAGCAAAATTGGGAGTATACTGGTCGATATTCTTGAATGCTTTCCCGAAGGCTTCAATGGTCAGATCTTCCGCATCGGCGGGACTGTTCACCATCTTGAGAAGCATGAAATAGATGGCATCCCGGTACCGGCCCAGCAACTCTCCATATGCCTGCTGGTCACCCTTCCTGGCTTTATCCACCATTTGGATGTCCTGCTGTGCTTTCAGGGAAAGGTTTGCGTTTACCTCCATGGCTGATACTTGGTAATAAATATGTTGCTGAACCAGATCACTCCCAGCATGACCGGCATCAATGGATCAAACAGCAGCGAAGGTAACAATAAATCCCTTTCCTTCAAACGCCGCATTCCCGTTTTAAAGACCGCTATTTTGACAATAACCAGTAACACAAATGCAGTCAGCACATACCATTTCCACTGAGAAAAAAAACAGGACAGCACGAGAAAAACATAGAGCAGCAGCCTGCTGAACATTTCCCCTGAAAGACGCATCCTGGAACCCATCCGATAGTAGTTCCCAGCCGTAAGGTGCCGTTGTTTCTGTTTGATCCATCCCCTGAAGGAGTTTTCCGGGAGGGAAAGGGTGTGGCTCTCGGGATGGATCTCCACCGCCGTATTCCTGCCAGTGGCATTTTCGTTGACAAAAAGGTCATCATCGCCCGATGCCAGGTGGTAGTGACCCGCAAATCCCCTGCTGTTAAAAAAGAGTGTCCTGCTGTAGGCCAGGTTCCTGCCCACCCCCATATAAGGTTTTCCCCTGATGGCAAAAGAAAGATACTGGATGGCCGTGAAGACCGTTTCATACCGTATCAGCATATTGAGCAGCCCTTTCCTTTTTTCATATCCCCCATACCCCAGGACGATCTTCTTTTCCCCGGTAAGATTTGAAACCATGTTCCTGAGCCACAGGTCGCTCACCGGATAACAGTCCGCATCCGTAAGGACCAGGGTATCATACCGGGCCGATTTGATCCCGATGGTCAGGGCCAGTTTTTTCCCGTGACTGAATTTGTCGTTGCAGGGGATGGTGGTATACCGGAGATTTTTATACCGGACGGAAAACTCGGCGAGCAATTCCTCGGATTCGTCCGTAGAAGCATCGTTGACCACCACCACCTCGAATTCAGGGTACTTCTGCTCAAGCACCCGGGGGAGGTATTTTTTCAGGTTCTCAGATTCATTTCTGGCGCAGATGACCACTGAGGCCCCTTTCCTCGTTCTTTTTCTTTTCGGCTGATGATAAAGCGGCAGGTGAATATAGATCAGTAAGTAATATCCCAGCTGTATCAGACTGGCGACAAGAAAGACTGCCGGAAAGACCCACTCCATGCCACAAATATTCAGGAGGCAATGATAGAAAAAAAAACCAGATCCTCAACAATTGATTAACTTTGGCAGACCTTGTTTTTTTCATGAATTTTAAAATCTTACACAGGGATCCCGGAAGTCAGGCCCGGGCGGGGTTGATCAAAACAGATCATTCCGAGATCCATACACCGGTCTTCATGCCCGTGGGAACAGCAGGAAGTGTGAAGGGGGTACACCGGCGGGAACTGCTCGATGACCTCAATGCTTCTTTGGTTCTGGCGAATACATACCATCTGTTTCTGCGTCCGGGGGCGGAGATCATCAGGCGGGCCGGAGGATTGCACCGGTTCATGAACTGGGACCGTTCCCTGCTTACCGACAGCGGGGGTTACCAGGTTTTTTCCCTGGCGGCCAACCGGAAACTGAAGCCCGAGGGGGCCTATTTTCATTCGCACATCGATGGTTCAGGGCACCTGTTCACTCCAGAGAGGATCGTGGATATCCAGCGGGAGATCGGTGCGGACATGATCATGGCATTTGATGAGTGCACTCCCTGGCCATGCGAAGCCGATGATGCCAGGAAATCCATGGAACTGACCCATTATTGGCTTGACCGGGGACTGGAACGCTATCGTTCCACAGAGCCCCTTTATGGGCACCACCAGGCCTTTCTTCCCATCGTCCAGGGCAGTGTGTACAGGGATCTGCGCAAACGATCAGCCGAATACGTGGCAGTAAAAGAAGCGGAGGCCAATGCCATTGGTGGGCTTTCCGTGGGAGAGCCGGCCGGGGAAATGTATGCCATGATCGAGGTGGTCAACGGGATCCTGCCTGTGGACAGGCCCCGTTATTTGATGGGGGTGGGAACACCGGCAAATCTTCTGGAGGCGGTCTCCCTGGGGATCGATATGTTCGATTGCGTGATCCCCACCAGGAATGGCCGGAATGGCATGTTGTTTACCCGTGAAGGGGTCATCAACATCAGGAACAAAAAGTGGATGGATGACTATTCAACTATCGACAGCAGCGGGACATGCTACGTGGATACGCAATATTCGCGCGCATATCTGCGTCATTTAATCATATCGGGTGAGTTGCTGGGAGCGCAGATCGCAAGCCTTCACAACCTGGCTTTTTATCTCTGGTTGCTCAGAAGCGCATTCGAAGAAATCAGAAGCGGTACATTCAGCAGATGGAAGGAAAAGATCATACCGGCTTTAAATACAAGGTTATAAGGTTCTTCGGGCTCAAGCTCATAGACTTCTATATTATCCGGAAGTTCCTGAGCTCCTTCATCCTGGCCATTGTCCTGATCCTGTCCATCGTGGTGATCTTTGATCTGTCGGAAAAGATCGATGATTTCCTGGAGAACGGAGCCCGGATGCATGAGGTCGTCCGGGATTATTACCTCAATTTTATTCCCTATTTCGCCGTGCTGTTCAGCTCCCTGTTTGCTTTTATCGCGGTGATCTATTTTACCTCCAGGATGGCCTACAATACAGAGATCATTGCCATTCTGAACAGCGGGATGAGCTTCCGGCGTTTGCTGGTCCCCTATCTCATTTCGGCGGTTTTGATTGCGGGTATCACATTTTACCTGAACGACAAGGTGATCCCCAGGGCCAACAAGGTGAAGCTGGATTTCGAAGAGAAGTATATCCATAAAAGGCCGGTCCGTTTCAAGACCAAGAATTTCCACCGGCAGGTCGAGCCCGGGGTCTATGTCTACCTGAAGAACTACAGCAACGTTTCCAAAGTGGGATACGATTTCACCATTGAAAAATTTGAGGACGGACACCTGGTCTCAAAAATGTTCGCCGACCAGATCAGGTGGGACACCGCTTCAGAGAGGTGGTCCGCCCGGAGGTATTACATCCGGACCATCGACGGATTGAAAGAGACCCTGGAGGAGGGCCGGATGATCGATACCTCACTTGCCATTCACCCGGATGATTTCAGGATGCGGTTGAATATCGTGGAGACTATGAGCCTGAAGGAGCTTGATGATTTTATCAGGCAGCAGCTGATGCAGGGGGAGACCAATGTGACTGCCTACCGTATCGAACGGCAGAACCGGATCTCTTTCCCCTTTTCCACCTTCATCCTTACACTGATCGGGGTGGCGGTTTCCAGCCGCAAGCTGAGAGGGGGGATGGGCCTGCATATTGCCATCGGTGTGGTGATCAGTTTTACCTATATACTGTTTACCCAGTTCTCCAAGCAGTTCGCCATCGGTGGATTGCTGCCGGTGATGCTGGCGGTGTGGCTTCCCAATATTTTCTTCATGATCGTGGCCATTTTTCTGCTGCGATTGGCCCCCAGATAGGAAAATATTGTCCGGCAGCAACGGTCCAGCTTTTTTTTTGTAAGATTGTACCCGCAAACCAAAACCCATAGCCAATGGCCTCAAATAAGAAGATTCAGGAACTGAAAAAGCGCCGGGAAGAGATTCTTCGCGGGGGTGGCGATCTGGCCATACAAAAGCAGGTGGCCATGGGAAAGATGACTGCCAGGGAACGGATCGTGAAATTGCTGGATGACGGAAGCTTTAATGAATATGATCTTTTTGTGGAGCATGAAGCGCGTGATTTCGGAATGGACCGGAAGAAACTGCACGGCGACGGGGTTATCACGGGTACAGGAACCATTGGAGGCAAGCCGGTATGCATCTTTGCACAGGATTTTACGGTAGCGGGGGGATCCCTCGGTTTTATGCATGCCAGGAAGATCACCAAGATCATGGATCACTCGCTGAAAATGCGGATGCCCCTGATCGGGATCAATGATTCCGGCGGAGCACGGATCCAGGAGGGAGTGAATTCACTGGCCGGGTACGGAGAGATCTTTTTCAGGAATACACTGGCATCCGGGGTCATTCCGCAGATCTCGGTGATCCTGGGTCCCTGTGCCGGGGGAGCAGTCTATTCACCTGCACTGACCGATTTTGTCTTCGTGGTGGAAAATATCTCGAAAATGTTCATCACCGGTCCCGAAGTGATCAAAACGGTGCTGGGAGAGGATATCACCATGGAGGAACTGGGTGGTGCAAAAGTACACAGCGAGATCACCGGGAATGCCCATTTTTTCTCCGAGAGCGAAGACGAGTGTTTCGAGCAGATCAAGACCCTTCTCAGCTATCTGCCCTGGTCCAATTCCGATAAGCCCGAGAAAAAAGAGGTGGTTGAGCCGTTGAAAAAATACAACATTTCCAACATTGTTCCCGCCGAGACCAGGCAGCCCTATGATGTGCGAAATGTGATCCGGGCGGTAACCGATGGTTCCGATTTCTTTGAGATCCAGAAGCGCTGGGCAGCGAACATGGTCATTGGATTCGGGACCATGAATGGCCGGACGGCCGGGTTTGTGGCCAATCAGCCCTATGTGCTGGCCGGAGTGCTGGATGTGGATTCTTCCGATAAGGCGGCCAGGTTCATCCGGTACTGTGATGCGTTTAATATTCCCATCATCACTTTTGTGGATCTGCCGGGATACCTGCCGGGAGTGGAACAGGAGCATTCCGGGGTGATCAGGCACGGAGCCAAGGTACTGTATGCTTACAGTGAAGCAACCATTCCCAAGATCACAGTGATCCTCAGAAAGGCCTACGGGGGTGGTTACATAGCCATGAGCTCCAGGCACCTCCGGGCCGATTTCGTTTTTGCATGGCCCGATGCCGAAGTGGCTGTCATGGGCCCCGAGGGAGCTGCGAATATCATCTTCAGAAAAGAGATTGCCGCAGCAGAGGATCCTGAAAAAATGCGCCGTCAGAAGGTCCGGGAATACAAGGAGAAATTTGCCAATCCATATGTGGCAGCATCCAAAGGATACATTGATTCGGTGATCGAACCCAGGGAAACCAGGAGGGCACTGTTGCATGCATTGGAAGTATCGGGCGAAAAACGTGTGGGAATGCCTGACAAGAAACACGGGGTCCCCCCTTTTTAACAATTTATCATGAGCAAACAGGATAGTTCATCCCGGGAGAATACCTCCAAAAAGATTCCTCCCTCGCATGCTTTCCCGCCGGAGCCGGAAAAACCCTGTATGGAAGAACTGGAAATCGGAGGGGCCAGGTACCTGACCCGACTCACCCGTAAATTCAGCGACAGGAAAAACTGGCAGCGGGCTGATCCCAATAAGATACTGGCCTTTATTCCGGGAACCATCCAGAAGATCCTGGTAAAGGAAGGCATGGAAGTCCGCCCGGGAGATTCCCTGCTCATCCTGGAGGCCATGAAAATGAGGAACGAATTGTTGTCGCCCGTGCAGGGTGTGGTAAAGAAGATCCACGTCTCTGAAGGGGACAGGATCCCAAAGGGCCATCTGCTGATTGAGTTTATCCGGGAGTGAAAGCCTCAGCGGCCGGGCCCTTCCGGTCCATCAACCGGTGTTTGCGGCAAACCGGCGGGCCCCTTCCAGATAACCAGCCGGGCTAGGTCTTCAGGAAGGGAAGGGAGACTGCTGAAGAGACCATACAGGGAAGATCCGCTTCCGCTCATGGAAGCATACAGTGCACCTGATCCGTAAAGCTCCTGTTTGATTGCTGCCAGTTCCGGGAATTTTTGAAACACAGGGAATTCAAAATCGTTACCGATCAGCTCCTTCCATCGATTTACCGGTTCGTTGATCAGGTTCACCAGGTGGCGGCCGGGCATGACCGGTTTCACCTCCCGGTAGGCCTCTGCGGTGGGGATATGGATCCCGGGGTAGAGGATGACCAGGAAGAGTCCTTCCAGGTTCAGAGTTACCGGCGTGAGGATCTCGCCCCTTCCCTCCGCCACCATGGGCCCCGTGTGGAGGAAGAACGGACAGTCGCTGCCGAGCCTTCCCGCGATTTCTTCCAGTTTTTCCGGGGATACAGGATCAGGGGCCAGCCTGTTGAGCCCTTTCAACGTGGTGGATGCATCGGAGGACCCTCCTCCCAGTCCGGCACCCACGGGGATCTGTTTATGAAGGTGCAGGTTGACCCGAGGGAGCGGGGTTTCCCGGTCAAGCATTTCATAAGCGCGAAAACACAGGTTGTTTTGCATTCCGGTACCGGCGGGTATACCCGTACAGGTCATGTGTATCCTGGTGTGGTTCCCATGGTTCCCTGTGTGGTTTCTGTGGATCTCTGTGTGGTTCCCATGGTTCCCATGGTTCCGCGTGGGATTCTCTGTGTGGTTCCCATGGTTCCCTGTGTGGTTTCTGTGGATCTCCGTATGGTTTCGCTGGATCCCACTTTCCGGTCCACCGGTCTCCATGATCTCGATCAGGTCATACAGCGGCACCGGTACCATCACGGACTGAATGTCGTGAAAGCCATCCTGCCTGCGGCGGGTGACCAGAAGTCCTATATTGATCTTGGCCGGTGAAAACAGGATCATAAGGATAAAGATATGTCATTTTTCAACATTTGTTAATGATAACTTTGGAAGGGCTGTTTAAAATTCGAAGGAAGCGACCCGGAGTTGGAATAGCCGGTTTGTTACCTTTATCCACCCAAATAATAACCGATGGCAAAACAACAGGGTAACCCCACAGGAAAGAGAACGTCCATTGCACTTGATTATGGTAAGATACCGCCCCAGGCACTGGATCTGGAGGAAGCCGTACTGGGTGCCATCATGCTGGAAAAAGATGCCATTTTTTCGGTCCTTGACATCCTTGAACCGGCCAGTTTTTACAAAGAAGCCCACCAGCAGATCTACGAGGTGGCACAAAGCCTTTCACAGCAGGAAAAGCCTATCGATCTGCTCACGGTGACGGAAGAATTGAGAAAACTGGAAAAGCTGGAGCAGGTGGGTGGCGCAGCCTATATTGCACAGCTCACTTCCAGGGTGGGTTCGGCCGCCCACCTTGATTACCATGCCAGGATCGTGGCCCAGAAATACATCCAGAGGGAACTGATCAGGGTTTCTTCAGAAATCCAGCAAAAGGCTTTTGACGAGGGATCGGATGTGGATGACCTGCTGGATTTCTCGGAAAGGGAACTGCTCAACATTGCCGAGGGCCATATCAAGAAGGAAACGGTAAAGATCGACAACCTTCTGAAATCAGCCATAGAACACATAGAAGAAGCCGGAAAGCGCGAAGATAGTTTGAGCGGGGTGCCATCCGGGTTCACACGGCTGGACAGGCTTACCTCCGGATGGCAGAAATCTGATCTGGTGATTGTGGCAGCCCGGCCTTCCATGGGGAAAACCGCCTTTGTACTGTCCATGGCCAGGAATATGGCCGTGGATCACAACCGGCCTGTGGCATTCTTCTCCCTGGAAATGTCCTCCATCCAGCTGGTAAACCGCCTGATCATCGGAGAAACACAGCTGTCCTCGGACAAGATAAGGACAGGCAGGCTTGAAAACTATGAATGGGAACAGCTTGAATATAAGATCAAGGACCTGGAGAGGGCTCCCATCTATGTGGATGATACCCCGGCCATTTCCATATTCGAGTTCCGTGCAAAATGCCGCAGGCTCAAACAGAAATATGATATACAGGCGGTGGTGATCGATTACCTGCAATTGATGACCGGACCAAAAGAATCTTCCGGCAGCCGTGAGCAGGAAGTGAGCAGTATTTCCAGGTCCCTGAAAACTGTTGCCAAGGAGCTGGACATTCCGGTCATCGCCCTGTCCCAGCTGAACAGGAGCGTTGAGATGCGATCGGGCAACAAGCGGCCCCAGCTTTCCGACCTGCGTGAATCGGGTGCCATCGAGCAGGATGCCGACCTGGTGATCTTCATTCACCGTCCGGAATACTACGGACTTGATGTGGATGAGGAAGGAAATTCCCTGAAAGGGATCGCGGAGATCATTCTCTCCAAGCACAGGAACGGCCCGGTAGGTGATGTCCAGCTGAAATTCATCAGGGATTATGCCAAGTTTGTTGACCTGCATGATGCACTGGCCATGGTGGAGGACGGGAACGGGAATTCACTGGCCACCTTTTCTTCGAGGATCAACCAGGAACGGGAGGAAAGGAAATCTGTCGGCGATGACGCAGAAACAAAAAACGGGATCGATGATTCAATCCCGTTCTGATCCGGTTCTGTTTACAGTGTGCCGGTTCATTTCCAGGAGGCGGACATCCAGCTTTCAACGGCCGGATCCTCTTCCACCAGGCCTGATTTGAAAGGGGAAGTCATCCATTCCTTCACCACCAGTTCCTCTTCCTCCATTGCGGCTTCGAAAGGAGCGGCCATCCAGCTTTCCACATTCGTCTCTTCCTCTATTGCGGCTTCGAAAGGAGCGGCCATCCAGTCTTCCACATTCGTCTCTTCCTCCATTGCGGCTTCGAAAGGAGCGGCCATCCAGCTTTCCACATTCGTCTCTTCCTCTATTGCGGCTTCGAAAGGAGCGGCCATCCAGCTTTCCACATTCGTCTCTTCCTCTATTGCGGCTTCGAAAGGAGCGGCCATCCAGCTTTCCACATGCAGATCGGATTCGAAGGTGATTTCCGCGTGGTCCACATAGATGGTCCTGGTGATCACGGGTGTGATAACATCATCTGTGGAGACAATATCCATCACCCGGTTGTGCGCATCGGATACCCAGGCCTCGATCCTTCCGGATTCCCCGGTTGTATAGTTGGCAGTGATGAAAACACCGTCTTTGCTGTCCGGGAACAACCTGTTTTTAAATGCCTCCAGCAGGGTTTTGTCCTCGGATCCGAAGATCTGTCCATATCCGGTTACTGTAAGGGTTGCCAGAAGAACGCTGATGAATATTTTCGTTGTTTTCATGACTGTTATCTTTTTTTTCTTGTTTTCTAGTCCTGTAATCTATTTATCAATCCATGTGCCAAACTCTGCATCAACTTGAAAATAAGATACATAAAAGAATTTTACAAGTTGTTAAAAATGGATCATTGTGAACGGTAATGAAACATTACTGTCCGCTTCCGTACATACTTCGAAGGGAGCTTCCATCCAGGATTCCACGGACAGTTCTTCTTCCACTGATGCTGATTTGAAGGGTTTGCTCATCCAATCTTCCAGACTGATACGTGGTTCCAGGTCCCTGGACCGGCTGTGGGCCTCGGTCACCGTCAAGATTCCGGTCCGTTTTACTTCGACCGGAGAATCATTACACCAGCTGCTCAGATCATACATCCACCGCTCAATATGGTTTCTTTCCGTTCTGTGTTCGGCAGCGAAGCAGGCAAACCTATGGTTCTGATCATTGTACAACCTGGTTCGGAGGTTCGCCAGGCGGAAGGAGCCTTCATGGATGACCAGCTGACCGTAGGAGACGCATGCAGCAGCGATCAAAATAATTCCGATGGTGATTTTCGTTCTTTTCATAACTGTTGTCATTTATCCTAACTCACTCGATCCTGTCAGTATCACAAGATGTGCCAAACTTCATAACAAATTTAAAATGAAAGAGATAACAAGTTAATTTGCTGTCGTTAAAAAAGGATAATTCTGAACGGAATTGTAACATGGGTGTACGGAAGCGTGCATCCTGCCGGACATCCGTTAACCCACCCGTCGGCATGGACTGTTCATGATCTTTATCGGAGGATGCATCCTTTCTGAAGGCCCGGTCCAGGTCCATCAGCTTCTGCTGGAGCACCTGGGAAGGGGATTCCCTTGAGAAACAGTATTCATCGGATCGATTATCACGAGTCGTGATAAAGGCTCCGAAGATAATAACTTGGTGCAAATGGGAAAAGCCGAAAAAACCCGGTATCGCCATTTCGGTATTTTGTCACTTAACATTTTTATTAGTTCTTCTTATTTCTGTTAGTTTTTCAAAACTTTTCCTCGTTTTTAGGCGCTTTGTATTTAATTGAATACAAGACTAATAGAAAAAAGAAACAGAAATATCCAGAAATCAGTGACTTTACAAAATTGTTAAGGAGTAACAACTTTATTAAGTCCGCTTTTCCCGAAATGGTATACCGGTTCTAAAAAATCAACAACTCACAGAATACACCATATTGAGTGTCCCTCTACTTTAATCCCTTCACTACGGGGGCATACGGGGGCATAAAGTTATTCTTCGCAATCCCTTAAATCATTCATATATGCAGGGAATCGATGTACCTGAGCACGTTTGTTCTGTGAGTGCCACAGAGTGCTCAGCTGAGCTGCTTGTCATTGATGTGGTCCTGCGGGAGTCAGATGATTACCCTCCGTGTCCGCCTACAACGATCACGATCTCTCCCCGGGGATTGTTTTTCCCGAAGTGGGTAACCAGCTCCTCAAGAGTGCCCCGGATGGTTTCTTCATGCACTTTCGTAAGTTCCCTCGAAACAGCAGCTTTCCGCTGGTTTCCCAGGATCCCGGACAGCTGGTGCAGGGTTTTGCACAACCTGAAGGGGGATTCATAAAATACCATGGTCCGGGGTTCCCGGGAAATTTCCTCGAGCCGTTTGCGTCTTCCCTTCTTATGGGGAAGGAATCCTTCAAAAACAAAACGGTTGGTAGGAAGTCCGGAATTCACAAGGGCCGGAATAAACGCGGTGGGTCCCGGAAGGGTTTCAATCTTGATTTTCTGTTCGATACACTTCCTTATCAGCAAAAAACCGGGGTCTGAGATCCCGGGTGTACCGGCATCGGTGACCAGTGCCAGCGAGGTGCCGGACAGCAGTTTCTGGATGATCCCCTCCAGGGTCCGGTGTTCATTGAATTTATGGAATGAGCGCAGGGGTTTGCTGATCTGCAGATGCTTCAACAGGATCCCGGTCTTCCGGGTATCTTCAGCAAGCACCAGATCCACTTTTTTCAGGATCTCAACCGCCCTGTAGGTAATGTCACCCAGGTTGCCAATGGGTGTGGGGACCAGGTATAAAGCAGACATATTATGTTCTGGTGAACCTTCGTTTGGCCAGATGGATCAGGATACCCACACCTTCATGGTCCATGCTGTCGGAGAAACGCCCACCAATGATCTGATAGGCATCTTCAAAACTGCCGGCAGCATCCAGACGGTCCACCAGCGAGCGGAAACCGATGGCATCCCCGTCGAAGAGTTCCCGGATGATAAAGAAACGGTCGTTGATCCCGATGCTCCGGCTGATATTTTCAATGGGCTGGCCTTTCAGTTTGGAGTCCATATCATCACCACGGCTGGTCGCGAGGTTCTCATTGATACTCGATTCAGTGGAGAACTTCTCGGCGAGGATCGCAGCTTCCTTTTTGGACTTTTCCTGTCCTTTTGCCGGTTCAGAGGATCCCGGAAGGTCCTGCTTTTGCCCGGCTTCCTGTGTTGTTGAGCTTTCCTGACGGGCCGGTCCTGCCTGCCCGGTGATCGGTTCAGGCTTTTCTGCCAGGCCCGTGCCTCCCGAGTTCTGCTGACGTTCACCTGAATGCTGAGGAATCGGCTCGTCCACCGTGGCAGACCGGGACTCTTTGCGGAGATGTAGACGGTCCTCCCTTATCATCGTAAGTACCTCATACACATTCCTCAGCTTGGAAAGGGCGAGGTCCATTTCAATGGAAGAACCTTCGGGAGAATTTTGGAGGTTCCCCACCAATTTTTCTATATCTTGTATATCTTTGGTCAATATTTCCAGGGTGTGTCTGATTTCCATCATGGTTCCGCGCTTTAATCTTGATGTCCGTACAAAACTAACGATAATCTTTAACATTATCTTATATCATGTTCCTTGAAAACACGGCTGACAGATCGGGGGGTAAAGGCTGGATAGAAGTGATTACCGGGTCCATGTTTTCAGGAAAAACAGAGGAACTTATCCGGAGACTGAACAGGGCCAGGATCGCCCGTCAGAAGGTAGAGATCTTCAAGCCCAGGATGGAAGTCAGGTATTCTGAACAGGAGGTTGTTTCCCATGACGAACATACCATCCAGAGTACTCCGGTCGACTCTGCTTCCAACATCCTGTTGCTGGCCAGCGGTGTGGAGGTGGTGGGTGTGGATGAAGCCCAGTTTTTCGATGACGGACTGATTGACGTATGCAACCAGCTGGCAAACAGCGGAATCAGGGTCATCGTGGCAGGGCTTGACATGGATTTCAGGGGAAAGCCGTTTGGTCCCATTCCCAAATTGCTTTCTGTTGCTGAATACGTAACCAAGGTTCATGCCATTTGTGTGCGATGCGGGAGCCTGGCAAATTACACTCACCGGTTATCGGGTGAAGATAGTCTCATTTTGCTCGGGGAAACAGATCTCTACGAACCCCTCTGCAGGGAATGCTTTCACCGGGTCATGAAAGAAAAGTAAATATGGCGTTTGAACTGACCATCAAGCAAGTGGGTGAACTCCTGGACGCAAAGATCCACGGGAAACGGGATATGGTCATCCGGCACCTGGCCATCGACAGCAGGACACTGGCCCGGACGGAAAACACCCTGTTCATTGCCCTGGTCGGGGAACAGCATGACGGACATGACTACCTGGAAGAACTTTACCGGCGGGGGGTCAGGGCGTTCCTGGTTTCCCGCTTTCCGAAGGAGGGCTCATTCGAGGAGGGCTCATACGAGGAGGGCTCATACGAGGAGGCAGGTTTCTGCGTGGTGGAAGATACACTCACTGCTTTGCAGATGCTGGCCCTGGCCAGACGACAGGCATTCGGGGGCATGGTGGCTGCGGTGACCGGCAGCAACGGAAAGACCATTGTGAAGGAATGGATCTACCAGTGCCTGAGAGACCGGGTGAGGATCTATCGCAGTCCGAAAAGCTATAACAGCCAGGTAGGGGTCCCCTTATCGGTTTGGATGATAAGCGACACCGACGAGATGGCAGTGCTGGAGGCCGGGATCTCCCGGACCGGGGAGATGCAGCGTCTGCAGGAGATCATCCGGCCGCAAGTCGGGCTTTTTACCAACCTGGGAACCGCTCATCAGGAAAATTTCAGTGATCTGAAAGAAAAGCTGGCGGAAAAGCTTTCTCTGTTCACAGGATGCGAGAAAGTGATCTGCAGGGCGGATGTGGCTGTTGAGGACAGACCCCTGAAAGAATATTTCTCGGAAAGAGGCATCCCGGTGGTGGACTGGTCGCTCACCGGGGACTCAGGGGATGGGTCGCTCACCGGGGGCTCAGGGGATGGGTCGTCCACCGACCGCACCGGGGAGCTGCCGGTCACCGGCCACGCAAAGGACGGGTCGTCCACCGGCCAAGCTGAGGAGCAGCCGCCCGCCGGCCACGCCAGGGACTTGCCGGACAACGAAAGTGATAAGGACCGGCCGCCCGCCGGCCGCGCCAGGGACTTGCCGGTCACCGGAGATACCATGTACCGGTATGCCATCCGCAACAAGAGGTCCTTTCATACGGAACTAACTGTCAGCTGCCCTGCCGGAGACAACAGCTTCTCCCTTCCCTTCAGTGATGAGGCATCCATTGAGAATGCCCTGCATACCCTTACATTTATCCTGGAAACGGGGACCCCGCTGCCCGTGGCCGTGCAGCGGATCGCGGAGATCGAACCGGTATCCATGCGCCTGGAGATGCTTCAGGGGATCCTGGGAAGCGTGGTGATCAATGATGCCTACAATGCGGATATCGGGGGATTGTCCTCCGCGCTGGATCTGTTGAACCAGCAGGACAGGAAAAAGGGCAGGGTACTGATCCTGTCGGATCTTCTCCAGAGCGGGATGCAGGAAGAAGAGCTGTATGATGAGATTTCCCGGCTCATCGATCAAAAAGGGACCGATCACTTCATAGGAATCGGTCCTGCCCTGATGCGACAGAGGAACAGTTTTCCCCGGTCGAGTGATTTTTACTCTGACACGGAAGAATTTCTGGGACGCATGGACAGGACCCTGTTCAGGGACAAAACCATCCTGGTGAAGGGCTCCAGGAAATTCGGGTTTGAAAGGATCACCCGGGAACTGCAGCTAAAAACGCACCAGACGGTGCTGGAAATCGACCTGAACGCCATGGTGCATAACCTGAACACCTTCCGGTCCCTGCTGGGGGAAGGGGTAAAAACCATGGTCATGGTCAAGGCCCTTACCTATGGAAGCGGCAGCACGGAAATAGCCGGTTTGCTGCAGTTCCACCAGGTGGATTACCTGGCGGTGGCCTTTATCGATGAAGGTGTCGAACTGCGCAGGGCCGGAATTTACCTGCCCATCATGGTCATGAACCCCGTTCCTTCCGGATTCGGGCAGATGCTGGATTACCATTTGGAACCTGAAATTTACGGCTTCGGCGGACTTAAACGGTTGTATGATCTGATCCGTTACCGGGGGATCAAACATTATCCGGTACACATCAAGATGGACACGGGGATGCACCGGCTGGGATTCATGGAGGAGGAGATCGATGAACTGCTTCCGCTGCTGGACCGAGAAGAATTCAGGGTCGTTTCGGTGTTCACCCATTTGGCATCCAGTGATGATCCGCAGCACGACGATTTTACCGGCCAACAGATCCGTGATTTTGAACATCTGGTGTCTTCTTTTTCGAAGGTGTTGCCCGGTAATTTCCTCCGGCACGTTCTTAATTCTTCCGGCATTGAACGCTTCCCGGAGGCGCAGTATGAGATGGTCAGACTGGGGATCGGTCTGCACGGGATCGGTTCCCTGGCATCCCTGAAACCAGCCAGCTCCTTTAAAACCAGCATTTCACAGGTCAGAAAGCTAAAAGCCGGGGAAACAGTGGGTTATTCAAGGGCCGGAAAAGTTGACCGCGACAGCCTGATCGCCACACTGCCGGTGGGATACGCGGACGGACTGAACAGGAAACTGGGAAACGGTGCGGGAAGGGTATGGACCGCAGGAAAAATGGTACCTGTTGCGGGAAATATCTGTATGGACATGACCATGATCGATGTGACCGGTCTGAATGTGTCGGAAGGAGAGGAGGTGGAGATCTTCGGCAGGCACCAGTCCGTGAGCGAAATGGCCCGGCGGGCCGGAACCATTCCGTATGAGATCCTGACATCCATTCCCACCCGGGTGAAAAGAGTATATTTGCAGGAATAGACATGAAGGTCAGTATATCAGCAGTCATCATCACCTTTAACGAGGAACGGAACATTCGCCGTTGCCTGGAATCGCTCAGGGGCGTGGCAGATGAGATCGTCGTGGTGGACAGCTATTCCACCGATAAAACCGGGGAGATCTGCCGGCAGTTCGGTGCCCGCTTCATTCAGCACCGCTTTAGCGGGCATATCGAGCAGAAGAACTGGGCCATCCTGCAGGCAAGTTATCCCCGTATACTTTCACTGGATGCAGATGAGGCGTTGTCGGACCGGCTGCGCGAATCGATCTTCAGGGCAAAGGAGAACTGGACACATGACGGGTACTATTTCAACAGGCTCACCAATTATTGCGGCAGGTGGATCAGGCATACCAGCTGGTATCCTTCCAGAAAGCTGAGGTTATGGGATGCCAGGCAAGGCAGCTGGGGAGGTTTCAATCCGCATGACCGCTTCTATCTGAACAAGGGTGCATCCAGGCGTTTTCTGAAAGGGGACATTTTGCACTATTCTTATTATTCCCTCAGTGAGCACCTGGAGAAGATGAACTCCTTTTCCACCATCCTGGCCCGTTCATATTTTGAAAGGGGACGGTCCGTATACATCCTCAGCATCATCCTTCATCCGCTCTGGCGTTTCATCAAGGATTTCCTGCTGAGAACAGGATTCCTGGATGGTTATTACGGATTCATCGTGAGTGTGAACTCGGCCCATGAGGTATTCCTGAAGTATGTGAAACTAAGAAATATCTACAGGGAGGAGAGGGACAGTCAGAAAAAGACCATTTGCTTCTTTAACAGCATGAACACCTGGGGGGGCGGTGAAAAATGGCATTTTGATGTGGCCTCATACCTGGTGAAGAAATATTACCGGGTACTGCTCATCTCTTCTGCCGGGAGTCCCCTCTCGTTGAAATTGAGGCCAATGGGGATCACAACCTATAACATCCGGATCTCCAATCTTAGTTTTATGAATCCTGTCAAGGTTTGGAGGATTGCCCGGATCTTTAAGAAAGAGAAGGTAGGTTCACTCATCACCAATATATCCGGGGATATGAAAGTGGCCAGCATCGCGGGTAAAATAGCCGGAGTGCCCAATATCATTTACCGGAGGGGAAGCGCTATTCCCATCAGGAACAGCTTTATCAACCGCTACCTTTTCAGGAAAGTGATCACACAGATGGTGGCCAATTCAAGGGAAACACGCCGCACCATCCTGGCCAACAATGCGATGCTGGTCCCGGAGGACAAGATCAGCGTGATCTATAACGGGATCTATCTCTCAAGGTATCACAGGGATGTCCCGGCCCTTTACCGGTCCGGACCGGATGAGATTGTGCTGGGATCCGCGGGCAGGCTATCAGAAGAGAAAGGACATCTGTACCTGCTTGAGCTGATGAGGGAGCTCCGTGCGAGTGATAAACGGTTTACCCTTCTGATCGCAGGGGAGGGGAGATTGTTTCACTGGCTGCAGAAGAAAGCCAGGAAACTGGGTGTGGATAAACAGACCCGCTTCCTGGGCTTTGTGGAAGATATGCCCGCATTTTTCCGGTCCCTCGATATTTTCCTGCTGTCCTCTCATTACGAGGGATTCGGTTATGTGATCGCTGAAGCCATGGCCAGCAGAAAACCGGTGGTGGCCTTTGACATCAAGTCCTCGGCTGAGATCATCGATCACGGCAACACAGGATACATCACCGGGCAGGGCGATCTGAGGGAGATGGCCCGCAGGGTCCTTGAGCTGGCCGGGGACAGTACCCTGCGTGAACAGATGGGCAACAGCGGAAGAAAGAGGGTTGAGGAAATGTTTTCCTTTGAAAAGAACCGGGAGGCGATCCGTGAGCTGATCACCCGGCAGGACGGGGTTTCGAGTACTTCCAGCGGCGATGCGACCACAGCCACAGTTCAGGCCGCTCCCTGATCACTTCTTCCAGGATCCGCACATGGCTTTCGGTGATCATATGGGGTTCCATCTCCGGGGGACTCTCACAGATCAGCTCATATTCAACTTCATAGTGGCCTCTTTTTGCCTTGCTGATTTTTATAAAGATCACCGCCGCACCCAGCTTTCTGGATAGCTTTTCAGCCCCCAGATAAAGGGGGGTATCCATGCCCATAAAGCGGGTCCAGTACTGGATATGGCTTTTGAGGGGACGCTGGTCGGATAGAAAAATGGCCATGGTGGGATCTTTCTCCCGACCATAGGTCATCATTCTGCGGGCGATCTTTTCCATGGGAATGGGGATGACCCCGAATTTTTTTCTGCTTTTCCGGATAAACCTGTCGAAATATTTGTTCTTCAAAGGCTTGTATGCTGCCAGGATCCGGTAGTCCGTCAGGAGCCCCAGGGTGGCCAGGTATTCCCAGTTTCCGTAGTGTGCGGTTACCCCGATCACCTGTTTCCCTTTTTTAAAAAGATCTTCCAGTAATTCCTGGTTCCGGTAGGAGATCTTTTTTAAGGCTCTTTTCTTGCTGTAGAAAAGGAAAACGGCCGATTCCAGGAGAAGATCACACAGGTGATGGTAATATTTTCGGGCAACCTCTTCGACCTCCCGGTGCCCATATGCCGGGAATGCCCGGGTAAGGTTGCCAAAGACCACCTGTTTGCGGTATCGGACAACATGGTATGCGATCAGGTATAGAAAATCGGAAAACAGATAAAGCGCCCGGTCCGGCAAAATATGAAAAACCCAGGTAATACTGTATACAAAGATATATCCGATGAATTTCATTCCCTAACCCAGCTCGCTGATCCGCTCCAGCCTGGGCAGGTCAAGAATCCTGATCTTCCTGCCGTCGATGGAAATTACCCCTTCCTGGGCAAAGGTGGAGAGTGTGCGTATGGCATTGGAGGTGGTCATGTTGGACAAATTGGCCACATCCTCACGGGAAAGATAGATCTTGATGGTTTTCCCGTCATTTTCATATCCGTAGGTATCCTTGAGAAAGATCAGGGATTCGGCAAGCCTTCCCCGGATGTGTTTCTGTGTCAGGGTCACCGTCCTGTCATGTGAAAATCCCAGTTCAGAGGCAAAGGACTGAATGATGCTGATGCTCAACTCGGCATTGCTGCGGATGACCCTGTATACGCTTTCCTTATCAATAATACATGAAACACTGTCCTCAATGGCCACTGCGGTGGCGGTATGGTTCTCTTCTGCAAACAGCGCCCGGTATCCGATGAAACCTACGGGCTTGGCCATTCTGACGATCTGTTCCCTTCCTCCCACGCCCTCCTTGAAGATTTTGACCTTTCCTTCGGCCAGGATCATCAGGCCGATGGGCTTGTCACCCTCCTTGAAAATGATCTCACCTTTTTTATAAAACGCACAGGTATAATTTTGCTTCAGGAATTCTTTTTCTTTGGGAGTCAGTACTGTAAATACAGATTTCGGATTGTCGATCACGTCATCTGCATTGTAGTTCCTTTCCTGCATTATAATCGTGTTATATGGTCAGATGATGTTGAATAACACACAAAAATAGAAAAAATAATCAATATCCTGTCAATACCTGGCCACCAGGGGAATGCGCCTTCCTACCCCGAAAGCCTTGGAAGAAATCCTTAGAACGGGAGGGGTCTGGTATCTCTTGTACTCGTTCTGGTCCACCATTTTGATGATCCCCCTGACCAGGTCTCTGTCATATCCCAGAGCGGCGATCCTGCCGGGTGACAGCTGCTTTTCAATATAGGCCTCGAGGATCCCGTCCAGTGTATCGTATAGGGGAAGGGAATCGGTATCCTTCTGGCCGGGTTTGAGTTCGGCGGAAGGGACCTTGGTGATGATGTTACGGGGAATGACCTCCTGTTGCCTGTTCAGGTAGTGCGCCAGATCATAAACATCGGTTTTGTATACATCCCCGAGTACGGAGAGTCCGCCGCTCATGTCCCCGTAAAGGGTGCCGTATCCTACGGCAGCTTCACTTTTATTACTGGTGTTGAGCAGGATATGTCCGAACTTATTGGAGAGGGCCATCAGCAGGATACTCCTGATCCTGGCCTGGATATTCTCTTCGGTGGTATCTTCCGGAAGGTTCCTGAAAAGGGGTTCCAGTGTTTCCCTGAACTGATTGAACACCTTTTCAATGGAAAGCACCTTATACCGGACCCCAAGGTTATTGGCCAGCCGGATCGAATCATCTACGCTGTGTTTGGAGGAATACTGGGAAGGCATCAGCAGAACAAGCATGTTTTCCGGGCCCAGTGCCCTGGCGGCAAGTACCAGTGTGACCGCAGAATCAATGCCTCCCGATAATCCCAAAATGGCAGTACGCAACCCCAGCTTCTGAAAATAATCCCTGATCCCGCACAGTAGCCCGTCAGCGATCATCTCAATACGGTCCGGGATCCTGCCCGATGATGGATCCGCTTTTGCAGATTCCAGTTCCTCCAGGTCAATCAGCGCAAAGTCCTCACGGAAAAACGCCAGTCTTTTTACCACCTGGCCCTTGCTGTTAATGGCCAGAGAGCCTCCTTCAAACAGGAGCTCGGTCTGCGCACCCACCTGGTTGCAGTAAAGAAGGGGCAGATGGTACCTGGATGCTTTCCCGGTGAATATGGATTGTTTCACTTCCTGCTTCCGGTGCGAGAAGGGGGAAGCTGCCAGGTTGATGATCAGTTCCGGTCCCTGTTTGCTCAGTTCTTCGAGGGGATTAAGCGTATAGAGCTTGCTCCGGGAAAAATCGCTCTCGAATGGCTGTTCGTCCCAGAGGTCTTCGCAGATGGTGACAGCAATGCGCCTTCCATTGAACTCCAGCAGGCGGAATGTCCTGTTGGGCTCAAAATACCTGTACTCGTCAAAAATATCATAGGTGGGAAGGAGTGATTTCCGGAACACCTGCACCACCCTGCCTCCCAGGAGAAAGAAAGCCGAGTTAAAGAGCATCTTTCCCTGTTTTTCCGGGTTGAATTCGGGAGCACCGATCAGCACCCCGATGCCGGGATCGATGCTTTCGGCAATTTCCCGGAGGGAGCGGTGACAATCATTGATGAAATCTTCTCTTTCCAGCAGATCAAGTGGAGGATATCCGCAGATGGAAAGCTCGGAAAAAATAACCAGGGCGGCCTGTTCTCCGCCCGCCCCGGATACGGCATCCAGGATCTTCTTTTTGTTTCCCTCAAAATCCCCGATAAAGTAATTCAGCTGAGCCAGGGCGATTTTCATCTGGTTGCTAGAATTGGACCCCCAGGTTTATGGAAATGGCGTTCAGGGTGATTTTGGCTTCATCGTTCCCGGTAACATCGGTCAGACCGGAAGACCATCTGACACCACCCACCAGTGCTGTGCTTCCTCCCAGCCGGTATTGCACACCCGCTCCGAGATGGTAACCCAGGTTGAACAGATTGGTGTTACCGCGGTTGTTCTCCTTGTCGAATGTCTCATCATCGGAAGTGGAAAATGCATTGATATTGAACATGGGATTGAATCCCAGCTGAAAAAAGAAGGTGGTATATCCCAGTTCTTCGGTTTTCAGTTTCAGTCCCAGAGGGATGTCGATATACTGCATCCTGTGTTTCAGGACCTGCCCGGGGACCGCATACAGGCTGTCGCTCCCGGAAACAAAGAGCGTGGAATCGGCGTAGGCCAGTTTCCCTCCCATATTATTCACTCCCACACCTGTGGTAAAAGCATAATGATCGGAAAAGAACAGATCGGCAATCAGTCCGGCCTGCATGTGCAGGATGGATCCTGCCGGTGAAACATTGTCCTCATCCGAGCTGAACCAGGCAAATTGCGGATCAGCATGTACGCTGAATTTTATCCGCTGACCGTATGCTGCCGCGAAGCAGATTAACATAACCGAAAGTAAAGCGATTCGTTTCATCCGTTTAGAATTTTATAATTTTCTACTTTTGTACACCTGTTGGTATTTCAAATTTACATAATATGACGAGACCTGTTCGACAAATCTGTTTTTTTATCTCCTTGGGACTGCTTCTTTTATGGGGATGTGGTCGCCATCCACTGGATGTGGATATATCGGGGATCGAGGAAGAGGTTACCGTGGAACGGTTCGACCGGGAGCTGTTCCGGATGGATCTGGATACTATTGAGGAGGGCATCGGATATTTTTATGAGCGGTACGGGGATTTTTTCGATATATACAATGTACATATCATCAACATTGGACCCGCATCGGACAGGCGTTACCCTTCCTATCTTTCCATGTTTGTCAATGATCCTGACAACAGGGAAGTCTATGAATATACTAGTGAGATTTATGCCGATACAGAGGAGACCAACCGGAGCCTGACCCGGGGATTCAGGCATTACCTGTACCATCATCCCGATTCTGCCCTCCCCCGCGTGGTGGGATATGTGAGCCGTTTCAACCAGGGACTGTTAACCGTCGGTCATTTCATCGGGGTGGGACTTGACCAGTACCTGGGAAGTGACTGTCCCTATTATGAAATGATGGGGATTCCCGAATACGTTGCCAGAAGCAAGATTCCCGAAAGGGTCCCCGTGGATGTGCTTTATGCCTGGGGCACCCAGATCTATCCTTACAATGATTCGGTGGACAATGTGCTCACCCGGATCATCCATCAGGGGATGCTCCAGTATTTTGTGGATGCCATGTTCCCGGGGAAAGAGGACAGCCTGAAACTGGGATTTACAGAAGGCCAGCTTACCTGGTGCAGGAACAACGAAGCGCAGATGTGGACCTACCTGGTGGAGGAAAAACTGCTGTTCTCCACCGATCCGATGGTGATCCGCAAACTGTTGGACGAGGCTCCCTATACCCAATCCTTTACCACTGAATCGCCCGGAAGGGCAGCCGTGTGGATTGGCTGGCAGATCGTGCGGGAATTTGCCCGGAGAAACCCGGATCTCTCCCTCCGCCAGCTGATGTCGTATCGTGATTACCAGGAACTTCTCAGGCAGTCCAGGTATAACCCCTGACCGGTCAGGACTGCCATCGGGACGATTTCCCCCGGGCCAGTGAAGCGAAGACTCCCAGGGTACAGAGGACCGCAAAGATGGTCAGCGAGGTTTTCATGCTGGTGAGGAATTCATCTGAAATATTCACGGAAAGCGGTTCGTTGCCTATGAACAGCTGCAGGACCATGGTGGCGATCCCCATGCTGAACATCTGACCCGTCAGCCGCATGGTCCCCACGGTGGCCGATGCGATTCCCAGAAATTTCTTCTCCACCGACCCCATAATGGCATTGGTATTGGGTGAGGAGAACATCCCGAAACCCAGGCCGACCACCACCAGGGAAACGATCAGATAAAAATAACGGGTATGATGTGAGAGAAAGGTCAGCATGATCAGGCCCCCTACAATGATCCCCATCCCTGCGGAGGAGAGGATCCGGGGATCATATCTGTCCGATAGCTTTCCCGAGTAGGAGGCCACCAGCGCCATGGTCAGCGGCTGGGTCACCAGGATAATCCCCGCATCCCTGGGCGAAAGCTCCAATACATACTGCAGATAGAGGCTCAGCAGAAAAGTGATGGCAAACGTGGTGGCATAGTTGATCAGGGCAGCCAGGTTCGAGAACGCAAAATGCCTGTTGCGGGTGAAAAGCGCGATATTGAAAACCGGGAATCTGGTTTTCAGTTCCAGCAGCGAAAAAGCGACCAGTCCCGAAACCCCGGCCACGGTCAGGATGATGGCAAAAGTCTCCGGCATCTGGGAGAACCCGAACATGAAAGCCGACATGGAAAGAACGTACAGGACCGATCCCCGCAGATCAAAACGCTCTCCCCTGGCATCTGCCCAGTCTCCCTTAATACGGAGCCAGGTGACTCCGATGACCACCCCTTCGAAGGGGATGGTGAAATAGAAAATGCTCCTCCACCCCAGGTACTGGGTCAGGATACCCCCCAGGAAAGGAGCCGCGGAGAGACCGATGTACACCGCGGTCACGGAGATCCCGATGGCCGCGCCCCTTTCGCCCGGGGGAAATACGGAAGTGATGATCGCCACGCCGGTTCCGAAGACCATGGCACTTCCGGCTCCCTGAAGGGCACGGAAGAGGATCAACAGGTTCCCTGACGGGGCCAGGGCGCACATCACCGAGGTGATCACAATAATAACATTACCCCAGAAAAAGATCCGCTTTCTTCCCCTGATGTCCGCCAGCTTTCCGAAGGGGACCAGGAAAACAGCCGAGGCGAGCAGAAACGCCATGGCCACCCAGCTCATCCCCACCGCTCCCAGGGAGAGGTCCCTGCTGATGGAAGGAAGGGCGATATTGATGGAACCTCCCAGGAAAGGATTGATAAAAGAAGTGATGACGATCAGGATCAGGATCAGTCTCCGGGAAGGCGGCTGGTTTGTATTCATTCAGTTACTGATATCTTTGTACCCGGTGATCCTGGATCACCCTTTTCCAGTTCAAATGAGGGTAGTTTTCACAACGGACTCCCGCAGATTTTGCAAAAAAGCGCATCCTCATCATGTGCGTCATGCCCGCAGCTGGGACAGATCCTCCGGCCCGATTTTCTGCCGTCCCTTACAGCCCTTCCGATCTCCACGCTGATGATACCGGTGGGTACCGCTATGATGGCATATCCTGTCAGCATGGCCACCGAGGCAAGCATTTTTCCCATAACGGTGGCCGGTGCGATGTCCCCGTAACCAACAGTGGTGATGGTGACAATGGCCCAGTAAATGCTCTGGGGGATGGAGGTGAATCCGTGTTCCTCCCCTTCTATCAGGTATATGAGTGACCCCAGGACCAGGACCAGGGTGAGGACCGTCCCGAAAAACACGACGATCTTGTAGCTGCTGGCCCGAAAGGCCCTGACCAGGATCGCTGCTTCATTCAGGTACCTTCCCAGCTTGAAGATCCTGAATATCCGCAGCAGCCTGAGGGCACGGAACGTCAGCAGGAAGGCGGACTGGTCGAAGAATAGGACCAGGTAGGTGGGGAGTACGGCCAGAAGGTCGATCACCCCGAAAAAACTGGTCATATAGCGAACCGGTCTGGGAGAACTGTAGATCCGGAGCAGATATTCTATGGTGAAGACAAAAGTAAAAGCCCATTCAACATCCACAAAGAGGCGGGGACTGTTCTCCCTGATGGAACTGACACTCTCCAGGATCACCACCGTCACACTGAGAATGATCAGTGTCAGAAGGACCACATCGAATGCCTTGCCCGCGGGTGTTTCTGTCCCGAAGATGATCGTGTATAGCTTTTTTCTCAGTTTCATCCCCATCCAAAGTTAGGGTATTTGTACCACGCATGAAAACAACAGGCTCATCTCATCGGTGTATTCTCCATGAAAA
This sequence comes from Bacteroidota bacterium, assembly GCA_051746185.1. Lineage (GTDB taxonomy): Bacteria > Bacteroidota > Bacteroidia > Bacteroidales. The sequence continues at coordinate 48,680 of JBNJEV010000013.1, forward strand.
GCAAAGAGGCCAATTTTTTTAAACGGGCGGATTGTTCAGAAGCTCGACGGCCAGGCAGGAAAGCAGCATGCTCCCGGTCTTCAGTGCTGATTCGTCCACCCTGAATCCGGACGTGTGAAGGGGAAAGATCTCTTCCGAGGCGGGGGTCCTGACCCCCAGGCGGTACATCATCCCCGGGATCACGCCGGCAAACCAGGCGAAATCTTCGGCGGTCATCCGGATCTCCATCTCTTCCACGGCATCTTCTCCCAGGAATTCTGCGGCCAGCCTTTTTGATTCCAATGTGAGCTTTTCATGGTTATGGAGGACCGGATATCCGTGCCTGATCTCCACATCCACCGACCCGCCCATGCCGGAAGCGATCCCCGATGCGATCTGTCCGATCATCCGGTGGGCTTCCTTTCTCCAGGTTTCATTCATGGTCCGGAAGGTTCCCTCCAGCTCAACCTGGTCCGGGATCACATTTACTGCACCGTCTGCGGTCACCTTCCCGAAGGAAAGGACGGTGGGGACGCCCCGCGGAGCCTTTCTGTTGATCTCCTGCTGCAGGGAGATCAGGATATGGGATGACATCAGGACCGGATCATGGATCTTTTCCGGCTGGGCACCATGTCCTCCCTTTCCTTTCACCGTGAGGTAGATCTCATCACTGGAGGCCATATAGATCCCTGGTTTGAAACCCACGTGTCCCGCTTCCATTTCGGGCAACACATGCTGGGCAATGATCATGTCCGGTCTTTTTTCATCGAAAACACCCTCATCCAGCATGGTCCTGGCACCTCCCGGAACTCTTTCCTCACCCGGCTGGAACACAAAGAGCACTTCTCCCCGGATCTTTTCTTTCAGCCGGTCCAGCAACCGGATGGCTCCCAGCAAACAGGCCATATGAACGTCATGGCCGCAGGCATGCATGACCCCGTGCCGCGCGGAACTGTATGGAAGCCCGGTCTGTTCGGCAATGGGCAGTGCATCCATATCGGAACGCAGGGCGATGCGTTTGCCGGGACGGCCGCCCCTGATCCGGGCGAGGATCCCGGTTCCGGCCACAGGATGCCGGTAAGGGATCCCCCACTGATCCAGTTTTTCCCTGATGAACGCGGAGGTATCCTGTTCCTCGAAGGAAAGCTCCGGATACCGGTGCAAATGTCTCCTGATAAGCACCAGCTCATCCGTCAGCGCTCCGGTCAGCAAATCGTTGATATGCGATTTCAGATCCATAAAGGGATTAGAAATCCAGGCTGAGTGAGAGGTAGAACATCCTGGGCTGCACTTTCATATTCTCCACTCCCCATGCCCAGTCCAGCCGTATGAAATAACCCATCAGACGGCTCCTTAATCCGAATCCGTAACCGGCCACAATGGGGTCCCGGTTGGCATCCAGGGTAATGGTCATGGGGCCATTGGTGATCACTTCCGTATTCCAGGCATTCTGGTCCGTGAAGGGATGCAGACCGGTCCAGGCACTTCCCACATCGGCAAATCCCACGATCTGGAAATTGTTGAGGAAACCGGAACTCAGCGGATGGCCCACCAGGTAGCGGATGACAGGCCACCTCAGCTCGGTGTTGAACACGGCAAAGTTGCTTCCGTTGCGGATGTTCTGTGAAAATCCCCTCAGGTTGGTGGCCAGCGCCTGGTAGGCATAGTTCCTGGAATAATCGATGTCCACCGATTCGTCGAATGTGGGCACACGGGCCTGGAAAATGTTGATCCAGTTATCCACGCTTCCCAGGTAATAGATCAGCGGACTTCTTCCAAAGGAACCGCTGGCGGCAAACCGGTTGGCCCATATCAGGGTCCGGTGGATCCGGGTATAATGCCGGAAATCCCCGCCCACCACGTACAGATCGGATTTTGCCCTGTTCAGTTGTCGGTACGCTTCCCCGAATATTTTGAACCGTAACCCCTTGTAAAGATTGGTCCCCAGGAGCCTGGTGTTGTCAAAGATCAGTTCCCCTTTCAGTCCGCCCCACACCTTGACGATCCCCGATTCGTTCAGGTTGTCGATATCGGTTGACAGGAAGACCGTATTGTCATGCCTGAAAGAGGCGGTCCCTTTCAAAGCCAGTACCTGGCTGAACGGATACTTCAGGGACCCCAGCACTTCATGGGTGAATGTTTTGATGATCGCATCATAGCCATAGTCACCGTAGGTATAATTCTTGAACACCTGGCGGTGGAAAATAATCTGTTTGTCGAGCCGCTGTTTGAGGTTCTCAAAGCTGAGCAGGTATTCATTGCTGTCAAAATCGGTGGCAAGCCTGACTCCTCCCACCAGCCGGTAATCCTCAAACAGATCATTGGCCCCCACCTTGAACAACAGGTTCAGCCCGGGATTATAGTAGAATGCCCCTCCTGTAAAGGTCTGGTAGGATGCGTTCAGGAAACTGAAATCCACCTGGTTGACCAGCCGGTTCGGGTAAAATGCGGTCTGGTAATCGATGTACATCATCTGATCGTCCTGTGCGGAATCCAGTACCAGGTTCAAATTTCTGCTGCGCAGCTGGTTGTTGTAGTAATTCAGTTTTTCCCGCTCAAAGATGTAGTTATTGATATCGATCCTGAATTCCTGCAGGGGGATGGTGTCCCCGTCCAGGACCAGTTCGTTGTTGGCAATGTCCTTCATGGAGATCACCTTTTTCTCGACGTGATGGACCGAATCTTCCTGCATCAGCCTGTCCACATGCCGGTCCCTGTATTCACTGGGTTCCAGTTCATCCCCGTACTGCCTGGTGAAATCGATGGGATGCCTGTACATGTGGTACCTGCCGTTGTTGTAAATGATCTCGGCGACCTCACCTGTTTCCCTGTTGATGTCATGGGAGAGGATATTCCTTTTATAATTGGTAAGGGGATAGCTGTTTGCAAAATAGCGATAGTGAATGGTGGTATCCACCAGGCTGATGACACTGTCGTATTCTGCATAATAGCGATTCAGGATCCCGTTCTTGTCGCTGAGGTAGATGAATTCGTTCCTCCCCATGGACAGGGGCTGCAGGTGATTGATATAATTGCCTTCGGAGATCTTCCGGAGCAGCGGATTTTTCTCCGCATAATCGTAAACAAATACTGAAAAGGCAGTAGTGGTATTGTTCTCAGGATCATTTTCCATGAAAAGGGTATCCAGCCGCCTGTTGGAGACAAATGAGATCTCTTCCATCTGATTAATGAACCTGGGATGATAATCGTCGGCCAAATCGGATGTGATACGTTCGTTGGTGGAAGAGGCGATATCGAAGACCCAGATGTCGGTCTGTCCGTCAACCACCGCCGAGAGGACCAGTTTTGTGGCATCGGGTGAGAAACTCATATCCAGGATCTTTTCAAAATAGAGCAGGTTCCTGGTGGTGATCTCATCGGTTTCCAGGTTATAGAAATGGATCTTCAGCAGTCCCTCCTCTTCAGTCACAAATCCGAGGATTTCAGAGGACGGGTGCCAGGCCAGCACGGGAAAGGAGTAATCGTTGATCTGTTCCAGTTTATGGCCCCTTTTGTAAATACGGTTCTTTCTCCTTTCCCCTTCGGTATGGATCCAGATCTTATACTGGCCTTCCTGGTTGGTGACATACGCTACATGGGTTCCGTCGGGACTGATCCTGATGTTCTGGTAGACCCTTTTTTTATGCGGTCTTTTCAGGATCTTACCCTGTTGGGGAAGCTGTGAGGATTCGTCGCCGGATGTGTACAGGCCCAGGTAGTAGGCACTCCAGTCGACGGACAGATCCTTGAGCTTACTGCCCAGCACATACAGGAATCCGCTTTCGGCATTCTTGTTGATCTTGGTGATATAGAGTATCTGGGGAATGATGGAAGCGCCATAGGTATCGGCCACATATTTCCAGAAGGAGTGGCCTGCATACCGGGCATCTTTATCCTGCAGGTTCACGAATTTCCGGTATTTCCCGGATACAATTCCGTCCTTGACCCGGTTTTCCAGCTCATAATCCCACGGATTGGAAACAAAGGAGATCAGGCCCTCCAGGTACCATTCCGGAAGATTGATGATGGTTTTACTGGTCAGGTTGTCCCGCAAACCGTCCCCGAACATCATTTCCTGCAGCAACACTTCTGCAATGGCCGCCCTGATCTGCCTTTCAAAGTCCACATGATCACCGGTAAAATATATAAAAACCTTGTTCTGGATGATCTGGGTGGTCCCCCCGATGTTGTATTCATCATTCTCTGAAACCAGCCCGATATTGCTCTGTCTGAAATCGGACAGTTTGTTGTAGGTGAGGAAGATCAGCCTCCGCTCGATCTCATAATCGAAAAAACGTTCGATCAGTTCAAGTTCCTTCTGCACGAAGTCGGCCACATAGAGCGAAAGATCCGTTCCGTTCTCGTAGGAGTAAACATCAAATCGTTCAAAGCGGTAATATTTCCAGTACCTGTTGTTGTACTGCACCCTGTTCTTCCCGAAATCCATTTGCATTCCGTTGTAGAACTGCGCTGAGAGTTGTGTTGCGGCCGCCAGCAGCAAAAACATGGTCCATATGCGCATCATACACCTCATCATCTTCTTACCGGGTAAAAATAAACATTATTGATGACAAGTAGGTTAGCCATTATGTCGTTTTGTATTAAATTTGCGGTATTGTATGAAAACAAAATCACAAGGGAATCGTAAAAAAGAAAAGATAAAACGTTACCGGTATGAGAAAAGTAATTTTGATTTTCTGTTTGGCCGGTCTGCTGGTGCCCCTGAAGGCGCAGACGGTAATGCCAAAGATATCTTTCGAGAAGACCGTCCATGATTTCGGCAAGTTCCGGGAAGCCGACGGGAATGTAACCTACCAGTTCGAATTTGTGAATACCGGGGGAAGCGACCTGATCATCCAGCATGTGAGCACCTCCTGCGGATGTACCGCCCCCAGCTGGACCCGCGAGCCGGTTCCTCCGGGAGGGAAAGGTTTTGTGGCGGCCACCTACAATCCTGCAGGAAGGCCGGGAGCGTTCAGGAAATATATCACGGTGATCTCCAATTCAAATCCGGGCAACGTTCGCCTGACCATCTCCGGCGAGGTGATCCCCAAACCGAAATCCATTGAAGATGAATACAGGTTTGCCATGGGGCCCATGCGCTTGAAATCAAATCACATGGCGTTCGGGAACATTAAAAATACATCGACATCGGAACGAAGGCTGGAAGTTATCAACAACTCCGGGGGCCCTGTTGAGATCGGATTCGAACGGGTCCCCGCACATATCCGGATCAAGGCCGAACCGGCTTCCCTGAAACCGGGGGAAAGGGGATATCTGGTGGCCACCTACAATGCTCCCATGAGAAACGACTGGGGATTTGTCATTGACCGGATGAACCTGAAGCTCAACGGAGTTACGGAACGGAATTACAGCCTGGTTGTCAGTGCCAATATCGAAGAGGATTTTTCTGTTCTCTCAGCCGGGGAACTGGCAAAGGCACCGGCCCTGAACGTGGACAATACCGAATTCCGGTTCGGGAAGATCAAACAGGGTGAAAAGGTGGAACATACCTTTGTGCTTTCCAATTCGGGCAAAACCGATCTGGTGATCAGGAAAGTGAAGGCCTCCTGCGGATGTACCGCCGTGCAGCCTGAAAAGAAAGTGATCGCTCCGGGCGAGAAGGTCAATATTAAGATGGTCTTCAATTCTGCAGGCAAGGTCGGCAACCAGAACAAGACGGTGACCATCATCACCAATGATCCCAAAAAGAGCAAGACCATCCTCTGGGTCAGGGGAGAAGTGATCCGGTCCTAAAGCTGATGCATGGATCTGTATTTCTCCAGGAGGGAGGAAGCTGCCATGAAAGAGGTCATTTCCCCTTCCCTGATGGCCTTTTCGTGCTGTTCCAGTGCTTCCTGCATCCGGGGGTTATTAAAGGCAAGGTCATAGATCCCTTCCTTCAGTGTCTCGTACATCCAGTACCTGGATTGTTCCAGTCTCCTTTTTTCAAAGCTTCCGTTTTCCGTTACATGTTCCCGGTATTCCTCTGCCATCTGCCAGATTTCATCGATGCCTGTATTGTAAAGGGATGAGCAGGTCTTTACCCGGACCGTCCAGCCGGAAGGAGAAGGCGGGAAGAGATGCAATGCACTGGCATATTCTGCCTGTGCCCTTCTTGCTTTCCCGACATTGCTGCCATCGGCTTTGTTGATCACCAGGGCATCTGCCATTTCCATGATCCCCCGCTTGATACCCTGCAGTTCGTCGCCCGCCCCTGCCAGCATGAGCAGCAGGAAAAAGTCCACCATGCTGTGCACCGCTGTTTCTGACTGGCCCACTCCTACTGTTTCCACGAAGATGTTATCGAACCCTGCTGCTTCACACAGGATAATGGTCTCCCGGGTCTTCCGGGCCACCCCTCCAAGGGTTCCCCCCGACGGAGAAGGACGGATATAGGCTTCGGCTTTTCCTGCCAGCTCTTCCATACGGGTCTTATCCCCCAGGATGCTCCCCTTTGATCTGTCGCTGCTTGGATCAATGGCCAGGACGGCCAGTTTTCCGCCTTTTCCGATGATATGGTTTCCGAGGGCTTCGATGAATGTGCTTTTTCCTGCTCCGGGAACACCGGTAATGCCAATGCGGAAAGATTTCCCCGAATAAGGCAGGCATGCCCTGATCAGTTCCCGGGCATCTGCCTGGTGCCCGGGGAGTGAGCTTTCAATGAGCGTAATGGCCCGGCTCAGCATTCCGGTATCGCCTTTGCGGATTCCTTCCAGCAGATCGGACGGGGAGTACTGTTTCTTTTTCGATTTTTTCAGGCGACTGACCGCCTCCTTGTTGATGGGACCGGGTTGTTCCACTCCTTCGGACAGGGACAGGGCAGATCCTTTCTTCTTCTTCTTCTTACTCATCAATGCACCGGTTGTTTATGGTCAGCCCGAATCCTGTGGAGTCGCATATTTTTTCCTGAAATATTCGTGGGTGGCCATCTGTGACCTGACGTCAGGACCTTTGGTGACAATCCTGACGTTGTTCAGGTTCTCATCGATCTCGCATGCCTTCACATTATCGGACAACTGGATGTTCAAAATGTCCAAAATTTCCTTCCTCGCATCAGGATCGTAGACCGGGAACACACATTCCACCCTTCTGCGCAGATTTCTTTTCATCCAGTCGGCCGATCCCATAAAGATATGGTGTTCACCGTTGTTCAGAAAAACAAAGACCCTGGCATGTTCCAGGTAGCGGTCCACGATCCGGATCACCCGGATGTTCCGGCTGTAGGGCTGACCGGTCTTCAGGGTGCATACCCCCCTGATGATCAGATCGATCTTGACACCGGCCTCACTGGCCCTGTAGAGATGGTTTACCATTTCCCCGTCCTGGAGTCCGTTCATCTTCAGCAGGATATATCCGATCCCGTCCTGCTTCGCATGCTCGATCTCCTGGTCGATCAAATCGATGAACCGGGGTATCAGGTTGAAACCGGGCACCAGGATATGTTTGAAGTCAGGTCTCAGATCCCTGTTTTCCAGGTGATTGTACAGCTCTTTCACTTCTCTGACCACCTCGGGATTCGATGTGAAAAGGCCATGGTCGCCATACTGGCGGGCCGTTTTTTCATTGAAGTTCCCGGTGGCCAGGTAGGCCTGGTCGCCGTGTTTGGATTCTTTTTTCCGGATGACCAGCGCGATTTTGGCATGTACCTTCAGTTTGGGGATGCTGTAGATAATCCTGATCCCGGCCTTGGTCATCTCATTGGCCCATTTCAGGTTGGCTTCCTCGTCGAAACGCGCTTTCAGTTCAACAAAAACGGTGACCTTTTTTCCGTTCTCCGCGGCATCGATCAGGGTATTGACCACTACCGAATGGTCGGAAACCCGGTACTGGGTTGCCTTGATCTCTTCGACGGTGGGATCGGTGGCTGCTTCCCGGAGGAACCTGAGAAAATGCTCGAAAGGCTGGTAAGGCACGCTCAGAAGGTAATCCTTCTTTCCGATAAGCGAGGCCATGGTCTTTTTCTGGTTGGCAAGCGCCGGGATGGGGACCGGGGGAAGGTTCTCAATTTCCAGTTTCGGATATACCGGATTGGGGAAGTTGAAGAAATCCCTGAAATTGTGGTGGCTGCCTCCGATGACCAGGATATCCTTGGAAATCCCGAAGGATTCGGTGATGTATTTCAGCATCTTCTCGGGCATCCTCCGGTCATACTGGAACCGGTTCGGGCTCCCGATGGAGCGAAGGGAGTGTATCCTGTCGATGGTCTCGATCAGATCTTCCCCTTCATAATCATCGTATTCCAGGTCTGCATCCCTGGTCAGCTTCATGGAATACCAGTTCTTGACCTTGTATCCCGGGAACAGGGCTTCGCTGTGCCTCATGATCACATCTTCCAGGAACATGATGTAGTGTTTGTTTTTCTCCCGGGGAAGTTCCAGGAACCTGGGGATATTGTGGTCGGTGGGGATCTTTACGATTGAATAACGTCTCACCTGTTTGATCCCGACCCGTTCCTTGCTGACCATTTCCATGGCAATGTAAGGCTGACCGGTCTTCAGAAAAGGGCGCACTTTCTTTTTGACCAGGATGACCGGCTGGATGGAGGTAAGGATGTCGGAGTAAAATATCTCCCGTATGTATTTGTTCTGTTCCTCGGAAAGCCTGTCCCGTTCTTCCACAACGATGATGTTGTTCTTTCTCAGTTCGGGAAGGATCTCATCCTCAAAGATCAGGTGGAAAATGGATTGCTGATTGGTGACGATCTCATTGATCTGCCGGATGATGTCCGAAGGATTCACCTGGCGTACATGATCGGAAGGAAACTCGCTTTCATGGCGCAGCAACTCTTTATAGTAACTAACCCTGACCTCGTAGAACTCCTCCATGTTGTTGGAGTAGATGGCCAGGAACTTGATGCGCTCATAGAGTGGCAGGGTCTTGTCCATGGCTTCCTGGAGGACCCTGAAATTGAAAGAGAGCCAGCTTATATCCCTGTTGATATATTCATATTTACCCATGAAATGAGGTTCAGTCTCTGTACAAATGTAAGGAACCTGTTTGACATTTAAACACTTAATTGAATACATTTCCCCGGGACCCGGTTCATAAACCCCGGTATAAAAGGTTCGGATATTATGAATATAATATTAGTTTTGCTTCGTTATTGAAGGGTTGAACCAGCGGTGATCATATTTTTATGAAACAGCATATAAGAGGGGTTCTGGTACTTGTTACCATATTTATTGTTTCCATCATCTCGATTTTGTTGAACTCGGGTTCAAACCTTCCCTATGAACGGCTGGAAGAGGTCCCCCCTGACCGGGAAATCACCCCGGAGCGTTCCGCCATCGGGGATTATACCGGCCTGATGGTCCGTGCACTGGACAGCACGGGGACGGTCGGAGCCGCATTCACCATTGTCCATGACGGCCGGATCGTTGCCACCCGCACCCATGGTGTGAGAAGGCAGGGCAGCAGTGCAAGAGTCAACAGGCATACTGTATTCCGGCTCGCTTCCGTATCCAAGGGATTCTCAGGGGCGCTGGCCTGCCTGCTGGAGGATGAAGGGATCCTCTCCCTGGATGACAGGGTCAGCGAATACCTTCCGGGATTCAGGCTGAAGGATCCGGTCAGTACTGCGGAACTCAGCCTTCGCCATGTGATGAGCCATACCTCCGGACTGGTCCCCCATGCCTACGATAACCTGGTGGAAGCGAATATGGACCTGGCTTCCATTATCGGGCGGCTCCATGAGGTCGATATCTCAGCCCCACCCGGGAAACTGTATGGATACCAGAATGTGGTCTTCAGCATCCTGGCACCCATATCTGAGCAAATAACAGGTAAATCTTACGGCGAGTTGCTCGAAGAGAAGCTTTTTCATCCGCTGGGAATGGAGGATGCTTCCGCGGGCAGGATCGATCTTGACCATTCTTATAATGTGGCATTCCCTCACATCAAAGGAAGGAACGGATACATTCCGCTGGACCTGCACAACGGGTACTATAACGTGCTGCCTGCTGCAGGGATCAATGCCAGTATTTCCGATATGGGCCAGTGGCTGCTTGCGCTGCTGGGATACCGGCCGGAACATTTCCCCGACACCGTATGCCGGCAGCTTGCCGCTCCCCTGGTGTACACACCTTTGAAATGGCAATATACCCGTCAATGGAAGCCTTTCAGGGAACGCTACTACAGCATGGGATGGAGGATCTACCATTACCGGGGCCGGAAAATCGTCTATCACGGAGGCTATGTGCGCGGCTACCGGGCGGAGATCGGGTACTGTCCGGAAGAAAAGGTCGGCATCGCTTTCCTGCAGAATTCCCCCAACGGACTTGCCTCCAGGAGCGTACCCGCTTTTTTTGATCTGTTTTTTCAGACGCTTGACGGAGAAACGGAGCCTGTAATTAGAGGAGACGCAGACCTTGTGGACAAAAAATAAACCCAAATTCGGTTTGGTTGTTATATTCGTAAATTCACCATGAAACGAGCATGAACTTTTTTAATCAAAAATTCAGCCAGCATGAAATATGATCTACTTGTCATCGGAAGCGGACCGGGAGGATATGTTGCCGCCATACGGGCCGCACAATTGGGATTGAAAACTGCGGTCGTCGAGCGCGAATCCCTGGGAGGGGTCTGTCTCAACTGGGGATGCATTCCCACAAAGGCACTTCTGAAGAGCGCCCAGGTCTTTGATTATATTCAGCATGCGGCTGATTACGGGGTTTCCCTGGATGGAAAGATCACCCCCGATCTGGAAAAAATGGTGGAAAGAAGCAGAACGGTTGCCGAAGGGATGAGCAACGGGGTAAAATTCCTTTTCAAGAAGAACAAGATCGAGGCCATCATGGGAACCGGCAGGCTGAAGTCGCCCGGAAAAGTGGAGGTAACCGATGCGGACGGCAAGACCACCGAAGTGGAGGCGGACCACGTTATCCTGGCCACCGGGGCCAGGTCCAAAGAGCTTCCCAGTCTGAAACAGGATGGCAAAAAGATCATCGGGTACCGGGAGGCCATGACCCTGAAAAAGCTTCCGGAATCCATGCTGGTGGTCGGTTCCGGCGCAATCGGAAGCGAATTTGCCTATTTCTTCCATACCCTGGGAACGGAAGTGACCCTGGTGGAGTTCCTTCCCAGCGTGGTTCCCCTGGAGGATGAGGAGGTTTCCAAACAGCTGGAGCGTGCCTTCAAGAAAGCGAAAATGAAGGTGATGACCGGTTCTTCGGTCGAGAGTGTGGACACTTCCGGGGATCTGTGCAAAGCCACTGTCAAAACCAGCAAAGGAGAGACAGAGGTGGAGGCGGAAGTGGTGCTCTCAGCGGTGGGGATTACACCGAACATTGAAAACATCGGCCTGGAAGAGATGGGGATCGAGCTGGAGAAAGAGAAGGTAAAGGTGGATCAGTTCTACAGGACCAATGTGAACGGGATCTATGCCATCGGGGATATTGTGGGTGGACCAGCACTGGCGCATGTGGCATCGGCCGAAGGGATCACCTGCGTGGAGAAGATCGCGGGACTTGATCCGCATCCGGTGGACTATCTCAATACTCCTGCCTGTACCTATACCGGTCCCGAAGTGGCCTCGGTGGGCATGACCGAAAAAGCTGCGAAAGAGGCCGGGTACGAGCTGAAGGTGGGGAAATTTCCCTTTACAGCTTCGGGCAAGGCATCAGCGGCAGGGGCCAGGGATGGTTTTGTGAAACTGGTCTTTGATGCTAAATACGGAGAGCTGCTGGGGGCCCATATGATCGGGGCCAATGTGACCGAAATGATCGCCGGGATCGTGGTGGCCAGGAAGCTGGAAACCACCGGGGAGGAGATCATCAAGTCGGTCCACCCCCATCCCACCATGTCGGAAGCCATTATGGAGGCCGCCGCCGCGGCGTACGGAGAGGTGATTCATATTTAGCTCGCTTCGCGAGCAGTTAGTATGCTCGCTGCGCGAGCAGTTAGTGGTTAGAATGCCTGCTGCGCAGGCGTTAGGAGTTAAGGGTTAGTATGCTCACTGCGTGAGCGTTAGCGTTAGGTTGCCTGTTGTGCAGGCGTTAGGGGAATCCTTATCTATTTGGTACACTGAATCCAGTTGCTCAGGCGAAAAACCGGGTATAGTCATTTTGTGATTTTTGCGCTTAACAATTCTGTTAGTAATTCTCAATGATGTTAGTTTTGCAATATCTGCCTTTCTTATTTTGTGTTTCGTAATCCATTATCAATAAGACAGATACAATGGTAAAAAAAATTGTCCGAGGAAAGGAGATTCAACATAATTGTTAAGAAGTAATGACTTTGTTAGTCGCGATTTTTACGGAACGGAGGTACCTTAATTTTTACTTCTCAGAATCTCCGGTAGCAGTGGTGTTCTTTGAATCCCGCGAGCACATTGGCCGAGCTCCGCTTCGCTACGGTTCCCCGAAGTATAACTTCGGGTTTCCTGTTTCCTTCGAACTGAATTACCGAGGATTCCTCGGTAGTTGCATTTTCCTAAAGCTCATTGCTTTTGTAGATATTTTTCAGGTGCAGGCCAATTGTATCGGTATCTTTGTCGAAAAGCTCTGCCAACTGCTTTTGGGGCAACCAGAAGATTGCAGGATAATCCTGGGTTGAATTTCAAACTTCTGGGAAGCATCTTTCTCCCTTAACCCCCATTCGGTCAGTCCTCTGAACTCCCATTCTGACTGGCCCTGAAAAAGTCTACTCGTAGGAAGGTTCGGAGACCATGCCGATGAACAGGATCGATTTGCTGGTGTTCTCGGTGATGGCGAACAGGAACGGATGGTCCAGGCGGATAAAGGTGTTCTCCATGACGGAGGTGACACCAATAATGACGGCGGTAACCGCTGCCGCTTCTGTCCCCTCCTCGTTCACGTCGATATAGGTTTTATGGATCACCTCCGAGATCAGCAGGTCGATCTCGCTGATGGCGGAGAAGTCTGCCTGCTCGGTGAATGCGATGCCGAGCCCCATGTTGGCCAGGTCATCTTTCAGTGACCGGTCATAATCGAATTTGAATTTGGGCATGGTCACCGTAAACTCTTCCTTTTCGGAGAACTCTTCCAGCCAGCTGTTCCAGGTCTCCCCGTCCAGTCCGTCCACCAGGTCCTGCACCGACGAGCCTTCGGCAGGCAGGAAAAGGAACATGCTGAACTTGTTGTTCTTGTAGGGCAGCTCCACGGCACTGAAATCTTCGGTGAATGCCACGTCGAACGTACTTTCCACGGTCATCATCTCCACCTGGCCGTAGAGCCGGTCGTCCGCGGTGTAGAAAGGCTTTTCGGAGGTATCGTCCGGATCGAATTCGGTTTCCCAGAGGCAGTTGAAATAGAGTGCGTTGATCAGGATCATCATGGTTTCCCGATCAATGGAGTCGATGATCTTGTCGATCTTGCCGTGGGTTTTGTCGCTGACCCATTCATTGATGGTGTTCAGCGCGCTGAGTGTTCGGAAATCCAGGTCCCTGACCTCTGCATCGTAGTAGTTCACATTCATGTCGATGAATTCCTGTTTCACCGGGAATTCGTCATGGTACCAAAGCGAATTGGCGATCTCCAGCAGGTTCCCTTTCGAATTGGTGACCAGCACATTGATCAGCTCCCTGGTGATCTTGTTCACCTCTTCACGGGTAAGCCCTTCATAGTTGAGCACCTGTTCGAAGGCATCCATGGTGGTGGTTTCTGCCCCGTTGTAAGCCATTCCCAGGGCAATGCTCACCGAAGCGGGGGAGATCATGATGTTGGGTCTATCCTCATTGGCCATTACTTCCAGGAAAAGATCGAGACCAAAATCATTGTTGGTTTCAATGACCTCCGCCGATTTGAGATTGTAGTCGAAGACCGGGTCCGGTTCCTGGGAGCATCCTGAGCCGACGAACAGCATCAGCAAGGCGGTCATCAGAAAATGTATTGTTTTCATGAGGTTTGCATTTATCGTTTTCATGTCCGTTCTATATTTAAACACGTTTTATCCTGCATTGTTGTTCCCGGGGATTCATCAAATCCCCGAGATTCATCAAATCCCCGGGATTCATATATTCCCGGTGATTTTCCAGTGTTCAGGATTTTCTCAGTTCCCGGGGATTTCTTTTAAGACGATTTATTTTGAGCATGGGTTGCGTTCATCCTGACGCAACCCCCGGCCTTATCCCTGCATCATACTGTTGTAATGCCCGGGGATGTGATATCCTGCCAATTTGCATAAATTTGTCACGGGAGGAAAACTGCATTGGCAGAAAAACTGGAGATATTAATCAGGGGGTGCAAAAAAGGCAAGCCCCGCAGCCAGGAGGAACTCTACAGGAGGTTTGCTTCAGCCATGTACGGGCTGTGCCTGCAATATGCCTCCTGTGAGGAGGATGCCCGGGACATACTGCAGGAAGGGTTCATCAAGGTGTTCACCAAACTGAACCAGGTGAAGAACCCTGCGGCACTGCCTGGCTGGATCAGAAGGGTGATGATCAATACAGCCCTGGAAAAATACAGGAGCCAGCTGTATCTCCAAAGGATCGATGACATACAGGAAGAAATGAATGAAGAGACGGACGATGGCATTTATGATACCCTGACCTCCCGTGAGCTCGTGGAGGTCATTCAGACCCTTACCCCGAAATACAGGATGGTGTTCAACCTGTATGCGATCGAGGGGTATAACCACCAGGAGATCAGTGAGGAACTAGGAATCTCCGTGGGTACATCCAAGTCCAATCTTTCCAGGGCAAGGGCTATATTGCAGAAGAGGATCAAAAAAATATACGGTTCAGCGATCATAAAATGAGCGAACAGGATCATATCGGAAAAGGTTTTCTGAAGGAACGGCTCGGAGAATTCCGGGCGGATCCTCCGGAAGAGGTGTGGACGGCTATTTCCGGACGGCTGGGGACCAGGAACCGGAAAAGGATCGTCCTTTTTGTGCTTTCGGCTGCGGCGACCATTGCAGTGGCGATTACGCTGGGAATCGGTTTTTTCGGTTCCGGAACGGACAACATGACGGTAAGTGAAGCCACCGAGCAAACTGAAACCGGGGTACAGGAAGGGGCTGCCCCGGAAACCGGAGCGGGGGAACAGGCAGAAGATCTTGCACAGACTGAAGCAGGAGCACAACCCGAAGGTGCGGCGCAAACCGGGGCACAACCGGAAGCTGTTGCGCAGACTGAAGCCGGAGCACAACCCGAAGGTGCAGTACAGGCTGGAACCGGGACACAACCGGAAGCTGTTGCGCAAACTGAAGCGGGAGAACATGCAGAAACTGCCCCGGAAACCGGACTGGCAGCACAACCTGAAGATCTTGCGCAAACTCAGGCCGGAGCACAACCCGAAGCTGTTGCGGATGTATTCGTTCCGGATGGCCGTCTGCGACCCGGGGATGTACAGGCCCTGAACCGCATCTCCCCGGATCTGGATCCGGCGATGGCTGGCATCCGGGAAGGGTCCGGAAAAAACCTCACTGCACTGCCGGTTGATACGCTGGTCCCCGCCCGTCTGACCCCGGATGAACAGTATCTGTTTGCAGATACCCGGGAAACGGACCGGGAAAACAGGGGACCCAGGTGGACAGTGGGTGCTGCGCTTACGCCCATTTACAGTTTCAGGGATGCAGAGGGTCAGTCCATGGCTGGCTCGGGGGACTATGAGTCGGGGATTATTTCTTATGCGGGAGGAGTTCACGTGGGTTACCATGCCCGTTCAAGACTGGCCGTCGAATCGGGCATATTATTCAACAAGATGGGGATTGCCATTGGTTCGCAGGGGATCCTGATGTATGAGCAGGCGTTTGACTTTGCCCCGCTCCGGGAAGAGGCCAGCGGCTCGAACATCCTGGCCGTGAACAATTCAGTGGGGAACATCGTGTCGCCTTCAGGGGACATCTATGTGAACAGCTACAAGGTCCAGGAATTCAACGAGGCCAATGCATACAACCAGACCGATCAGCAGCCGGGGGTCTATCTGGAACAGGAGATCAGACAGCAGCTCGACTATCTGGAACTGCCCTTCAATGTGAGATATTCGGTGATCGACAGCGACATTGAGATCCAGCTTGTGGGCGGGATGAGCACCAATTTTCTTCTGAACAGCAGTGTGATCATGGAGACGGCCACGGGTGAACGTGAGATTGGGTATTTGACCAACATCAAAACCATCAATTATTCGGGGAACGCCGGTATCGGGATGGTCTACCATGTGCAGGACCGTTTCAGTCTCAGGCTGGAACCCCGTTTCCGGTATTATATCAATTCGATCAATGATCAGACACTTCCATCCACCCGTCCCTACACCTTCGGTATTTACACGGGACTGAATTTCCGCTTCTGAGACATTTGCTGCCGGCTCCATTTTCTTCCCCGGACCGGTAAAATTTTACAGGTTTAGGGTTACCGATCCATCGGGGAATGGAAACAAATCTGTAATTTTGTAAACTTCGCACCCCCGGATTCGTATGAAGGGTAGATAAAAGTGTATATGAAGGCTAATTGAGATGTCATGAAGCAGCGGAAAGTAAAAGAGCGGATGATGGTCGTGCTGTTCCTTGCAGCGGGCGGCCTGGCCATCCTGGTGGCAGCCACAGGGTATTCGGAAGGGTTGGATGAAGGGATCGACCCGGCAGGCAAAGACGCGTGTACCGTTTACGGGGTGGAGATCCCCGATCAGGTCTACTTTGCAGGCGAGCCGGTGCCGCTGGATTTGTTTGACGTCAGGGAATCGCTGGACAGGGAGTTGCTGTCAAATACCTATTTTCATTCCCAGACCATCCGGTTGATCAAGATGGCCAACCGCTATTTTCCCCAGATCGAAGCGGTTCTTCGAAAAAACCTGGTACCGGATGATTTCAAATACCTGGCGGTGGCTGAAAGCGGTCTGGCACACGTGGTATCCCCCGCCAGAGCGGTCGGATTCTGGCAGCTGCTGCGGGGAACCGCCCTGGAGTACGGACTGGAGGTGAACGGTGAGATCGACGAACGTTACCACGTGGTCAGGTCCACGGAGGTGGCCTGCAGGTATCTGATCGAGTCATTTGAAAAATACGGGAACTGGACCATGACCGCAGCTTCCTACAATGCGGGCAGAAGGGGCGTGGACCGGGAGATGGAGCGGCAGAAGAATAACAATTATTACGACCTTCTGCTGAACGAGGAAACCGCACGTTATCTTTACAGGGTAGTGGCCTTCAAGCTGATATTTGAGGATCCGGAAGCCTATGGCTTCACCCTGGCAAAAAATGATCTCTACCCTGAGATACCCATGCGTACGGTGGTGATCGACAGCACGGTGGCCGATTTTGCCGATTTTGCCTTCGAGCAAGGTACCAATTACAAGATCCTGAAATATTTCAATCCCTGGCTGCGGGACAACAAGCTGAACAATCCTTCCCGGAAGCGGTATGAGATCATGCTTCCGGAAAGGGATTACCGGCGGCCCGATGCCTGGGAATACATGGATTGACGGAATGAAAAGTGTGGTGGAGGCTGACAGAAGGATCATAGAGGTACTGGGAGCACGCGAGCACAACCTGAAAAACATCGATGTTTCCATTCCCCGGAACAGGCTGACAGTGGTGACCGGACTGAGCGGAAGCGGGAAGTCCTCCCTGGCATTCGACACCATCTATGCCGAAGGTCAGCGGAGGTACATCGAAACCATGAATGCCTATGCACGCCAGTTTTTGGGCAACCTGGAGCGTCCCGATGTGGATAAGATCACCGGGCTGAGCCCTGTCATCTCCATCGAGCAGAAAACCACCAATAAAAATCCCAGATCCACGGTGGGTACCATCACCGAGGTGTACGATTTCCTGCGGCTCCTGTATGCCCGCGTGGCCGATGCATACTCCTACGTGACCGGGGAGCGTATGGTGAAGTACACCCAGGACCAGATCATGGATATCATCCTGGATGTTTTCAGGGATCAAAAGATCTATGTGCTGGCCCCCCTGGTACGCGGACGCAAGGGACATTACCGGGAGCTTTTTGACCAGATCAGGCGGAACGGATTTATCTATGCCAGGGTGGACGGCGAAATGAAAGAGGTGCTGCCCGGGATGCGGGTCGACCGGTACAGGAACCACGATATCGAGGTGGTCATCGACCGGATGACCGCCCGGGAAAGTGACCGGGACCGGCTGAAAAAATCGCTGGCAGCGGCCATGAAACAGGGGAAAGGCACCACCATGATCCTGGAAAAGGATGGCCGTGAACCCCGCTATTTCTCCAGCCAGCTCATGTGTCCCACCTCCGGTATTTCCTACAATGAACCGGCACCCCACAGTTTCTCGTTCAACTCCCCCCGGGGCGCCTGTCCGGCCTGCAACGGTCTGGGGACCATCAATGATGTAGATATCAGTAAGATCATACCCGATGAGTCCAAAAGCATTCGAAAGGGGGCGCTTGTTCCGGTAGGACCATACAGGAATGCGCTGATTTTCTGGCAACTGGAAGCCATTGCCAGAAAGCACGGTTTCACCCTGGATACACCCGTAAAGGATATTCCCCGGGAGGCGCTTCACTGTATCCTGTTCGGTTCTGAGGAACCGCTGAAGCTGCAGAATACTCCCCTGGGTGCCACCTCCAATTATTTTCTGAGCTTTGACGGGATTATCAGTTATGTGCAGAACCAGAGCAACGGCAACTCACGCAACGGTCAGCGCCAGGTGCGGCAGTACATCAAAAAAGTACCCTGTCCACAGTGCCACGGAACACGACTGAAGACCGAAATGCTCTATTTTAAGATCAACGGAAAGACCATCGCCGAGTTGTCGGCCATGGATATCGGTGCCCTGGCAGTGTGGTTCGAAGATTTGGAAGAGCATCTTACCGAACGTCAGAATGCCATCGCCAGGGACATTTTGAAAGAGATCCGGAGCAGGCTGGATTTTCTGCTGGATGTGGGACTGGATTACCTTTCCCTGCACCGGAGTGCCCGGTCCCTGTCAGGCGGCGAAAGCCAGCGGATCAGGCTGGCCACCCAGATCGGTTCCAGGCTGGTGAATGTGCTGTATATCCTTGACGAGCCAAGCATCGGCCTGCACCAACGGGATAACAGGAAACTGATCGCATCGCTGAAGAGCCTGCGTGACCAGGGGAATTCGGTGATCGTGGTGGAACATGACCGGGAGATGATCCTTTCGGCCGATCATATCGTGGACCTGGGGCCCGGTGCGGGGCGCCACGGAGGGGAACTGGTGGCAGCGGGAACACCGGCGGAGATCATTTCCGGGAAAACACTTACCTCCGAATACCTGAATTATACCAAAGAAATCCCCGTACCTGCCCACAGGAGGGCAGGCAGCGGCGAGGTACTTGTACTGAAGGGGGCCTCAGGCAACAACCTGAAAGAAGTGGACGTGGTTTTCCCGCTGGGGAAATTCATATGCGTGACCGGTGTCAGCGGAAGCGGGAAGTCCACCCTGATCAACGACACCCTTCACCCGATCATCAGCCGGAAACTCTACCGGTCGAACAGGGAACCGCATCCTTACCGGTCATTGACCGGACTGCAACATATCGACAAGGTCATTGAAGTGGACCAGTCACCCCTGGGCCGGACTCCCAGGTCCAATCCGGTCACCTACACCGGTGTATTCGGCGATATCAGGAAACTTTTTGCACAGACACCGGATGCGAAGATCAGGGGATTTAAGGCCAGCAGGTTCTCTTTCAATGTGAAGGGCGGACGGTGTGAGACCTGCGGAGGAGCGGGGGTGCAGACCATTGAAATGAATTTCCTTCCCGATGTGTACGTACAGTGCAAGACATGCAACGGGAAGCGGTACAACAGGGAAACCCTGGAGGTGCGTTACAAGGATCACAACATCAATGATGTACTGAAAATGACCATCAACCAGGCTGTGGAATTCTTCTCCAGTGTCCCTCCCATTCTGCGGAAGATGAAAACCATGCAGGATGTGGGACTGGGATACATCCGCCTGGGACAGCCTTCCACCACCCTTTCGGGAGGTGAATCCCAGCGGGTGAAGCTATCGGCCGAGCTTTCCAAGAAGGATACCGGGAAAACGCTGTATATCCTGGACGAGCCCACCACAGGTCTTCATTTCGAGGATGTGCGGGTGCTGCTGGAAGTGGTGGCCAGGCTGGTGAACCGCGGCAATACGGTCATCATGATCGAGCACAACATGGATGTGATCAAGGTGGCCGACCATATCATCGACCTGGGAAAGGAGGGAGGCGACATGGGCGGGATGGTCATTGCAGCCGGAACCCCCGAGCAGGTGGCAGGGATCGGTGAAAGCTATACAGGGAATTTCCTGAAACGGGAACTCTCACTCGAATAAATTATTTAAATTGGGTTCTTCTATATCCATAAAAAAGTATAGATTCAATGATTTCAAGTGAAGATAAGATCCTGAAAGCATTCAAACAGAAAACCTGGAATGAGATCAAGACCTCCGATTCCTGGCAGATTTTCAAGGTGATGGCAGAGTTCGTGGAAGGATTTGAGAAGATGGCCTCCATCGGCCCGTGTGTTTCGATCTTCGGTTCCGCGCGGACCGGAAGCGATCACAAATATTATCAACTGGCAGAAGAAATTGCATTCAAGCTCACCCAGAACGGCTATGGCGTGATCACGGGAGGCGGACCCGGGATCATGGAGGCGGCCAACAAGGGCGCGAAGAGGGGCAGCGGCAAAAGTGTGGGTTTGAACATTCACCTTCCTTTCGAGCAGACTTCCAATTCCTATATCGATCATGATAAACTTCTCACCTTTAAGCACTTCTTTGTCAGAAAGGTGATGTTCCAGAAATATGCCCAGGGGTTTATCGTGCTTCCGGGCGGATTCGGGACCTTCGACGAATTCTTCGAATCGGCAACCCTGATCCAGACAGGTAAGATCGGAAGATTTCCCCTTGTGCTGGTGGGCACCGATTTCTGGAAAGGTCTCCTGGCATGGATCGAGGAGGTGGTGCAGACAGAAGCAGGGAACATCAGTCCGGAGGACATGAACCTGTTCACACTTGTGGATACCGCAGATGATGCGGTGGATGTGATCAATAAGTTCTACTCCAAGTATATGTTGAGCCCCAACTTCTGATCATTCCATTACCTCTTCTCCGAATGCCGAACTTCATGTGCCTGCGATGGTTACCACAGCTACCTGTTCGTAAATCCGGATTTCTTTGCGAAAATATTTTTGTACATTGTGCACAAAATTCATTCTGCTCTATGATGATGAAGGTTTCATACGGCATTGCCATCGTGCTTCTCTGCTTATGCGCATCAATTCCGGGGCAGGAAGTGGAAATTTCGATGGATCATCCGCAGGAAGTGACTGCCGGATCCGAGTTCAGGGTTACTGTCAACATACAGAAGGGATCCCTTACCGATTATTCCCGGTTTTCCCAGGATCTTCCCATGGGGCTGACCGCGACCAACATCAGTTCACCTAATGCTGACTTCAGTTTTGACAATCACCGCATCAGGATCATATGGTTAAGGATGCCCGAAGAGGATGAGGTGGAGGTCAGCTACAATGTGTTGGTGGATGAGCGGCTGAAAGGATCATTTGCTCTGGGAGGTGTGTTTGCCTATGTGGTTGAGGATGAAAGGAAGTTCCTCAATATTGAACCATCCGGGGAGATCACCATCCTGCCCAGTCCATCCGTTGACCCATCCAGGGTGGTGGACATCAGGGATTTTCAAAGAGGGATCCAGCCGCAACCTGAAGCAGCGGATCAGGAAACCCGCATCATGGTGGTCCGTCAGAAGCCTGTCCTGTTGAGCTCGGGGGGATATCTGGTGAGATTGCTTGTCAAAAATCCTGAAGGCAGCAAGTATGCCAAGATCGAGGAGACCATCCCTTCCGGTTATATTTTCGAGCAGGCCAATTCTCATGATGCCATTGTCTCCTTTGCCGCCTCCACGGTTAAATTCATCTGGATGAAACTTCCGCCGGAACCTGAATTTGAAGTGACCTACAGGCTGGTGCCCAAGCAGGGTGAACCCCAGGGAGAGATGGAAGTAGCAGGTTCCTTTACCTATACGGTTGGCGATGCCAACAGGGTTGTGGAGATCCAACAGGTGGATGAGGATCTTGAAGCCCTCACCCTCGCGGAGAAGAGAAATCTGCTGCAGGCCGGGGAGCTCCCCGGGGGAACCAGGCCATCTACTGAGGGGGAGGTCCCCGCCCGTGACACCGAACCTTCTGCCGGAACCACCGAGCCTTCCTCCGGAACCACCGGGCAACCTTCCCGTGTCACCGAGCCACCCGCCCGGAGAGCTGAACAAACTGCGGGCACTTCGCGGCGCATCGTCGGCACCCGGGTGCTTACCCCCGAATCCGGACTGTATTACCGTGTGCAGCTGATTGCCACGGAAACTCCCTTCGATGCCAGTGAACAGTTCACCAGGGAGGGGATCGACCGTGAAGTTTACGTGGAGTTGCATGAAGGTCTTTACAAATACACGGCAGGTTCTTTTGAGACTTACAGCCAGGCTTCTGCGTACCGTGACAGGGTGGAACGCCTGCCATCGGCCGACGGACCTTTTGTGGTGACCTACAGAGACGGGACCCGGGTGCCGACCCCCGTGTCGGGATACGAATAAAAAGGAATTTGTGACAGATGCTGCGATCCGGTCAATACAAATTATGGCTGTTCATCATCGGGATGTTGCCGGTGGTGCTTTCCGCCCAGGAAATCGATTACGATTCCCTCCTTCAGCGCATCGATACCGTTGAGAACCCTGTTTACAAACCCGTGGTCTCTTTTTCATACGGGACGCTGAATTTCAGAGGGGATGTGAGGAACAGTTATACCAGTGCAGCGGTGGGGAATCCCGGAGGCATGGTGAATGTGGCTACCTTCATTGACAGGCAACATCATTTCATAGCCAATTTTAATTTCCTGATGGGTCGTTTGAACGGAAGCGAATACTCCCACGGGGATGTTTCCAGGAACCTGAATTTCCAGACAGATCTGTATTGCATCGGGGTCAATGCAGAATACCGCTTCGGACATTTTCTGCCGGCCAGCTTCCTGGTAAGACCCTACCTGTCCCTGGGGATCGAGAATGTCAATTTCAGTGCCAAGGGTGATCTGGTGGATGAGAACGGCGTGTTTTATCATTACTGGTCGGA
>JBNJEV010000014.1:0-71333 GCA_051746185.1 Bacteroidota bacterium
CATCAACAGCAGGATGATCATGCCCTTCTTCGCACCGGAGGAGGCCTTCCTTGCTGCGGATCCAGACTTCCTGGCGGTGGCAGGTTTCTTCGAGGTGGCAGGTTTCTTCGAGGTGGCCGGCTCCTTCGAGGTGGCTGACTCCTTCGAGGTGGCTGACTCCTTCGAGGTGGCTGATTTCTTTGCAGCGGTGTCCGATTCTCTGGCAATTCTTGCAAACCTGGTGCCCGGGACAAAAAGGGCCAGGATCATTCCGCCGATCAGCACGATGTAACCCGCATAGGTGACAGAGGTTCCCAGTCTGTCCTTGTTCACGGAAAGGACCGTGCCCTTTTCATCCTCATCGTAAGAGGACTGGTAAAACCTGTATCCCCTGTGCTTCAGTACATTGTTCATGTAAATTCGCCGGTCTTCCCGGATCCCCAGTTCCTCATCGATCAGTACTACTTTGCTTTCAAAGGAGGAGGGACTGTTGGAACCGGGATAGCGCTCTACCTCAAAATCTTTCAGGTATAACGAAAACGGCAGCGGGATCTCCTTTGAACCGTATACAATCGTATAGGAAAGATCACCCATGGTCCCCGGAACCGGGACCCCGGTTGTCCTGGCCATTCCCGGAACAACGGTCTCCGAGGTCATCCCCCTGTAGCTTATTTCCAGCTGAACGGCCCCCCGGTAGGTCCCCATCTGCTGGGATGGCGCCCTGACCAGCTGTCTTTTTGCCGAAGGAAGGTATTTCTGAAGTGCCATCCGCAGGTGACCGAGCCTGTACAGGGTACCCTCAGAAAGGGGGATCGGCTGTCCGGCCTGGTATTCCACACCCGATTCCCCGCCCATCTGAATGGCGGTCACAGGGAAAGGTGCCAGAGCATGGAGCTGGTCCCCTTCCGAAAAAATCCTTAGTATAGCCAGTGTATCCTCGCTGTTGAAGGCGATCTGCAATCCCGCCGCGGTCCGGATCTCACCGGATGGAATACCGACAGTTACCTGGTTCTCTCCCACAACGATCAGCTGGATATAAGGTTCTCCTCCCGGGGCGGAAACATACTGTTCCATGGCATTGGCCATGTATCCGGTGGACCTGATCTTTACTTTTTCATCCCCGATACGTGTCTGGTACCGGAAATCCCGAGGAGTCAGTTCAGAAAGCATCACCTCCCTGCTGTCCTCCACCCGTTGTTCACCTGATTCAAGCACCACCTGCATATAGGCATTATCGCTCAGCATGCTGTCTGCGGTTTTCTGCTCCCGGATATGCATAAGCCCCTCAAAGCTGATGAACCTGGTCACTGCCGCTCCTGCCAGGATCAGTACAAAGGCCAGATGGAATACGAATACCGTGATCTTTTTCCTTTT
This sequence comes from Bacteroidota bacterium, assembly GCA_051746185.1. Taxonomy (GTDB): domain Bacteria; phylum Bacteroidota; class Bacteroidia; order Bacteroidales. The sequence goes on from JBNJEV010000014.1 coordinate 1,354, forward strand.
GAAGAATTTGTACCGGATCATCATACCGGCCAGGTTGACTGCGATCAGCAGCAACAGGAATTCGAACCACCGGGTCCCGTAGGAAACAGCCCATGCGGTGTGAGTATCATAGGCGCTTTCCACAAAAGTGGACAGGGCCAGCACAACGATCAGAACGATCAGCAGGACCCCGGTGAAGGGCATTGAGAACAGGAAAAGCAGTTTTTTCGGCATCAGGTTTTATCAAATCCGGCTTAAAAGTCACGCAAGATATAAAATCATCCCAATTGCGGCAAACTGCCCACCTGGTAGACGGCGAAGCTGGCCACCCAGGCGATCGCCGTTGTGTAGAACAGGACGAAAAAGGCCCATTTCCAGCTGCCTGACTCCCTTCCCACTGCCGTTACCACGGCCATACAGGGAAGATACAGGAGAACAAAGATCAAAAATGAGAATCCTGCCAGCGGCGTGAATACAGGCTCTCCTTTCCGGGGACCCGACAGGTATACCTGCTCCTTGATCTTGTCCTGCAGGGAAGCGGTACCTCCCGGTCCGGCATCAGCCTCATACAGAACGCCCATGGTGCTGACAACGATCTCCTTGGCCGCAAATCCGGTCAGCAGGCTGACCCCCATTTTCCAGTCGAATCCCAGCGGCCTGACCACAGGTACAATGGCCTTGCCCAGCCGGCCGATCAGCGAATGCTCCTGCCGCTCTGCCTCCCGGGCACGCTGAAGCATCTCCACTTTGTCAACCTGCGGTGTTTCACTGACTTCATCCACAGAATCCATGTTGCCTGGAACAACTGCCTGCGCTGTATTCTCCCTGGCCTGCCGGATCAGTTGTTCGTAATCCCTGGAATACTCCACATCCCTGGGGAAATAACCCAGTGCCCATATGGCGATGGAGGCCACCAGGATCACACCCCCCATTTTTTTCAGATAATGAGATCCTTTCCTCCACATATGGCGGAAGATCACCCTGAGACCGGGATAGCGGTATACCGGCAACTCCATCACGAAAGGGGCCTCCTTTTGCCTGAACAGGGTATTCTTGAAGAGAACGGACATCAGCAGGGAAACCATCACCCCCACCATGTACAGCAGGAAGATAACATTGCCGGCCCTCTCGGGGAAGACAGCTCCGGCAACCAGGATATACACGGGAAGCCGGGCACTGCAGGACATGAACGGGATGATCAGCATGGTGAGGATCCGGTCGTTCTTGTTTTCCAGGGTGCGGGTGGCCATAATGGCGGGCACATTGCACCCGAAACCCATGATCAAAGGGATGAAGGATTTCCCGTGGAGACCGAACAGGTGCATGACCTTGTCCATAATAAACGCTGTACGGGCCATGTAACCTGTATCTTCCATCAGGGAGATGAAGAAGAACAGGATCAGGATATTGGGCAAAAAAACGATCACTCCTCCCACACCCCCGATAACACCGTCCACCAGCATGTCCCTGAACATCCCCTGGGGCAGATTGTTCCTGACAGCCGATCCCAGGGTGTCAACCCCGGCTTCGATCCATTCCATGGGATAATTTCCCAGGGAGAAAGTGGCATGGAAGGTGAGCCACAGAAAGAAAAGAAAAATGGGAATTCCCAGGTATTTATGGGTCAAAATGCGGTCGATCTTTTGTGACCGGGAAAGTCCGGGTTTTTCGCCGCTCTTTTTCATGGTCTCCTTGAGGGCTCCCGCAATAAACCCGTAGCGGGCATCGGCCAGCAGGGTTTCGGCATCTTCATGTAAAAGCTCTTCCAGCCTGCGGGCCTCCTCACGGGCTGTCTGCAGAATCTCTGACATGTTCTCCGCATCCGAGAGGATCCTTTCGCAGTTCCGGCTGCCTTCCAGCAGCCTCAGCGCAATGAACCTGGAGGAGTAATGGTCGGTCAGGGACGGGGTTTTGCGGATCTGTTCCTGGATCCGGTCGATGGAGAGTTCGAACTCTTCCCCGTAACTGATATGGATATGGCGAATGACCGGATCTTTTCCCTCGTATACCCGGATCACATGGTTCAGCAGGCGGTATATTCCTTTTCCACGGTGACTGATGGTCGGCACCACCCTGATCCCCAACAGCCTGCTCAGAAGGCCAAGGTCCACGGTATCCCTGTTCTCCAGCAGGTCGTCGTACATATTGAGGGCCAGCACAACGGTGATGTCCATATCGATCAGCTGGCTGGTAAGATAGAGGCTCCTTTCCAGGTTATTGGCATCCACCATATTGACCACCACATCGGGATTCTTTTCCAGGATCTGTTCGCTGACGAACCGTTCCTCAATGGTGTAGTCCGAAAGCGAGTAGGTACCCGGAAGATCTGTGATCCGGAAGGTGTACCCCCGGTGGTGAAAAATGGCCTGCTTTGAATCCACCGTTACCCCAGCGTAATTCCCCACGTGTTCCCGGGAATGGGAGACCCTGTTGAAAAGGGTGGTCTTTCCGCAGTTAGGATTCCCGACCAGCGCCACATCAATGATCTTATCGGAGCGTTCCAGGACCTCCCTGAAGGAAGCTCCGGAGAACCTGGGCCTGGAAGAAAGGACCGCTTGCAGTGCATTCGGGTCGGTCACCACCTCGATCAGTTCGGCTTCACTTCTTCTCAAAGACACATTGCTGTCAAGGATCCTGAATTCCACCGGATCCCTCAGGGGAGCCGATTTGATCACCGTGACCGGTTTTCCGCGTATGAACCCCATTTCTGTAATCCGCTTGCGGAAGGCACCTTTTCCCCTGATCCTGGTGATGATCCCGGACTCCCCGGTATGCAGATCGTTCAGTGTCATTTTTCGTCCATCCTCCCCAGGTATCGGTATCCGAGACGTTCAATGGTGTTCCTGACCTCCGATTCCCGGAGGTTTTCTGCCCGGACGGTAACCAGGTTCCTGGAAGGTTCGGCCCTGACTTCGGTGATCAGCGGACTGCTTTCCAGTCCGTTCTCCACATTTGCCTTGCAATGGTTGCAGGTCATCCCTTCCACCCTGAATATATGTACATTTGGTCGCATTGTTTCCATTAGCGGTTGTTCGCTTTTCTTTTCTTTTCTCTTTGACAAAAGTTTCATCACATACCCGTTGATGATCAGCAGAACCAGTGCCGCTGAAGAGATCCATTCCAACCATCCCGATGGATGCTCATGCAGAGGTGTGTGCAGTTCCGGGGATATATACCCCGTGATCCATTCCCTGGGGATCAGTTCATTGACCAGGATTCCGAAAAACAGTGCTCCTCCGATGATGGTGGACAGATACACCCGGAAGGATTTTCTTCCCATGGTGTTCCCGATCACGGCCATGGTGGCGAAATTGGTAGCCGGTCCGGCCATCAGCAACACCAGTGCCGCACCGGGCGATAATCCCTTCATCATCAGGACCGCTGCAATGGGAATGGAACCGGTTGCGCAGATGTAGAGCGGAACCGATGCCAGCAGCATCATAAAAATTGCCAGATATTCGTTGGTGATGTTTTTGGTGAAAAAATCATCCGGGACCAGTACCGACAGCAGGGCAGCCACCAGCATCCCGATGATCAGCCATTTGGAGATGTCCTGGATCAGTTCCACAAATCCGTACCTGAAAAATTCCCTGACCGAACGTTCGTGTTCCGGGTCAGTCTCTTTGGTCTCCGCTTCTGCCACCACCCCCTTCTTGTCTGCCAGGTTTCCCATCGCTCCCCCGAAAACACCGGTCACCAGTGCCACCACCGGTCGGATGATCGCCAGCGGAAGTCCAAGCAATCCATATGTGGCCAGGATGGAATCCACACCGGTCTGCGGTGTGGAGATCAGAAAGGATATGGTGGACCCTTTGCGCGCCCCGTTCCGGTAGAAACCTATCCCCGCGGGAAGGACCCCGCATGAACAAAGCGGCATGGGAATCCCCAGCAGCGATGCATTCAACACTGAACGCAGGTTACGCTGCCCCATGTATTTTGTGATATAACGTCGCGGGAAAAACACCCTGAGCAATCCCGCAAACAGGAATCCCAGCAACAGGTAAGGGGCCATCTCATTGACCAGAATGATCAGTTCCCCCAGGTAAGTTTTTATGACCTCCATCACTTATTCTCCCCTAACTGTCCGCAAAGCTAATTTAAACTGAATAAACCTCGCTCCCTACAGTTGGGTATTTTTTCAGCAAAAACCGTGCATTTATCCCCTGGTGGGGTTCAAAAATGATCTTGACCGGATAGTTTTCAGAGCACACGCAGCAGGAACCTGCATTTTTACCGGAACAATCCCACCTTTTTTCTGTTTTCTTCAAAGAAGCCGGGAAAATGACGAACTTTGTCGGCTTATGAATGCCAGATGAAAGACTTAACCCAGGGAAAAGAAGGAAGAAATATTTTCCGGTTCGCCGTACCCATGCTGGTGGGACATATGTTCCAGCAGCTCTATACCTTCGTGGACCAGATCATCGTGGGCCGCTTCCTGGGAAAAGAAGCCCTGGCCTCGGTGGGAGCCTCCTTCCCCATCATTTTTACCCTCATCGCACTGATCATCGGAATTGCCGCGGGGGGTACCATTGTTATATCCCAGTATTTCGGGGCCAAAAACTTCACCAAGGTAAAACGTGCCATTGACACCATTTTCATCATCCTGGCAGCCTTTGCCGTGATCATGACCGTGGTGGGGCTTACCTTTTCAGAGCAGATCTTCCGGCTTATCCAGCTTCCTGAAGAACTGATGCCCATGGCCAACGCCTATTTCTCCATTTACATATCGGGGCTCGTTGTTTTCTTCGGATATAATGGTGTGGCGGCCGTGCTGAGGGGAATGGGAGACTCGATTACCCCCCTTTATTTTCTGATGCTGGCCACCGTACTGAATATCGGACTTGACCTGCTTTTCATCGTACAGCTGGGTATGGGTATTGAAGGGGCAGCCCTGGCCACCATTATTGCCCAGGGAGTCGCCTTTATGGTAGCGGTATTTTACCTGAACCACAACCATGAGCTTATTCAATTCAACATCAAGGAATTCTCATTCGATTTCGAGGTTTTCAAGCAGAGCCTTCGCATCGGTCTGCCCACCGGCTTGCAGCAAACATTTGTGGCCCTGGGTATGACCGCCCTGCTGAGTATTGTGAATGGTTTCGGAACCAATGTGGTGGCCGCCTACACGGCAGCGGGAAGGATCGACAGTCTGGCCATTATCCCCTCCATGGTCTTTTCCCAGGCCTTATCCACTTTCGTGGGACAGAACATCGGTGCGGGGAAAGTGGACAGGGTGAAGCGGGGCCTGTGGCGGACCCTGGTGATGTCTTCCATGGTGGCCGTGGGCATCAGTGTGCTGCTGATCCTGTTCAAATATCCGCTGATGGGACTTTTCACCCGGGATTCCGAGGTGATCCGGATCGGGGGTGATTACCTGACCATCGTTACGTCATTCTACCTGCTGTTCACCTGGATGTTCGCCTTTAACGGGGTCATGCGGGGGGCCGGTGACACCCTGATCCCCATGTTCATGACACTGATCTCCCTGTGGCTGATCCGTATACCTGCCGCGGTGCTGCTGAGCCAGGAAACGGTCCAGATCTTTTCTTTTACCATCAGGGGAGCGGGACTGGGAGAAACAGGGATCTGGTGGTCCATTCCGGCCGGCTGGGGGGTTGGAATGATCCTTTCCATCCTTTACTACATGGTGGGCAACTGGAAATCCAGGACTGTCATCAAGGTCCCCGTGGAACCCGCCACCGTTACCCGCTAGTAACAGATCTTTTTTCAGTTCCCTGGATCTGATGGATTCCAGTTCCCGCGATCTGATGGATTCCAGTTCCCGCGATCTGATGGAGGATGGAGTTGTTTCACCCTTATCAGCTCACTCGGATCATATCCCCTCTCTCTTGCCCGGTCAAGTATCATCCGGTAAGTATCTTCCTTCATCTGGATTGTTCGGCTCAGGATCCACAAATATTTCGGACTGGAGCTGCCCACCAGGGCCCAGCGGTAATTCTCGTCAAGCTCCAGGATAAAGTAGTCACTGTAAAAGAAAAGAAAAAAGGAGACCTTCAGCTTACCCGGTTCGCCCTTGTCCGGGATCCTAGCTTTCCCTTCGATCCTGGACCGCTTTCCGTCCAGCGAATCCTTGTATCCGCTGTTGACCACCCGGATCTTGCCATCCTTCCGGTAGGAGTACTCGGCGGTCACCCCCACCAGCCCTTTTTCAAACGAGTTGGGGAACCTGGCGATCTCATACCATTTTCCCAGGTACCTTTCGATATCCACATCTTTCACCGTGGTGGTGTCGATCACATTCATCTTGCCGGTGTTTGCACAACCGAGAACAAACAACAACACCAGCCCGGTCACCGGAACATTTCTCATTACTTTTTTCTTGGGTTCGTGCTGGTTATGTAAAGCTAAGGAATTGTGTGGAGAATGGCAATACCACAGCAACTTGGACTTACCCGTATTTTTCTTTTGATCTTGCTGAATGAAATCTGCAAATTATATTTATTTTATCTAGTTATTAACTAGATAGATGTCATTTCGGATAAAAAATATCCGTAGGCCGATATTTTTTATCTATAATAAACTAAATATGTATAATACACGGATAATTTATGTCTATTTGGCGCGGCCACCAGCGATTTTTTGTTTTTTTGAAGGGAGATTGGGGATGGGATGCAGTAAAAAGCGGGCTGTGTTGATATGATCGAAATTTATGCAAAAGACTCAGGCTTTTATATTGCTTCCCTAAATGAGAATAATTTTCTTATGGTAAATACTTTCATCGATCCGGTAATCACACATTTTCTTTCTCCGGTCGTTCAGGATCACTTGATGCCCGGATAACTGTACACTTATTTGTGCTTATTCCAGAGTTCAAAAAACAATTAAGGTCAAGTTCCAGATCCTCGCGGATTATTTTTCGAAGCAGGCCCTTTGGCAAGTCCTGGTTTTTATGAACTGGAACAGTAGTCACCCGGCCATCCGGGTGTTTTATCCTGTGGTGGGAACCATTTATACGGATAATTATGAATCCGATATTTTGCAGGAATTATAATAATTCTTTCCCGGATATGACGGGCAACTGAGGCATAGGCAGGTAAATTTAAACTGCAGAATTCTTAATCGACACCTGCATTTCTCTGAAACCAACGAACCGATTGATATATGGAGCTTTCTCTTGCTCCTCCTCTATACACATGTCAATGACTTCCTTTATATTGCTCAATGCCTCATCAATAGTAGCACCGTAAGAATGACATCCTTTAAATACCGGTCAGCTCATTATATAAATATTATCTTCGTCCTGCTCGACCAGGATAGGAAGATGCAATGTTCTTGTATCTGATTTTTCCATTATTCAAAATTTAATAATGCAAAGGTACTGAATTTCGGAAATTTTCTGCCGATCCGGGATATCAGCATCCTTATTACATATACAGGTCATCTCGTCTGCTTTCGATCTCTTTTAGGGCCTCATCAAAAGCGATAACATAATTTAACGCATTTCCGTTGATAAAAATCCCCTGATTGGCTAAATTGGTGCGAAATTTGTGTGGCTGAAAAAGGATGAAAGTGAGTCACTTTTGCCGGTATGATCAAACGAACCCTACACCTTATCATATTAAGCCTGTTCTGCGTCCTTCCGATCTCCGGCCAGGAAAAATATGTCCGATTCAAGCGCATTACCATCAATGACGGGCTTTCTCTCAGCTCTGTGTATGCAATTTACCAGGACTCCAAGGGATTCATGTGGTTCGGGACAGAAGAGGGGCTCAACAAATTTGACGGACAATCCATCACGGTTTACGGTGCCACCACTAACCAGCACTATATCCTGGCAAATAAATGGATTGAAGAGATCTATGAGGACAAGACAGGGATGATCTGGCTGGGGTCAAGGGGCGGGCTGACAAAATACGATCCGCGAAAAGGGATCTTTGCCATTCTTCAGCACGATCCGGAATCTGCCTCCACTCTGTCCAACGATACGGTGACTGCCATTGCAACAGATTTGCAAAACGAGGTCTGGGTGGGTACCGTACGTGGTCTGAACAGGGTAGACCGGATCACCAACGAGGTGGAAAGGATCATCCCCGAAGACGAGAAGCTGAAGGGCCTTACCTCGAGGATCACAGGCTTTCTCCAGGATGATGCAGGAACTTTCTGGATCGGCAGCTATCACGGACTCTTCAGCTATGATCCCAAGTCAGGGCTCTTTTTCCAGGAAACAGCCGGCGGGTTAATTGACAACCGGACCCGGGTCTATTCCATGTTCCATCACAACGATGCCATATGGATCGGAAGTGATGCCGGACTTTTCATGCTGGATCTCTCCGGAGCCGGACAACATATGCACTATCACCCGGAATTCGGAAACGCGGGTATAGGAATTAAGGAGTTGCTTGTGGACAGACTGGACCAGGTATGGTTGGAGACAGATGACGGTCTTTACTGTCTTAAACCCGAAGAAAACAAGCTTCAGAAACTTCTTGAACCGGGAGGAACCGCACATTCGCTTGCCATCGATCCTGTGGAACCCCTGATTGAATCCAGTGACGGTTTTATCTGGCACGGTTCTTACGGGGACGGGGTTTTCAAGATCGATCCGGTAACACTATCCTACAGCCAGTACATCCATAATCCGGCCGATCCTGAGAGTCTTGCGGAGAATGCCATTACCTGCATATTTGAGGACCGCTCCGGGGCTCTCTGGTTCGGAACGTTCGGCGCGGGGATCAGCATCCTGGATCCCATGGCCAACAGGTTTACCCTGTTCAAAAGCAATCCTTTCAATCCAAACAGTCTGGCCAGCTCATTCATCTGGACCATTTTTGAAACATCCGACAATAATCTGTGGTTCGGCACAAACGCCAACGGGATCAGCGTCTACGAACAGCAGCAGGGAACCTTTACCCACTATCATCATGATCCGTTTGATCCCGGATCCCTCTCCCATCCATCGGTCAGGAAAATATATCAGGACAGCAAAGAGAGGATCTGGGTGGGTACCGACGGTGGCGGAATGGACCTGTTCCGGCCCAAAGACAGATCCTTTATCCATTATCAGCATGACCCGGACGATCCCGGTTCCATTTCAGACAATTCCGTGAGGGCCATTTATGAAGACAGGAACGGGAATCTCTGGGTGGGAACCCGGAACGGACTGAACCTGTTTGATCCGGAAACAGGGACTTTCAGGCGCTATTATCACGATCCGGAAGACCCTGCATCCCTGCCCCATAATTTCATCTACTCGGCCATCTACCAGGACAACCGGGGGAATCTCTGGGTAGGAACCTACGGCGGAGGGCTCTGCAGGATGGATCCCCTGGACGGCACATGTATCAATTATTCCCACGATCCTGAGGATCCCACCACCATCTCGGATAATATTGTTTTCTCGATCTATGAAGATAAGATGGGCCGGTTCTGGATCGGGACCAACAACGGACTGAATATGTTTTATCCGGCCACGGGATCGTTCCGCCGTTTCGGGGTGGGTGAGGGACTGGCCAACGAGGTGATATACGGTATCCTTCCCGATGACGAGAACAACATCTGGATGAGCACGAACCTGGGGATATCGCGTTTTCACCTGGAGACTTTCGAAGTGAAGAATTTCGATATGCATGACGGCCTCCAGAGCAACGAATTTAACGGTGGTGCCTATCACAGGGGACACGACGGCGAGTTGTATTTCGGAGGGGTCTATGGGTTGAATGTGATCGATCCCTCTGAAATAGAACCCATCAGGGAGGTTCCCGAGGTGACACTGACAAAACTGGAGGTGCTGGGTAAGGAAGTGAAGATCGCCGGGGTAGATCTCGAGGAAATGTTTGAGGAGAATCCCAATGAGATTTTGGAATATGAAGGAGAATACTATGTGAGTGAAAATGTCACCTACAAGGAAGAAATCATTCTGGATTACAGCCAGCGGTTCTTTTCTGTGGAATTTTCCGCTCTGAACAGCCTGCAGTCAGGAAATCTGCATTATGCTTACATCATGGAGAACCTGGAATCGGAATGGAATAATGTGGGAACGCGAAATTACGTGACCTATGCCAATATGAAGGCCGGCTCCTATCTGCTAAGAGTTGTGGCAGAAAATTCGGACGGTTACAGGAGTGATCCGCCGCTTCTCCTGCAGATCACCGTAAAACCTCCTTTCTGGATGTCCTGGTGGTTCATTATCCTGGAAATTCTGGTAGCTGCGACAATTGCAGTGATGATCTATGTGTACCTGATCAAATCACGGACCAACAGACTGCTCAAATATCAGAACCAGCAGATCAGCATTGCCAATGAAGCCCTCCGGGAATCGGAAAAGAACCTGAAAGAGCTGAATGCCACAAAAGATAAGTTCTTTTCCATCATCTCCCATGACCTGAAGAACCCTTTCTCCAGTCTGCTCTCCATCTCCGAACTGATGGTGGAAAACTTCGATATAACCGACCGTGATGATCACCGGGCAGGATTCCAGAAGATCTACCAGTCCCTTGAGCATCTGCTGAGCCTGCTGGAAAACCTGCTCACCTGGTCCAGGTCCCAGAGGGGAAAGATCAAATATGATCCGGTCAGGTTCAATCTCACCAGCCTGATCCGGGAGAACATCAATTTACACAGGATCCTTGCAGATAAAAAAGGCATTATGCTGCACACCACCGAAACCAATGAGGTGTATGCTTACGGCGACCGTGATATGATCAACAGCGTGATCAGGAACCTGTTGACCAATGCGGTCAAATTCACCCGGGACGGAAAAGTCGAGATACAGGTCAAAACCAACGGCGATAAGATCGAAGTGAAGGTGATGGATGAGGGGATCGGTATGTCCGAAGAAAACCAGAAACGGCTCTTCCGGATCGATGAAAAGTTCAAATCCACAGGCACGGCGGGTGAGAAAGGGACCGGTCTCGGGCTGATCATCTGCAGGGAGTTCGTGGAAAGACATGGCGGAGAGATCCGGGTCAGAAGTAAACCAAACGAAGGGAGCACATTCGCTTTCACCATTCCAAAGGCAAATTAGAGAGTTCAGGGCATTTTACTATTTTTGCCTAACAGAATCCGTATTCCATGATAAGATCGATGACCGGCTACGGGAAAGCCGAGTGTCTGCTGCCCGACAAGAAACTCACCATCGAGGTCAGATCCCTGAACAGCAAGCAAACAGATATCAACGTCCGGCTCCCCCTTCCTTACAAGGAGAAGGAACCGGAGATCCGGCAGTCCATCGCAGCAAGGCTGGAGCGTGGTAAGGTAGAATGCTCGATGTATTGTGAATGGGACGACGATGCCACGCAGGGGGTGATCAATGAAGCTGTGGTGAAAAACTATTACGAACAGCTGCGCCGGATATCGGAAGAACTGGATCTTGAGCCTTCTCCGGAACTTCTCTGTACGGTCATGCGCCTGCCCGATACCATCAAGAATGAAAAATCTGCACTGAATGATGCCGAATGGGAGGAAGTCAGCAAAAAACTTGATGAGGCCCTTCACCAGGTAGACCGGTTCCGTATCCAGGAAGGAGAGGCCATGGAAAAAGACCTCCTGGAACGCATCAGGGTGATCTCAGGGAAGATCCCCGGGGTGGAAACATTTGAAGAAGAACGCGTGGAAAGGATCCGTCAGCGTATCGGGAACAATCTGCGCGCATTACTGGAAAAGGAAAACATCGATGAGAACAGGTTTGAGCAGGAGCTCATCTTGTACCTGGAAAAATTTGATATCTCAGAAGAGAAGGTGAGGCTTAAAAATCACTGCGACTACTTCCTTCAGACCATGAAAGAGGCAAATTCCAATGGGAAGAAACTGGGTTTCATTTCCCAGGAAATGGGCCGTGAGATCAACACGCTGGGATCGAAAGCGAATCATACCGGAATCCAGCGCCTGGTGGTGGAAATGAAGGATGAGCTGGAAAAGATCAGGGAACAAATCTTCAATATCCTCTGATGGAGGGCAAACTCCTCATATTCAGCGCACCGTCAGGGGCCGGCAAATCCACCATCGTCCGCCACCTGATGCAGCTTGACCTGGGGCTTGAATTCAGCATCTCGGCCACCTCACGCCGGCCCAGGGAGGATGAGAAACAGGGAAGGGAATACTACTTCATCACTGGAGGAGAATTCCGCAGGAAAATTGACAATCACGAATTCATAGAATGGGAAGAGGTCTATCCCGGTTGTTACTACGGAACCCTCAGGAGTGAACTGGAAAGGATCTGGAACCAGGGCAAGCACGCACTTTTCGATATCGATGTGCAGGGCGGATTGAACCTGAAAAGGGAATTCGGGGAAAAAGCGCTGGCCGTGTTTGTCATGCCTCCCTCGATGGAAATACTTGAAAAGCGTTTGAGAGCCAGGGGAACCGATGAGGTTGGTTCGCTTCAGGAACGTCTGGATAAAGCTGCATCCGAGATGAAATTCGCCACATGGTTTGACCGGATCCTGGTGAACGATCAACTGGACGGTACTTTGACTGAGGCTGAATCGATGGTAAGAAATTTTCTTGAACAATGATCAGGACAGGACTTTTTTTCGGCTCTTTCAATCCCATCCATATCGGTCACATGGTCATCGCCAATTACATGATCGAATTCAGCGACCTGGATCAGCTTTGGTTCGTGGTGAGTCCGCACAACCCGCTGAAGGAAAAGAAAACTCTTCTGAAAGGCTATCACCGCCTGGAAATGGTCAGGCTTGCCATTGAGGGTGACGACCGGTTCAGGGAGTCGGATATCGAATTCCACATGCCCCGGCCTTCCTACACCATCGACACACTTACCTATCTTGAGGAAAAGAACCGGGGAAGGGAATTTTTGCTTGTCATGGGATCGGACGGACTGAAAAATTTCCATAAGTGGAAGAATGCTCATCTGATCGAACAGAAATACCACCGGCTTATCTATCCGCGTCCCGGAACGGACAGGGAATCCACATCCGGTGTCCCTAATGCCACCCTCATGGATGCACCCCTGATGGATATCTCATCCAGTTTTATCCGTAGTGCCATCCGCCAGGGAAAGGATATCCGTCACATGGTTCCCCCGAAAGCCTACCGCTTTCTCCACGACATGCATTTCTACGAAAAATGAATATTGCCCGGTCCGGGTGGAGGGATTGCGAGGGAGGGACACCATTTCCCCCGCCTGAAGAGATTGCAGAGGAGGGACACAACCTCAGCCGAGTGGAGGGATTGCGAGGGAGGGACACTATGTCGCGGACCGAAGGGAGCGACATCGTCCCGACTCGCAATCCCGAAACACAGCGACATGGTCCCGACCTATCTAACGAGTCCTGTTCCAGGATTTTACCGGAACCGAAATGCTCCCGACCTGCAATCCCAGTACATCACCCAGATTCGGTTCCTCACCAGTCGAAGGGATCACAACTAGCAAAGGCAGATTCACTGAGTGAGGCAAATTGCATATACACAACAACATATGTGATAGATACTGTCTTACTTATTGCTTTTTTCACCGGTATCCCATTTCGGGAAAAGCAGACTTAATAAAGTTATTAATTCTTAACAAACTTATTAAGTCGCCGATCTCTGGATATTTCTGCTTCATTTTTCTAACAGCCATAAAATCAATTATATACAAAGATATATAAAAAAGAGTGGGAGTTTTGAAAAACTAACAGAATTAAGAAGAAGTAACAAAACGATTAAGTGCCAAAGTATCGAAATGACGATACCGGGTTTTTTCGGTTTTTTCATTTGATGCATCACATTCAGGATTTCAGCGAAGGGATCATCACCGGCCGGGGAATCCAGCGCAGGCAGCTACAGGCACATTGTTTCCCCGGGTGAAGGGATTGTGAGGGAGGGACACTATTTCTCCCGGGTGGAAGGATTGCGAGGGAGGGATGCCATTTCCCCCGCCTGAAGGGCTTGCAGTGGAGGGACACTATATCCCGGACCGAAGGGAGGGATATGGTCCCGACCTGCAATCCCGTAACGACGGAGTTACATGGTTTCGACTCGCAATCGGTTCAGGATAAACCTTACGTGCAGACAACGAAAGTCGGCACGTGCGGACAACGAAAGTCGGCGCGTGCAGACAACGAAAGTCGGCGGGTAGCTCCGGGTTCGGGAGAAGTAAACGCTGCTAGGCGGTAAGTTTGGCCTCTTTGACGATCTCCATGCCCCGCCGGATCGCTTTCTCGTTGACAGGGATCAGGTGATGGTGCCGCTCGGGCAGTGATTTTTTCAGGCCCCTGATCACATTCTCCAGATCCACCACCGGTTTGATCTTGATGTAGGCCCCGAGAACGACCATGTTGAAGGTGATGCGGGATTTCAGCCGCGTGGCTTCTTCGGTCGCCTCCACCTGGTAGATCCGGATATCCTTCCGTTCGGGATGCCTGGTAATTCCGTTGGGATCATAGATCAGCAATCCCCCGGGCTTCACCAGGGATTCGAACTTATCCAGGGACTGCTGGTTGAGAAGGATGGCCGTATCATAACTCCTGAGCACGGGGGAGCTTACCCGGTCATCGCTGAGGATCACCGTCACATTCGCAGTTCCTCCGCGCATCTCGGGTCCGTAGGAAGGCATCCAGCTTACTTCCTGTTCCTGCATGATCCCTGAATAGGCCAGGATCTTCCCCATGGAAAGGACTCCCTGTCCGCCAAATCCGGCAATAATGATCTCTTCGGTCATATGGATTGCTGTTTATTTTACTCCGGGATCCCGGTCCATCAGTTCCCTGCACACATCTTTCACCAGCTTACCATCCACCTTGATATCTCCCGGAGGATAGAACGGAAACATGTGTTCCTCCATCCACTGGTTGGCTTCGTTGGGAGACATTTTCCATCCCGAGTTGCAGTTGGACAAAAATTCAATGAAGGCCATCCCTTTTTTCTCCTTCTGAACCTCGAATGCTTTCCGGATCGCCTTTCTGGCTTTCCTCACCGATGCCGGTTTGTGGACCGAGTGGCGGGTCACATAATGGGTTCCGGGCAGCTGTGCCACCAGTTCCGTAATCTTGAAGGGCGGACCCATTTTCAGGGCATCCCTCCCATAGGGCGTAGTGGACGATTTCATCCCTTCAAGGGTGGTGGGCGCCATCTGTCCGCCGGTCATTCCGTAGATCCCGTTGTTCACAAAAAATATGCAGATGTTCTCACCCCGGTTGCAGGAATGGATGGTTTCCGCGGTCCCGATGGCCGCCAGATCGCCGTCCCCCTGGTAGGTGAATACGTATTTGTCGGGCCAGAGCCTTTTGATTCCCGTGGCAACGGCCGGGGCCCTTCCATGGGCGGCCTCTGAAAAATCCACATCCATGAAATCGTAGGCCAGCACCGCACATCCCACCGGCGAGATCCCGATGGTATCCTGCTGGATCCCCATCTCCTCGACCACCTCCATGATCAGGTGGTGGATGGTCCCGTGCCCGCAACCAGGACAGTATGAAAGGGTTGTATCGGTCATCAGAGGCGTGCGCCTGTGGACCAAGTTCTCCTCCTTGATAATTTCATTTACTTCCATTGATCATCCTCCTATAAAATTCTCTTCCACGGCCGCCATCACATCATCGGGTGAATGGACCTTTCCTCCGGGCATCCCGAAATGGACCACCGGTACCCTTCCGCTGACGGCCAGTTTCACATCCTCCACCATCTGTCCGTTGCTCATTTCCACGGACATGATTCCCTTCACTTTTTTGGAAAGACGGGCTACTTCATCTGCGGGGAAAGGGAAGAGCGTCTGTGGACGCAACAGCCCAAGCTGCTGACCCCTGCTCCTTGCCATATCCACCACCTTCTGGCAGATGCGTGCACTGGAACCGTAGGCCACCAGCAGGTATTCCGCATCATCACAATGGATGCTTTCAAACATCACTTCCTCACTCATGCGCCTGTACTTTTCGGCCAGCTTCAGGTTATGCTCATACTGACGGTCAGGGTCCAGGTTCAGGGAAGTGATGATATTCCTCTTCCTGTCGGGCGTTTTGCCTGTGATCACCCAGGACTGGTCAAATTTTTCGGCCCTGGCTTTCTGGGGAGGCAGTTCCACCTTTTCCATCATCTGCCCGATGAGCCCGTCAGAAAGGATCATGGCAGGATTCCTGTATTTGAAGGCCAGCCGGAAGGCCAAATCCACAAAATCCGCCATCTCCTGCACGGAAGCCGGGGCCAGCACGATGAGGTGGTAATCACCGTGACCACCGCCCTTGACCGACTGGAAATAATCGGCCTGCGAGGGCTGGATGGTACCCAGTCCCGGGCCGCCTCTGACCACATTCACGATCACGCAGGGCAATTCAGCCCCGGCAATATAGCTGATGCCTTCCTGCATCAGACTGATCCCCGGACTGGAGGAGGTGGTGAGTACCTTTTTCCCGGTTCCCGCAGCCCCGTAAATCATATTGATGGCCGCCAGTTCGCTTTCGGCCTGCAAAATCACCATCCCGGTGCGTTCTTCCGGTTTCTGAAGCGTCAGGTATTCAAGCACCTCCGACTGCGGAGTAATGGGGTATCCGAAATATGCATCCGCCCCGGCACGTATGGCGGCCTCGGCGATCGCCTCGTTACCCTTCATTAATGCCAGTTCCCTCATACCTTTTATTTTTTTTCTTTTACCCTGTATACGGTGATCACTCCATCCGGACACACCACTGCACAATTGGTACAACCGGTGCACTGTTCCGGTTTTTCCATATAGGCATAATGGTATCCTTTTGTATTGACCTCTTCGGACATGGCGATGACATCGAACGGACAGTTTACCACACATACCTCGCATCCCTTACACCTTTCCACATCCACTACGATCGCTCCTCTTGCTTTTGCCATCTGCAGGTTTTTTTGTATCCGTCTCAAATGTAACAATTCTCCATTTTTTTCTTCCCTGTTATGTGACAGGTTTATATGAAGTTCCATTTTTTTGGTACAGAATCTATTATTCCGGGACGGGATGATCCTCCCGGAACTTTTTCAATCGCTCTTCAAGGACCCTGAACTGCTCCCTTCTGACCTGCGATACGCAGGCCCTCAATCCTTCGGTGCGTGTGCTTCCGGTGATGCCGAGGGAGATGGCGCTGATCCCGTAATAGAGCAGCTCTTCCACCAGCTGGGGCCCTTCGAATCCGGGATATGCAATGGTAAAATAGAATCCGTCCGCAATGGGTTCATCCAGGTCCCTGTCATAGACGATCCGGAAACCATACCGGGTAAAGAGCGACTTCATCACCGCTGCCCTTTCACCGTATTCCCGCACTTCGCTGAGATAGTTGTAGGTGCCGTCGTTTACTGCCTTGAAAATGGCCGCAAGGGCATACTGGGCGGTATGGGAAGCCCCCGCAGAAAGGGAATACAGGGCGCCGTACACCATGGCATGTCCGAATTTCTCAGAGGTATAATAGCGTTTCAGGTCCGGATATTTGCGGTCAAACAGCATGGGTGAGATCACCATCATTCCGATGCGCTGACCGGCATAACTGAATGCCTTGGAGCTGGAGATCAGCAGCAGGTAGTTGTCGGTATATTTGGCCACCGAAGGCTGGAAAGGAGGTTTTCCCGGTCTGGAAAGATCCTTCCTGAAATCCATGCCGAAATAGGCCAGGTCCTCGATGACGGTTACATCATATTTCCTGGAAATTTCTCCGATCCCCTTCAGTTCTTCTTCATTCAGGCATATCCAGGCCGGATTATTGGGATTGGAGTAGAGGATGGAGGAGTATTTCCCCCGGATGATCTCCTCTTCGATCTTGGGCATCAGTTTATCTCCCCTGAAATCGTACAGGTCAAAAGAGCCATAATTGTGCCCCAGGACCAGGCACTGCTGCTTCTGGACCGGAAAGCCGGGATCCAGGAACAGGGTTCCGGTACGGTTGTGATCGGAACGGTTCACCACCATGAATGCTGCCATCCCTCCCATCAATGAACCTACGGTGGGGATACAGTGGGCGGGCTCCATTTCCACATCCAGGAACAACCTGACAAATCTCGCCGTCTCTTCCTTGAGGGGTTTGATCCCTTCAATGTTGGGATATTTTGACGCCACTCCCCTGCGAAGGGCGATCATTTCTGCCTCAGTACCCACGAAGGTAGGTTCCAGTCCGGGCACCCCCATTTCCATCCTGATAAATTCCTCCCCGGTGATTTCTTCAATATCATTGACGATCTTCACCAGTTCCCTGATGGATGCCCTGCCTGCCGGATGGATCCCGAATGCATCGATGACTTGATTTACGACTTCCGCACGAATGGGAGTTGATTTCGTCATGACCGTTGCGTTTTAGCCAATGCGAAATTAGGGAAAGGGGTCTAAATGACTTGTGCCCGACAGCATATCCGCGATGTGTTATAAAACGTCTTTGCTGATCCTGATCCTGGCATCCACCACCGACAGGCGGTCACCACTGCCCATAATGGGGTTCAAATCGAGCTCGGCAATTTCAGCAGAATACCTGAGGATTGTCGAAAGCCTCACTATGATGCCGGCAAAGGTTTCTGTATCAATGCCTTTTTCTCCCCTGAACCCTTCCAGGACCGGAAATCCTTTCAATGACCGGATCATCCTGCATGCCTCGGCCATGGACAGCGGGGCGAGTCCGTAACTGAAATCTTTCATCACTTCCACATGGACACCTCCCAGTCCGCAAAGCACCACCTGTCCGAAGCCGGGTTCGTATTTGGCCCCGGTAAACAATTCCACGCCCCCGAGCATGGGCTGCAGCAGAACACCCCTGTAACCCCCGATCTGCTTCATTTTCCGGAACCGGTCCACCAGTTCCTTTTCATCAGCAATATCCAGGGCCACACCTCCCACATCCGATTTATGGACCGGGCCCACCACCTTCATGGCCAGGGGATATCCGGTTTCCCCGGCAAATTTCTTAAGTGATCCCTCATCCCGGGCAACCCCTTCCCTGACCCTTGGAATGTTTCCCGCATCCAGGACCTCCCCGGTCCTCTCCGGCGAAAGGTATCCGTCCGGAGCATCATCGATCACCTTTCTGACTGCGCCGATATCGATCCCCTCCAGGTATGGTTTTGCTTCAGCCGGCGGTGGGGTATTGTGGATCCTGGTCAGGGCTTCCCCCAGAAAAACCTCGTCGGGAAAGTTCACATGTCCGCGGGAAAGGAATTCCTTCACCTCCTCCGAGGCTGTGGTCACCGAGGGCAGCACGGGAAAAATGGGTTTGCTGCCGGATTCCATCCGGTTATGCAGCACATCATACACATCGAAGACAGGTGCAAGTCCGGGTGATCCGAAAATGACCACGATGGCATCGATCCCGGGGAACGACCGTTCACAGTAATCGATGGATATTCCCACCTGCTCGGCATTGCCCGTGGCCAGAATATCAATGGGATTGGCTGCCGATGATCCCGGGAACAGATGGGTCAGCAGGGCCTCCACCTTTTTTCCTTTCAGGGGGGGCACGCTCATGTTGCCTTTTGACAGCACATCGGTCAGCATCACCGCCGGGCCTCCGGCATGGGTGATAATGGCGATGTTCTTTCCTTTCAACGGCGGATAAAGCATCACCGAGGCCACGGTGGTAAGTTCCTCCCTTCCGTAACACCTGACAATCCCTGCCTTCCGGAAAAGGGCATCCACAGCCAGATCCGAACTGGCCATGGCCCCGGTATGGGAAGAAGCGGCCCTGCTTCCCGCATCAGTGCTGCCCGCCTTGATGGCAGCGATTCTGCATCCTTTTCTGATCAGGCTTCCCGCATGCTGCAAAAGACGCTCAGGATCCTTGATGGTCTCGAAATAGAGCATTTTGACTTTCGAGGAGGTGTCCTCACGATAGGTTTCATCCAGATACCGGAGAACGTCTTCCACCCCCAGCTGGGCGGAGTTCCCCACCGAAAACACCTGGTTGAATTGCAATCCTTTCTGCAAACCCGATTCCATGATGAAAACTGCCGTGGCCCCACTTCCTGAGATAAAATCACATCCCTTCCGGTCCAGGACCGGTATGGGGAGTGTAAATACCCCCTGGTAAGCGGGAGTCATCACCCCGATGCAGTTGGGGCCTATCAAAGCCGCCTTGTGTTCATTGCAGATCATCACCAGCTCTTTTTCAATGAGCGCCCCCTGCTGACTCTCTTCGCCGAAGCCGGCGGAGATGATGATAAACGCCCTGGTGTTCTTTTTCAGGGCCAGTTCTCTTACCGTATCCGGACAGAAACGGGCCGGAATGGCCAGAATGGCAAGGTCTGTATCGGGAAGCTGGTCGATCTCCCGGAAAGAAGTAAGTCCCTGGATAGTATCTTCTTTGGGATTCAGGGCGTAAAGCTGCCCCTTGAATGTACCGTTGCGGATATTGTGAAAGATCTTTCCCCCGGGTTTGGAAATATTGTTGGATGCGCCGACAACAACAATATTCTTCGGATCAATCAGCTGTTGGTTCATTATCGGGAAAAGATTGATGAACCAAAGTTAAAAAAAAAGGCAAGCTGCTCCTCTTTCTTAATCTCTTAACAAAGATTTGCAGCTTGCCCTGCACCCCAACAATTACTTTCCAACAGTATAAACCATTCAACGGGAAGGAAGTTCTGCAGACAGGGTGATTTAACATTTAAGTGGCAGATTTTTAACATTTGATCCCGTCAGGCCCCCCTACCGGGCCTGCCAGAGGATGGTATTGAAAACCGCATGCCCGGGGGTCTGCGAAGATCACCCCGCAAGCAGCGACTTCACCTTCACCCCGTGCATCCTTCCCAGTTTTCCGGTCAGAGCCCCGATCCGGTCCGTATCCCCTTCCAGGACCAGGGAGATCACATTGACGGAGCGGTCCCTCAGGGGGATACCCTGTCTGCCCAGGATGATATCCGCGTGTTCGGAAATGATCCGGTTGATCCGCTGGATGTCGCCTTCAGTTTCCGTCAAAATAAGCACAGCACCTATTCTTCGTTCCATGATCATCATTGTTAATAGACCAGCTCGCGGATCGCATCCATCTCCTTTCGCAGTCCGGCTGTTCCCCGGGTAATCATCCCTTTGTAGAAATACAGGATGAATCTCTCGCTGTCCACCGGCGCTGAATCCTCCCCGGCGTATACGAATATCCTCCCGTCCGGTTCGACCCGCAGCATCCCCTTCACGTTCGGGCCCTTCCGCCCGAATGCAATCGCATAGGTTCCCGCCGGCGGAACGAGCTTCCAGGGATCCCTGTGTCTGATCTCCAAACTGATATACCCCGGCAGTTCGGATGCATTTTCCTTACGGATGATCTCCGCATGCATGATGAAATGATGCTTAAGATAGGCGTTGGCCCGCTGGATGTTGCCTTCCGTCAGGGCCTTCCTGATCTTGGTGCTGCTGACCGTCTCATGTTGGATCTCCTGGGCGGGGATCTCCTCCACCCTAAAGCCCCCGGTTCCACTCATTCTGAAAAGCGAGTCATAGTTCCCTGTCCGGTTATACCCGAAGTAATGATTGAAACCAATCACGATGGTATGCGCCTTCAGTTTTCTCAGCAGGTACAGTTCCACGAAATCTTCCGATGTGGTCCGGGAAAAGTGTTCTGTAAATTCGAGGACCACCAGGTGGTCAAGTCCCGTTTCCGCAAGCATTGTGCATTTTTCCTCCTGATCGTGGATCATCTTCAGGTCCTTTCCGGCACCATCGGGATAGAGCACCCGCCGTGGGTCGGGATGGAAGGTGATCAGGACTGAAGCTCCTCCCACTTTAACGGCCAGATCATTCAGCCGCTTGATGATGGTACGGTGCCCCACATGTACCCCGTCGAATGAACCCACGGTAACCACCGGGGACGGGATGGGCGGAAGGTGATCCATGGAATAGTGTACCTGCATCACTTCGAGGTCATCTTCACAAAATATGCCACCTTCTCCAGGGAGGTGATCATATCATATTCATCAAGATAAACTTCCTGGTCGACCTGGAGGGGTACGGTTGTAAAATTCAGGATCCCCCTGATCCCCACATCCACAAGTTGATTTGCCACCTCCCTGGCCGAATCGGTCGGTACGGTCATAATTGCAATGGAAATCTCCTGCTCCCTGACAATCTCCTCCAGCCGGTTCAACGGATAACACTTCACCCCGGCAATGACCCGGTCGATTTTGTTGGGGTCCACATCAAATGTGGCAATGATATTGAGTTTGGGACGTTTCCCGATAAAATAGGCCGTCACAGCCTTCCCCAGGTTCCCCACACCGATGACCGCCACATTCAGTCCTTTCTTTGAATCCAGGATATCCTCGATCACCCCGACCAGTTCTTTCACATCGTATCCTTTCCGCTGCATGCTTGTATAGCCTATGAACATAATGTCACGGCGTACCTGGACTGCGGTATTGTGGTGCAGGCCTGCCAGTTCATGGGAGTAAATATGGGTTTTCCCTTCCTCCAGCCACTGCAACAGCGACCTCCGGTATGCGCTGAGTCTTTCTACGGTGCGTTCAGGCAATAACATGGTCGATCCAGATTGAGAGTTATGTTGTTTCTAATACAATAATATAAAATAATGGGAATATATCCATCAGCAGACAGGCAGGATGATCCTGAATTCACTGCCCTCATCGGGCTTGCTTTCCACCTGTATCTCACCCCCGTAAATTTCGGTCAGCTTGCTTACGATGGAAAGGCCCAGTCCGGATCCCGTGATCCTCATTGTCTTTTCATTCCGGATGCGGACAAATTTTTTGAACAGAAGGGCGATATCCTCTTCATTCATCCCGATCCCCGTATCCCGGACCCTGATCACCGCCTGATCCGTGTGACATCCATCAGGTCCATGATCAGGAGCCGCATGCCTTCGATACGCTGAATACTGCGATTCAAAATTTCATCGTATTCTTCCAGGCGATCGCCGAGCTCTTTCTCCTTGATCATGCGCAGATATCCCTCCAGGGCATTCAGGGGGGATCTGAGTTCGTGGCTCAACACGAAAAGGAACTGGTAGCGGATCTTTTTGCCTTCCTCCTGCATCCCCCTTGTGATCCTTTTCAAAAAGAGCTGTTTGGTGATCAGGTCAATGCTGGCTTTCAGCTCGGCAGGCAATTTCCTCCATGGCTCATCGATCTCCTGTTTCTGTGAATGTGTTGTAAAACAGTGCTCTGCTTTTCTTTCCCCCTGTTTCCCCGAGAAAATCCTCATACAACCTGCCAGCCGCGGGACTGTGATGGGCGGTCCTGATCTCTGCGCTGTTGTCCATTTCGTAGACTGCCCTGGTCCTGGAACGTACCGCATCCTCTCCGGCCCGCAGGGGCTGCCCCCCTCCGTTGATGCAGCCTTCGGGACAGGCCATGACCTCCAGCAAATCCAGCCGGATTCTCCCTGCCCTGATCTCTTCAATGACCTTGATTGCTTCGGAGAGCCCACTCACCGCTCCTATGGCAAGAGAACCTTTTCCGGTATCCAGTGTTGCTTCCCGGAACGTTTTGCGGATCCGGAACCTCTGAAGCTTTGACGGATCCAGTTCACTTCCGGTCTCCTCTCTGTAAATGCTCCGGATCGTACACTCTGCTTCACCTCCTGCGGTGGCGGTCAGTCTGCCTGCCGTTCCGGCAACCATCCGGGATACGCTGTTTTCTTCCGACGAAAGTTTTTCCAGGTCCAATCCGCTTAACCGGATCATTTTTGCCAGTTCACGGACGGTAAGCACGAAATCGATCACGGGCTCCCCCCCTGGGGTCAAAGCACTTTGTTTTGCCTCCCGCTTATCGGCTGTACATGAAGTGACCAGGACGGAAACAAGGGATTTCTTTCTGCTGGAAAGCTGTTCCGCAAACTTTGTCTTCATCAGCGTTCCCGTGATCCGGGCCGGCGATCCGAGGGGTGAGAGATGGGGAATAAGTTCCGGGTAATTCATCCGGCAGAATTGTACCCAGGCCGGACAGGAGCTGGTAATGAGGGGGTATTGCTGTTCCTCCCTTTCCCTGAAAACCGCTGTCTGTTCCAGGATCATCACCTCGGCACCCAGGGACGTCTCCACGATAAAGTCAAATCCCAGCCTGTGCAGGATGGCATGGATGGAATGGCTAAGATCGGTTCCGGGCCTGTATCCCAGCAATTCGCCCAGAGAAACTGCCACCGCCGGGGTAATCTGGACCATCACTCCGGTCCCGGGATCATCCATCAAAGGCTCCAGACCAGGGAACTGGATGTTTTCTACCAGGGCACCGGTGGGACAGGCATTCAGGCACTGTCCGCATGCCGTGCAATTGGAATCATCCATTGCCATTGCCATGGAAGTGGAGACCTGCAATGCATTTCCTCTTCTGGCAAAATCCAGGGTGGATGTGGCCATGATCTCCTCACAGATGCGAACGCACCTGCCGCATAAAATGCATTTGGACGGATCACGGACAATGGCGGGACTGGACCGGTCGACCCTGCGCGATCTTCTCCGGCCGGGGATCCGGCGTTCCCTGATGTTCAGCTCCCCGGCAAGTGACTGCAGTTCGCAGGACCCGTTCCTTTCGCAATAAAGGCAATCGTCTGGATGACTGGAAAGCAGAAGTTCCACATTGGCCTTTCTGGCACGAAGCACCCTGGGTGAATGGGTCCTGATCTTCAGTGGCTCCTCTACCGGGAAGGAACAGGCGGGAATGAGGTTTTCAAAACCTTCTACCTCCACCACACACATACGGCAAGCCCCCGTGGGAGAAAGCTCTTTCAGGTTGCAGATGGTCGGAACATGCATCCCGTTCCGGCTGAGGGCATTCAGAATGGTCTCTCCCTGCTCGGCGATGATCTCTGTCCCATTCACTTCCAGACGTATCTCCATGTCCCGTATCATTTATAATAAACAGCCGAAAATTTGCATACCTCGTAACAGATCCCGCAGCCGATACATTTCTCCTGGACAATGAAATAAGGATGCTTGGGAGTCCCGATGATCGCGTCGGCCGGACATCTTTTGGCACAGACCGAACAACCCGTACACAGTTCCACGTCAATGTACCAGCTTCTCAACTGGGTGCACACATTGGAGACACATTTCCGGTCAAAGACGTGCTGTTCGTATTCCTCCCTGAAATACCTGAGTGAACTCGTCAACGGGTTAGGAGCATTCTTGCCCAGTCCGCACAGTGAGGTATCCTTCATCACCGCGGCCAGGTTCTCCATCTCCACGACCCCCCTGAAGCGTTCAAGTGCAGTCTGCTCGGGTGCATCGGAAGGTTTGGTGCAGATACACCTCATAACCTCCGCCATTCGCCTGGTCCCTTCCCTGCACGGGATACATTTCCCACAGCTCTGTTTATGCAGATACTCCATGAAATACCTGACCATGCTGACCATACAGGTACGGTCATCCATGACCACAATCCCTCCCGATCCCATTTCCAGCTGATGTTCCTTCAGGTTTTCATAGGTAATTTCCAGGTCCAGCATTTCTGCAGGAACCATGCATCCCAGCGGTCCGCCTACATGAATGGCCTTCAGCTCTCTTCCCCTCGCCACACCCCCTGTGATCTCATTCACAATGACATCGAACGTTGTACCTGTGGGTACTTCCGCCAGTCCCGTAATCCTGGACCGGCCTGAAATACTGAATATTTTCGTGCCCGGACAATCCCGGTGCCCGATATCCCGGAACCAGTCCGGTCCGTTCCGTATGATCCCGGGAATGTTGGAAAGGGTTTCCACATTATTGACCACCGTGGGCCTTCCCAGGTAACCCGTAGTGGCCGGATAGGGAGGCTTGGAGGCGGGCATCCCCCTTCTACCCTCCAGGCTTGCGATCAGTGCGGTCTCCTCGCCACATACGAAAGCACCGGGACCCTTGCGAAGGGATATCTGAAGGTTATAGCCGCTGTCCAGGATGTTGTCGCCGAGCAATCCGTATGTTCTCAATTCCCGGATCGCATGAGTGATCCTTTTGATGGCATCCCCGAATTCACTCCTGATATAAATATAGGCCCTGTTGGACCCGATGGCATAAGCAGCAATGGCGATACCTTCCAGCAACTGATAAGGATTCCCTTCCATGAGCGCCCGGTCCATGAATGCACCGGGGTCACTCTCTTCGGCATTGCATATCAGGTATTTCTGGTCCGATGGGGTATCAAAGGCCATTTTCCACTTTTGGCCTGTAAGAAAACCTCCCCCCGACCGGCCACGCAATCCGCTGCGGATGACCAGTTCACATACCTCGTTGAAAGTGTACCCCCTGATCACCTGCAGAAAGGCAGTGTACCCTCCCCTGCCCACGTATTCTCCCAGGGAAAAGGGATCGATGATCCCGCAGTCTTTTAAAACAACTCTGTGCTGCAGCGCAAAAAAAGGGATCTCATCCAGGTTCCTGATATTGCTCCAGGGTTCCTGCCCTTTTCCCGGAAGCTGTCCGACCACCATTTCCGGAGGAACCACCTCATGGAAAAGATCGTCCATGAGCCCGGGAACCCTGTCCGGGATCACTTTCCTGAAAAAAAGCCTGGTCCGTCCGGGAAACTGGACCGAGACCATTGGTTCTTCCGAGTAAAGACCGATGCTGCCGGTCTCCCGCAGATCTGCATCGATGTTCCTTTCATCCAGGTACTGTTCGATGGCCTGCCAGGTCTGCCCGGCTCCGGCAGCCATTCCGGAAACGGAACTGTTTACCATGATCAGCGGATTTTCCAGCTGCTGCCGGTTCAGCATGGACAGCTGTTCAAGATCCTCCCCGCTCAATTCGGAAGGATCTGTCCGGGCCAGCCTGAACAATAATTCCTTATGCAGATCCATCCTCACGGCATTGATTGATAATCTCCCTGATTTTTTTCACGGTTACCCCGGAATAATATGTGCCGTTGATAGCCATAACGGGCGACTGACCGCAGGCACCCATGCAGGACTGGACCTCAAGACTGAAGAGCCGGTCCCGGGTGGTTTCCCCGTCCCCGATATCCAGCATTCTTCTGATCTCCCGGAGCAGTTCTTCCGATCCGGACAGATGACAGCCGGTACCATTGCACAGAGTGATATGATAGAGTCCCCCGGGACTGAAGGTAAACTGGTTGTAAAAGGTGGCCAGCCCGTACACCTTGCTGCAGGGAAGCGAAAGATGTGTCCCGATCCTTTCAACGGCCTCCCCCGAGATGTATCCAAACTCGTCCTGTACTGCCTGGAGGATCGGGATCAATGCATTCCGCTTGATCTGCGGGAACCTTTCAAGGATACTGTCAATCCGTTCTGAATCGGTCGGCATAAAAATCTGTCATATATGAACTTATCAATATAAAAGAAAATCGATAACAGAATTACAAAGATATTGATTACGTTTGTTATTTGAAAAACAGTATACTATTTGAACCCATTATAAATTAGTGGGATGATGGTACGAAATGGTTATATTTAACAACGATATCTGTTAAAATGTCATTGATCAGGAAAGAAATCAGGATCTGCATGGGAAGTTCCTGTTTCAGCAGGGGGAACCGGTATACCCTTCAGGTGATACAGAAATTTCTGAAGGACCGTCAGCTGGAGCGTGACGTGATCCTCAAGGGGAACCACTGCTTCGACATGTGCAACCGCGGTCCCATCCTGAAGATCGATTCCAATGTTTATGAGGAGGTGGACCGGGACAATGTGATCGAGATCCTGGAAAAAGAATTAGGAGATCTATAATGAACTCGAGATGAAAGCGCTTCTGAAGATCAACAGCGATACATGTGTGGCCTGCTATGCATGTGTCAGGGCCTGTCCGGTGAAAGCCATCCGGGTCAGAAGCAAGCAGGAGAAACCGGAGATCATTCCGGAACGTTGCATCGGATGCGGAAGCTGTCTGGCAGCCTGCGGTCCCGGGGCCATTGAGGTCAGGGATTCCAGGGAAGAACTGAAAAGGCTCCTGGAAACGAGGGAAAGAGTGGCCGCCCTGGTGGATCCGTCCATTGCAGGGGAGTTTCCGGACATCACCGATTACAGGAAATTCGTGCAGATGCTCAGGGCACTGGGATTTGGACTGGTACATGAAGTGTCCTTCGGGGTCGATCTGGTGGCCGGGGCTTACAGGAAGCTTTTCGACCACAGCAAAGGGAAGTATTACATCATGACCAATGACCCGGTCACGGTGGAGTATGTGCAGAAATACAGATCTTCCCTGCTGCCGAACCTGGCCCCTGTTCTTCCTCCTGCGGCAGCTACTGCAGCGGTGGTAAGGAAAATTTCAGGAGACGAAACAGGCATGGTATACATCAGCCCGCTGATCGCCAGTAAAAATGAGGTCCTCGCTTTCAGCGGGGACAGCAGGATCGATCTGGCCATGACTTTCGTCGAACTGAGAGAGCTTTTCACAGAAGTTGGCATTCACGAATCGGATCTTGAATACAGCGATTTTGATGAGCCTCTGGGTTACAAAGGATCCCTGTTTCCCCTGGCCAATGGGATCATTCAGGCTGCCGGAATCAGCGAGGAGCTGACAACGTCAAAGGTGATCACCATCGAGGGAGAACGGATCATTGACAGCATTGACGAATTTGAGCAGCACATCAGTTCCATCAAAAACCACTTCAATACTTTCTACAAGGAATTTCTGATGGGAAGGGGTACCAGCATGGGCGGCAAGCGTTACCTGCGGCGCAGTCAGCTCATCAAATATGTCAACAAACGGATCAGGATCCTGGACAAAGATGCCTGGAATTCGGCCATGGAAAGATTCGGCGAGATGGATCTTACGCGTTCGTTCAATGCCGATGACCAGACCCTGCCGGTTCCCCCGGAGAAAAAGGTACAGCAGATCCTGATGGAACTGGACCAGGAGGGTGGCAACAAGGTGGGGTGCGGGGCCTGCGGTTATGAAAATTGTAAAGATTTCGCCATCGCCATTGCCCAGGGACTTGCCATTCCTGAAATGTGCAACACCTATGCCATGAAGCACCGCCAGGACCACATTCAATCCCTGAAGATCACCAACGAAAAGCTTGCACAGACCCAGGAAGCGCTTAGAAAATCGGAAAGAACGGCCCAGCTTGAGAAAGAAGCTGCCAGGGAGGCAAGCGAAATTGTACGTCGCATGCTTCATAAACTTCCTTCCATGGTGGTGATATGTGACCAGAACCTGAAGATCATTCAGACCAATCACAGCTTTATCGAGCTTCTGGGAGAGGATGCCCGGGAAATCAACGAGGTCGTTCCGGGCCTGGCCGGGGCGGACCTTAAGACGCTTCTCCCCTACAATTTCTATAATCTCTTCACATATGTGCTTACGCACAACGAATCCATTACGAACCGGGACATCCATTATCAGGGCAAAATATTGAATGTAAGTATTTTCGTCATTGAAAAGAATAAGATCGTCGGAGCCGTGATCAGGGATATGTCCGTTCCGGAAGTGCAGCGGGAAGAGGTTGTAAAACGCCTTACCCAGGTCATCGACAAAAATCTGAGCCTGGTACAGCAGATCGGTTTCATCCTTGGAGAAGGAGCCTCGGAAACCGAGCGCATGCTCAATTCGATCATTGAGTCTTATAAAGACCGGAAGGATCTGAAACAGGAATGAACGAAAAATTCTTCATAGAGGTTGCCCATGACCAGCGGAACTACGGCGATGAAAGGATCTGCGGGGATGTGTTCGTCAGCCGGAAGATCAAGGAAGAGAACCGGACCATCGCTGTTTTGTCAGACGGCATGGGTCATGGGGTGAAAGCCAATGTTCTGGCTACCCTGACCGCCACCATGGCCATTAATTTCACCAGGGAACACAAAGCAGTGGACAGGATCGCCGAAATGATCATGAATACCCTGCCGGTCTGCAGTCATCGCCGCATGAGCTACTCGACCTTCACCATTGTCGACATCGAGCATGAAGGGAAGATCACCATCCTGGAATATGACAATCCCCGGACAATCATTCTCAGGGACAACAGGTCATTCGATCCGGGATGGAATTGCCTGATCCTGGAAAGTGAAAAGAATGCCGGTAAAGAGATTTTCTCCTGCCAGTTCAAACCTCAGAAGGAGGACCGTATTATCTTTTGCAGCGACGGGGTGGCACAATCGGGTCTGGGTACCGACAAATTCCCCCTGGGCTGGGGAAGGGAAAATATGGAAAAATATGCCATCCGGCTCATCGGGAACAATCCCAGGATCTCCGCCTCCAGGCTTGCCACCAAAATGGTCCAGATGGCTCACCGTAACGATGATTTCCACCCCAAAGATGACACCAGCTGTGCGTCTGTTTATTTCAGGCAGCCGAGAAGATTGCTGCTCGTTACCGGCCCCCCCTATGAAAAAGAGAAAGACCGCCAGCTCGGGGAAGCGGTGAAACAATTCAAAGGGAAAAAGGTGATCTGCGGAGCTACAACCGCCGACATTATCGCACGTGAGCTCGGCGTGGAAATTGAAGATACGCTGGAATTTGAAGACCCCGAACTGCCTCCCGTCTCGCGGATGGAAGGAATTGACCTGGTGACCGAAGGGATCCTCACCCTCACCAAAGTGACCCGGATCCTGAAGGAATATTCCCCTTCCTACCTGCCGGGAAAAGGACCGGCTGACCGGATCGTCAGGCTTTTGAGGGAAAGCGATGAGATCCGGATCATCATCGGAACACGGGTCAACATTGCCCACCAGGACCCCAGTCTGCCTGTGGAACTGGAAATGCGCAGAACAGTGGTGAAAAGAATGGCCCGGTTGCTTGAGGAAAAATTTCTGAAAGAGGTCTCCATAAGCTATCTTTAAAGGACTCATTGGCCATATTATTGGCACGTTTATTGACAGGAACATTACACCTGTACTGTCAGTTACAACATGACAGAATGACTGATTGTATTATTTAGAGGAGGATTATTGAAATGGACGGATTTATGAACAGTATCGGTAATTTGATGATACCCATGGACGAAGAAACAGAATATATCCCTTTGCTTTCTGAAGAAGAGGAGGAAGATCTGAAGAAAATGAATATTCCGGATGTTCTTCCCATCCTGCCCCTGCGGAATACGGTGCTTTTCCCGGGAGTGGTGATCCCCATCACCGTGGGAAGGGATAAGTCCCTCCGGCTGGTCCAGGAGGTCTACCGGAAAAATAAAATACTGGGTGCGGTGGCACAGAAAGACAGTTCCATCGAAGACCCCGAATTTGAGGATCTGCACAAGGTGGGGACGGTGGCACAGATCCTGAAGATCCTGGAGATGCCCGATGGCACCACTTCGGTGATCATCCAGGGCAGGAAACGGTTTCAGATGGACGACCTGCTGACAAACAAACCCTACCATGCCGCCAAGATCACCCCGCTGGATGGTCCGGAAGAGGAGCCTGACGGAGAAGCCAGGGCTGTGGCCGCAGCCCTCAAGGATTTGGCGATCAAAATCATCAAGCTTTCCTCCAACATCCCTGCAGAGGCGACCTTTGCGGTGAAGAATATTGAGAGTCCTTCTTTTCTCATCAATTTTCTGGCATCCAACAGTGAATTATCCCTGACGGAAAAACAGAGCCTGCTCGAGAATAACAGTGTTTCCAGAAGGGGGTTTATCCTGCTGGAAAACCTTTCCAGGGAAGCCCAGATGCTGGAACTGAAGAATGATATCCAGACCAAGGTAAAGAGCGATCTGGACCAGCAACAGCGTGAGTACCTGCTGCATCAGCAGATGAAAACCATACAGGATGAACTGGGAGGAACGCCGCAGGATGAGGAGGTGCAGGAGTTCAGGGAAAAGGCCAAAAAGAAGAAATGGAATAAGGAAGTGGCCGCTGCCTTTGAAAAAGAGATGGATAAGTTCTCCAGGCTGAACCCTGCCACCGGAGAATATTCCGTACAGGCCAACTACCTGCAGACCCTGATCGAGCTCCCGTGGAATGAATTCACCAAAGACAATTTCAATCTGAAACGGGCCAGCAGGATCCTGGAGAAAGACCATTTCGGACTTGAAAAGGTAAAGGACCGGATCCTGGAGCATCTGGCCGTGCTGAAACTGAAAGGTGATCTGAAATCTCCCATTCTCTGCCTGGTAGGCCCCCCGGGAGTGGGCAAAACATCCCTTGGAAAATCCGTGGCCCAGGCACTCAACCGGAAGTATGTCAGAATGTCACTGGGCGGATTGCACGATGAAGCAGAGATCAGGGGTCACCGGAAAACCTACATCGGCGCGATGCCGGGAAGGATCATCCAGAATTTGAAGAAGGCCAGATCGGCCAACCCCGTTTTCGTGCTGGATGAGATCGACAAGGTCGGCAGGGATGCCCACGGTAATCCGGCCTCGGCCCTGCTGGAAGTGCTGGACCCGGAACAGAACAGCACCTTCCACGACAATTTTCTGGAGCTGGATTATGATCTCTCCAGGGTCATGTTCATTGCCACAGCCAACACCACTTCCGGGATCCATCCGGCATTGCTGGACCGTATGGAGGTGATCGATTTGTCGGGTTACATCGTGGAGGAGAAGATCGAGATCGCCAAAAGACACCTGATACCCAAGCAGGTTGAATACCACGGATTGAAACCGAATCAGATCTCTATTCCCAAGCGCACCCTGGAATTCATCATCGAAAGCTACACCCGTGAATCGGGCGTGCGGCAACTTGACAAACAAATCGCCAAACTGGTCAGGGTAGTGGCCAAGTATATTGCCTTCGATGATACTTATGACAGGACCATGACCAGGAAAAAAGTGCTTGAGATCCTCGGACAGCCCCGTTTCCTCAAAGAGAAGTACAGCGGGAACAAACATGCCGGTGTGGTGACCGGCCTGGCGTGGACAGCCACAGGCGGGGAGATCCTGTATGTGGAGACTTCTCTGAGTCAGGGTGAGGGAAAACTGACCCTTACCGGGAACCTGGGGGATGTAATGAAGGAATCGGCCATCATTGCTCTGGAGTACCTGAAATCATATGCTTCATCCCTTTCCATTGATCCGCAGGTATTCCAGAAATACAATGTGCATGTCCATGTACCCGAAGGAGCCATCCCCAAAGACGGGCCTTCGGCGGGCGTGGCCATGATGACTTCCATCGCCTCAGCCTTTACCCAGCGTAAAGTGAAAAACAACATTGCCATGACAGGCGAGATCACCCTCAGGGGCAAAATCCTCCCGGTGGGAGGGATCAAAGAGAAAATCCTGGCTGCAAAAAGGGCCGGAATCACGGACATTGCCATCTCGGCGGAGAACCGCAAGGATGTGGAAGAGATCAAGGAGATTTACCGCAATGGATTGCGGTTCGAATATGTCCAGGAGATTTCCGACCTGATTGAATTTGCGCTGCTGGAGGAGAAGGTGCCGGAGCCGATGTCCCTCGGTTAACAGATCAACAGCTTCGCTGTCTCGATCCCATGCGCCTTCTTGATCCTTACGAAATAGATGCCGCATGGAAGCCCCTTTCCTTCAAGGTCGGAAATGGTGAATGAA
This sequence comes from Bacteroidota bacterium, assembly GCA_051746185.1. GTDB lineage: Bacteria > Bacteroidota > Bacteroidia > Bacteroidales. The sequence goes on from JBNJEV010000014.1 coordinate 34,549, forward strand.
TCATCTATCCGGGCCCGGTGTTTATACACGGGCAAACCTTCCAGGTTAAATACTTCTATCATGGCGTGAGATTTAGGTTTAAGTAGTGGTTTTGTAGGAGGCTAATTTATGGACCGCGCCGGTCAAAGTAAAGCAAAATCATACTTATTGTATGAAGTGTGTAATCTGGGATATGAACCGATATGATCCCTGTACGAAGGATGGGGTATCAGAAACTGGCTTCCAGGAGCCTGATTTTTTGGGCCGGGATCCTGAAGGAATAGGTTGAACCGGAATACTCCAGGGTACAGCTGCAGTTCTTGCGGTCGACCCGTGACAGGTATTTTACATTCACCAGATAGGAGCGACTGGCCCGGAAGAAGCTTCCTGACTGCAACATCTCCTCGATGGCGCCCAGGTTGTGAGTGGTCAGCTCCTGGTTGCCGTTCAGCAGCTGCACATAGGTATAATTCCCATCTGCTTTGCAATACACCACTTCGGCCGGGTTTACAAGGATATAGCCTGACCGGGTATTCAGCTTGATCTTTCCCGGAGCTGATGCATGAAGTGCCTCCACCAGGCGGTGGATGTCCTGTTTCCGGTCAGCATTCATGTTCTTCCTGTACCTGGATATTGCTTCACTCAGTTCCTGGCGGCGGACAGGTTTGAGGATATAATCGAATACAGCGGAACGGATGGCGCGGATGGCATAGTTCTCATAGCCGGTCACCAGGATGATCCCGGGCTGGTAGCCCTGCTGATGGATCTGCTCAATGAAATGAAAACCGTCTTTCCCCGGCATCTGGATGTCCAGAATGACCAGACCCGGATTGTTCCTTTTCATGATCCTGATGGCCTCATCCACATCCCCCGCCTCACCTGCCAGTTCCACGCCTTCCTCTTCCTGGAGCATATACCGGAGCAATTCCCGGGCTTCCGGTTCGTCATCAACTATAAGGACCTGTATAGAATGATCCATGACTGCTCCCGTCTGTTTTTTTCTCCGGGGACAAGTTATGAAATTCTTCTGCCACGTTTGTGTTCGTTCCGTTTTTTTTCGTAATCTTCATTGCTTTTTATCATTTTCAGATTTCCGGACATGGCAAATTTCCATCCGCACAGAACAACAGCCAGATTCGGTACGTTCCCGGTCTTCATGACCTCCATCTCCACTATCCTGGGGGCCATCCTCTTTCTCAGGTTTGGATATGCTGTTGGTCATCAGGGATTTATCGGTGTGATAGGGATTATCCTGCTGGGCCATATGGTCACCGTTCCCACAGCGATGGCGGTGGCCGAGATCGCCACCAATCAAAAGGTACAGGGGGGAGGTGCCTATTATATCATCAGCCGTTCTTTCGGGCTCAATATAGGCGCTGCCATCGGCATTACCCTTTTCCTGAGCCAGGCCATCAGTACGGCGTTTTATGTGATCGCATTCTCCGAAGCCTTTGATCCGCTGATCCGGTATCTGCATTATACGTTCAATATACCGCTGATCGACAAGAGATGGATCGGTCTGATCAGCATGAGCCTGCTTTCCGTGCTCATTCTCAGCCGGGGGGCAAATATGGGGATCAAAGCGCTCTATGCGGTGGTGGCACTGTTGTTTACTTCATTGCTCTTTTTTTTCCTGGGAAAAACCACCTCCCCCGAACAGCCCTTCGAACTCAATGCCCAGATCCGGGATCCGGATGACTTCTTCTTTGTTTTCACCATCGTTTTTCCCGCATTCACCGGTTTGATCGCGGGACTGGGCCTTTCTGGCGACCTTCGCAATCCGGGCAGGTCCATCCCCAGGGGCACCATGCTGGCCACTTTCGGAGGTCTCATGGTATATGTGCTGGTAGCTTACAAGCTTGCCCTGAGTGCTTCCCCGGCCGAGCTGGCCTCCGACCAGCTGATCATGAGCAAGATCGCTCTCTGGGGTCCGATCATTCCCATCGGACTGGCAGCGGCTTCCATTTCCTCCGCCCTGGGATCCATCATGGTGGCCCCGAGAACACTGCAGGCCATCGGAATGGACCGCGTCTTCCCGGGCAGCCGGATGAACCACTGGCTGGCCAGGGGAAAAGAAAAAGACAACGAACCGGTCAACGGGGCACTGGTCAGCATCATCATTGGTTTCGTTTTCGTGGCATTCGGCGACATCGATTTCGTGGCCCAAATCATCTCCATGTTCTTCATGGTCACCTATGGCGCCATTTGCCTGATCTCCCTGATGGAACATTTTGCCGCGGACCCGTCCTACCGTCCCACCTTCAGATCCAGATGGTACCTTTCCCTGATCGGCGCTGTCACTTCCTTCTGGCTGATGTTCAAAATGAATGCCCCCTATGCCCTGCTCTCCCTGCTGATCATGGGCGGCATTTATGCAATGGTATCGGGTTACAAAAGACAGGAAATGGGTCTGGCCAATCTGTTCAGGGGAGTTGTTTTTCAGATGAGCAGGCAGCTCCAGATCCTCGCCCAGCGGGCCGACAAGGAGGATTTGAACGAACACTGGAGGCCATTTACCATCTGTATTTCACAGGATACTTTCATGCGCCGCAGCGCCTTCGATATGCTCAGATGGATCTCGCTGAAATACGGTTTCGGCACTTATATCCATTACATCAAGGGTTTTTTGACCGATGAGACCAACCAGCAATCGAAAGAAGTGCTCAAAAAACTGATCAACCTGGCTGCCGGAAGCAAGAACAGGGTCTACCTGGATACCATTATCAGTCCCTCCTACACCTCCGCCATTGCACAGGTGATCCAGCTTTCCGGGATCTCGGGGAAGGGGAACAACATGATCCTCTTTGAGTTCTCCCAGAACAATCCCGAAGCCCTTGAAGAACCGTTGAACACCCATGATATCCTCTATGCAACCGGATTTGACCTGTGCGTTCTGAATACCTCCTACAAAGGATTCGGATACAAAAAACAGATCCATATCTGGATCACCCCCACCGATTATGACAATGCCAACCTGATGATCCTTCTCGGATACATTATCCTGGGACACCCTGAATGGAAAGACGGGATCATCAAGATCTTTTCCATTTACCGCCGGGATGAAGCGGAGGGAAAAACCGAAGAGCTCAGACAGCTGATCAGGGAAGGCCGCCTGCCCATCTCCCTGGGGAATATCAACCTGATCAGTGCAGAAGGAAAACCGGTCAGGGACATCATCGGGGATAATTCCACAGATGCCGATCTGACGATCATAGGGTTCAGGCATGAGCAGGTCAAAACAGAAGGCTACAGGCTGTTCACCGGGTATGACCAGCTCGGGAATATCCTTTTTGTGAGTGCCAATAAAAAGAAAGAAATCAAGTAAAACACTACCTTTGCAAAAAAACAAATGAGGAAAATCGCCGTCTTCCCCGGATCCTTTGATCCGTTCACCATCGGTCACGAGTCCATTGTCCTCCGCTCCCTGGACCTGTTCGATCATATCATTGTGGCCATCGGTGTGCACTCAGGAAAAAAGCCTCTGCTGAAAATCGAATCCCGTGTTAGAATGGTCGAAGAAGTATTCCGGTCAGTCGACAAGGTGAGTACCGATTCATTCGAAGGACTGACAGTGGATTTCTGCAAAAAGGTCCATGCCACCCATATGCTCCGGGGCATCCGCACGGCGGCTGACTTTGAATATGAAAGGGCCATCGCCCAGATCAACAAAAGGATGCTCCCCGGTGTGGAATCCGTGTTCCTGCTCACATCTCCCGAACATACCCCCATCAATTCAACCATCATCCGGGACATCATCCGCAACGGGGGGGATGCCGCCCAGTTCCTGCCCGATGGTATTGATATCAATAAATATCTCTGATGCGGTTTGTCGGGATCTTCGGTTTGCTGTTCCTGGGATGGGGATGGGCTCCGCTTTGCGGACAAAGCACCTCCATTCAGGGCAAGGAGCCCGGTTATGCAGGGGTGGAGATCCATCTGCTGATCCCGGGAAATCCTTTTTTGCCTGAGCCCCGGTTCTCAGATACGGTCATTTGTGATGAGGACGGGAGTTTCCGGATATCCCTTGAGCTGGAGAAAGGATCGTTCGTTTACCTGCAGGCCGGGATCTACGAGGGATCCCTCTATGCCGAACCGGGATACCGTTACACAATTGCATTGCCTCCCTATAAGGAAAAGACCTATGCCGACCTGGTCTCCCCGTTCTTCACCCCGGTCCGCTTTCCCCTGGAAGTGTTGGAACGCAGGGCCCTGGACGGATCGGTTCCCATCGGGGGGAGAGAAGGGATCAACCACAAGTTGTTCAGATTTGACACCCTCTTTGCAAGGGTTAATGAGGAAGTTGTCAGAAGAAGGCGGCAGAACCTGGAGAGCAACCTGGATTCCGTAATCCTGGCCATCGAAACCTCCTATTCGGATGACACTTCCAGTTTCTTCCATGATTACCGGAAGTACAAATACGGGATCATGAAGATGAATGAAGGGAAAACGGGACTGGAGAAGATCGGCAGAAAATACCTGGGGCCGGAGATCCGGGAGAACCATCCCGGTTTCATCCAGTTGTTCAATGCCATGTACAGGGATTTCCTGTTCTATTTTTCCAGGACCCCCGATGGATCCGGGATCAGAAATGAGATCAACCGGTCGCATAATCTGGACAGCCTCCGCAGGATGATCCGTTCCCATTCCTCTGTCTGGAACGATACCCTGGCTGATCTGATCCTGCTCAGGGAACTCTCCACAGTATTCTACGAAGGCGAATACCACAAACAGGCCATCCTGATCCTGCTGGACTCCATGACGCAGGACCCGGTAACACCCGAGTACGGCAGGTGGGCCGGACAGATCAGACAGAAGCTGTCAGATCTGATGATCGGGTCCCCGCCCCCGCCGTTCACCCTGACAGATATGAAGGGGCGAAGTTATTCCCTTTCCGATTCCGAAGGGAAATACATCTATTTGATCTTCTGCACGCCCGAACACTACGGCTGCATGATGGAGTATCCTTTTTTACAATCCTATCATGCCAAACACAGCGACTACCTGGAAGTGGTATCGGTAATGGTCGCCGAGGAAAGGAAAAATGTGGAACAGTTCATGGAGCGGAACGGCTACCTCTGGAAAGCGCTTTTCTACAAGGACCGGCCTGATATACTGAGAGATTACCAGGTGCGGGCATTCCCCACTTCCTATCTGATCGGACCGGACGGAAACCTGGTCCTTTCCACGGCGCCCCTTCCCTCGGAAGGATTTGAGCAGCAGCTGTTCAGGATCATGAGATCCAGGGGGGAGATTTGATTAGAGTAATTCTTTGATATACAGCACATCGAGAATACTCATGAAGGTGTTCTTCCTGATGAAATCGGTCTGGCCCGGCTTTACCCATACCGATTCAGTGATTCCTTCTTTTGACTGTAATACGGGGCTTGCTTTCCCTTTATATACCATTTCAAACCACCTGGTCTTCTTCAGGAACCGCTCTCCTTCCTGCTGGTAGGTATGGTAGGTGGAGATGATGGGCTGACCGATCTCGATACCTTCCAGTCCCGTCTCTTCCCCGGTCTCCCGGAGGGCCGCGGAGGCAAAATCTTCCCCCGGTTCCAGCTTCCCCTTGGGCAAATCCCAGATTCCATTCCTTTTGATCACCAAAAAGCGTCCTTCGCTGTCGAACACCAGCCCGCCTCCCGCCTCCACAAAACGAAAACAGGATTTGAATTCCTCGATGAGCGACAGCATATCCTCATGGAAGATGTAAAGGTTACTGATCTGTTTCAGGGCAAAAAACACCTCTACCAGCTCATTCAGCTCCTGGATGTTGTTGTAGCGGTAAAATAGTCCCTTGTTTTTTTCAAAAGCCTTTGAAAAATCATCCCCGAAGTATACCGTCCTGTCTTTGAAAAAAACTTTGTACATTTGATGTCTCCGTCACCTACATTTCAAGATACTACCAAAGTACGAATCTACAAAACATATTTATTGGTATTAATCAACAGGACTTTACTCTTAGAATTTGCCGAGCTCGTCCAGCAAGCTGGTCTTCGGTTCAGCCAACGCTGAACTTTTATCTGCCTGCTGCTACGCAGCTCCAGCATCCAAAAGAAATGTAACCAGTTAATTGACTATGCCATGTTCAGAATTGTTTCAATAATTCCTTATTTGTTACTTCTTATTTCTTGTGTCTTTGCTCAAGGCCAGGATTCAATCAAAATTGAGCCCGGAAAACGTGTTGAAGGAGTAATCACTCAAAACGAAAAGCATACTTTTCTAATTGACTTGAATGCCGGGCAATTTGTGTATGGCAATGTCAATCAAAAAGATGTAAGTGTTAGAATTTTAGTGTTCAATCCCAATGGGAAACAGATTGGCACATTTAATATGAATCTTGGGCAAGAAGGATTTTACATTGAAAGCATTGATGCCGGAAGGTACCAGATTGTAGTAGCTCCCCTCAGGTATAGAACACCTGAAAAATCTGGGGAATACAGCATTGAAATGAAAACGTCCGAGTCGCTTGGTGATACCCCTGAACAACACTTAGACCAAATTTTAAATGCTCTTTATAAGGATAATGGACCCGGGGGGACAGTGATTATCGTTCGTGATGGGGAAATTATCTATTCTCGTGCATTTGGTTTGGCCAATGTGGCTCATAACATTCCATTCACACCTGAAACGCCATCCAACATTGGTTCAGTTTCCAAGCAATTCACAGGTTTTGCCGTAGCCCTTCTTGAGAAGGAGGGAAAGCTCTCAATCGACGATGATATTCGAAAGTATATTCCTAATTGTCCGGATTATGGACAACCTGTCACTCTGCTTCACCTTTTGAATCATACCAGTGGTTTCCGGGGAATTAAGAAATCCTTTGGGATGAGAGGTATCAGAGGTTCCTGGACACGAGAGGAACTCATTCAACAAATCCTTAAACAGACTCAGCTTAAAAATGCTCCTGGTTCGGAATATAGATATGTTAATACCGGTTATATTCTCCTTGCTGAAGTAGTTCAACAAGTAAGTGGGGCTTCATTTCGAGACTGGATGAGGGATAATATTTTTGCACCACTTGGGATGGAAAATACTATGGTTAATAGTCCGTTAATGGCACAAATACAACGCGTAATACCAAATAGTGCACAAGGTTATGCGAATTATGAAGGAGAATATGGTCAATATATAGATGAACCAGCATTTTATGGTGCTAGCAGTATCTACTCGTCTGCGGCTGATCTATCAAAATGGCTAAAGAATTTTAGTGATCCACGTATCGGCGGGAGGGAAGTAATATCACAAATGACCAAACACGGATTGCTCACAAGTGGAGATACAATTAATTATGGTTTTGGACTAAAAATAGATAACTTCAAAGCCCTTAAAAGGTACAGCCATAGTGGATCTGATGGCTTCCATTGGACAGAGATGACATACTTTCCCGACATTGATGCAGGTATAATCATTCTTAATAATTTTCCAATTTTCCCGTCAGTTTCTCAAAAAATATCAGAGCTTTTTTTACATGAGGATTTTAAGCCATTGGATGCGAGCAATGATATAGAAAGCAAAAAAATCAGAGATTCTAAGGTTGATCCCGCACTCCTGAATATTTATGCAGGACACTACTCAGCAAAAGAAGATGATCGCATGTTCGTAACATTTGTGCAAAAGAACAATGGCCTGAGCGCAATTGTAAGATCCAACAAACTACTTCCAGCAACTTTTAAACTCAGCTCTGTTTCAGACTCCACCTTTGTCCAGGAGGACTATGATATCAGCGTAACATTCCATCTGGATACCAACAGGCAGGTCAAGCTGGCCAATTTTCACTACTCAGGCGATTTCAGTCTTCACCGCCTGTCTCCTTACGAGCCCTCAGAAAAAGATCTTCTTTCCTTTACAGGCATCTATTACAGTCAGGAATTGGAATCAGTATGTACGATATTTTTAGAAAATAACCTTCTTAAAGTAAAACATCCTGGTGGTTTTACAACTACGCTGGAACCAATGCATCACGACATGTTTTCTGGTAATTATCTGGGAGAGTATCTATTTGAACGCAGCGATAGTGGGACTGTATCTGGTTTTATTGCAGAAAGTGTGCATTTTGAAAAATTACAATAATATACTTCTTATAAATCAGTAAAACAGAACATAAAAATAGCTGAAAGACTGACTGGATTTAAAAAAACCTGAGCATAATACTATCTTTGAGTTGAAAAAGGAAGGAATCCCTTTCTCTTCAGGGAAGAAAGGATGTCAAACATTTATCGGATGGCACAAATCAACAGACAGATCGCAGGTTTTCTGCTGCAAACAAAAGCGGTGATCCTGGAACCTGCAAAGCCCTTCCGGTGGGCTTCCGGCTGGCTCTCCCCCATCTATTGTGACAACAGGATCACCCTCTCCTTCCCGGATATCAGGGACCGGATCAGGGATGCTTTCGTGGAGACCATCCGGGAACATTACGGCACTCCCGCGGTCATTGCAGGGGTGGCCACAGGGGCCATTGCTCAGGGTGCGCTGGTGGCCGACCGGATGAACCTTCCTTTTGTATATGTGAGATCCTCTGCCAAGGAGCACGGCCGGCAGAATGTGATCGAAGGCCGGATCTCCGCAGGAGACTCCGTGGTGGTGGTGGAGGACCTGGTCAGCACGGGAGGAAGCTCCCTCGGTGCGGCCGGGGCCCTCAGGCAGGCAGGTGCAGAAGTAACCGGGATGGTGGCCATCTTCTCATACGGGTTCCGGATGGCAGAAGAACGTTTCCGCCGCGAAGAGGTCCCGCTTGTGACCCTGAGCGATTACGATACCCTGATCCAGCTGGCAGTTGAATCGGGCTATATCAGAGAAGAGCAGGTAAGGATGCTCGAAAAGTGGAAAGAGGACCCTGCGGGCTGGTCCGGGATACAACCTAAAACAACATCATGAAGATCGAAAGCCGAATCGGAAAAACAACCGGGAGCGACCGGCAAATCTATGCATTCATTACCGACTTTAACAATTTCAGCAGCATCGTTCCCGAAGACCGGGTGAGCGACTGGGAATCATCCGCTGGGCAGTGCAGCTTCCGGGTGGACCCCATCGGGAAGGTCACCCTGCGGATCGTGGAAAAAACCCCCTCTTCCATGGTGAAGATCGCATCGGTGCCTGAATTCTCCAGCTATAATTTCAGCCTGTGGATCCAGCTGAAAGAAGTGGGCGAGCACGATACCCGGGTAAAGGTCACCATCGAACCCCACGTGAACAAAATGTTGCTGCCCATGATCAAATCCCCGCTGAAGAAACTGGTGAACGGGATCGTAGAGCAGATTGAAACCTATGATTTTGGTCACTAGACGGAAAATCTGATCTCCCGGAATCCGAATGCACGGGTGGTTCCCCCCTCCTCCACCAGCAATTCACCGTATGGGTTCACTCCGCGGATGATCCCCCGGAAGGTCCTGTCCCCCTCGATAAAGGAAGATACCTCATGGATCCGGTAGAGAAGCTCCAGGTATTCCTTTTCCAGGGGGCCATACTCCCCCTGTTCAAGCTGATCCATACGCAGGCGTAAATGCCCGTAAAGTTGTTCGGCTGTTTTTCGGGGAACCTCGGTACGGCCCGTTTCCAGTACCATGGAGGTGGCGGGTACGTCGAAAGGGGGGTAGATGGTCTGATTGAGGTTCAGTCCGATCCCCACAATGGAATGGGAGAGTGATTGGCCGGTCACCCCGTTCTCGATGAGGATGCCGGCGATTTTTCCCCCGGAGATCAGGATGTCGTTGGGCCATTTGATCCGCGGAGGGATGTCTCTGGAACGGATGAAATCACACAGGGCCAGGGAGACGGCCCTGGAAAGATAGAACTGCATGGAGGCTGACAAAAATACAGGGAACAGCAGCACGCTCATCAGCAGGTTTCTGCCCGGTTCGCTGTACCAGGTGCTGGAACCCTGACCTTTTCCAGTTTCCTGATAATTAGCAGTTACCACCAGCTCTTCCCGGACTTTTTCCTGCTTCAGGAGCCCGGCAACGTAGGTATTGGTCGAAGAGACCCTGTCAAGAGTGATCCATCGAATCCCCATGGTACAGTTTTTGTCACTTTAAATCGAAGATACAACATTCGGTTTGTACCGGTGTAATCTGATCAGATGTATTAATTCATTACCTTTGTATAAAATAAGGCGGATGCAGGAAAGCGGATCAGTGAGTTTTAACGATAAGAAGCAGTTGATCATCCAGGCGATTCAGGAAAAAAAAGGAAAGGAGATAACAAGCATCGATCTTTCAGAGGTTGAAAATTCCATTTGCGATTGTTTCATTATCTGTCACGGTGATTCGAATACCCAGGTAGACGCCATAACCGGATCGATCGAAAAGAAGTTAAAGGAGGATGCGGGGATTCGGGCACACCATGTAGAGGGTCTGCAAAACAGCCAGTGGGTTCTGATGGATTATTTTGACATCCTGGTCCATGTTTTCCAGAAGGAATTCAGGACCTTTTATAACCTGGAAGAGCTCTGGGCAGACGGAGAAATAGTGAAGTTGGACAATTAATAGAGAAAAAAGATCATGACAGATAAACAGAATCATCCGGATAAAATGTCCGGAGCCGGTCAGGGGAACCGGCCGGGAGGGCCCGGAGGAGGTCAGGGGAACCGGCCGGGAGGGAACAACAAACCCAAGTTCAGTTCCTACTGGATCATCGGTATTATCCTGCTGGTGATGATCGGGATCCAGTTCCTGGGCTCATCAGGGGGACTGAAGGAAATTGACTCCAACCGGTTCTTCCGGATCCTGAAAGAGGGAGATATCGAGAAGATCGTCATCGTGAACAAGGAAAAGGTGGAGATTTACATCAGGCCGGAACGGTTATCCGATTACACGTATGAAGATGTGGAATCACAGAAGAGGAACACGGTCCTGGGACAATCGGTACCGCAGTATTACTTTACCATCATCAGCCAGGATGTGTTCGTTCAGGATCTGAACGAGGTCATGAATGAGCTGCCCCAGGAAAAGCGGCCCACCATTACCACTGTTACAAGAAAGAACTATCTGGGAGAGATCATGCTCTGGGTCCTCCCGTTCCTGATCATCCTGGGGATCTGGATCTATATGCTCCGCCGCATGGGCGGAGGTGCAGGAGGGGGAGGTGCCAGCGGCATTTTCAACGTGGGCAAATCGAAAGCACAGATCTTTGACAGAGATACCAATGTCAGGGTGGATTTCAGCGATGTGGCGGGACTTGAGGAAGCAAAAATGGAGATCAGGGAAATCGTGGAATTCCTGAAGAACCCCCAGAAATACACTGACCTGGGCGGTAAGATACCCAAAGGTGCCCTGCTGGTGGGTCCTCCCGGAACAGGAAAAACCCTTATTGCCAAAGCAGTGGCCGGTGAGGCCCATGTGCCCTTCTTTTCCATGTCAGGCTCCGATTTCGTGGAAATGTTTGTGGGAGTGGGAGCATCCAGGGTTCGCGACCTTTTCAAACAGGCCAAGGAGAAGGCCCCATGTATCGTTTTCATCGACGAAATTGATGCCGTGGGGCGGGCCAGGGGCAGAAATCCCAATTTCGGATCCAATGATGAAAGGGAAAATACCCTGAACCAGCTCCTCACGGAAATGGACGGGTTCAGCAGTAACAGCGGGGTGATCATCCTGGCTGCCACCAACCGGGCCGATGTGCTGGACAAAGCCCTGCTCCGTGCGGGCCGCTTTGACCGGCAGATTCATGTGGAACTGCCCGATTTGAATGAGCGCAGGGCTATTTTCGACGTCCATATGAAACCGATCAAGGTCGACAAATCGGTGGACATGGAATTCCTGGCCAAGCAGACCCCGGGATTTTCGGGAGCCGATATTGCGAATGTCTGCAACGAGGCTGCACTGATCGCCGCCAGAAGAGACAAAAAGGCGGTGGAACGGCAGGATTTCCTGGACGCCATTGACCGGATCGTCGGGGGACTGGAAAAAAAGAACAAGATCATCAAGGATGTGGAGAAGCGGACCATCGCCTTTCACGAAGCGGGCCACGCCACGGTCAGCTGGTTGCTCGAACATGCCAACCCGCTGGTGAAAGTGACCATCATCCCCCGTGGACGGGCACTGGGTGCTGCATGGTACCTGCCCGAGGAAAGGCAGATCACCACCACCGAACAAATGCTGGATGAGATGTGCGCCACACTGGGTGGCCGTGCCTCGGAAGAACTCACCTTCGAGAGGATCTCCACGGGTGCGCTCAATGATCTGGAGAAGGTCACCAAACAGGCGTATGCCATGATCTCCTATTTCGGAATGAGTCCCAGGATCGGGAACCGGAGCTATTACGACTCCACCGGTCAGCAGGAGTTCAATTTCAACAAGCCATACAGCGAAAAAACTGCCGAAACCATTGACGAAGAAGTAAAATCACTCATCGACAAGCAGTACGAACGGGCAAAAGAGATCCTGAAAAAACACAAAAAAGGATTGAACAAGCTGGCGGAACTGCTTCTTGAAAGAGAAGTGATCTTCAGTGACGACCTGGAGAAGATCTTCGGCAAAAGACCCTGGGAAACCGGGCAAGAACTGCCCGACAAGCCCAAAGCCCTTTCCGGGAGCAGTCGCGCCGGGAAAATCAAGGCACAGAAAAGCCCGGAAAACCGTAAAGAGAAAGCAGCGGATCAAAAGAAGAAGGAGGATGTGGAACCGGAACAGAAACCGGAAGATCAGAAGAAGCAGGAGAAGGATCGTCCTGAGAAAAAGGAGGTGGACCAGGAAGAAGTAAAGTGATGGCAACGAATCTTGTCAATATTTTCTCCACCGATAAACCTTATTATGCGGAATTGATCAGACAGATGTTATCTGAACATCACATCCATTCATTTATCGTCAACAAACAGGACTCAGCATACAAATTCGGAGAGATCGAGCTATTTGTTCACCGTGACCATGTGATCCGGGCCAAGATGCTGATTCGTGAATTTGAAGAAAATTGAAAGATCTGTTTATCCGCACAGCTACGGGGATTTCCCTCATTGTTCTGGTGGCCGGATCGATCCTGCTCGGACAGCTGCCTTTTCTGCTGATCATCGTAATGATATTTTTGCTGGCTATCCGGGAATTACTCCGGCTTCAACCGGCTACCCCGCTGAAATGTTCCCTGCCCGCCGCCATTTCGGGAGGTTTGTTCTTCCTGGTCCTATACCTGGTGACCGGCCACCGGGTACATGCATTGTGGTTTCTTTTGCCGTCAGGGGTCTGGATCACCGGTTTTCTGTCAGGCCGGGCATGCGGTTTCGCGGTGCTGGCCCTCCTCTGGATTTTCCTTCCGCTCGCCCTTTTTTACCAGCTGGGATGGCTGACGGAAGAACCGGGTTACCACCCGGTACTGCCACTTTCCCTGATCATCCTTGTGTGGATCAATGATACCTTCGCATTTCTGACCGGGAAATGGATGGGGAAACATCAAATGACACCCCGGATCTCGCCCGGAAAGACGTGGGAGGGTTTTCTGGGAGGGATCCTCTTCACATTGCTGGGGGGATGGATCCTGTTCAGGGCCACCGGTCTGTTTTTTCTGTCCGTGTGGCTGCTCATATCACTGGTCATTTCTGTTTCGGGCTTCTGGGGGGATCTTTTTGAATCGCGCCTGAAAAGGAAGGTGAACCTGAAAAATACCGCCGGTCTGCTGCCGGGGCACGGAGGGGTTTTGGACCGGTTCGATTCTCTTTTTTTTGCGGCACCCCCGTTTTTTATCATCATTGTACTGATGCAATTCTTCGGCCGATGATCAAACTGCACAGGGAAGGACGTTGGATCATGGTCGTGACCGTGCTGGTCCTGACGGGGATCATTGTGATCTCCGCTCTTTTATTTCCCTGGTGGGCGAACTATTTTACCGCCCTTGCCGCTCTGATCGCCCTGGTGCTGGTCCTCCGCTTTTTCAGGGTTCCTTCCAGAAAGCCTTTTCTGGATGAACGCACCATCACAGCTCCTGCCGATGGAACGGTAGTGGCCATTGAAAAGGTACACCAGGAGGAATACCTGGATGCCCCGGCCATGCAGATCTCTGTTTTCATGAGCTTCCATGATGTGCACATCAACTACTTCCCGGTGAACGGGAAGGTGGAGTATCTCCGGTACCATCCGGGCCGCTATCTGATCGCCAGGCATCCCAAATCCTCTGCACTGAATGAAAGGACTTCCATCGGCATCAGGCATCACGCAGGCCCGATCCTGGTGCGGCAGATCGCAGGTTATGTGGCACGCGGGATACGCTGTTATGCTGTTGAGGGAGAACAGGCCAGGCAGGGAAAAGAAATGGGTTTCATCAGGTTCGGATCCAGGGTGGACCTGTTCGTCCCCCTGAATGCAAAAATCCTGGTCAGCATGAACCAGCGGGTGGCGGGAACCCTTACCCCACTGGCCCGTTTTTCATAAAAAGACCTTCTTGTCCTTTTTTAACACCCCGTTAACAGAATCGTGTTCACTGATCCTGTATCTTGCACGCAGGTCCGTTACATTCAGATTGTGAGTTTTCAGGGGGCTGCTCCGCAAAGGCGGGGCAGCTTTTTTTTGTCCTTGTCAAGGATGTTATTGCAGTGAGTTCTTAAATAAGTATGTTTGCAGTGAAATATCTTTTTATATGACCCATAACCATGTACTGGGAATCTCTGAGGATGTCTACTGGATCGGGGTTCTGGACCGCGATTTGGTGACATTTGACATCGTGATGGAAACCAAATACGGTACCACTTACAATTCCTATTTGATTGATGCCGGCAAAAAGGCAGTCATCGATACGGTAAAAGAAGAATTCTGGCCCGAATTCAAAGAAAAACTGCTCTCCCTCACCGATCCCGCCGCAATAGAATACATCATCTTCAATCACACCGAACCGGACCATTCTGGATCGCTCGGTCATTTGCTGGAGCTGGCGCCCAATGCCATGGTGGTGGGGAGCGGTCAGGCACTGAACTATCTGAGCGAAATGGTAGAAAAGCCTTTCCGGTCCCTGAAGGTAAAGGATGGCGACGAGATCGATCTGGGGAACCGGAAGGTCAGGATCATCGGTGCACCCAACCTCCACTGGCCCGACACCATCTACACATACCTGGAGGATGAAGGATTGCTTTTCACATGCGATTCTTTTGGTGCCCATTACGCGGATGAAAAGATGATTGATGACCAGTGCGGGGATTATCAGGATGCTTACGATTACTATTTTGATGTGATCCTGAAACCCTACAGCAAATTCATGCTGAAAGCCATCGGGAAGATCAAACCCCTGCCCATTGATATGATCTGTCCCGGTCACGGGCCCATCCTCCGTTCACACTGGAAAGAGAAAATTCAACAGGCGGAAAGATCGGCTCAGAAATACCTGGATGATACCCGTCATCTGAACAGGGTGCTGGTGGCTTACGTTTCTGCTTACGGCTATACCGGTGAGATGGCCGCCCGAATCGTTGAGGGCGTGAAAAGTGCAGGGAATATCACCGTGGATGTCGTGGATATCGAGCATATGCTTTCCGGCGACCTGGAAGAACATGTGGTCAGGGCCGACGGCATCCTGGTGGGCTCCCCCACAATCAACCAGAACACCCTTCTGCCGGTCTACAGGCTTTTTTCTGTCATCAATCCCATCCGTGACAAAGGAAAACCCGCCGGGGCTTTCGGCTCTTACGGCTGGAGCGGAGAAGCGATCAAACTGATCGAGGACCACATGAAGAACCTCAAACTGGATGTGGTCACCGATGGAATGGCCACACGGTTCTATCCCGGACCGGAAAAATCGGAGCGGCTGGTTGACTGGGGTGAAGCATTTGGAAGATCAGTTTTGGCTAAGTCAGAGGCTACCTGATCCTGACCATTTTACTCCGGAGGTGTCAACGGATCCTGATGAATTTGGCATATTCCCCGCCGGTTGCGGGTACCGCCCGGTGAATGAAGTAAAGACCAGGCTTCAAGCTGCTGACATCCACCCGAAGGTACCTGGATCCCGGGGAGAGTTTTTCCATCTGCACCACTTTTCCCGAAACATCCATGATCTCAAGTATTCCCTGTTTCGCAGCGGGCTTTCCCAGATCGATATGAAGGGTTCTTTCAGCAGGATTCGGATATACTTTCAGGGTTCCATGGCCCTTTTCCGCGGAGGGCGTCCCGGTCATGGGGGTCAGGAACCGGTATGCAGTCTGAAGGATGCGGCCACTCGAACGGTCCTGCACAAAAGCGACCACCCCCAGATCTTCCGCATCTTCCAGATAACCGGGATAGTTCCAGGTATAGGTCCTGGTGTCGCTCTCTCCGCGGGACCAGTTCCCTCCCAGTAATTTCCCTGCAGGAGTGGGCAGCATGTCCAGCACCACATTTCTGAAGGCCGTATCCTGGTTCTGACCGGTATAGGAGGTTACCAGTGATTCGATCACAGCTACATACAACTGTATATTGGAGGGATGCTGCTCCGTATTGCAGGTCACCGTGGTGGTTGCTTCCAGGCCCTCCTTTTGCCAGTCCACCGTCAGATCGATCCGGAAACGGGGGATCTCCAGGGACAAAATCTTCAGTGTTTCCTCATCGGGAACCCCTTCCTCGCCTGTAAAATCGTAGCGGTGATCCGATTCCACACCGCCATCCAGGACCGCGTAAGGGACCATGCCAACCCCCAGGTTGCCTGCCCTGGTGGATGGAGGATCCGGATTGTTCGTATTCATGGGATCCATACCGGGGTAATCCATATGGTATTGCAGGTCAATTACCTCTCCCGGGTAAGCCAGGGCGTACTGGTCCACCACGTTATCCGCCACCCGGGATTTGTCATCCCCCGCATTGGTAAAATATTCCAGGACCGATTTCCGGGTCCGTTCAGCGAATACCATATGATCGAAGGCAAAACCCTGGTTCCCGATGACCTGCTGCCCGTTGGTTGCGATCACCACCCGGAATCTGATCCTGGCATCTGCGGGCAGCATGTCCAGATCGTGTTTTGCGGTCACCCACCCGGTATCGGGCTCAAACTCATTGAGGCTCCAGCCGTAATTACTTTCTCCCGGACTGCTGAAAATGGTGTTGGAATTGTACCAGCCGATCCCCTCATTGTACCCTCCCACAGTCTGCCAGCCATCATCGATCACATCCTGGTACTGGAGCACCGCCCCGGTCAGGTTGGGGACAAAGCTCTTCATGATCTGCATCCGGACAAGAGGCCGTTTGAGGTTGCTGAAATCAAAACACGGACTCTGTACCCATGAATGCTCCTGATATTCCCCCTCCGTGACCGGCAGGTCCGTATACCATGCCCTGTCGCCCGAATCCGGCTCAAAACCCTTGAAATCGGGAAGACCCCATACCCAGCTTTCCCGTCCGTTCTCCGATCCCACGCTCCATCCTCCGCCGGAATCATTGAAACGCTCTTCGTATCCTTCCGAATCGAGCATCACTGTCGGTACCAGGGTGATCTCCCTGGCCAGGCTGCTGGAACAACCACCATCGTTCAGGGCGTACAGGTCCACCAGGTAACTGTTTTCTCCGGGAAAGGAAAATTCAAGGGTATCTTCCCCCGGACCTGTTTCTATCTCCTCCAGGATCTCTTCCTCCATGTTCTGAAAGGTCCAGATGAACCTTTCAAACGCTCCGAATGAATTTTGTGACCGGTTGACAAAGGTGATCCCATCTGCTTCCGAATAGCAATCGCTGATCCACGTGAAACCGGCAACGGGTTCCTCCGCAAATACCGTATCCAGCTGATGGGCTGCAGTGCATCCGCGATAGGTTGTTGCCGTCAGGCTGATCAGCCGCGGTCCGGGTTCGCTGTAAAAATGCTGCGGGTTTTCAAGTCCGCTGTAATTCTGCGATCCGCTGTTGATGTCGCCAAAATCCCAGGCCCATTGTTCCACCGAATCTTTCCCCGTGGTCAGGTTGTCAAAGGAAACACTGGCGCCCTCTTCCGGAAGACAGGCCGTTCCCGGGGTGAACAGGACCCGGGGGACAAATTCATTGATCACCTGTTTTTCCACGGTGACCTCACACCCGATGGAGGATACATATTCCATGGTAAGGGTAACGGGACCGACAGGGACTTCCGGAAGGGAGGGATCGTAATAAAATCCCCCCTGCTGGTCCCCTGTCACACCCGCTCCGCCGATAAGGTAGGTTGCCCCGGGATCACTTTCATCCGTAACGGGCATGATCCGGTAGGGTTCATCGTTCTTGCAGACGGTGTCAGGAATCCCGGCGATCCTCAGAGAACCCAGGTCCTTTACCACAATGGGGAGCACCAGGGTAATGCTCAGTCCTTCGAAACTGTAAGTATATGCCACATCATAAGCCCCCGACAGGCCGGAAGGATCGAACAGGGCCATATCATCTGTCAGGTCCTCATCCTCAATGTGGCCGGGGACTTCAGTGGCCGAGCCGGTCACTCTTAATTGAAACGTCCCGGGGATCCCGTCCCGGTTTCTCCCTCTCAGCCGGTAGTTCCCTGACACACTGCACGCCATATCGACGGTATCCCCTTCATGGATCAGGTATACCTCTCCTGTTCCGTAGAGTACATAAAGATCGATGTAATCGTTGCTTGCACAGTCATATTCATTCACATAGCGGTAGGTGATCCGGTGGGGCGATCCCACAGGAGTTGCGATATGCGGGTAGAACATTCCGCCGGTGACGCCGTTCCCGCTGAATTCCCCTCCCGAAGGTTCAGCATAGAGCTGCACCCCTGTTTCGCTGTAAAGAAAAGCGGTCCGGTCCATGGTGATCTCCACCGGCGTTCGCGGGTTCACGATCACCTCGGCCTCACCATAGGTCTGCCCGGGCCAACCTCTGCTGTCCCGGACCTCTGCCACATAAAAGGTATTCGATTCTTTGGTCTTCAGCCAGAGGGTATAGGGCGATCCCACATCCGTCAGCACCGCATATTCACCGTCCTTATCATTGACCACCGCATCCCAGGGTCCTTTACCGGTAAAATTAATATACCCCCTGATGGAATCCCCAAGGCATATTTCCCCCCCTCCGGAAATAGCTGCAGTTGGGAACCACTGTCCGCTGGCGGCATCAGGCCAGAGCCAGCAGGCAATTAAAAGATATGGGATCAGAATTTTCCTCATATTCCTTTGGTTCAGCGGGTCAGGCAGGTATTACAGCGATCCCGAAATATCGGTCTTGATCAGGGAGATCATGCTGTTCCCTTCAAAAGCATTGTTCCCCAGCAGGATAAGGCTTCCCATATCGGGGTGTAAGATATCCACACCCGACTGGTTGCCCGAGGATCCGAATATCACACGGTCCGTCAGCTGGTAGTTTTCCAGTAACTGAAGGAAGATGTCCTGGTTATCCTCGCTGTCAGTCCTGGTACCGACGATGGCAAACCGGCCAGGGCCTGTCCTCACCAGCCTTTCCGCATGGAGGTTCGTATCAATCTCCGATTCAGTGGTAAGAAGAACGGGTTCACTCAACAGGGGGGGTGAGGTAAGACTGTCGATTTCGAAAGAATGAAGCAGGATCTCGCTGTTCCCGGTCTGTGCATTCATCCTGTTCCCCAGCAAAAGGAAACGGTTGTTTTCCGTATCCCGCGCAATACAAGTGCCGTTTTGATCATAGCCGTCGTTCAACGGCTTGTAGATAAAACTCAGTTCATCGTCAAAACTCAGAATCAAAATATCCTTTCTGCCTCCGGTGGACATGGTATAGGAACAGACACATAAATAACTCTCTCCGGTATTCAGGATATAACTGGCGGTGGCATCCTTCGAATTAAAAGGTTTCAGATAAGGGATGGAAAGAGAGACGGTCCCCCCCTCCTGCTCAAAAGCTTCGATCATGATGCCCCGTTCTCCCTGCCTTTCCTGATATCCTGCGACCAGGTATTTGAAACCGATGCCTTCTGTGGCATGAAGAATGGTTTCATTACCGGCTGTACCACGCCGCCTGGTCCAGAGAGTATCTCCGTCCCTTTTTACCTTGACCATGAACAGATCCTTATCCCCCCGGGGAGAGATACTGTGTCCGCACAAAAGGAATCCGCCCTGGCCACCGTCCTCGGCCACCAGGGTGTTTGCCTCCGCCCCGCGATCCCCGTCAGAGTAGTACCTGGGAAAACCATCGCGCAGGTTCCCGTAGGCATCGGTGACCACCAGCATCATCCTGCTTCTTGATCCGGGGATGGAATCAATACCGCTGATGGCAAAACCCCCGTTATCCAGCACAACCACATCGGTGGCCCGGTTCATTCCATAGTTACCGAAAAACTTGACGAACTTCTCGGATTGCTGAACGGAAATCTCTTTTTCGCAGGAAAAAAACAGTCCTGCCAGCAGGATCAACAAAATCGTTCTGGTTTTCATGGCTGTAAATTCTGGGGTTTTTGCAGGTTCCAAACCATTCCGGCAGACAGGGTCAGGTAATTCAACCTGAAGTCACTGTCCACATGATAGATCAGCCAGGTCAACTCCTGTTGATCATACCGGTGTTCCTCATCGTTGGTCTTCAGGATCCCGAAGTGAAACCGGGATTCCAGAAAGAACCTTCCCCGCGGGAAGGGAAAACTCATCCCGGGTCCTGCGGTTCCCATGAGCTGGAGAGAAGACCTGGAACCGGTAATGTCCACCTTCTCAAGTTCCACATCCCGCAGAAAGACCGTTCCTGTTTCCGTATAGCTCCTGGTTGCTGAAGCGGAAGCAGAGAAAAGATATTCGGTCACCACCCCGAACCGGAGATAGGCAGTAACCCTGTCATCGGGATTGAACTTCACGGAAAGGGTCAGCGGAATCCCCAGGCGGTTCTCGGACTCCCTGTAAGTATAACTGGTAAAAGAAAATGGTTCTCCTGTATAGTTCAGCCGCAGGCGGGAATAGTTGATGCCCACAGCGGCGTCCACACTCCTTCCCATGCGCAGATTCATGACCACACCCATTTGAAACCCGGGAACCGAAAGGTCAAAACCACCCTGCTCCAGCTCCGGATCCCCGGTACTGTACTTTTCGATCAGACCGGGGAATGAAAGATTGCCCCCCAGTGAGAAACCGAGAGAACCGAATGCTTCTTTCCCTGTGAAAGGCTCCTGAACCCTGACCGGTTCCTCTTCCCGGATGACCGGCTCCTCCTCAACCTCTTCACGTGCGACCTCTTCTTCTTCTCCTTCTTCTGCCTGTTGTTCTTCAGCCTGCCGGAGAGCCTCTTCCTGGCGGTGCTCTTCGAGAAGGAGTACAAATTCGCCCGGATCATCCGGGGCGGGTTCATAATCGGGGAATTTCTCCAGAAAATCGTCCATAAGCATGTCAGCACGATCGGGGAGGTGATCAAACAGGTATGCATTGATCACCAGCTTATAGGCTTCCCGGAGGTTTTCCCCGGACAGTCCCGATTCCAGGCATGGATTCAGTAATTCGGGCACCAGTTCGATCATCCCGGCCTCATAGGCTTCCCGGGCATCCTCAAGCATCTGTGGACAACCAACCTGTTCCTGTGCCGTGGCGGTCTGGTGAAAAACAAAGAGGGTGATACCGATAAGAAACCAAGTACGCATATCTGATTATTTGTCAATTTGTTCCGGGACAGGTTTCCTCAAACGGAACCTCGTCACCAAAATATTGTTCCCACTCGCTCCGCGTAAGGTTCCGGTCCACCAGGCTGCAGAAATCGCTGACCATCTGTGCAGAACCCGAAGGCCTTCCGATCAGGCGGGGAAATTCCGTGCTCCCGCTGTAAAAATATTGGCTGTTGCCGGAAAAACAAACGGAAAGGACAAAACCATTGTTGTCGGAAAAAACTACCGGGGAATGTTCCCAGTCCGAAGTATTCCACAAATACACATTGCCGTCGTGGGATGCGGCAACCAGTTTCCTTCCGTCGGGACTGTAATCAAGGTCTGCCACCCTTGCTCCCGGACCGGAAAGGGTGGCGACCACCCTCCGTCCTGTTCCCGCCAGGATCCTGATCGATCCGTCCAGCAGCCCCACCGCCAGGGTTTGTCCGCCGGGACCATACGCAAGTGCCCTCACGTGGTTCCGTCCGAAGTCATTCAGCAGTCTCCTGTTTCCCGGTGCATCCACGCTTATTTCATACAGCCGGCCATCCCTTGTGCCCACTGCGGCCTGCCGTCCGTCAGGGGAAGCTGCCAGTGCGGAGGGCCTGTCTTCCAGTTCCGTCCAGGGAGATGCTTCGAAGCTGCCGTACTCCCACTTCAGGATCCTGTTATCTGTACCCGCGGAAAGGAAACTTCCGCTGCTCCCCAGATTCTGGAGGAACAGGAAAATATTCCCGTGCTCGGAATTCCGGCTCAGAAGATTTCCCCCGCTGAGATCGAGAAAGAGCATGCCCCCGCCATTGGTGCCCACTGCGACCACCCTTTCATCGGGACTGACCACCAGGCTTTCACTTTGAAAGCCTGTGCCGGCCAGTGTTGTCCGGGAAGCCCTGTTGGCATAGTTGCCCGGCAGGATCATGATGGTCCCGTCACTGCTGGCGATCATGATGCTGTTTCTTGAATCCAGCCATTCAATGGACCTGACCGTGTTCCTGATACTTGGGTAGATGTTGTATGCCGGGGATATCAGTTCTTTCATGGCCATGTAAAGTCCCCGGTAGATATCGGAATCGTAGGGTTTCCCGTTGAAGCGGTCATTGAACCGATAGGCCTGGAAGGCAAGCAGACCCTGCAACTGGGGATTGTTATCGATGCGGGTGCTGCTCAATGCCACATCCCTGGCCAAAGAAAGGACCCTTTGCTGAACATCCGTGGAAATATCCTCTTCCTGCTGTCGGGCTACCGGCTCCGTGCGCGACCGTTCCACCGGTTCCTCCCGCTGCCGAGTCCTGTCCTGCTCCCGCTCATCCCGAAGCGGTCCGGCGGTCTCTTCCTCCCCGGACCCCTCCTGCTGAAGGTTCCCCTGCCCCTCACGAGGGACAGTCTCTTCTTCGGCCGGAACGTCCGCCCCTTCCTGTGAAAGGTCTTCTTCGTTCCTGCCTTCAGCCTGAGCCGGGGCCTGCTGCCGGGAAGGTGTATATACATATTCCTCACCCGTCGCCCGGTCCGGTTCATCCTCTCCGGCCGGCTGGTTTCGGGTACCAATGAAAACAACCGCCAGAACGATCACCAGAACACCCATCAAAATGGCGATGGAACGGTTGATGATCAGTCTCCGGCGCTGGAGAACCATCTTCCGTTCCTCCTGCCAGAGATATTCCTCCTCACTGGTACTTAAGAACACCATCGCCCTTTCGAAAGCCGGATTGTACTGGATCCCCCAGGCGGGGGAGGGCTGCTGGGTCTCTCTCCATCTGAGGGCCATCTGAAGTTCGGGTGGTTTTAACAACTCCGTCCTTCCCTGCTGATAGAGCGCAGAGGCTTCAGAAAGCCTGATGTACATTTTGATCGATTCCGACTCTTCGTCGACCCACACCGACAGTCGCTCCCAGTTCCTGATGAGTGATTCATGGGACAGTTCGATGACGCTTTCCTGGCTCAGGGGCACGGGGACATGGGGTGCCAGGAAACTGCGACCGGGTTTCCTGAAGATTTCCACCACTTCTGCTGCTTCATCCATGGTACACTGGGCGATACGGGCAATGGTGCCCAGTGTAGCCAGCTTGCGGAATCCGTTTTGCTCCTCTCCTTTGGCGGTAATGGATTTGAACAGGCGTTCGCAGATCACTTTCTGCCGCCGGTCCAGCGATTCATAGATCTCATCCAGGTGACCGCTGAGGGCATTGCGGACAGATCCCACTGCTTTGTAATCGACCAGGGAAACCGGTTCATCATTCTTCTTTCTGTGAGCCCAGTGGTTCCAGGTCCGTACGAGTGCATGCTGTAGTAAAGGAAGACGGTCTTCGACCTCCTCCAGGTCATCCAGCACGGTTTCCACGAAACCATCCTCCACCGAGGCGCCGGCCAGCCTGACCGGCTCCGATATGGCCCTGGAGAGAGCCTCTTCCGACATGGGGGGCAGCAGGTACTTGCTGCGGTTCATCTGTTCGGTAAGGGAACGGAAAGTGGAACAGGCGTCTATGAAATCGGAACGGATCGAAAGGACCACGTATACTCCGACAAGATCACTGGCAATGGCATGAAGCAACAGATTCACCAGCCTGGAAGCTTCCTGGTTCTTTCCTCCTTTCTTTCCGGCGGGCTCAATTCTGAAAATTTCCTCGAACTGGTCAACCGAGATCAGGTAACGATGACTGCCCAGGCCCATTTCATGGATCCAGTCGGCCAGGGTACCGTCCCCTGACAAAAATGCATCCACTTCCTGATCGCTGAATTTCTTTGGAAAGACCCGCTGGAACTCCTTCAAAAGGTTTACTACCGGTTGACGGCCGGGCCTAACCGTGATCGGCACCCATTCCTGCTTGTCCTCCGCGAGCAGGGCGGGGATGATGCCCGATTGGATGAGGGAGGTTTTCCCCGCACCGGAGGCCCCCACGAGGGTAACAAAGCGATTTTCCAGCAGAAGATCCCTTACCGCCCTGACGGATTCCTCCCGCCCGAAGAAATTCTTGTCCTCAGCACCTGTAAATGGCCTTACACCAGGAAAAGGATTTCTCTGGAGCACCCTTGTATCCAGTATGGTGGATTCATCCATAGGTCAATTCGTTATCAGGGTCTGGACCTGTTAAACAAGGTTCCCGGTATTCTGGTTTAAATGAGCACAAAAAATGTGCAATAAACTTCTTTCATCAAAAAGAAGCTCAATGAATACCTCTCTTTCAATCAAATACGCCTCACAATTTCCGCCCGTCCCAAGATAGCGAATTTGCTCCAGAATTTCAGGCTGTTGGGCAGCAATTATTGCAATACCTGATGAAAGAGGAAAAAAATCACCCTCCTCTGTCGATCTGGCCAGGACTACATAATCGCTTCCGGCCAACAGCTCTTCATGATAAGGCCGAAGCTCCGAAACCAGTTTCAAAAGGGCGTTCAATCCTGCATTCATAAACAATCTCCAACCGGCCAGGCTCAGTGTGGTTTCGATGTACCAGCGGGACGGATCTTCATGGTCCGGAAAACTGTTATCCGGAAAATCAGGCCGCTCCGAAACCAGACTGTACCGCCCGGGATCATTTTTACGCAATAATTGTGCTGCGGTTTCACGAATTTTACCATCGGGATGATATCCCTGGGCAAGGATTTGCTGTTCATCAAAAAATTCGGATCTGCGTCCCATGAACTCAAGGACGCAGATCCTGATAAAATGTCCCAGCTGCATGCCATCACGGTTGAGGATCTTTGTGAGCAGGGTTTTAAAGGGGAAAACCTCTACCGGAAAGCTCAGATGCAGTTTATCAATTTTTTCCCTTACGGAAATATCTTCAAAATAAGAAATGAGTAGTGATTTCAATGGCGGCTTCACCAGAAGGTCCATCAATTCGATGGCAATGGCGCGGTTCTCCGGGTCCCTGTCCAGCAGGTTCATCCGGATTCGCTGTACCGGTCGCCGGTCATAGATCATGGCCAGCAACATCATGATCAATTCATTCACATCCCGTATCTCGTCTTCCACGGCCCTCAGGATCGGTTCTTCAGGTTCGAAGCTCCTGATGGAGATTTTCGCCGCCAGGTTCCAGGTACCGGTCTGCACCAGCCTGAGAATGGCGTTCTGTACGGTGGCTGCCTGGATCTCCGAGGCCCGGAAATGGTTCTCATACAGACTTCGTACTGTAACATGAAAGATCTCCCTGTGATGATAATCCAGCTTGGCAAGAAGAAGCCGCATGGCATAGGGACCCCCGATGGCCGCCATGACCGATACGATCCTTTTCTGCAGGATGAGTTCGGTCCCCGGTTTATGGAATGCTGATTCCAGATCATCCAGCACACGCTCTCCCTGACGGACCAGGGCCGACCATGACGCAACATGAAGCTGCGGATGGTGCAGGAATTCCACCAGCTCTTCTCCCAGTCCGTCGGATTCCAGGAGGGCCGCCGTAGAGATGGCCACCCGCCTCACATTCAGGTCTTTTTCCCGCAGCAGGGTATACACCTCGGGAAGATATTTCAGGTCCCCCTCCTGGGCCACATGGTATAGTGCGGCAAAGATCTCATTCTTTTCTCCCGACTTAAAGGCATCGCCAATGGAATTGTTCTCTTCCGGCTTATCATCGTAAAACCTGTCCAGACGCTCCTTGATAAAGGCCTCCTGTAATCCCAGCTTGCTCTTTAACCGTCTCTGTCCGAATTTCCGGATCCGTTCTTTTACTGCGCGGTCCTTCTCTCTGACCAGCATCTGACTGAGAGTCAGATCGGGAAGTCCCGGTGATGATCCAAGCAGATGTTCCCATACCAGGCTCCGCACTCCGGAATGGGAATGTCCCACCAGCAATATCTGGTTCTCCCTGGATAAATAATGGAAAAAATAGGGATTGAATGCCACCGTTTCCACCGGGAAGGCTGTCCGGTCCAGATCCACTTTTGCCAGATCCTCAACAGTGCGGTCAGCCGCCTCCCTCAGCCTGTCGGATTCCAGGGATACCTTCAGCAGTCTGCGATAGCTCCTGTACAGGGCCAGTCCCACAAAAATCCAGATCACCAGGAACACCAGCAGTACGTAATGAACATGGATGATCTCTACAAAACTGATCATCATCATACAGGCCAGAATAATTCCCATGGTAAAAACGCCCGTTTCACGGAGGATCCCGTCAATGCCCTTCCGAACGCGGTACCTTTCCCTCCGGTCCAGTGTCTGATAAATGATCTTCATGGAGGGATGTTCCATGGAGTCTTTCAGGGACCGGTCCATCAACCTGGACAATACGATCGGAACGAAGAAATAGGAAAAAGAGGCGGTCCCTCCCCCGTAACCGTAACTCTCAGCGGCAATGACGGCGGCCATGGCCAGTATCAGCAGAATCAACGGGGAAATCAGAAGGGTGAGCATGATCCCCGTCTTTTTCTTGATCCATCCGAAAAGGAAACGCTTCATCAGCCAGCCGAGGATCATAGTGGCCGCGAAAAAGAACCCGAAGAATGTGACCAGTTCCAAACTGCCGGAGAACCTGGTCCCCGAGCCCCACAAAAACGCATAATGGAGCATGACCGAGATCCCCACGCCAAGGACAGCAAAACCGGCCATCAGGCCTGTATACCGGTGGGAAAAAAGTGCAAAGAGACCGGAACCGGGGACTTTGTACCGCGTCGTCTGATGTCTTTCACCCCTGTGAAAAGTAAGATAGAGCTGGGTGCCGGCGGCGATCAACAGGCCTCCCGTGGCCACATACAGCAGATCGCAGACTGGCATCCCGCTCCTGACAAGGACCGGGGAAAGCAAAAACGCCAGCACCATCCCTGCGACCAGTCCCGCCTCGAACAGTCCCGGCAAACGCTTTCCACTTCCGGACTGCAGAAACCCGCGGGCCGTGCTCCAAAATCCCCCCAGGGTCAACAGGACCAGCGGTCCCATGAAAACGAAAGTAGAGAACTCGATCTTTTCCCTGTCCGTGAACCGGGACCCGGTCAGCAGGATCGCCATGACCAGGACCACCCCCAGCAGGTTCAGCAAACCGGAGGTAATCTCATGCAGTCTTGACCGGAAAAAATTATAAACGGAAACAAGGATGATCCCCACCCCTCCGGAGATCATAAATGCCAGCGGAATCCGGTCAGGACCGAATCTTTCCAAAAAAATTGCGTTGGCCGAAAGTTCAAATACCCCTGCAAAGATCCCGGTGCTCACTGCCTGAAGCAGCAATGCCGATAAGATATTCCGGCTCCTGTTATCAATCCGGAGGTTTTTTCCGATCACCGAGCGCATTTTTCATCTTCTCTGTTCGAACTCCCACAATTAAGGGAATAAATGGACATCATTCAAAAGAATTAATGAACATAATATTGTATCTTGTAAGGTAAATACCACCGGCTCAGTTTTGTTTAGTTTTTTGGTTATTTTTTTAAACAATAATTAAACAGAAACGTTTACAATGTTAAATTGAACAAAACCGGACCATTTTGAAAACCCTGAGTACCCGTATCAATCCCGCCTCCGAAGAATTTTTCGCCCGGAAACAGCGAACCCTCGAAACACTCACCGACCTGAGATCCCGTGTGGTGGCAGCCACACAGGGCGGACCTGAGCAGTCCAGGGAAAAACACCTTTCCAGGGGCAAACTGCTGGTCAGGGACCGGATCAACCTGTTGCTCGATGCCAATACCCCCTTTCTTGAACTGAGTCCGCTTGCCGCCTTCGGACAGTATGAAGACCAGTTCCCGTCGGCCGGGATCGTGACCGGGATCGGACTGATCCATGGCAAAGAGGTGATGATCGTGGCCAATGATGCCACGGTGAAAGGAGGAACCTACATCAGGGAAACCATAAAAAAACATCTCCGTGCCCAGCAAATTGCCCTGCAGAACAGGCTGGCCTGTGTCTACCTGGTCGATTCGGGGGGGGTATTCCTTCCCGACCAGGCCGAAGTATTCCCTGACAGGGACGATTTCGGAAGGATCTTCTATAACCAGGCAAGGCTCTCGGCAGAAGGAATCCCCCAGGTATCGGTGGTGATGGGTTCATGCACTGCCGGCGGAGCGTATGTCCCTGCCATGAGTGATGAGACCATCATTGTCAGGGAACAGGGAACCATCTTCCTGGGAGGACCCCCGCTGGTCAGGGCAGCCACCGGGGAGGAGGTCACCGCAGAAGAGCTGGGAGGCGGCAGAGTACATACTTCGGTTTCCGGGGTAGCTGACCACCTGGCAGACAATGACCGGGATGCCCTGCAGAGATGCCGGGATATCTTTGAAACCATCCAGGTGCCGGACCGCCAGCACCTGGAAAGGAAAGCGGTAAAGGATCCCCTCTACGATATGGAGGAACTGTACGGTCTGATCCCTGACTCCCTGAAGGAACCTTTCGATATCAGGGAGATTATCGCCCGGCTGGTGGACGGAAGTGAATTTTCCGAATTCAAGCAGGATTACGGAACCACACTTGTCACAGGTTTTGCCAGGATCATGGGCTATCCTGTGGGGATCATCGGCAACAACGGGATCCTTTTCTCGGAATCCTCGCTCAAGGGAACCCACTTTATCGAGCTATGTGATCACCGGAAATTTCCCATCATTTTCCTCCAGAACATCTCCGGGTTCATGGTGGGTAAAAAATATGAACACGGGGGGATCGCCAAGGACGGGGCCAAAATGGTCCATGCCGTTTCCAATTCCAGGGTACCCAGGATCACCGTGATCATCGGCGGGTCTTTCGGAGCAGGCAACTATGCCATGTCGGGCCGTGCTTACGATCCTCACCTGCTGTTCATGTGGCCCAGTGCAAAGATCTCGGTCATGGGAGGAGAGCAGGCAGCCGACGTGCTTGCCACCATCAAGGAGGATCAGCTCCGGGCAGCCGGTAAATCTCTTTCTGACGAGCAAAGGGAGCGTATCAGGAAACCGATTTTGGAAAAATATGCAAAAGAAGGATCGGCCTATTTCAGCACCTCAAGGCTCTGGGATGACGGCATTATAGACCCGGCCGACACCCGCAGGATCCTTGCCCTTTCCATCTCCATGTCCCTGAACCGTAAATTTAAACGGCCCCGCGCGGGGATCTACCGCATGTAGATGAATTCGTCAGGGACCATATTGCTTGAACGCGACGGGCCCGTGGCCCGTATCTCCCTCAACAGAGCCGGGATCCGCAATGCTATGGACATAGAGATGATCAGGGAGCTGAATTGGAATTTCACCCGGTTAAATGAAAACAGGGATCTCAGGATCATTCTGCTGCGTGCACGGGGAGAGCATTTTTCAGCCGGGGCGGACCTGAACTGGATGCGCAGGGGACAGGAACAGTCCGGGGATCAGCTTCTGGCCGAAAGCAGGGAGCTTGCCGGACTGTTCAAAACCATTCACTCATCCGGGCATGTGGTGGTTACAGCAGTACGGGGGAAGGCCATGGGGGGAGCCATCGGACTGGTGGCAGCCTCCGATATCGTGGTGGTGGACGAGAGTGCCCGGTTCGCATTCCCGGAAGTCAAACTGGGACTCATACCGGCCACCATTGCTCCCTATGTACTCAGGAAGACCGGGTACAGCCGTGCAAAGGAACTGATGCTGACCGGCAGGATGTTTTCCGGAAAATATGCCGTTGAGATCGGCCTGGCGCATATGATCTGCGGGGATGGAAAGCTGGAAGAGACCGTGGATGAACTGCTTCGCAATCTCCTTACCGGCGGGCCCCTGGCCATGAAGGGGATCAAATCATTTCTGGATGAACTCGAACCAGCAGCTGATCCGGATCACCTGCTGAATGAAACCGCGGAACTGATCGCACGATTCCGCGCATCCGAAGAGGGTCAGGAAGGGATCCGTGCATTTTTTGAAAAGAGAAAACCCGGCTGGCATGAAACGACATGAAAATTTCCATAAGATCCTTGTGGCCAATCGTGGCGAGATCGCCTGCAGGGTGATCCGGGCCATCCGTGATCTGGGCAAAGTGGCCGTGGTGATCCATTCCGACGATGACCGTGCGCTTCCCTTCGTGGTGGAAGCGGATGAAGCTTACTCCCTGGGAAAGGGAAATCTTTCGGAGACCTACCTGAACGGCCGGAAGATCGTGGATATTGCCAGGGCTGCCCATGTGGAGGCCATTCACCCGGGCTACGGTTTCCTGTCGGAAAATGCTTCTTTTGCCCGGATGTGCGATGAATATGGGATCCGTTTCATCGGGCCCGGTCCCGGGGTCATTGATCTGATGGGGAACAAATCAAACGCACGCGATAAGGCCATGAAGCTGGGGCTCCCTGTGCTGGAGGGGATTGTCAGCGACCTGGAAACCCTCATCACCCGGAGCAAAACACTACTCTACCCGTTGCTGATCAAACCGTCCGCGGGAGGAGGGGGCAAAGGAATGCGCATTGTTCATTCCCCCGAACGGTTTGAACAGGAGGCACGCGAGGCCTCAAGGGAAGCGAAGAGTTATTTCGGATCGCCCGGCCTCTATGTGGAACGTTACCTGGAAAACCCGCGCCACATCGAGGTACAGGTGATCGCCGATCACCACGGTCATGCGGCCCACCTGTTCGAAAGGGAATGTTCTCTGCAGCGCAGGTATCAGAAGATCATCGAAGAAGCTCCCTCCGGATTTATTTCGGATGAAACCAGGGACAGGATCACAGCCAGTGCCCTGCAGCTGGTAAAAGGGATCGGTTACACCAATGCGGGTACAGTGGAATTCCTGATGAACCAGCAGCAGGAATTCTTTTTTCTGGAGATGAACACCCGTATCCAGGTGGAACATCCGGTCACCGAAATGGTTACCGGGATCGATCTGGTCAAGGAACAGATCAGGATCTCGGAAGGACTTCCCCTTTCCTTCAGACAGGAAGAGATACACCTGTCGGGACATTCCATCGAAGCAAGGATCTACGCGGAAAACCCTGAAAAAGAATTCATGCCTTCGGCCGGACGGATCGATTCACTCAGTCTTCCGTCCAACGGCAAAAGCCGGATCGACGGCGGTTTCAGAGCGGGGAACCTGGTGGAGCCCTATTATGATCCCATGATCTCCAAGATCATTGTACACGGAACCAACAGGGAAGATGCAAGGACCCGCCTGATCCGGACCCTGAAGGATTTCCGGATCACGGGACTGCAGACCAACCGGGATTTTCTGATTGAATTGCTGCGGTCCGGGGAGTTTATCGGGAACAGGATCCATACCAGGCTGGTTGACGAAGAACTGCAACGGCTGATCAGGGAAAACCTGGAAAGAAGGAAGGCCTGGGATCTGGATATCCTGCTGTCTGCAGCAACCCTGATCGCGCTCCAGCCCGAGGCGGGGAACACCAGGGGCACCCTCTTGCCATGGTACGATATCGGCCACTGGAGGATCCTTCCCGAGATCGCGCTGGAGATCGATCACAGGCAATACAGGATCAGGTATGAATTGCTGAAGGGTAGGGAAAAACTGCGGCTCCATATCGAAGATACGAATTATGACGTTTCCCTGGAGACCAGGAAGGGAAATGATTACTGGATACGGATCAACCAGTATTTGCTGAAGGTGGGCGGGATCACCGACCGCTCCGACATACTGCTGGATCTTGACGGACATCTCTTCAAAATAAGAAGACTGGATATTCTTGACCGCCGCTACACCACCTCCGGCAAAAAACAGGACAAGAACATCAGGGAGATCATTGCTCCCCTGAACGGGAAGGTGGTGCAGATCAATGTAGCCCGCGACATCGAAGTGGTTGAAGGAGATCCCCTTCTGATCATCGAATCAATGAAAATGGAAAACAAGATACTGGCCACCCGCAATACGGCCGTGGAAGAGATCCATGTATCGGTGGGGGACCAGGTCGACCTGAACCAGCTGTTAATCACTTTGAAATAATCATCTGACCATGAACGATCCTTTATTGAAAGAACAACACCATCAGATCCGAGAACAGGTAAAGGAATTTGCCGAAAAGGAGATCAGACCCGGAGCGGAAGAACTGGATGAAACATCAACCTTTTCCACCGAACTGACCCGGAAGATGTTCCGGATGGGCCTTCTCCGCATCAACCTGCCGGAAGAATACGGGGGTCTGGGAATGGACACGCTTTCCTACATCATTGCCGTGGAAGAACTGGCCAGGGTGGACGGGTCCCAGGCTGCCACCGTCGCCGCCCACAATTCACTGGGCATCGCCCCCATTTTCAACTACGGGACCGAGGAACAAAAAAGGGCGATTCTTCCCAAACTCACCTCCGGGGAGAAATTGTGGGCATTCGGACTGACCGAATCCAATGCCGGGTCCGATTCGAACAACACCGAGACCACGGCTAAACCGGAGGACGGCCGGTGGATCATCAACGGGCATAAGATCTACATCACCAACATCTCTTCTCCCATGTCGGGAGGGATCACGGTACAGGCCGTCACCGGGGAGCCCGGAAAAGGGAAGAAAGAACTTTCCGCGATCCTGGTCGACCGCGACACCCCGGGCTACAGCGCGGAACCGATCCAGTCCAAGATGATGTGGAGGGCTGCAGATACGGGGAAGGCCTTTTTTAAGAACGTATCGGTCCCTGAAGAGAACCTGCTGGGGGAAAGGGGAAAGGGCGCCAGGATCATGCTTGCCACCCTGGAAGGGGGGAGGCTTTCCATTGCTGCCATGGGACTGGGCCTTGCGCAGGGGGCTTTCGAAATGGCCATGGAGTATGCATCCAAAAGGATCCAGTTCGGAAGGCCCGTCAGGAGCTTTCAGATCAACACCTTCAAACTGGCCGACATGGCCACAAAGATCGAACTGGCCCGGAGCCTGCTCTACAAAGCATGCTGGCTGAAGGATCAGAAACTGCCCTTCGGAAAGGAGGCGGCCATGTCCAAGCTATATACCTCGGAGATCGCCAGGGAGATCGTGAACGATGCCCTCCAGATCCACGGGGCACACGGGCTGATGAAGTGGAACCCTATCGAACGTTTCTACCGCGACCAGCGCATTCTGGAAATCGGCGAAGGGACCTCCGAGATCCTGCGCCTTGTGATCGCACGCAATTTAGGAATCCGGTAACAGTTGGATCATGGAAAAGCTGGAAAGCAGAAAAAAAGATCACATCGACCTTGCCCTAAGATCACAGACCGGCGTTCCCGAAATGGACCACCGGTTCCACTACGAACCCATGCTGAGACCCCATCCCGGGAAAGGAATACAACCCTTTACCATTCTGGGAAAGGAGCACAGGGTACCCATGTGGGTCAGCAGCATGACCGGCGGGACCGGAATGGCCGGTACCATCAACCGGAACCTGGCTATGGCCTGCAATGAATTCGGTATGGGAATGGGGCTGGGATCCTGCCGCATCATCATGGACGATGATACGTACTTCGAGGATTTCAATATGCGGAAGATCATCGGCGATGATCTGCCCCTGTGGGCCAACCTTGGGATTGCCCAGATCGAGGAGATGGTCTCAACGGACCGGGTTTCCGGGGCCGGCAGGCTTGTGGAAAAACTGCGCGCCGACGGACTGATCATCCATGTGAACCCCATGCAGGAATGGTTCCAGCCGGAAGGGGATATTCTGTCCCAATCGCCCCTGGAAACCATCCAGCGGTTCATGGACCGGTTCGACTTCCCGGTCATTGTGAAGGAAGTGGGACAGGGCATAGGTCCGGAAAGTCTGCGACGGCTGCTTCAGCTCCCTCTTCAGGCCATCGAGTTTGCCGCCTTCGGGGGGACCAACTTCGCCAGGGTGGAACTTCTGAGGGATGAGGAGGCAAGCAGGGAACTCTTTGAGCCCCTTTCCTACACGGGCGAAGATGTCTATTCCATGCTGGAGTACGTCAATGGCATCGTGGAAAATGAAGAACCTGCCTGCAAAGAACTGATCATTTCGGGAGGGGTAAAAACCTTCCTGGACGGATACTACCTGATCAGCAAATCGGTCCTCCCGGCAGTATACGGAATGGCATCCACGTTCCTGAAACATGCCAGGGAGGATTACCCCCAGCTGAGGGATTTTGTCCAATCCCAGGTCAGAGGTCTTGAAATGGCATACGCATACCTTACACTGCGAGAATAAGCTTATGAGGCCGGATCCGCATATCATCCAGGGATTTTCCAGGTTAACCCGCACCGAAAAACTGGAGTTGCTCCGGAAACAGAACCGGCTTTCCCGGAAAAGCCTTGAAAAGCTCAATGCCCACCTGCATCCCGATCCGGAAATGCAGGAGATCTATGAAGATATCAGCGAGAATACGGTTTCCAACTATTTCCTGCCCTTCGGCCTCGCCCCCAATTTCCTGATCAACGGGGATCTGCTGACCCTGCCCATGGTGACCGAAGAAAGTTCGGTGGTGGCCGCGGCCTCCCATGCAGCCAAATTCTGGGCTCTCCGCGGAGGGTTCCATGCAGAGGTTACGGATACCCTCCGGGTGGGACAGGTCCATTTCACCTGGACGGGCCCGGAACAGGAGCTTTTCAGCACATTTGACGCCATCCGGGAAGATCTGAGGCAATCGGTAAAGCCCCTCACCGGCCGGATGGAGCAGCGCGGAGGAGGGGTGGAATCCATCCGCCTGGAAAAAGGGAGCACGAAGATCCCCGGGTACTACCAGCTGTTCGTTACTTTCCGTACCGCCGATGCCATGGGTGCCAATTTCATCAATTCGGTGCTGGAAGCCATGGCCTCCGGTTTTGCTTCCATGATGGCAACAAAGGAGCTGCACGGTGAACTGACCATCGTGATGTCGATCCTTTCCAACTATACCCCTGAAAGCAGGGTGACCTGTTCGGTGGAGGGAGACACGGAGATCTTTAACGGACCGGACCGGCAGATGAGCGGTGATGCCTTTGCCGGGAAGTTCAAACTGGCGGTGGATATGGCAGCGGAAGACCCTTACAGGGCTGTTACCCACAACAAGGGTATCTTTAACGGCATGGATGCGGTGGTCATTGCCACGGGCAATGACTTCAGGGCGGTGGAGGCCTGCGGGCACGCCTACGCCTCCAGGAACGGCAGGTATGAAAGTCTCTCCCGGGCAGAAATTACCGGCAGCACTTTCCGTTTCACCCTGGAGATTCCTCTGGCCCTGGGTACGGTGGGAGGACTGACAGGTCTTCATCCCCTGGCCGGCACGGCACTGGACATCCTGGGAAATCCCTCCTCCCGGGAACTGATGCACTCCGTTGCCGCCGCCGGGCTGGCCAACAACTTCAGTGCGGTCCGTTCCCTGATCACCACCGGCATCCAGCATGGCCATATGAAAATGCATCTGAGCAATATACTCAGGCAGCTGAAAGCCTCTGCACGTGAAATGGAAATGGCCGAAACATACTTCAGGGAAAAGCCTGTCTCCTATGCAGAGGTGGTCAGCTACCTGGAGCATCTCAGAGACCAAGCCCGGAAGCGATGAAAACCCTTTATGCACATGGCAAGCTTCTGATCAGTGCCGAATACATGGTGATGTTCGGTTCATCTGCCCTGGCCGTGCCCCTGCAGAGGGGCCAGTTTCTGAAAAGGATACGCTCGCAAAACCGGGACCGGTTCGTATGGAATGCCTTTGATGAAAAAGAGAAATGGTTCCACGCCGGCATCGATCCCGTTCGCCTGAAAGTGACCGAAACCACCGATCCGCAAAAAGCAGGCCGGCTCATCAGCATGCTGAAAGCCTGCATTGAACTCATGCCCTCCTTTCAGAAGGAGCTGTTCCGGTGGGATGTGGAAACTGTCCTGGAATTTTCACCCGACTGGGGTTTCGGAAGCAGTTCCACGCTGACCGCACTGCTGGCCGAATGGGCGGAAGTGAATCCCCTGGACCTTCATTTCATGACTGCATCCGGATCGGGTTACGATGTGGCCTGCGCCATTGCGGAAGGGCCCATCCTCTACAAGATCAGGGACGGTTCGCCGCATTACCGGCATATTCCCTTCCATCCCCCCTTCTCGGACCAGATCTATTTTGCCTGGCTGGGTCATAAACAGGATACCCGGCAGCAACTGGACCAGGTCAGCGGTAAGATCGATCCGGGATATGAATGGATCCACCGCTTCAGCCGCCTCACCGAACAGATGATCGCTGCCACAGACCCCGCGACCTTCGGAAAACTGATGGAGGAGCACGAGGAAGCGCTATCCGGGATCCTGGAAATGGAGACAATCTCCGACAGCCGGTTTTCCTCCCTGCCCGGTTATGTCAAGTCGCTCGGTGCATGGGGCGGGGACTTTGTGATGATCGTTTCCCGTGTCAGTGAAAAAGAGCTTTTTGCTTATCTTCATGACCGTAACATCAGGGTGATCTTCCGGTACGATGACCTGGTGTATGATACAAACCTAATGGATGACCTTTTGCCATGAAAAATATACCTGATCAGGGATATGAACAAACGCTCCTGGAAGAATCGGAGAAATCGAGAAAAAACAATTATCCGGCTACTGCGGGAACAGTTGGCTGGTCCTGTCCTTCCAAC
>JBNJEV010000015.1:0-70280 GCA_051746185.1 Bacteroidota bacterium
AAAAGCTGCATCGGTGGGAGCGAAGACGGTAAACGGACCGGGGCCCGAGAGGGTTCCCTGAAGTCCTGCAGCAACAACCGCAGCTTCGAGGGTGGTATGATCTTCACTTCCGGCCACGACTTCATAGACGGTCGAACCGGGGGTGATCACCGCGTCGATCACGTGGACGATCCCGTTATCCGCAGCAATGTCTGCAGAAGTGACCATGGCATTATTAATATACACATCGGAACCGTCGATGGTCACCACGATGCTGTCCCCGTTCAGGGTGGTGGCGAACTGACCTGAGGTCAGGTCGCCCGATGTCACACTGGCTCCAACCACGTGATAAAGTAGTACTTTGGCCAGCGCTCCGGTGGGATCATCCAGCAAACCTGCGAGCACTCCGTCGGGAAGTGCTTCGAAAGCCGCATCGGTGGGTGC
Organism: Bacteroidota bacterium; assembly: GCA_051746185.1. Lineage (GTDB taxonomy): Bacteria > Bacteroidota > Bacteroidia > Bacteroidales. The sequence continues at coordinate 424 of JBNJEV010000015.1, forward strand.
GAACACGGTGAATGGGCCATCACCGGACAAATCATCATCCAGTTCGGCTGCAAGCACCGCGGTCTCGAGAGTGTTGTGGTCGTCACTGTTCACAATGACATCCACGACAGTGTTCTGGGAGATTGCTGCGACCGAGATCATCAGGGCAGCCATCAGCATTAAAGATTTCCTGAGCAGTTCTGCAGGAAATTCAACGCTTAACAAATGTAATCTTGTGTTCATAATTTAAATGTTTAATATTAGACTTGAGACTTAAACAGAATAGCAAGAAAAATGTTTAATTATTAAACAAAAAAAATTAAACAAAAAATATTAATGGTTTGTTTATCAATAAGATAAAAATCTATGTTTTAGTGGGATTTAACAAATGAGATATCTTGAAAGAGGCGACAAATGCGCGCATTTTTTTGCACATTTGTGTTCTGGTATGTTATCTATGATCCGATTCGGGTATCAAGCATTCGTTCCATGATCCAACTGGAAGACAAGATTATAAGCAGGGATTTATTCACCGAGCATTTTTTCTGTCACCTGGAAAAATGCAAAGGGAATTGTTGTGTATACGGTGATTCGGGAGCTCCCCTCGAGGAGGATGAAACAGTTCTTCTGGAGAAATATTTAGCCGGGATCAAACTGCATATGAGGGCTGAAGGGATCCGGGCGGTCGGCGAGCACGGGGCCTGGATGACCGATGATGATGGTGAGAAGGTGACTCCGCTGGTGGAAAACGAGGAATGTGCTTATGTATTATTTGAGGACGGTATTGCACGCTGTGCCATCGAACAGGCATTCGTAGAAGGGGACATCCCTATTCAGAAACCGGTTTCCTGTCATCTTTATCCTGTGCGCATCAGCCGGCTGAACAACGGACTCGCTTTAAATTACCACCGGTGGACTATCTGTGAACCGGCAAGGGTGCTGGGAAAAATGAAAAATATTCCTGTGTTCCGTTTTGTGAAAGACGCGCTGATCAGGGCTTTCGGAAAAGGTTTTTATGATGACATGGAGTCTGTCTACAGGGAAATAAAAAAGGAAGTGAGTAATTTTTAATATTCATCTTTTACATCATTTAATATGGAGCAGATAAAGAATTACATTGACAAAAACAGGGACCGTTTTCTGGAGGAGTTGTTCGAACTGATAAGGATCCCTTCCATCAGTGCTTTTGCTGACCGCAGGGAGGACATGCGCAGGGCGGCTGAACATCTCAGGGAATCATTGCTGGAAGCCGGTGCCGATCGTGCGGAAGTAATGGATACCACCGGGTTACCGGTAGTTTATGGAGAAAAAATTGTGGACCCTTCAAAACCCACTGTGCTTGTTTACGGGCATTATGATGTACAGCCGGTAGAGCCTCTTGAAAAATGGAAATCACCTCCGTTCGAACCCCAGATCAGGGAAGGAAAGATCTTTGCACGCGGAGCAGATGATGATAAAGGACAGCTTTTCATGCATGTGAAGGCACTGGAACTGATGGATCGGAGCGGTACACTTGCATGCAATGTCAAGTTTATGATAGAGGGGGAAGAAGAGATCGGGTCACCCAGCCTGAAGGAGTTCTGTAAAAAGAACAGGGAACTTCTGAAGGCAGATGTCATTCTGGTATCCGATACGACCATGATCGCACAGGATACCCCGTCGATTACCGTGGGACTGAGAGGCCTCAGTTATCTTGAGGTGGAAGTGACAGGTCCCAACCGGGATCTGCATTCCGGATTATATGGCGGAGCGGTTGGAAATCCTGCAAATATCCTTGCCAATATGATTGCTTCTCTCACCGATGAACAGAACCGCATCACCATTCCCGGTTTTTACGATGATGTCAGGGAAGTTACAGCTGAAGAACGTTCCCGAATGGCCGAAGCACCTTTCAATCTGGAGGAGTATAAAAAAGCCCTGAACATCAATGAAGTGATGGGAGAGAAGGGTTATTCCACCACTGAAAGAACCGGAATCAGGCCCAGCCTGGATGTAAACGGGATCTGGTCTGGCTACACCGGTGAAGGAGCCAAGACCATTCTTCCGGCCAGGGCGAACGCCAAGGTTTCCATGCGACTGGTGCCGGACCAGGATTCAAAGAAGGTGGATGAACTTTTTATCAACCATATGAAAAAAATTGCTCCGGATTGTGTGACTGTGGAGGTGAAAAGCCTGCACGGGGGACAGGGATATGTAACTCCAATCGATTTTCCCGCCTACAGGGCCGCTGAAAAAGCAATTGAACAGAGTTTCGGGAAAAAACCCATACCGGTCAGAAGCGGAGGCAGCATTCCCATTGTTTCCGATTTTGAGGAGGTCCTGGGAACTAAGTCCATACTCATGGGTTTTGGCCTCGATTCGGATGCCATCCATTCTCCCAATGAGAATTATCCGCTCTTCAATTTTTACAGGGGCATTGAAACCATTCCTTTATTCTACAGGTATTTTGCGGAAGAGGGCGCCTGATTTGTTCCGGTCAGGTACCATGACAGTGAGACCTGAGAACATTTCTCTTTTTTTTGGGGGACAGCTGTTAAAAAAATACAGGGTATAAGAAGAAAAAGTTAAAAAATATTGATAATACCCATAATAATTTGGGGGTAAATATAAAAATAATGTATATTTGCTGCGTCAAACCCCAAATTTTATCACTTTAATTTATAATTATTATGGCTGTTATCAGGTTTAGAGCTTTGGAGCAGGTTTTTGACAGGAAACCGCTTCACGTCAGTCCGCCCTCTGACAAGACTTCAGATTATTTTGCTGTCAACGTATTCGACAGGGTGAAAATGCAGAAATATCTCTCCAAGGATGCTTTCAATCATGTGATGGATGCAATTGACAGAGGATCGGCAATTGACAGGAGAAAAGCAGATTCTGTGGCTGCTGGAATGAAAGCGTGGGCCACAGAGAGAGGGGCCACACATTATACCCACTGGTTCCAGCCCCTGACCGGCGGTACCGCTGAAAAACATGATGCTTTTATCCAGTATAACAACTACGGAGGTGTGGTTGAAGCTTTTTCAGGATCGGCACTTGCCCAGCAGGAACCTGACGCTTCTTCTTTTCCCAGCGGGGGTATCAGGAATACTTTCGAGGCACGTGGATACACCGCATGGGATCCTACTTCTCCGGCGTTCATTATCGGTAATACCCTGAGCATCCCCACGGTTTTCATTTCCTATACGGGGGAGGCACTCGATCAAAAAACACCTTTGTTGAAGGCTCTCGGTGTGGTGGACAAAGCATCCACCGAAGTATGCCAGTATTTTGACAAAAATGTGACAAGCGTGCAGGCCAACCTGGGATGGGAGCAGGAGTATTTCCTGGTGGATGAAGCCCTGTATTATGCCCGTCCGGATCTTGCCCTGACCGGAAGGACCCTGATGGGTCATGCATCAGCCAAGGACCAGCAGCTGGATGATCATTACTTCAGTTCGATTCCAGAGCGGGTGGAGGCATTCATGCATCATGTGGAATCAGAAGCATACATGCTGGGGATCCCCATCAAGACACGTCACAACGAAGTGGCACCCAACCAGTATGAGGTCGCACCCATTTTTGAGGAATGTAACCTTTCGGTAGATCATAATGTGCTGATGATGGACCTGATGAAAAGAATCGCCAGGCACCACGGGTTCAGGGTACTTTTCCATGAAAAACCTTTCCAGGGGATCAATGGTACCGGCAAGCATAATAACTGGTCCCTTTCCACCAATACGGGGGTGGTACTTCACTCTCCAGGGAAGAATCCGAAAATGAATCTTCAGTTTCTGACCTACGTGGTCAATACCATCAAAGCGGTCCATGATCACCAGGATCTCCTCAGGGCAAGTATTGCTTCCTCTTCCAATGCACACCGCCTGGGTGCAAATGAGGCACCTCCTGCCATCATATCTTGCTTTCTGGGTTCTGAAGTTTCGGGAATGCTGGATCAGATTGAGGAGCAGGTGACCAGCAATAAAATGTCGCCCGATGAAAAAACGGCCTTGAAGCTGGATATAGGCAAGATCCCCGAGATTCTGCTGGATAATACAGACAGAAACCGGACTTCCCCGTTTGCTTTTACCGGCAACCGTTTTGAATTCCGGGCAGTAGGGGGCAGCTGTAACCCTGCTACTCCCATGGCCATTCTGAATGCAGCTGTTGCAGGTCAGCTGAATGAATTTAAAAAGGAAGTCGATGGCCTGATCGATAAAGGGGTGAAGAAAGATGAAGCCATATTCCAGATCCTGAGGGAATACATTATTTCCTCCAAACCCATCCGGTTTGAAGGGGATAACTACAGCGAATCGTGGGTTAAGGAAGCAAACAAACGCGGTCTGACCAATGTAACAGATGTGCCTGAAGCCCTTTCAGCCTATCTGAGTGAGAAATCAAAGAAACTTTTCTTCGACCTTGGCATTTTTACTGAAAAAGAATTGGAAGGCCGGGTGGAAGTGATGTTCGAACAGTATACCATGAACATACAGATCGAGGCGAGGGTATTCGGCGATCTTGCCATCAATCATGTTGTGCCGACTGCGGTGCATTATCAGACCCGGCTGATGGAAAACGTCCTCAAAATGAAGGAGATCTATGGGGAAGAATATAAAGAATTTGCGCAGAACAGGATTGAGCTGATCAAGGAGATCTCTGACCACGTGACAGCGATCAAATCTGGTGTGAATGAAATGGTGGATGCCAGGAAGGTGGCCAACAAGATCGAGGATCCGCATGAAAAGGCCCGCAGCTATTCAAAAAAGGTTGCACCATACCTGAACAGCATCCGTTACCATGTGGATAAGCTTGAGCGTATCGTGGACGATGAGATGTGGCCTTTGCCCAAGTACCGGGAAATCCTGTTTTCAAGCTGATGGCAGCATCTTTGCTTTGTTCAGAAGCCCTCCGTTCACGCGGGGGGTTTTTTGTATCATAGTTGTTTGTCTTCTCCGTACGAATGTGCCCGATCTTACGTTTTTTATTATTAGAAAAAGAAGTAATTTTATCAAATTGTAAAAACGGCGGATTATGCAATACATAGGGAGACCCATTTACCTGTTCATCGCATTCATGTTCCTGATCGTCATTCCGGCAGACGGGCAGAGGAAACCCAGAGATGCCAGGGCGCAGGCAGCATTTGAGGCGGGGGAATATTATCAGGCCATTGATCTGTACAAGAATGCTTACAACAAGGTGAATGACCGGAACAAGAAAACGGCGATTCTTTTCAGGATAGGGGAGTGCTACAGGATACTGGGGGAGGCAAGATCGGCCCAGCTCTGGTACCGGAAAGCCATCAGGGAAGAATACCAGGATCCTGTCATATTTCTGCGGTATGCCCAGGTGTTGATGATCAATGAAAAATATGCAGATGCTGCAGAGGAATTCGAAAGGTACCAGGAGCTTGTACCGGACGATCCGCGCGGTTCCATCGGCATAGAATCCTGCCTGGCAGCCATACAATGGATGGATAACCCCACCGGGTATATCGTGGATGATATGCGTTACTTCAATTCGCGGGAGCGGGATTTCAGTCCTGCTTTTGCGAATGAAAGTGCCACAGAGGTATTTTTTACCTCCACCAGGGAAGATGCCTCCGGAAACGAGATACATGGTGCCACCGGGCAGAATTTCGCAGATATTTTTGTTTCAAGCATGGACCGGAAAGGAAAGTGGAGTGTACCGGTGCCCGTGGAAAATATTAATTCGGAATTTGAAGACGGAACACCTTCTGTTTCCTCTGATTTCTCCACAGTATATTTTACACGGTGTAAGAAGGGTAAGAACCAAGAACTTAGTTGCCAGATATACAGGAGCAGTTTTGACGGAACCGCGTGGACAGAACCGGTGGTGGAATTTGATACCATGGGTGACAGCATCACCCATGCACATCCGGCCATCAGTCCCGATGGCCTGACGATGTATTTCGTATCGGATATGCCGGGTGGTCTGGGAGAGAATGATATCTGGATGGTGACCAGGGACAGTGAGGAGAGTCCCTGGGGGGAACCAGTGAACCTGGGTGAGGATATCAATACCCAGGGGGATGAATTGTATCCCTATGTGCACCGGGATGGGACGCTCTATTTCTCTTCTGACAGTCGGATCGGGATGGGAGGACTTGATATATACAGAGCCTGGCAGGATGAAACAGGAGGATGGATGCTGGAAAATATGAAGCCGCCTATTAATTCTTCCGCCGATGATTTCGGGATTGTATTTGAACCGGAACAGGAAAGGGGCTTTTTCAGCTCCGGCAGAAGGGGCCGTGGAAATGATGAGATATATTCTTTTGTTCTGCCACCCCTGAATTTTTCAGTGGTGGGAATGGTGAAGGATGAAAAGACCGATGAGCTCTTAACCGGATCGGTGGTAAAATCGGTGGGAAGTGATGGGATCACTGTGGAAACAACCACCGGTGAGGAAGGTTCTTTCAAATTCATGCTGAAACCTTCTACGGATTATGTTTTTATCGCCAGCCAGGAGGGTTACCTGAATGGCAAGGTAAGGGAGTCCACCAAGGGATTGGATCAGAGCAAAGAATTCCAGGTGACCATTTACCTTGCATCTGTTGAGCGGGTGATTGAACTTCCCAATATTTTCTATGATTTTGCCAAGTGGGATCTGAGGCCGGAATCCATGGTTTCCCTGGATAACCTGGTTGAAACATTGAATGACAATCCCAATGTGACCATCGAACTCATGTCACATACCGATTCGAGGGGTACTCATGCGGACAACATTGAACTCTCCCAGAAAAGGGCTCAGTCGGTGGTGGATTACCTGATCTCAAAGGGTATTTCTCCTGACAGGCTGCAGGCCAGGGGATATGGAGAAACACAGCCCAAGGTGGTGGATCAGAAAGTAAAGGAGCAGTATGAGTTCCTTGAAGTGGGTGATGTGCTAACGGAGAGCTTTATCAACCAGCTGGAGAGTCCTGAATTACAGGAGAAAGCTCACCAGGTGAACCGCAGAACGGAATTCCGTGTACTATCCACCGATTATATCCCGCAAAACGGAACTCAATGAGTGATTCTTCCCGGTACCAGAAGCGTGGTGTTTCCCCAGGGAAGGAGGATGTATACCGTGCCCTCAAACATACTGACAGGGGCTTGTTCCCGGGGGCATTCTGCAAGGTTGTTCCTGACTTGCTGACCGGGGATCCGGATGCATGTCTGGTCATGCATGCCGACGGAGCCGGAACGAAATCTTCCCTGGCATATGTGTACTGGAAGGAAACCGGTGATATGTCGGTCTGGAAGGGGATTGCCCAGGATGCCATCGTCATGAACCTGGATGATCTGTTGTGCGTGGGTGTGACCGGCAACATCCTGCTTTCATCCACCATAGGAAGGAACAAGAATAAGATACCAGGTGATGTTATCTCGGCCATTATCAACGGCACAGAGGAGGTTTTGGAAGATTTTCGAAAAATGGGGGTCCCCCTTTACAGTACGGGCGGAGAAACGGCCGATGTGGGCGATCTGGTGAGGACCATCATCGTTGATTCCACGGTGGTTGCCCGAATGCAGCGGGCGGAAGTGATCGTTCCGGATATTGTTCCGGGGAGTGTGATCGTGGGATTGTCTTCCACCGGCCGGGCGAGTTATGAAGATGCATACAACAGTGGCATGGGAAGCAACGGTCTTACTTCGGCCCGACATGATGTATTCGGAGGATATCTTGCGCAGAGGTATCCGGAAAGTCACGATCCGGAATTGCCTTCGGAGCTGATCTATTCCGGGAGCAGGAGCCTGACCGAATTGATCGATGATCTGGGTATGGATGCAGGCAGGCTGGTACTGTCACCAACGCGTACCTATGCCCCGGTGATCAGAGAGATATTGAAAAATCACAAACAGAAGATCCATGGGATGATCCATTGCTCGGGAGGTGCTCAGACCAAGGTACTTCATTTTGCGGGGAACGTTCACATCATCAAGGATAACCTCTTTCAACTGCCTCCCCTGTTCAGGATGATCCAGGAAGAGTCGGGTACGACCTGGCGGGAAATGTATCAGGTATATAATATGGGTCATCGTTTTGAGATCTATACGGATGAAGACAGTGCAGCTGAGATGATCCGGATCGCAGCTGAATTCCAGGTCAAGGCAAAGGTGATCGGGCGATGTACGTCCTCCGGACAAAAAAAGCTGACCATCATCACCGAACAGGGAGAGTTCGTATATTAGCCCGATAAATCCAACCCGGAATGAGCGAAAATATAATACTGAAACGTCTGGAAGGGGTGAAAGCCCGCTTTGACGAGATCGGTCAGCTGATCACCGATCCGGAGGTGATCTCTGACATGGAACGTTACGTAAAGCTGAACCGGGAATATAAGCAATTGGAACCTGTGATCCAGGCTTATGATGCATACAAAAACCTGATCAGTAATATTTCCACAGCCCGGAACATCCTGGCCGAGGAGAAGGATGAAGAGCTCAGGGAAATGGCGAAGGAGGAACTTGAGGTTCTGCAGGAGAAACTTGATCCTATGGAGGAAAAGATCAAATTGCTTCTGTTACCTGAGGATCCACAAGACAACAAAAATGCGATCGTGGAGATCCGGGCAGGAACAGGAGGGGATGAAGCAAGTATTTTTGCCGGGGATCTTTACAGGATGTACACAAAGTTCTATGAGACAAAAGGTTGGAAGGCCGCCACCACAAGCTTTACGGAAGGCACGGTAGGGGGTTATAAGGAGATCATCATGAATGTAAGCGGGGAAGGGGTGTACGGTATCATGAAATATGAATCGGGTGTGCACAGGGTTCAGCGGGTCCCCCAGACTGAAACACAGGGACGCGTTCATACTTCCGCAGCTACCGTGGCGGTGCTGCCCGAAGCGGAAGATTTTGAAGTGGAGGTGAATCAGGCTGATATCCGGAAGGATACATACTGTTCTTCCGGTCCGGGCGGACAATCTGTGAATACCACTTATTCAGCGATCCGGCTCACCCATATCCCCACCGGGATTGTGGTCACATGCCAGGATGAAAAATCACAGCTGAAAAACCTGGATAAAGCGATGAAGGAATTGCGGGCCAGATTATATAACCTGGAATACCAGAAACGCGCTGACCGGGTTTCATCAGAAAGAAAAACCATGGTTTCGACTGGTGACAGGTCAGCCAAGATACGCACCTACAACTATCCCCAGGGAAGGGTAACAGATCACCGGATCAACCTGACGATGTATAACCTGCAGGCCATCATGAACGGGGATCTGCAGGAGCTGATCGATAAACTCCAGATGGCTGAAAATGCCGAGCGTCTGAAGGAAAGCGGAATAAGCTAGCTTGCGGGGAACCGAAGCGAAGCTCGACGAATGCGCTCGCGTAATTCACATACAAAATGAATGCTGAAGAATTATTCCGGAACATCCAGCGAAAAAAGAGTTACCTGTGCATTGGCCTCGACACTGATTATCAAAAAATCCCCAAAACGCTGCTGGACAGTGAGTATCCCATTTTTGAGTTCAACAGGCACATCATTGATGCCACAGAAGACCTGGTGGTGGCATACAAGCCGAATATCGCCTTTTACGAAAGCATGGGGGCGGCCGGATTCATGAGCCTGGAAATGACCATCAACTACCTTCGCAAACATTATCCTGATATTTTTATCATTGCGGATGCCAAACGCGGGGATATCGGAAATACTTCCCGTATGTATGCCAATGCCTACTTCAAGACCCTGGATTGCGATGCAATCACACTCTCCCCATACATGGGCTACGACAGCATTTCCCCTTTCCTGGAGGTCCGGGGCAAATGGTCCGTGATCCTCGCCCTGACTTCAAATGACGGATCGAAAGATTTTCAGCAAATGAAGATGAAAGACGACAGGTATCTATATGAAAACGTGATATCCACCACATCCGGATGGGGAAATGTGAATAACATGATGTACGTTGTGGGAGCCACAAAGGCGTCTGAACTGAGGCTTATCAGGAAGATGATCCCTGAGCATTTCCTGCTGGTACCGGGGATCGGAAATCAGGGAGGGGAGTTATATGATGTGGCGGAACATGGGATGAATGACCGATGCGGTTTGCTGGTCAATGCCAGCAGATCAATCCTTTATGCCGATGTGACGAACAAATTTGAGAATGCCGCAAGGGAGCAGGCCCTGGTGCTTCAAAAGCAGATGGAGTTCTCTCTAAGGAACAGGAAACTTATTTAATCAACCACCTCTTTTACTTTTTCGGCAGCTTCCTGAAGCGTAATGGCACTCTGCACCTGAAGCCCGGAATGATCGATCAGGACCCTGGCTTCTTCCGCGTTGGTCCCCTGCAATCGGACGATGACCGGAACATCGATCTGACCAATGGAACGATAAGCTTTCACAACACCCTCGGCCACTCTGTCGCATCTGACAATTCCACCGAAGATGTTGATCAGGATCGCTTTTACGTTGGGATCTTTCAAAATGATCCTGAATCCGGCCTCAACTGTCTGAGCATTGGCCGTACCTCCCACATCCAGGAAGTTTGCAGGCTTACCGCCAGAATGTTTGATGATGTCCATGGTTGCCATGGCTAGTCCTGCCCCATTAACCATACATCCGACATTCCCATCCAGTTTGATGAAATTTAAATTGTGTTCTCCTGCTTCGACCTCGATGGGGTCTTCCTCATGGAGATCTCTCATGGCGGCATGATCGGGATGCCGGAATAATGCATTTTCATCCAGGTTCACTTTGGCGTCGGCGGCTATGATCCGGTTGTCAGAAGTCTTGAATACCGGATTGATTTCGAACAACGATGCATCAGACTGTTCATAAGCTCTGTACAGACTGGTGGAAAATTTCACCATCTCCTTGAAAGCCTTTCCTTCCAGTCCCAGGTTGAAAGCGATCCGTCTTGCCTGGAAAGGCAATAATCCCCGGGCAGGGTCGATCTCCTCCCGGAATATCAGGTGCGGGTTTTTTTCTGCCACGGTTTCAATATCCATCCCTCCTTCTGTAGAATACATCATTATGTTCTTCCCTGATGCCCGGTTCAGGAGCACACCCATATAAAATTCACGAGGTTCAGTATCTCCGGGATAATAGATGCCCTGTTCGATGAGTACTTTGCGCACCTTCTTTCCTTCCGGACCTGTCTGATGGGTTACCAGATTCATGCCCAGGATTGATCCGGCATGCTCTTTTACCTCGTCAGGGGAACCGGCGATCTTAACGCCCCCTCCCTTTCCCCGGCCTCCTGCATGGATCTGGGCTTTCACCGCCCAGGTTTCTGCTCCGGTTTCGGACCTGATCCTTTGTGCAGCTTCATATGCTTCTTCAGGCGTGGAGGCTACCTTACCCACGGGTACCGATACCCCGAATTGTTTTAGGATCTTCTTGGCCTGGAATTCGTGAATGTTCATGAAAAGCCCGGTATCTGAATGTTAAAAGCACCTGGATTAAACACCTGTAAAGATAGTATGAAAATCACTAAATTCGCTGAAAATCTCCTGTCATGAGGAAACTATTGAATGAAGAACTGGGACGTTTGACGGTAGAAGAGTACAAAAGATCAGAAAAGATCCCGGTCATGGTTGTACTGGACAATATCCGGAGTCAGAACAATATCGGATCTGTCTTCCGCACGGCGGATGCCTTCCGGCTGCAGGGGATACTACTATGCGGTATCACTGCCACTCCTCCCCACAGAGAGATACACAAAACCGCACTGGGGGCCACGGAAACCGTTCACTGGGAATACTGGGAAGATACGGTGGATGCCGTGAAAGAATTGAAAAAAAAAGATTATGAGATCTTTTCGGTGGAACAGGTAGAAAGGGGTGATTCCCTTGACAGGCTGCAATTACAGACTTCCCAAAGATATGCTGTTGTTTTCGGCCATGAGATCCGCGGGGTGGATCAGCGCGTGGTGGATCTGAGCGACCGCTGCATTGAAATTCCCCAGTACGGGACAAAACACTCATTGAATATCGCTGTAGCCGCGGGAATCGTTATCTGGGAAATATTCAGGCAGCTGCACTGAGCACTGTTCGCAAGGAACACCAGATCAGGCACCTGTATTCCGTGCATAACGGTTCACTGATGGGGGCGCAATTCGGTGCTACATAATTCGGTGCGGTCCGTGATGTCAGGCCCCTACCGTGCAACCCCGGCAGGGCAGGCCTTCTGTAAAGTTTCACCCTTGTGGAGGGATTGCGAGGGAGGGACACTATATCCCGGACCGAAGGGAGGGATATGGTCCCGACTCGCAATCCCGAAACACAGCGACATGGTCCCGACTCGCAATCCCGAAACACAGCGACATGGTCCCGACTCGCAATCCCAGTACATCACCCAGATCCGGTTCCTCACCATTCGAAGGGATCACAGACTAGCAAAGGCAGATTAAATGAGTGAGGTAAATTGAAGAGGCAAACCCCATTTCGGGAAAAGCAGACTTTACAAAGTTGTTACTTCTTAACAATCTTGTAAAGTCGCCGATCTCTGGATATTTCTGCTTCATTTTTATATCAGCCAGAAAATCAATTATATACAAAGATATGAAAAAAGAGTGGGAGTTTTGAAAAACTAACAGAATTAAGAAGAAGTAATAAAATTGTTAAGTGGGAAAGTACCGGAATGGGGATACCTGGTTTTTTCGGTATTTTCTTTGGATGCATCACATTCAGGATTTCAGCGAAGGGATCATCACCGGCCGGGGAACCCGGCGCAGGCAGCTTTAGGCATATTGTTTCCCCCCGAGTGTAGGAATTGCAGGGAAGAGGCACAATATCACCCGAGTGAAAGGATTGCAGAGGAGGGACACCATTTCCCCCGGGCGGAGGGATTGCGAACGTGGCACAATAGTCCCCGGGTGAAGGGATTGCGAAGGAGGGACACTATGTCGCGGACCGAAGGGAGCGACATGGTCCCGACTCGCAATCCCGGAACACAGCGACATGGTCCCGACCCGCAATCCCGGAACACAGCGACATGGTCCCGACCCGCAATCCCGAAACACAGCGACATGGTCCCGACCTGTCTCACGCGGCCTGCTCCAGGATTTAGGAGCAAAGAAAAAGCCGCCCCCCTGAGGAGACGGCTTTCCGAAATTTTATCTGGCTGACCCTTTATTCCACGATGGACTGGAATTCAGGTTCATTGAAGTATTGTGCGAATTCAAGGTCATTTTCGGCACGGGTCTTCATCATGGCAGGTGTCTGGCAATTTTCAATGGCGAGCCTCAGGTTTTCATACACCGTTTCGGGATTATCCTGGTTGGCTGCGATCACCGCCATCAGATAGTAACGGTACGGACTATCAGTGGTAAGGTTTGCCGCGGCTCTCCATGCACCCTCGACATCACCGTTCAGGTACCTGGTCAGGGCGGCATTGAATGAAGGTTCGCCACCGAAGTTGTTCAGCGCTGCGTCATAGTCTCCCTCAATGATGTTGACGATCCCCAGATTATAATTGACCTTGTCGCCGGCACCCAGCGAAGCAGTAAAGGATTCCTTGGCTGCTTCCACATCATTATTTACAAGGGCAACGGCTCCGAGGTTGTTGTTGATGATGTCATGGTCCTTGAGCTCTTTGGCATCGTTAAAGGATTCTTCGGCTTCGTCATGTCTGCCCATTTTGAAGTAAACAGCCCCCAGGTTGTTATGTGCACGGACACATTCGGCGTGATCCTCGATGACTTTCTGATAGATGGCTGCTTTGGTATCCAGATCTTCATACAGGGTAGCGGTATAAAGGAGCTCTTCAAGTTTCAGTGTGTCTTTATTGGTGTTCCAGAGCTCCTTCAGTTCGTCATCGCTCCATCCGATATGTTCCATATTGATGATATACTTGGATCTTCTGAGCTTCGGAAGGATCTCATCTGCCAGCACCTCAAATACGGCTGACAGGTTCCTGATCTCCTGTTCCCGCACCACCGGGTCGGAATGCATTTCCAGCACCCTCAGTATCATATCTTTATCCTGGATATCGGACTCCTGTACCAGTTCCTTGAAACCTTCCCAGTCTTCCGGTGTGGTCATCATGCTCAGCAGTTCTTCGGTCACATCCAATCCGGTCTCTTCCAGCTGTCCATCAAGGTAGCGGTCGGCCGAGTTCTTACGTTTGTCTGCAAGTTCAGTATTAAAGTCGATCGGACCATCGGGAGACGCATAAGCGGAAATCTCAAGCCCTGTGAGTTCCAGGCGTTCCTTCTCATCAATATCTTTCAGAACATCTGTCATTTTCTGGATCTCTTCATCCTGGATCTCAGACCTGCGTACATCCGCCCTGTTTATCACATAATGGATGTCTGCCTGGTAAGTTTCGGGAACGATCCTCTGGAAATTATCATCGAACATCAAAACCTTCGGGTCCTTGCTGACCAGCTGCGGTGTGACAATGATCCCGTCAGCCACTTTCACATCTCCCAGGTCGGCTGTGTTATCCCTGATCTGGCCGGATACATCTACATAGAGTTCAGATCTCATCATCTCATCTTCATACTCAAATGTATTTGAAATACTGGCATTTCCACCATTGTCATAACTGATGACCTTGTTGTTCTCGGTAACATCCTCTCCCTGGAGCACGAGCGGTTCCATTTCCATTTCTCCTCCTTCATATCTGAGAACAGGGGTGAGTGTAACGATGGCTTTTTTGTTGAAATACTTGCCTGGAAAGTTGACACTGAGTGTATAATCCACTTCCCCACCATGCATTTCAAGTACTTCAGGGGTAACCTGGTAGCTTACGGTATCGGCCTCTTTGACCATCTTATTGAGGCCACCGCAACTACTGAGCACTGCTGCTGCGATTATGAATATCGCAAAGGATTTGAGGTTTTTCATAGCAAATTGGGTATTTGTTTAGTATTTATTGTTATTGTAATTCAATCTTTTCTCCTATGCAAACTTAATAATGTTTTTGATAAAATTAAAGAAATATACGTGTTAAGCCTATAATTGTTACAAAATTAGCATATTCATCCCGGTAGTGTAATCCCCTTCCAGGATATTTTTTCTGATCTGCAGGAAGTCGGATTCCACATTGACGAAATCGATGTTTGCGGTATCAATGACCAGTATTTTGAGGTTGGTCTGCGATTTGAAGAATCCGAAATAACCGGCCTCCACCTCTTTCAGGTATTCTGGTGTGATATTCTGTTCGTAGGGCCGGCCCCTGCTTTTGATGTTCTCTAGGAGTTTTTCCACCGGAACATGGAGGTAGACATAGAGATCAGGTCGCGGGATATGCTGGTTGATGATGGTAAAGAGTCTTTCGAATAGTCTCATTTCATCATTCTTCAGGTTGTATTTGCTGAATATGAATGATTTAGCAAGATAGTAATCACTGATCACTCCTTGTTTGAAAAGGTCCGGATGCCCCAGTTCCCTTTTGATCTGCTGATAACGTTCAGAAAGAAAGGATAATTCAAGCTGGAATGCATACCGATCCGGATCTTCATAGAATTTTGCCAGGAAAGGATTGTCGCTGAATTGTTCAAGGATCAGCCTGCTGCCCGTCACTTCTGCAAGTCTGGTGGCAAGGGTGGTTTTTCCTGCCCCAATATTTCCCTCTATAACTAAATAGTTATATTTCAACAATATATTAAATAGGAATTAGGACTATGAAATTAGAAAACTTGCCGTTCATATGCGAGTATTCCGGCAGGTTTTTCAAGGACAGGGTATCAAATGAAGTTTATCCCCTGGTGCGTAAAACCCGTTCTCTTCAGGGAAGTGAGGACGTCTATTGGAACTCAGGCCTGAAATCCATGTTATAGAAAATAAATGACCAGATATCGGTATATTCATCAATCAGCTTTGATGTGGGCTTCCCTGCGCCATGACCTGCATCGGTATTGATTCGGATCATCACAGGATTGTTCCCGTCGTACTTTTCCTGCAGCGTTGCGATATACTTGAAAGAATGGGCCGGGACTACCCGGTCATCATGATCTCCTGTGGTTACAAGTACAGCAGGATAATCCTTTTCTTCCGAAATGTTATGCAACGGGGAATAGGCGTAGAGATATTCGAATTGTTCCGGATCTTCCGATGATCCGTAATCCACGGTCCAGTACCTGCCGATGGTGAATTTATGAAACCGGAGCATGTCCATCACACCCACCATGGGGACAGCGGCTGCAAACAGATCGGGACGCTGGTTGATCACTGCCCCGATCAGCAGTCCGCCATTGGATCCCCCGTAGATGGCAAGCCGTTCGTTTGAGGTATAGTCGTTTTCGATCAGGTATTCCGCGGCCGCAATAAAATCATCAAATACATTCTGTTTCTCAAGCAGGGTTCCGGCCCTGTGCCATTCTTCCCCGTAGGTCCCGCCTCCCCTGATATTGGCAAGGGCGAACACGCCACCCTGTTCCAGCCAGACGGCACGTGCAGTGCTGAAAGAAGGGGAATAGGTGATATTGAATCCTCCGTACCCATACAGCAGGGTGGGATTGCTGCCATCAAACCCAAGCCCTTTTTTATGGACAATGAACATGGGAATCCTGGTACCATCCTTACTGGAGTAAAATACCTGCCGGGTCTCATACAGATCCCCTTCAAAGTCCACTTCGGGAGCATAATACAGTTCCGGCCTGTTCTTCTCAATATCATAAAGGAAGACGGTGGGAGGATAATTAAAGGATGAAAAACCGTAAAATACAGTATCATGCTCCATTCTCCCGCTAATCCCGTCAATGGACCCGATCCCGGGGAGTTCCAGCTGATGAAGCCCGGTTCCGTCCAGGTCGTACAGATGGACCACGTTGTATGCATCCTGAAGATGTACTGCCATGATCCTGCCTCCTGCAAGAACGACCCTTTCCAGCACGTTGCTTTCATGTTCGGGAATGATATCCACCCAGTTCTCCTTTTCCGGCTGATCCAGGTCGATCTTTACCAGCCTGTAACGCGGAGCCTGATAATTGGTCCTGACAAACAGCTGGTTTCCCTGGTTCCCGATCAGGTAATACTCATGATCAAAACCTTTATCCAGCCAGGTAAAGGGACTGTTGTCCAGACCCGCCTTCCTGAACGCAATGGCATTTCCACTGGTACTTTCAATGGCTGTCAGGACCATGTACTTTTCATCTTCCGTGACCTCCACGTTGAAACTCCATTCCGGATGGCTGTCGTCTTTATAAATAAGCTTGTCTTCAGACTGCGGGGTTCCCGCACGGTGATAGAATACTTTGGAGTTCAGGTTTTCCCCTTTCAGCTCATCGCCTTCTTCCGGTGCGTCATACCGGCTGTAGAAGAAACCGTCCCCGAGCCATGAAATACCCGAAAACTTGATCCATTCCAGATGATCGTCCAGCTTCTCCCCGGATTCAATTTCCATGACATAGAACTCCTGCCAGTCGGATCCTGCTCTGGAGATTCCGTAGGCCGCATACTTTGTATCCCTGGATTCGCTGAATACAGAAAGAGCCACGGTACCATCCTTTGAAAATGTGTTCGGATCCAGGATTACTTCCCCTTCACTGTCCAGTTCCTTTTTCATGTAGATGGCACTCTGGTTCTGGAGACCCGTATTGTAGCTGTAAAAATAGAGGTTCCCCTCCCTGTGGGGTACTCCCATCTTCGGATAGTTCCAGATCTCTGTCATCCTCTCCCTGAGGTCTTCCCGGAATGGTATTGTCTCAAGGTACGAGAATGTAATCTCATTCTGTGCCTTTACCCATGCTGTTGTCTCCTCAGACATATCATCCTCCAGCCACCTGTAAGGATCGGATACTTCGGTGCCAAAATACACATCCACCGTATCAACCTTCTTTGTTTCCGGATAATCAAAGGTTTTTTGCTGTGTGCAGCCCATGGCAGATACAATCAGGATTACAATTATGAACTGCTTCATAACAATACTCTGTTGAGGTAAGATGCAATGATTTATCTATCTTGACGCTCGGGTTTGGGGAGCAGTACTTTTCGGGAGAGTTTGAGTTTCCCGTTTTTCTCATCAATGGAGATCAGTTTTACATCCACTTCATCCCCCTCCTTCAGTACATCCTCCACTTTTCCGAGTCTTCTCCATTCGATTTCAGAGATATGCAGTAACCCGTCCTTCCCGGGAAGAATCTCCACGAAGGCGCCGTAAGGTGTGATCGTCTTTACCTTACCCCTGTAAACCTGTCCCTCTTCCGGGACAGCAATGATCTTCCGGATCCTGTCCATGGCAGCATCGATCGAAGCTTTATCCACGGCAAATACATCCACCAGTCCTGTGTTATCGATCTCTTCGATGGTAATGGTACTGTTGGTATCAGACTGTATCTCCTGGATGACTTTTCCACCGGGGCCAATTACAGCACCGATCATGTCCTTGGGAATTTCCATCCTCTCGATCCGGGGTGTATGAGGCTTGTAATCGGGATTCGGTTCCGCGATGGTCTCATGCATCACATCCAGGATATGGAGCCTGCCTATCCTGGCCTGCTCGAGTGCCTGCGCAAGGATCTCATAGGAGAGGCCTTCCACCTTGATGTCCATCTGGGTGGCGGTGATCCCGTCACGGGTCCCGGCCACTTTGAAATCCATATCGCCCAGATGATCTTCATCGCCCAGAATATCTGAAAGGACTGCATATTTTTCAGAATCCTTATCGGTGATCAGTCCCATGGCGATCCCTGAAACCGGTTTTCTGATCTGCACCCCTGAATCCATCAGGGCCAGGGTACCCGCACATACGGTGGCCATGGATGAAGAGCCGTTCGATTCAAGGATGTCGGATACGACCCTGATTGCGTAGGGGGTATCATCATCGTTCGGCATTATTCTCTTCAGGGCCCTGTGGGCGAGGTTCCCGTGTCCCACTTCCCTGCGGCTGACTGCCCTGGAAGGCCTTGCATCCCCTGTAGAGAAAGGTGGAAAGTTGTAATGCAGGACGAATTTTTCCGTTCCCTGTTTGAGCACATCATCGATGATCTTTTCATCAAGTTTCGTACCCAGGGTAACAGTGGTCAGGGACTGGGTCTCTCCCCTGGTGAAAAGGGCAGAACCATGTGCAGCCGGAAGATAATTAACTTCGCACCAGATGGGCCGGATCTCGTCGGTCTTGCGTCCGTCCAGCCGGATCCTTTCATCCAGGATGACGCGACGTACCGCCTCTTTTTCCACTTCGTGGTAGTATTTGCCTACCAGCATTTCATTGATTTCCGCCTCTTCTCCGGCTTCCTCCTTCAGCCTGGCAAGCAGATCCTCCTTTATTTTCTTGAAGTTCTCACTTCTCTCCTGCTTATCGGCGATCTTCGAAGCGGCTATTTTATATACTTCATCATAGGTATCATCCCAGATGCGCTTTTTGAGGTCCTCATCGTTTTCTTCGTGCCTGTAGTCCCTCTTTTCCTCTTTGCCTGCCTTTTTTGAAAGGGCTATCTGGGCGTCACACATGGGTTTGATGGCTTCATGAGCAAACTTGATGGCCTCCAGCATGTCTTCCTCAGAGACCTCATCCATCTCGCCCTCAACCATCAGGATATTATCCCTGGTTGCTCCAACCATGATATCAATATCAGCAATTGTGATCTGACTGAAAGTGGGATTGACGACCATCTGACCGCCGACCCGGGCCACGCGGACCTCAGCAATGGGTCCGTGGAAGGGAACATCTGAAACGGCAAGAGCGGCCGAAGCAGCCAGACCTGCGAGCGAATCGGGGGGTGTATCGATTTCGGCCGACATCAGTGTCACATTGACGAATGTTTCCGCATGGTAATCTTCCGGAAACAGGGGCCGTAGCGCCCTGTCCACCAGCCTTGATATCAGGACCTCATAATCGGAAGGTCTGGCCTCGCGTTTAAAAAAACCTCCCGGGAAGCGTCCCAGGGATGCGTATTTTTCTTTATAATCCACTGAAAGAGGCATGAAATCTGTATCCTCCCTGGCTTCACTGGCACTGACCACAGTAGCCAGGAGCATGGTCTCACCCATTCGAATCACTACAGCTCCGTCAGCCTGTTTTGCCAGTACTCCTGTTTCTATTTCAATGGTACGACCATCATGCAGTTCGATGGTCTCCTTAAATCCTTCTGGTTTATACATCATCTGTTCAATAAATACTTATTTATGAATATGAATACGAAAAAAGGCAATCAAAATATAATTGCCTTTTTCTCTTTACTAGCTTGTTTATTTTCTGATTTTTAAGGATTTGATAATCTCACGATACCGCTCAATATCTTTCTCCTTCAGATAATCAAGTAATTTCCTTCTTTTACCCACTAACTTCAGCAGGGCACGCTGTGTGCTGTAATCCTTTTTATTGGTGAGCAGGTGCTGGGTAAGATGATTGATCCGTTCTGTGAATATTGCGATCTGGGCTTCTGCCGAACCGGTATCGGCTTCAGATTTACCGTATTTCCTGAATATTTCTTTTTTTTTCTCCGTTGTTAAATACATCCTCTGTTCTGCTTTATAAGTACCTTTTCCAAATTTTGAAATGCAAAGGTATTTATTTTTTTTGATTAAACAATATGCTTAACCAAGAAATATCCTCCTTTCATATCCCAGTAAATCAAATGATTGTGGCCGGAAATCTCAAACCCGAATGGTCCCGGTTCCATCCTTCTTTTCATTGTGGAGTATTTAAATGAGTTTCTGAATACACCTTCCACAATAAAACGGGTAAGTATTGTGACCGCATAGGCAAATATGCCTATGGAGAAAATCACAAGAACAGAAGTGAACCACACACCCTGTTCATCCAGAGGGTGTACCTCCTCGAAACCTACGGTGGATATGGTGATAACTCTAATACAAATGTTGCGCCGATAGGGCATTCCAGGCAGCGTCTGTGCCTGCAGTACCTGTCGTGCAGCTGGATCAATGCCTGGCTCTCCAGTGCATTAGAAGGATTCAGCCCAAAAGTACGCCATTTTTTGATAATTTCATTGGATTCGGCATTCAGCCCGGTGATGATTTCTTCGGCAAGGTCATTGCAGTCCTGCCGGCTCTGCATGTTTCCATAGACAGTTAGGAAGGGAACGATCGCATTAATCATCAATGTGCTGACGGCCTGCCGGCCCAGATATTTCACCGAGGCAGGAGAATTTTTCCCGAACAGGTAATGGGTGTTCCAGTATTCACTGGCCTCGGTTCTCAGGATCTGTTCCAGTTCTGTGACGGACCCGCACGACAGCACTTCGTTCATTACTGGAAACCTTCTGTGGATAAGTGATGCAAATTGAGAGATCCGGAGTGTCGGGAATGACGCCGGACGCAATCTGAGAAATTTCCAGAGATGCCATGGTACCGGTTTACACGGAAAACCATCCATGATCATCCGGTATTTTTCCCGGAGTGTCCTGATATAGGGACCATTCTGCGCGGATCCCCCCGGGAACCCTGCCTGGCCGAAGAGAATGGCCTCCAGTTCGGTACGATCGTCTTTGTGTTCCATGAGCAGAAGCAGCGGGACCGAGGATGCCACCATCTCAAAGGGCAGGCTGTTGATGGGGAGCCCGTAACCGGCAGCCAGGGTACGGAAAAATGTTTCTTCCCAGGTCCGGTCTGACTCCTGAATGGTCTTCAGGATACGGCATGATTTTCTCTCCAGTCTTTCGGAATAAAGACGATCAAGCCATTTTCTTATCAGAGATGAAGGTGCAATACGGATGAAATGGGCGCAAGGCAGCCAGTGATCACTGGTCTTGAGTTGACGGTATTTTGTTTCCAGTCCGGATGAATAATGAAGTACCACCGTATGAATACGGCGCTGTTTCTGGCTGGTGATCTCACAATCATGGTCCCCGACCACATGCAGGATGACATTATTGTAGGCCGGATCCAGATGGTGCCCGTGCCTGTTCCAGTCGGAGGAATGCATATGAATCTCCACATTTCCTGCCCAAACAAGTCCGTCGATCCTGACCCGGGCATTGAAAAAATCCGGACCCGCATGATCATTGGGCTCGCCCGTTCTGAGTACTTCAACCGGCTTACCACAGGTGGTACTCAGGCGATTGTAATCAAACAACCTGTTTTTCCATATGAAATGCAGGAACTCTTCATGTACCATCACCGCTTATTGTTTAGATGTGACAGAACATGGATTGATGTGACATCAGGCGGGCCGATCGTATCCGGAGGGTAGAATATATAAACCCGGGTTCCGTCCCGGGTTCCGTTTTGCCTGTACAATCAAAAGGAATAGGCCAGTCCCGCTGTTAATTCCAGGGTTCTGATCTGAAAGTCCGATTCCAGGGAAGGGATCTTTTCTTCCGGATCCGTTGAGAGGTCAAAATCGTAATCAAATCTGGATCTGCCCTGGAAGTAATCCACTCCCAGTTTGAGGGCGATGGCCGGATTGAGCCGGAAGCGTATTCCTGTGCCGGCCGTGAGACCAAGAGCCAGCCGGTTGTCACTCATCCTGGAGGTTATTTCTGTTTGATCGAAAGAAATGTTCAATTCCTGATCAGGGGGCCTTATCACAGTTACACCCGCCAGTGCCCTGACATATAAATAGATCCTTTGTGTCGGCCTGACAGAGAAATGGGGTCCGAGAAACAGGCTGATGTAATTCCAGAATCCTGAACCGTACCTGATATCGGCATTCCCGGGAATATCCAGGGAAGATGTTGCATTCTCTTCCATATAGCGGATCATGTCATTGAGCATGGAATCCCTTACGGCATAATTTGAACCGAAGGAAAAAGCACCCCCGATCCCGAAATATGATACGGGAAAGTATCCGGCATCAAACTTGATGGTTCCCCCGGGTGAGGCATAACCATTGGCTGAAAGGTCGCCCAGCTCAGAATATTCTGCAAGCGGGATGCTGGTTCCGAATGAAATACTGGCAAAATTTTGCTGAGAGGAGACATCTGCAGCAAGGAAAAGCAATGGTATTATCCATGAAACTCTCACCATTTCATCAATTTCTGTCTAAATGTACCCAAATTATTTCTTAATGAGGGCAGATGGAGAGAAGCTTTTTTTGGTTTTCTACCGGTCCCTGAAGTCCACTTTCCGGTGAGAACCGTCGCAGAAAGGCATGCTTTTCGAATGTCCGCATCTGCAGAACGAAGTCATCTTCATGGTTTTCATCTCGTTGCCATCCGGGCCGATGATCCTGAATTCCCCTTCCACAATGATAGGTCCGTTCTTCATGATCTTTATGCTGGTCGGTTTGGGCTTCTCCTCCGTATCGGTGAGTGTTTCAGGAGTTTCCTCGTCTTTTACCCGGGGTTGCTGCCTTATGGATGCTTCCTTGTCCGCGGACAGGTCAGAGTTGTATTTCCAGGTCAGTGCCTGGGTGGGGCATTTGTTGACCACTTCTATGATCTTTCTGGTGGAGGCCCCTTCCATATTGACCCAGGGCCTTCTGCCAGGATTAAAAACCTCCAGCAGTTCCCTGAAGCAGGTGGTGGCATGAATGCATTTGGAAGGTTTCCAGAAGACGGTAATCTCCCCGTTCGTATATTCTCTGTTCCTGGGATCGCTCATGGAAAAAATTTACCTCTGTTATCTGCCATAAAAGACAAATTCCTCCCTCGAATGTTCACAGGAGAATACGTCCGGAATTCAGGTTAACTAAACATTAAGAAAGCAAGATTTATTAAGAAACACTTCATCATTATTTAACATACACCGGCAGGTATTTTTGATGGGATCTTTATTACAATGGCTGATTATTCCCGGCATACAGGCTTTGCGCTCGATGATCCGCCGGGTAAGCCATTTTCCTGAAGTATTAACCAAACTTAAAGAACGGTTCAGAATTAAAATAGTGATAACACAGGTATCACATTCAGGTAACAAATGAGAAGTTTCTTTGCATTGAATGCAAAGAAACAAAGAGGTATTGAATGAAAAGATTTCTATTCATGGTTCTGGTTGCAATGTGCTCCGCGGGACTTACCGCACAGGCCGATCATCCGGCCGGAACAGTCAGGGGGAAGATCATAGATGCATCCACTGGTGAACCCTTGATCGGGGCGAATGTGTTTATCACAGGAACCACCAAAGGGACCATTACCGATTTTGACGGGAATTTCTCCCTGACAGGGGTAGAGCCGGGTACTGTGAATATCACAGCATCTTACGTTTCTTACGAGACCCAGGTGTTTCAGCATGTGAAGGTTCCGGAAGGTGAGGTGGTCATTTTGAATGGCAACCTGAACCCGTCATCTCAGGAGTTGCAGGAGGTGGTGATCACGGCCCGGGCAAGGGAGAAGACGGAGGCAGCTGTGCTGGTAATGAAGAAAAAAATGCCCTCCGTGCTGGACGGGGTCTCGGCTCAGCAGATCTCGAGACTGGGAGACAGCAATGCGGCGGCTGCCCTGAAAAGGGTTACCGGAGTTTCTGTACAGGGAGGAAAATATGTGTATGTCAGGGGACTGAGCGACAGGTACAGTACCACAACCCTGAACGGGGCACAGATCCCCGGATTGGATCCGGAGAAAAATACGGTGCAGATGGATCTCTTCCCAAGTAACATCATCGAGAACCTGATGGTATACAAGACTTTTGCCCCTGACCTGCCTGCGACCAGCACCGGGGGACTGGTCAATATTTTCACCAAGGATTTTCCGGAAAGGTTCACCCTGCAATTCTCGGCCGAACTGGGATATAATTCCCAGGCCAATTTGAGGGATGATTTTCTCAGTTATTCAGGTGGGAATACAGACTGGCTGGGGATGGACGACGGGACCAGGGACATTCCGGATGCCGTCCACAGGTACACTGAAGACGGGCAAATACCATATCTGTACCAGAACAATGACACACTGGATCTGATCAACAAGTCATTCTCCGGCAATATGGACAACCTTCAGAAATATTCCCTTCCGGATATGTCCTATTCCTTCTCCACAGGCAACCAGTTCAAGGTTTTTGGGAGGGCCCTCGGTTTCAATCTGGCGGCCAACTATTCCCATAAATACGTCATGTACCGGGGTGGTGACTACCAGAAGACCACCAGCCCGCTGAACATTGAAAACCCGAACCTGAAGGTGAATTTCAACGACGATTTCGGAGTGGAGTCCACTATCTGGTCGGTCCTGGGGAATGTATCCTATAGGCTGAACAATAACAACATGATCGGCTTCACCTTCATGAGGAATCACAGCGGGGATGCTTCCTCCCGTTTTAATCAGGGCAGGACCACCGATCCGGATACCTATGATGTGGAGGAAAAGGCCCTGGGCTGGCTGGAAAGATCAATTCAGTCCTACCAGGCCAAGGGGAAGCATGTCTTTCCCTGGACAGGCAACGGCACGTTCGACTGGATGGTCTCATCCATTGTCTCAACACAGGATGAACCGGACCTGAGGTTCTTCAAATCGGATCATTTCGAAAACAGGGAAGCTCCCCTGAATTATGAAATGCGGCCCAACAACCTTTCTGCCCGTTTTTACCGGTACATGACAGAAACGAATCTGGATGCCAAATTCAATTATACGCAACCATTCAATTTTGCCGGGCGGAAGGCAAAATTCAAAGCCGGGTATGCATATATTGATAAAGAAAGGGATTCGGATGAGAGCAAGTACACACTCGATTTTCAGGGAGCGATCCGTTTTAACGGGATGGCTTCCACGGCCCTTGTTCCCGAAAATTTTCTGGAAACAGATTCCTCCAGTTACCTGTATTACAAGAATTCACTGACTACCGAGTCGATGAACAGTTACCGGGGTTTCCAGACCGTCCATGCAGGTTACGGTATGTTCGATCTTCCCATGACGGAAAAGCTCAGGATGGTGGCCGGAGTAAGATACGAATACACGGATGTGTTTATTGAGAACAAGATCGATACCATTGAGCATCCCAGGGATGTGAACAAATACGGGTCGGGTGGCTTCCAGAGCGGAGATTTTCTTCCTTCGGTCAACATGACCTATTCCTTTACCGGGGATATGAACCTGAGGCTGGGATATAACAAAACGCTTGCAAGGCCTGTATTCAGGGAACTGGCACCCTATGCCTCTTACAATTACAAGGAAAATTACCGGGTAGTGGGGAATCCCGATCTGGAAAACACCATGATTCAGAACCTGGATTTCAGATGGGAGTGGTACCCATTTTCGGGGGAATTGGTATCCGCAAGTGCTTTCTACAAAAACTTCAAGAATCCCATTGAACTGAGGGATGTGGAGGAAGCGGCGAACCCTGAGATCCATGTGGAAAATATTGAAAAAGCCAGATTGTACGGATTAGAGTTGGAACTCAGAAAAAACCTTGATTTTCTACATCAGTTGCGTAATCTTTCCGTGGGGGCAAATGTCACACTCGTAAAATCTTTGGTAAAGGAGGATTCCACAAAACTGGCTTCCGCAAATATTGCACTGGCGAGACAGAATCCCGACGGAGGTGACATATGGCCCGAAACCAGGCCCATGTATGGACAATCGCCATACATCGTCAATGCCTACCTGAATTACAATAATCCCGAAAAGGGATGGGATATCAATCTGGGATTCAACGTTTCCGGCGAGAAGATCGTACTGATTAACAAATCAGCCATTCCCAACGTGATGGAGCAACCTTTTGCCAAATTGGACTTCAACATCAGCAAGAACCTGAAAAACGGGGTTTCCTTCAGGTTCAGTGCAGAGAACCTGATCAATCCATATTATCAACAGACTTTATCCTTCAATAACGGGAAAGTAGTCCATTTTCGCCGTCATAAGCTTGGTCGCCAGTTCTCCTTCGGGATTACCTATGCCATCAATTAGCATCTGGTAAATGCTTTCAGATCCTGATCGGGTCTGAAGCGTTCGGTAGTTTCATTTCTTAAGCATTTATGTTCTGAATATCACGTGAATACATGGCATTCGTTAAGTCTGATTTGATACAGTAAAGTTAACAAACAGATAACCCAGTTTTAATACAACTTCATCCTCAATAACCCAATTTTACACTCGAATCTTACATTAAAATCGAAAAAACATGAAAAAATTTATTACACTGCTGGTAGTCTTGTCGGCTGTTTCCATGAGCCTCAGGGCTGCAGAAATTACCGTTATCGATGACGGATCCGGTACGGGTACTGTTACATGGACCAGTGACAATGTCTACATTCTGGATGGTTTCGTGTTTGTGAATGACGGCCAGACACTGACCATTGAAGCCGGAACCGTAATCAAAGGGAAACCCGGTCAGGAGGAAAATGCCTCGGCACTGATCGTGGCCCGTGGTGGTCAGCTGATTGCCGAAGGTACGGCTTCGGATCCGATCATCTTCACTGCTGAAGCGGACGACCTTGCCGGTTCAGTGAACCAGCTGGACAGAGGTCTCTGGGGAGGATTGATCCTTCTGGGCAAGGCATCAACGAACAATGCCACCACTGAGAAGGCCATTGAAGGGATTCCGACCGAGGAGACCAGGGGACTGTACGGACAGGGTGACGGTCCGGTCGAAGATGATGGCAGTGCTGCCATCATGAAATATGTTTCAGCTCGCCATGGCGGTACGGACATCGGAGAAGGCAATGAGATCAACGGGGTAACGCTGGGTGCCTGTGGTTCCGGCACCGAGATCTCCTACCTGGAAGTGCTTTCCAACAAAGACGATGGGGTTGAGTTTTTTGGTGGCGTTCCGAGACTGGACCACATCCTGGTGGCCTATTGTGCGGATGATTCCTATGACTATGATGAAGGATTTTCAGGGTACGGTCAATTCTGGGCCGTGCTGCAGGATCCGCTTGTGGGGGACCGCATGGGTGAACATGACGGCGGACCATCATCCAATGAGCTGGGGACACCCTATGCCCATCCCGTGATCTTCAACGCAACCTACATCGGACGGGGTGCAGGTGCAGGAAAAAGGGCCATTACCTTCCGTGATAACGCCGCCGGTGAATATCACAACTCCATTTTTGTAAACCAGGAGAAAGGGATCGACATTGAATTCCGCGGTGCCGATGGAGGATCTTACGACAGGTTCTCTGAAGGCAATCTTGCCCTGGCAAACAACATTTTCTACAATGTTGCAGACGGTTCGGCTGCCGGTATCTTCAAGGTGGTTTCCGAACAGGATGATGTAGGAAATGATCTTTATTCGGTCACGCAGTCCGAACTGGATGTGTTTTCCGGCTCTTTTGCCGGCAATGGCAATATCGTTGCAGATCCCCAGGTTACCCTTGATCACCCGACCCCCAAAGGGGATGTTGGGAACCCGGTTTACCCGGAAGGACTGGACGAATGGTTTTCCAGGGTGGGATACAAGGGAGCCTTCGAGCCCGATGAGAACTGGGCGTACGGATGGTCTGAGTCCCTGGGCCAATTTGAGCCTGATCCGCGTCCTGCCGGAGAGATCATCGTGCAGGATGATGGTTCCGGAACCGGTACGGTTACCTGGACCTCCAACAATACCTACATCCTGGATGGATTCGTATTTGTGAATGATGGTCAGGTTCTGACCATTGAAGCCGGGACCGTAATCAAAGGAAAACCCGGTCAGGAGGAGAACGCTTCCGCACTGATCGTGGCCCGTGGCGGTCAGCTGATTGCCGAAGGTACGGTTGAGGATCCGATCATCTTCACTGCTGAGGCAGATGACCTTCAGGGATCGGTCAATGATACTGACCGCGGACTGTGGGGAGGTCTGATACTCCTTGGTAAAGGGCTTACCAACAACGGAACAACCGACAAGGCCATCGAGGGGATCCCCACTGGTGAAACCAGGGGACTGTATGGCGGCGATGTTGAGGATGACAACTCGGGTACACTGAAGTATATCTCCCTTCGTCACGGCGGGACCGATATCGGCGAAGGCAACGAGATCAATGGTCTCACCCTGGGCGCCACAGGGACCGCCACCAGTGTTTCCTATCTTGAAGTTGTATCCAACAAGGATGATGGCGTCGAATGGTTCGGCGGAGCGCCGAAATTTCACCACATCCTGGTAGCATGGTGTGCGGATGATTCCTATGACTATGATGAGGGATACAGCGGGTGGAACCAGTTCTTGTGCGCGATCCAGGATCCGCTTACAGGCGACCGCCTGGGCGAGCACGATGGCGGGCCCTCTTCCAACGAACTGGGAACCCCCATAGCACACCCGGTCTTTTCCAATGTGACTTACGTGGGCCGTGGTGCCGCCGAAGGAAAACGCACCATTACCTTCCGGGACAATGCCGGGGGTGAATATCACAATTCTATCTTTGCCAGCCAGGCAAAGGGGATAGACATTGAATTCCGCGGTGCAGACGGCGGTTCATATGACCGCTTCGCGGAAGGCAACCTGGCCCTGGCCGGCAACATCTTCTTCGATGTGGCTGACGGAACGGCTGCCGGGATCTTTAAGGTGGTATCCGAGCAGGATGATGACGGAAATGACCTGTACACGGTTACACAGACCGAACTGGATGCATTCTCGGCATCTTTTGCTGACAACGGCAATACAGCAGATGTGGACCCGGTTGTTACTGCTGATAATCCTACAGCCGGAGGAGATATCTTTTCCATCGCCAGCTTCGCAGGAATGAATGACTGGTTCGAGCGGGTCGACTACGTCGGTGCTTTTGCTCCCGGTGTGAACTGGGCTGCCGGCTGGACCCTCTCCCTCGGAGATGTCAATGCCCGTAACAATCCGTTCGTGGGTATGGAGGATATGGAAAGTTACACCCGTTCGGTATCGGTTTATCCGAATCCGGTACTGGATGTTGCTACGGTTGAGTTTGAGAATGAAAAGGGAGCATCCTACTCCTTCACGCTGTATGATCTGTCAGGTCGTTCAGTCAGGGTCATCAGCGATATCAGGAACGGGTATTTCCGTTTCGACAGAGAAGGACTAAGCAGCGGTATCTATGTTTACAGACTGTCCGGAGATGATGGCCGGATCATGGAAGGCAAACTGGTGATGAATTAAATCAATCCAGTATACCATCAAAGAGGCTGTTCGCCGGATCGGACAGCCTCTTTTAATCTGTGGAAGATCCCCGGTCATTTATGTACATTTGCAGAAAATCCATGATAAAGTACTAAAACGGTGAAAAGTTATTTCCCTTCAATTAAAGTTTTGATCCTTTGTGTGACCATCGCAGCATTCCAATCCTGCAATCACTCATCCGGAGAGGGGACAGGTCGGGATCAGTCGATCATGTCGGCGCAGAAACCTGAGATAGACACTTCCAGAGTGCTGAAAAGGTTATCACTGTACAGGGCCCCGCGTTACGAGTCCGTCCATGAAGCGGTTACAGGAAATCCCGAAGAGGTCTATAAACTCGTGCTCTGGGGAAAGAAACTGGGAGTCATTTCACCCGATATCCGTCAGCTGAAATATCTCCATTCCCTGGATGTTGCCATTAATGAGCTTACGGAATTGCCAGGGGAACTATCGGAGCTCCATTACCTGCAGGGTTTTTATGCCAACGGAAACAAGCTGACCGAATTCCCGGAACAGATCCTGCTGCTTCCCCTGCTGGACAGGGTGGACCTGTCCGAAAACAGGATCGGTGAAATACCGGAGGAGATTTTCCGGATGGATCAGTTAAAAAAGCTGGATATGGGAGAGAACGAACTGACAGAACTGCCAGTTTCGCTGTTCGAATTGACGAACCTGGAGATACTTACCCTTGACAACAATGCAATCACCCGGTTATCACCGGAGATTTCCAACCTTCGGAACCTTCGGAAACTGGATCTGTCCAACAACTACCTGGAAAAAATACCGTGGGAGATTACCGGACTGAAAGGGACCCTGACGGACCTGGAGATCCTGGGGAATAACATTCCTCTGGATGAGGTCAGGGAGCTCGTGGACGCGATGCCTTCCACCAATATCAGGTTCTAGCATTTATATAAACCCGGCCTCGATCCCCCGGACGATATCTTCGATGACCCGGTCCTGCCCATCCGGGTCATAGGTTGCTTTCAGGTTGTTCCCGAAGATCCGGGCGATCCCCTGCCAGAAAAATGCGGTAAGTCCTCCCTTGAGATCCTTGATCACTTCATAGGAAGTTCTCCCCGTCTCACGGTCGATCAGCTTCACAAGGATGATCCCCTGGGTGATGGTCAGTTTCTTCACCTGGCTTTCAAATTCCTCCATGATCTGTTTTTCCGCCTGTTCGACATAGGCCTTTCTTTCCTTTTCACCGGACAGTGTTGCCAGGTGCCGGTCCAGTTCCTTCAAACTGCTTCCGGCAATCTTTGCATAGGGGTATGCTTTTTTGACATGATGGATCAGCCTTCTGTACCTTCTTTTCAGGAACAGGTATTCATAATCCCGTGCATTGTATACGCGAATTTCCGGGAGAGTGATCATCGGAATGGTGTCCACTCCCCGGATCACCCCCCTGGTAACCTTCCAGTTCCTGGTGGTATCGATCTGGGCTTCAAGAGGGACCGCACGCCACAACATGCATCCTGTCAATAATAATATGTGAAGTATAAACCACCTCATGGATCAACAGAGTCCACCTCACCGGGTATACGATGTTTCTACAAAAACTGTTCCTGAAATGAAATATTGCCTCCCTCCGGTCTATTTCATCATGTCGGTCATCGCTTTTACCAGGTTGTCAGCGCCTTCGGCAATCTGGTCAATGGTGGCATCAAGCATATAAGCGGGAGTGGTAACCACATGATTTTTAGAGTCCACCACCACTTCACCGTGCGTGGCAACGACATGGGAGGCACCGACCGATTCCAGGGCCTGTGCTGTATCGGGATCATTCCCTATGGTCACTTCCACTTCTCCCAGGATCTTTGCCAGCAGGACCGGTGAAATACAAAGCGCACCCACCGGCTTATCCATGGATACCATTTCTTTGACGGCTGCCTCTAACTGGGGATGCACTGAGGCATCAGGACCGTCGAAGGCCCAGGTGGAAAGGTTCTTGGCCGCTCCGAATCCGCCGGGCAGCACCAGGCCATCAAATTCTTCGGGATTGAATTCCTTCAGGTTCCGGATCTTCCCGCGGGCAATGCGTGCCGACTCCACAAGTACATTCCTGGTCTCATTCATTTCATCGCCGGTAAGATGATTGATCACATGGTGCTGGTTGATATCGGGTGCAAAGACCTCATACCTGCAACCATGCTTTGCGATGGACAGCATGCTGAGGGTTGCTTCATGGATCTCTGTTCCGTCAAATACACCGCATCCCGACAATATCACTGCAAACTTTTTCATAATGCTTGAATTAAATAGTTTTGTAATTGCTAATGTATGGAAAATATAGAACATTCATCGGGGTGCCTTTGCAGGTGAACCCCCGATTTCTCCGGTTGAGAAAGGAGTTGATGGAACTGCTGGCGGACGAAAGAATCAGCTGGGTGGATCCATCCAGGTATCATATCACCCTCAGATTTCTCGGAGATACGAAAACATCTGAGGTCCAGCGCATCGCCAATGCTCTGGGAGGGAGCGTGGTGGTACCCGCAAAACAATCCCTTCAGCTGGACCGGCTGGGATATTTTGGAGGGAGGCGTCAACCCCGGGTCCTGTGGGTCGGGTTTTCAAACCCGACCCTTTTCGAAGTGCTCAAACGAATGACCGAAAATGCGCTGGAAACCTGTGATATTCAAGGAGATAAAAAGCCATTCAGGCCTCATCTGACCCTGGGGAGGATACGGAGCAGGGTAAACCTGAGCACATTTCATGCATGCATGAACAAGATGGAAGACCGTTTCCGCGAGGAAGTATTTGTGGACCGGCTGGTATTTTACCGCAGCGAGCCGGGACCGGGGGGGGCCGTCCATACGCCGCTCTTCCGGATGGATTTCAGGGATCAGGATCTCTGAATATCGATCAGTATATCGTCCTTCATGACCGAATCGTTCTTCTTTACCGAGACGGACTGAACAACGCCGGACACATGGCTGGATATTTCATTCTGCATTTTCATGGCCTCCAGGATGAGCAGGGGTTCACCTTCTTTCACATCGGAGCCCTCCTCCACCAGGATATCGATGATCTTCCCGGGCATGGGAGCTTCGATGGAAACACTGGACGCAGTTTCCCCTTCCTTTTCCAGGCGTTTCCTGCGCTTCAGTGAAAAAGGGGTTTCCACGGTAAAAGAATGCCAGACGCCATTGATCATGATGGTATAGCGGTTCTGGTTCTTTTCGATCACATCAAGCATGTATTTTTTATTTTTCCAGACAATATAGGAAAAACCGTCAGGATCTTCCCGAAGCTTGATGTCCACATGTTTTCCTTTATACTTTACACGCTTTTCCAGGGGATTCCTGAACTCAAAGGTTTTGTTGCTCGCAGTGCTGAGCGCTATGAGCTTCGCGGATTTTTTCGCTTTTTTCCCTTCACGTGCCATGAACAGATATCAGTTATCTTAATCGTTTGTTCAGGAGCCAGGGAGTAATCTCCTTGCCTTTCTCAACATAGAGGGGTTTGTCCTCGTGTTCCTGGACTTCCCTGGCATAATCATAAGCGGCGAAGAAGGCGGCAAGCATTTCCTCATCGGGCTCATGATGATAGTGGATCTTTAACTCTTTACTCAGGAACGAAGTGTTGAACTTCCCTTTTCTGAAGTTCATGTTCTGTAGGACAGCCCTGCAGAAGGCGAGGGTCGTCTTGGTTCCCTTGATCCAGAACTTACGGATGGCCAGGCTTGCCAAATGGAGGACTTTCTCACGGTTTTCGGCATGAATGATCAGTTTGGCGATCATGGAATCGAAATAAGGAGTGATCACGGAACCATCCCTGACCCCTGTATCCACCCTGATGTGTTCATCTTCCGGCCAGGAGATCTTTTCGATGGTCCCCAGGCTGGGAGAGAATCCCGATTGTACATCTTCCGCATTGATCCTGAACTCCATAGCCCACCCGTTCAACTTGATATCCTGCTGGCGGAAAGCAAGTTTTTCCCCTTCAGCAATACGGATCATCTGTTCGATCAGGTCGATCCCTGTGACCATTTCGGTCACAGGATGTTCCACCTGGATCCTGGTATTCATCTCCATGAAATAGAAATGGTTGTCTTCGTCCAGGAGGAACTCCACGGTGCCTGCAGAATGGTAATTCACCGATCTGGCGATCCTGATGGCCGCATCCCCCATCTTTTTGCGGAGTCTGGCATCAAGGGCAGGTGAGGGTGATTCTTCCAGCAATTTCTGGTGCTTTCTCTGAATGGAGCAGTCCCGCTCGCCCAGGTGAACCATGTTTCCGTGTTGGTCGGCAAGGATCTGGAACTCGATATGCCGGGGATCCCTTAAAAATTTTTCAATAAAGACCTCGGGATTGCTAAAGGCTTTTTCCGCCTCCTGGGAGGCAAGATTGAACATACGTTCGATATCCTTTTCTCTTTCCACAACACGCATACCGCGACCGCCTCCGCCTGCTGCAGCTTTCAAAATGACCGGGTATCCGATCCGGGCTGCAACTTCCCGGGTTTCATCGGGATTGGAAACAGTTCCCTGGCTCCCCGCAAGCAGTGGTACTTTATGCTTTCGGGCGAGTTCTTTGGCGATGGTCTTATGACCCATGCGGTAGATGGCCTCATGGGAAGGCCCGATAAAAATGACTTTTTCCTCCTCGCATCTCCTTGCGAAATCAGGGTTTTCGGCCAGGAACCCGTATCCTGGATGAATGGCATCCACATGGTACAATTTCGCATGGTAGATGATCCTTTCAATATCCAGGAATTCGGGGGTATCATCAAAGCAATCCGTAAAATCGATCACTTCATCGGCTTCATCAAGGTACCAGGCATTGGGCTCCTTGGCAGTCTTGATCACAAAAGTGGTGATCCCCATCTTTCGGGCTGTCCGGATGATCCGGATGGCGATCTCACCCCGGTTGGCTATGAGTATGCTTTTAATCTTCATGCTGGACTTCTAAAGCGGAATATTCCCGTGCTTTCTGGCCGGATTGTTCATGAATTTGTTTTCCAGCGCTTCAAAGGCATGGATCAGTCTTTTTCTTGTATTTGCCGGGTCAATGACCTCATCGATGAATCCATTTTCATCGGCCACATAAGGATTGGCGATCTCATTGCGGTATTTGGCGACGAATTCCTTCCGCATGGCTAACGGATCCTCTGAGGCCTGAAGCTCTTTTCTGAAAAGAATGGCCACTGCTCCTTCGGGCCCCATGACGGCAATTTCAGCCGTGGGCCAGGCAAAATTAAAATCGCCTCCCAGGTTCTTGCTGTTCATTACGCAATATGCACCTCCGTATGATTTCCTGAGGATGACGGTGATCCTCGGTACGGTGGCATCAGCAAAAGCATACAGCATTTTTGCCCCGTGGCGGATAATCCCGTTGTGCTCCTGGTCGATCCCGGGCAGGAATCCCGGAACATCCTCCAGGATCAGCAGAGGGACATTGAATGCATCGCAGAACCTGATAAAACGTGCCCCCTTGGTGGAGGAATTGATATCCAGGGTCCCTGCCAGCACCTTTGGCTGATTAGCGATGATCCCGATCACTTTCCCTTCCAGTCTCCCAAAACCGATGACCAGGTTCTGTGCATAATGCTCCGATATCTCCAGAAAGGAACGTTTATCCACGATCAGGTTGATCACATCCTTTATGTCATAGGGCTTGTTCGGATCATCGGGTACGATTTCCCTGAGCTTTTCATCCACCTCTTTGGTCTCATCCTCTGAAAGTTCCATCTCGGGAGGATTTTCCATGTTATTGGAAGGAAGATAAGAGAGCAGCTGGCGCACTCCCAGCAGGGTGTTCTCTTCATCTTCGTAGACCATCTGGGCGACCCCGCTTCTTTTGGCATGTATTTCTGCACCCCCCAGGTCGTTAAATGTCACTTCCTCATTCAATACTTCCTTTACCACGTTGGGCCCGGTGACGAACATATAACTTGTCTTGTTGGTCATGAACACAAAATCGGTGATGGCAGGGGAGTAAACGGCTCCTCCTGCGGCCGGGCCCATGATCACCGAGATCTGGGGAATGACCCCTGATGATTGAACGTTCCTGTAAAAAATACCTGCATAGCCGGCAAGGCTGGCCACACCTTCCTGGATCCGTGCACCTCCGGAATCGATCAGTCCGATCATGGGTGCACCCATTTTAAGGGCCATATCCTGGATCTTCATGATCTTGGCTGCATGTACCGAACCCAGAGAACCTCCCATTACCGTAAAATCCTGGGCATAGGCAAAAGTAAGTCGCCCCCTGATCAGGCCGTGACCGATGATCACCCCGTCCCCGAAGGATTGTTTCACTTTTCCAAAGCCTGAATGGGTACCCTGGGGAGTGACAAATGTATCGATCTGTTCAAAGGTGTCTTCGTCAAAAAGGATGTCGATTCTTTCCCTGGCGGTCAGTTTCCCTTTATCATGCTGCTTGCTTTCTGCCCTGGTATCATGTTGCGATTCATAAAGCTGTTGCCTTTCAAGGAACCGGGTAAAGTTTCTACCTTTGATATCCATACGTAAGGTTCGTATTTCAATAGATATGACCCATCAACCTGGTAAAAAGTTCTGATGGTTTCGTCATCATAGCTTGCAAAACTATAAATAAATATCAATTTTCGAATCCGGAATCCATAATAGTTGCAATCCTACTTCAAATCCCTTTGGAAAGAAGAATTTTCAAAAATCCCGTTATCGAACAGATCTTAAATGTACGGATTTTCTACATGTGTTCAATCGTTCCAATCTTCATAAACCGCTGCTATCCTTCCCGGAGCAATAACAAGCCGCCGTCGCTGCTGATCTGCTCGCCTGCAAAGGATAGTACAACCGATTTGCCGGATATTGAGAAACGATCGAGTCTTAATAGGCTGGTCTCAGAATTATTTTTTAACTTGTACACAGAGGTGTAGATTCTGTGTGACTTTAAAATACTTATAATTCATTGGTTTCAGGTTAAGTAAAAATCAGGACGCTATGAAAAAGAATGTATCAATCCTGGCTCTTTTGGGAGGATTCACCCTGCTGTTGGCCGGGATCATTATCCTGAGCAGTTGTGTAGGTCCGGCGGGACCTCCGGGACAGGATGGGGAGGATGCCAACGAAACATGTATTATCTGCCATAATGATGAAGTGGTATTGCTGGCCAAAAAGCAGCAAACTATGAGCTCCCATCACCTGACCGGGGGGAATTATGGCAGGAACCATACCGATTGTGCGGTGTGCCATACCCACCAGGGATTTATTGAGGCCCAGGCCACAGGAGAGCTTGAAACTGCCAATACAATATCCGATCCGGCTCCTATCAACTGCCGTACCTGTCATCTGATCCACAATAATTATGATGAAACCGACTGGGACCTTGTTACCACCTCAGCCGTAAATCTCAGGCACGGAGACGCAACAGTGGATCTGGGAGATGCGGATAACCTGTGTGTGAACTGTCATCAGTCACGGTCATTAGATCCAATGCCTGTCGTGGGAGGTGGGGATGTGACGATCATATCCAGCCGGTGGGGTCCGCACCGCGGTCCTCAGGCCAATAACTTATGGGGTGTTGGGGGATATGAGCTCACCGGTTCCGAGAGTTATCCTGATCCCGGTTCCCATTCCCATGTTAATGCAGGTTGTTCTATGTGTCACATGGCCGCAGTGCCTTACGGAGGTATTTCCGCCGGTGGACATACTTTCAACATGACCTACGAGTATCACGGCAGCGAATCGGATAATATCAATGGCTGCGTCGGATGTCATCAAAGTGCCGAGGATTTTGATCTTAACGGGGTACAGACACAGGTGGGGGAACTGCTGGGTGACCTGGGGCAACTCCTGGTCGATAATGGCTGGCTGAACGAGGCTTCCGGGCTCTGGAACGCCAGTTCAGATACTCCGCTGGTGGTGACTGCCAATCAGGCGGGTGCAATGTTGAATTATAAGACCGTTGAAGAGGACCGCAGCCTGGGGGTACATAATCCTGATTATGTCATTGCGCTGCTCACCAATTCCATAGAAGCGCTAACACCCTGACAGTATTCCATGCAATTTGCTTGTTATTCTTTAGCGAAGGTCCTCATGTGGTTAACGATGTGCCACATGTCCTCATCTGTGAGTTTTTTCTCATAGGCCGGCATCTCTCCGCGACCATATTTGGTTTTATAAAAAAGTACCCCGTCGGTCTGGCTCTGAAACGCTTCTCCTGAAAAATCTCCTGAAAAGGTCTCCAGGGTCCTGGCTTTCGGTCCGTCACCGAGGCCTTCTCTCCCATGACAGGAAGCACAATGCTTTCTGTAGAGTCTTTCACCCAGTTGCTGGCTTTCATCGGTAGCGGGGACCGGGTTTTCCATGTTCTTGTACTTGGCGGGTACCTCCCATGGCTCGGGTATTTTTTGCTGGTCGATGGTCATGGAGGTCAACAAGATGCCAATGAATAGAATAGCAAGGCTTGCAGATAATAGTTTTACTGTTTTCATAATAAACGGTTTTTCTTATGAAAAACTACGAGAGTTAATTATCAAAAATAGATGAAACAGTTGAAGAATTCAAGAAATATTTGCGCTATTGCCGGTATGCATCCCGGTAATGATTATTGTTGGGGTTTTCATTTTGGATGTCAGAACCTTACGGAGATGTTAAAACCAAACTGGTAATCACCATCAAATGGGTTGTTGGCATTGAATGCTACGCTCCGGTTCTTGATGATGGCATTGTAGTTTGACGCAAAGATCCTGAAAGCATGGGTGCTGGTCCCTATCTCGATTCCCGCTGCAAGGTTCGGATAAACATCTTCTTCCGGCATCAGAACGGGCTGTTCGTATTCGAAAATGATGGAGTTAAATCCAAGTACCAGGAAACGGCCTCCGAAACAGATGGAGGCGTTGGCATTCCTGTAGCCTTCCGGTACTGTGTTATGATATACAAAAGTGGGCGCAAGCAGGAAACTGAATTTGTCTGCGAAATTCCTGGAAACGACCAGCTGGTTCAGATAGGATAGCCTGTGGATGAACCTGTATTCCTCTTTCGGACCAAAATATTCACTTCCTCTCGCGTCCAGCACGGCATTACCGTAATAGGAAAGCGATACAGGGACTCTTCCCGACCGGGTCTGTGTGAATATGCTGTATTTCCACTCCAGGTCCTGCAACATGTAGTCACGGGTGGTACCCACTCCCACCATGATCCTGTCAGTTACGCCATATGCCAGGGCAAGTCTTGTATTGGCAGTTCCGTAAATGCCAAACAGGTCGGCAACTTCCTTGATCTGCGAGAACCGGTGCTGGATCTCAAAATCAAATGTTCCTTTGTAGGGACTCACCGTGGTCTGGTTATCGATCAGACTGATGGTTTCAAAAGGAGGGCGGATGGGAGGATCTTCCTCGTCCTGTGAATACACGTTGGCCGAAAAAAGTAAGACAAGCAACCAGGCGAGACAGGTCAAATAGATATATTTTTTCATAACAATAGGTTTATTATTTTCAGTTATTCTCAGCTCCTTCAGTGATCCATTGAAGGATGAGCAGTTTTTCCTCTTCTGTTGCACGACCCGAATGGGTTCCCCTCAAAACGGTATACAATTCACTGGATTCCGGGTCGTCCGTATTCACATATCCTCCATCAATGAGTGCTTCATATGATTCTTCCGGACTCAGATCAGGATCGTTCGGACCGGAGTGACAGCGAACACATTTGGTGTTAAAGATCGGCTGGAGATCTTCTGAAAAGCTTATTCCTGTTGGGATATCCGGTTTTTCGATGATGTATTTCTCACAACCGGACATGAAAAGGACAAACATGCCTACTGCAATCACTATCAGTCTTCTCATATTTCTAATTTTATTGGTGTTCGAGGACAATCCCGGGCGTGCTGACTTATATCAGTATCGGTTTGTTCCCGTACCTTGCATCAAATGAGGATCACATAGCGAAAGTTAATAAAAATGACGCGAATCCCATATTTTGAAGACCAGAAAACCAGCCTGCTGAAGCTCTGTGTGGGATGTGAATATTCTTATTCTCCGGACAGTGTTTCGATTGCCGTTTCCAGTACCCGGTCCACTCCGGCTGAGAGTTCCTCCACCCGGTTTTTCACCTGGATATCGGGAGCAAGGCCAATGCCTTCATCAGAATTCCCGTCGAACAGTTCCACTTTCCGAGGCACGATTGAGTAAAACCAGCCGTTGGACAGTTCCATTTTTTCCCGGACCGTTCCTGGTCCTGCTCCGGAAAACATATCTTCACAAGGTATGGGGAACGGGCTGACCATGAAAAGAAGATCATATTTTCAGGGATGGTCTGCGATATGCGAGTAACATACCTGATACCGAATTGTTCGATTTTGGTATTCAATGCGCTGGATCAATTGAATCAGAAAATGAGGGAACATTGTCCGGAAAGCCGATCCTTTTTATAATAACGTTTTCAAATCTGCCGGCTTCGCCTTTTAAAAAGTATTTCCAGTGTGATCCGTCGAGGCTGTCAACCGGTCGGTGATGCACCAGGTATTCTGCTCCCATCCGGATCCGCCGGGCAATCATGGTGCTGTCCTTCATCTCGGTTCCGTATTGAGTCCAGCCTTTTCTGTCCATCAGATAAAGGGTAATATTGATGGACGGATCGTTCAGGGAAATCACCTTTTTTGACGGACCTAATCCAATGGAATCAAGATATGGTTCAATTTCGGCATAACCGTAAAACTGCGTGAGATGACGTCTGTTATGCCAGCCTTTGAATCTTCTGTCAATCTCTTTCGAGGTATGTGCGGCGGCAAGAACGACAATAATAGCCGCAAGGATCCTGGTAAGCGGAAGATGAAGAATATCAGTCTTCAACTGCGTGTTATTCAGTAAATAGAAAAACGATAGCATAATAAAAACAGACAGGATCAGAAGATCAATCATGTAGTAGTCATGGTTTCCAAGGGCTCCGAAGAAAAGCACGACCACTGATACGGAGCCGGCTGAAAGAAGCGTTGTGATCGAGAGAAGAACAGGCTCTGTCCTTTTATGAAATATCCAGACCGACAGCAGTCCGGTGAGAAAGAAAACATGCAGCGGACGATAAAAGTATTGCTCCAGCCAGATTTTCCTGATGTTTTCGAACGTCTCCCTTATTTCCTGGTTTGAAAGATCCCAGACAGGCAATATCCCCACCAGAAACACATTTTTGTTCCACATGGAATTATAATACCGGACATAGCTGATCCAGGCAAGGATCGTGATGACAACCAACAATGCAGGAATGATAAAATCGGATTTATTCCTGAAGATGTTCTTTTTGTATTTATCCGGGAAAGATCCGGTCCGGTCAAGGATGAAAAGACAGCACAGTGCTAGGAAGCTCAACAAAGAAGTTATTTTGAGCAGTCCGCCGATCAAAAAGAAGAAAAAGGTCAGGTACAGGTAAACCGTGCGTCCTTCCGGGTAATACCGGAAGAAGAAATACCATCCGATCAGAGCCATGTTCAATGCGATGGTATTCATCAGAAAGTTCAGGGAGTAGTAAACATATATTCCTGAAGTGAAAAATACGGCTGCCGCGAACAATCCCCAGAATGAATCTCTGATGACCCGTTCGGATATCCTTAATATGGCAAGCATTCCGCAAATGCTTATGATAAAATTCAGCAGTCTGAAGATCCATTCATGCCTCCCGAAGATTTTCCACAAAAGGGATACCAGATAATAGATCAGGGGGAATTCGCTGATGGTCCTCCCCTGGTTGTCACCCAGAAGGTTGTAAATTTCCGGCTGGAAAAAATCCGCATCTCCCCTGTAAAAGCTGGCTGTGATGGACAGACAGTCACACTGTCTCCACTGATGGGTCCCCTGGGGCCTGAGCTGCAGGATCTCATGGAAATCATACACAATTGACAGTGTGAGAACGATTGCCAGCAATATAAAAGGTGAATACACCGGGCAGTAGAGTGCCTGTTCCCGGTTGATCAATCCTTTGAACAGCTTCGGGTTGAGTTTCAAAGCAGGTTATTCTTCACTTTTTTCGATGTGTTCTTTAATATTGTTCTCAATCTTCACTTTCAGTTCGTCGATCCTGGAGATGGATGATTTGATCTTTTCCTTTTCGTTCTTATCCTTTGCGGCTTTGAGTTGTTCTTCCAGTTGATCCTTTTTTTCTTCCAGGTCCTTTAAGAGGTCTCTCTTTTTTTCTATTTGTTCCGATTTGATCGCCTCATCGAATATCAGCTCTTCCGGCGCTGTTTCTTCTTTGGTTTCCGGCTTCTCAACAGTACGTTCGGGAATGAAATGCTTTTCATCCACCCTTCGCTGGTTCCTGAAGCTGGGGGACACGATCTCGATTCCCTCCTCATGAAGGGTATCCATTACCTTTCCGTTCAACAGAGAGCTGGTACTGAAGAACTTGCTGCTGTCTTCCAGGAAACCGTGTATTTTGTAGGACACCGAGTAGTCTCCCAGCTGTGTGATATATACATAGGGATCTGTCAGCCCGGTATCCATGGCAGCTTTTTTCAGAGCATCCTCAATCCTGTTACGGTGAACATCATAGCCCAGTGAGACAGAGGCGGATATGACCGTATTGGTTTTCCGGGTCAGTTTCACCGGATTGGTGGCAATGAACAGATGGGGAACGGTGATAAAATTGCTGTCTTCCAGCTGAATTTCCGTATGGAACACCCCTTTTCTAGTGACCCGTCCCTGAAATTCTCCGATTCGGATCAGGTCGCCGTTCCTGAACCGGTTCATGGAATTGTTCATAAAGCCGGCGATAAGATTGCCCAGGACGGTGGTTGAACTCAACGCAATCCCGGCACTGATAATGATGCCGAGAAAACTCAGGATCTGACCCTTGAAAGATTTGTCGATGGGCAGGGACAGGATAAAGGCCACGATCCCCACCAGGACCAGAAAAAAGGCGATAGACCCCCTGGTGATATTGCCGTCCGACGGAGTTGTCCTGATCCTCCTGAATATCCATGAATTCAGGATCAACAGGAGCGTCAGGATAACGATCACAATGGTGGGATCCAGGATTGACTTGAAGATTTCAGAGATCTGTTCCATGCCTAACATTATTTTAGATCATTTCAGGACAGCCTTCCGGTTGGACTGATGCACGCTCTCGCCTTTTCTGTTGATGATGTTCATAATGATGCTGTTTTCATTGCCATTCAGCCAGAAGGTGAATTTGTGACGGATGCTGCTCTCCAGGGCAGCGGGAGTTTCAATGGCATTATCCACCACGATGGGGGCGTCATAGAATACACAGTATACTCCCACTCCCCAGGCTTCGTGGGTCTGTACCTGTCCGGAAACCTTATAGGAGGCAAATCCGCCTGTGCATCCGTGCTTCCACGCTTCCACTGAAGGAGGGTCATAGGGCATCTCGCTCTGGTAAAGGTATACCCTACCCCCGTTTCCATTCCAGATGGTCTGGTATCCCTGGTGATGCTCATTGAACAGACCATACACGGTCACTCTGTCGCCGTTCACGACGATCCCGTGATCGCTGGTATTCTGGTTCCAGCCCACTCCGTTTCCGTGGTCGGCCCTCCATAACCATATGTGGTCGATGAACACATCGTTGCTGTTCACTTCCACACAACTGGTAACAGATCCCTCTGCGGGCCCGCCCACCCTGCAAAAGATATCGTACAGCCATACAGGATAAGTGGTGTGAGGGATGTCCGATCCGGGCTCACCGATCCGCAGCAGCGTTTCGGAATGTACCGGTCCCGCGTCCAGGAGCAGTCCGACGAGGGTCACAGCATCTATATCAGATACTTCGATGGCAGGAGAGCCGTTGACGGGCACCAGGGAAGGCATTCCCAGTCCCGCGATCACGGTTCCCGGGCGGAGGATCTTCAGGCTGCTGTCCAACCGATAGATCCCGGGTGTAATGAGCA
Source organism: Bacteroidota bacterium (assembly GCA_051746185.1). Classification (GTDB taxonomy): domain Bacteria; phylum Bacteroidota; class Bacteroidia; order Bacteroidales. Next base: position 43,998 of record JBNJEV010000015.1, read on the forward strand.
GGTCCTTCCCTCTCTCCAGCGCCGCGTTCATCGATTCCGAACCATCTTTTTCCGGGTCTGCGATGTAAAAATCCCGGATCTTCAGGGTGTGCCTCTCCCCGGATCCGTTGATCCAGGAGGGACCGGCAGAGCTGATCCTTGTCGCCGGGATCCTGAGCAGCAGTTGATCATTCACAATTACCAGATAAGGTTTTTCCCGGCTGACCGGGTTGGAGCTGATCGATGTGTACGGTCCATCGGGCCAGTTGGTATCCGGAGCGTTGGTCACACCGAGAGAAAATATGTTCCAGGCCCCTCCCGAGCAGTCACCCCACTCCGAGTTCCTGGAAAACCACTGCTGCTGGGGTCCGAAATCGACCGTCCCGTCGATCTTTGAGTCCGCCATAAACCCGCCGCTGGCATACCCATTGTCGTGCAGCTGCAAATTTCCTTTCACATGCACCCTCCGCATAGGTGCAGCCTGTGATACTCCCCAGGTATTGGTAGAATTGACAGAAGGGATGATGGTCAGGTTCTCCACCGACCTCCAGAAATTTGTCAAAACGTGCCCTCCTCCCTTGCGCCTGGAATTCGATCGTACCGTGCCCCTGATCACCACATCACCGGGAAATTCCCCCAGCCCCATCACCTGCGTGTAATAGCCCACCCTGATGTCCAGCGAATATTCACCGGGTTTGAACAGCAATGCATACCGCTTCCTGCTGAACTCGCTGTCTCCCGAGGTTTGTTTGTCAGCGATGGTGTCGATGATGGCCTGGATCTGTTCCATATTCATCCCGGGGTCAAACACAAAAACCTGTTTCCCCAGATCCGGCTGGTGATACGAACCGGGTTCCGGTTGATGCATCTCCGGGATCAAATTTGCCCGGAACCCGGATTCTTCCGGGTTGTTTCCACGGCAAAGATTACAGGCCAGCACCAACAGCGTTATCATCAATACACAGCGTTTCATTTTCTTGTATTTTGAATGGACAGAAAAATGATATTCTGCCGAAATCTGATGTCTATTTCGATTCGCTGCAGGGTTCGGACACTTAAATTGCATTTCTCAACAAGTTCTTCCTGGGTAAGTCCTCTTGCTTTTCTGAGTTCTGCAATTCTTTTTCCGAGTTCCGGCTGGGCCATTTTCATGGGATTCTACTGCAATGATATGTACTAACTTAAAAACAAACAACGACTTATGGGCGTATTTGTCCCGTCAATATGGCGACATTTACCTGACATTGTTCAACAATATCCGAATTTACTGAAAAAAATCCTCAGAAAAGGTGATCTCCTCCTGAACTATACTACCTGAATGTATGCACATATTTGAGCATGATGGTACGGTTGTCCGAGAGCGGAGTATCGGGAACCTCCTGAAGGAGACCGTTATTCAGAATGTCGTTGTATACCAGGTACAGATCATTTCCATCCACAGGATTGTATCTGAAACGGAAATTCAGGGTACTGATGTTCACAGCTTTTCCACCAGGACTTGCCGCATTCCACAGGCCCCTCATATTCATGATAATGTCCATCTTCCTGTCAGGGCTGGATTCTGCAAATATCCTTGAATAAGGCAAAAAGGCAGCAACCAGGAAGAGCACAGAACCGAAAATTTAAACTTCTGCCGATTTTCAATATCTTTAATCTGTTTCATCATCCAAATTTTAAACCGTCATGATCAGCAAGACCTTCACACTATTTTTTATATCGGCCATGCTCCTTGTGCCGGGCCGGCAGGGAGCCATTGGTCAGGAGACCGGACTGGAGCTCAACGACATGGGATATTTCGAGATGCGTGGATTCAACGTGTTTGCCTTTGAGAATGCATATACCGGCTTCTTTTTCGATGAGAAGACAGCCGGGATCATGTTCATCCATCATGGTGAACGGACCGCCACAGGCGGTGCGGTAAGGCTGAAGCCCGCGCCCGAACAGTGGGACCAGATCCCCACCGTGGAGGAAAGGACTGTCGACAGGGAGGATCAGAGCGTTGATATTCTGCTGCGATATGAGGATTTCGATTTCAATTCGAAGGTACATGTCCGGCCGGACGGGAACGCCGTCATCATCAGTGTGACACTCGATGAACCGTTGCCCGGACGGCTGGAAGGGCGGACCGGTTTTAACCTGGAGTTCCTGCCTGCAGCATATTTCGAAAAGACCTATATCATGGACGGGATTAACGGGATCTTTCCCATCTATCCTGCAGATTCCATGAGGGTGATGCCTGAAAAAACGCAACTGGGCCAGTTTGCAGGCCATTCCACATTCGATGACCGCGGAAGGGACGAATATGTGGAACCCAAACCCTTTGCACGGGGCAGGGTTCTGGTCATGGCCCCGGAAGATCCTTCAAAAACGGTGAAGATCGAGTCGGAGACGGGCGGTGAGTTGATGCTGATCGACGGCCGCAATGTGGCCCAGAACGGCTGGTATGTGGTGCGGACGCTCCTGCCGGTGGACCGGACCGGGAAAGTGGTGGAATGGAGGATCACTCCCACGGTCATTCCTGACTGGACCCGCCCGCCCGTGATCGGATATTCCCAGGTGGGATATGACCCTGACCAGGAGAAGGTGGCTGTGATCGAGCTGGATCCCAATGATACTCCACCTGACCGGGCATCCCTTTTAAAACTGGATGAAAGCGGAACGTGGGTTGAGGTATATCAGGACAGGGTCGAAATATGGGGAGACTTTTACAGGTATCAATACGGGCGGTTTGATTTTTCTCCTCTGGATGAGCCGGGATTGTACACCATTCAGTACGGGGATCAGAAGGCCGGACCGTTTCCCATTGGCTCTCATGTATATGATGAAGGCTGGCAACAGACCCTGGATGTCTGGTTCCCGGTGCAGATGGATCATATGTTCGTGAACGAGGCCTACCGGGTCTGGCATGGCGCCGCTCACCTGGATGATGCCCGCCAGGCACCGGTCAATCATCAGCATTTCGACGGTTACCGTATGGGAGATACCACCGAAACAAAATATGAACCGGGTGAACGGATCCCGGGACTGAACATCGGCGGCTGGTTCGATGCCGGGGATTTTGATATCCGTACCGGTTCCCACTGCAATACGGTGATCAGCCTGGTTGAATCCTGGGAGCATTTCAGCATCAGAAGGGACGAAACCATGGTGGACCAGGATCAGCGGTATGTGGATATACACCGCCCGGATGGAAAGACTGATATTCTCCAGCAGATCGAACATGGTACCCTGGCCCTGGTTGCCCAGCACAGGGCATTCGGCAGGGCGATCGCCGGGATCATTGTCCCGAATCTGCACCAGTACCATCATCTGGGTGACGGATCGACCATGACCGACAACCTGATCTATGATCCGGATCTTGCCACTTATGAGAGGAAAGGAGAATACAGCGGAACCCCGGATGACCGGTGGGCCTTCACCATGAGAATGCCTTCAAACAGTTACAGTTCCATCGCTGCACTGGCTGCGACCAGCCGGGCTTTGAGGGGATACAATGAAGTGTTGGCCGAAGAATGCATTATTACCGCCCGGCGGGCATGGGTGGACGAACAGGCACAACCTGAGCGGGAAGGCCGCTGGGGATTTTTCGGAAGGGGAGCGGAGATCCGTGCCCTGCTTCAGCTTTATCTGGCCACAGGTGAGAGTCAGTATGCGGATCAGTTTAAGGAAATGGTTTTTGAAGCACTGGAAAACCGGCCCGGGAGGAATATGGTCGATGCCGTCCTGGCGGTGCCCGATATGGATGAGGAGTACAGAGAAGCACTTGTCCCGCTCGTAAAGCAATATAAAACTTATAATGACGGGCTCCTGGAAGAGAATCCCTATGGTGTCCCGATCAGGGAAGGGGGATGGGCCGGCAACGAAAGCATCATCAGCTGGGCAAAGACCAACTATCTTTTGAACAGGTCTTTCCCGGAAATCATCGGACCGGAATATACCTACCGGGGACTCAGCTATATTTATGGCTGTCATCCCTACTCAAATATTTCTTTTGTCTCGGGGGTGGGACTGCGCTCCAAGACGGTGGCCTACGGCAACAACCGTGCGAATTATTCATTTATCGCAGGTGGAGTGGTACCGGGGATCCTGATCCTGAAACCCGACTTCCCGGAGAATATGATCGAATGGCCTTTTCTATGGGGGGAGAATGAATATGTCATCGACATCTGTGCCGAGTATATCTTCCTGGTCAATGCGGCCATAGATCTGGGGGAATGATACGTTCGCACCCGGCGGTTCTTCCTCCGGATCAATCCGTTGTTTCCGGGAAGCTCTGGTTCGACAAAATCAGTGTGGTTAAGAATTAATCCACACTTTCCGGGACCTGCAGGACGGAGTAATACGCGGGTTTGGGTTCTCCCTGCCGGTCAAATAGCAGGGGGTAATTCCGTCTTCCGGGAACGGGATACCCGTTTTTCCATGACATGCCATCGTGCACGCCCCAGAAAGTTACCCGGCTGATGTTGTCCCGGTGCTGATAAAAGATGGAAAACAGCTCTTCGTACCGGTCAGCCAGCTGCTGCTGTACTTCAGCGGGAAGTTCCTCTCTGTAAGGATCCAGGTATTCCTTGAATTCGGGCAGCTGGAACTGGGGATGGTGCATCACATCCCCGATGATCTGTCCCTCCCTGGTCAGCGGCAGGACATCCACATCCAGCTCTGTGATCATCACCTTCACACCGAGTGAGGAATAGGCCTCAATGGCAGCTTCAATGTCTTCCCGGGCAGGATAATTCAGCCCCCAGTGACCCTGGATCCCGATGCCGTCGATCCGGATCCCTTCCTCCTGCAACATCTTAACCATGCGGACGATCCCGTCCCTTTTGGCAGGCCGCCAGGCATTGAAATCATTATAGTAAAGTTCCGTACCGGGAGCATATTCAGCGGCAAACTGAAATGCCCGTTTGACCAGTGTATCACCGTTCCCTACCGAATTGACCCAGCTGGTCGGACGGTAGGAGCCATCATCGCCGATCACTTCGTTCACCACATCCCAGGCATCTATTTTTCCCGTATACCTTCCGGCCACGGTTTCGATGTGGCTGCGCATCCGCTCAATCTGTTCCTCCGGGCTGTTTGGATTTCCGTTCTCATCCAGAAAGAACCAGTCGGGGGTCTGGTTATGCCAGACCAGGGTGTGGCCCACAATGAACATGTCATGTTGAAGCCCGAATTCCACGATTTCATCCCCCGGTGCAAAATGATACACTCCCGGACGCGGATGGACCGGACCTGCCTTCAGGGCATTTTCCGTGGTGATGGTGTTGAACTGATCCAGCACAAGATCCCGGGAGTCCCCCGCTCTTCCGGAGATCACCCACCGGTTGACCGAAGAGCCTACCAGGAAAGCATCTTTGTATGCTCCTTTCAGAGAGGAAGTGTTTTTCTGTTGTGGTCCAGGTGGCGTATAGCTTCCAAACAGAAAAACGGATAAAAATAAAATGACGGTCTTTTTCATGTTCCCTAAAATAGGATATTGCACGGGCCTTTGCAAAAGAAAAATAAGGCCGGCATTTACTTATCTGAGGTTTGAATTTGACCGATCCAGTCTCTGATCACACGGGCTATCTGATCCCTGGAATTTCTGAAGGAATGATCGTCCTGGAAAGCCACCATGCTGATATCCTGTGCATTTTCCTTCTGTAGGGCCCGGTAAAGGGGAAGGACATACCGGTCGATGCTCACCCCGGCATCATCCCATCCCGAAATAAGAAGAATTTCTTTCCGGGCCAGCACTTCAGCATTCTCTTTCAGGTACAGTGCAGGATCCAGATTGCCGGTCCCGTTTTCCAGGAGCTCTTCCGGCCTTTCTCCCGAACCGGGCCGTACAATCCCAGAAGAAACTGCCCTTTCCACAATACCATCTATTGCAGCTTTCAAACCGGGATTGCGCACATAGTCTTCGAAATGTTCCCCCCAGTCATTGCCGGCGATCGAGATGATCCTTTTGATCTCCGGATGTTTGATGGCATAGGTCATAGCCATGCCGCCACCGTATGAATAGCCTCCCAGAAAGATAGATGCGGTATCTATCCCGAACCTGTCCGCATTTGCAGGATCATAAAGGAATTCCCGGGCGGCTGCAATATCAGCCTGAGCATTCATATAACCCCAGAGGCCCTGACTCTGATGGGTACCGCTGAAATTGATCATCATCACGTGGACACCTGTCGGGGCCAGTCGCTTTCCCAGTCCGATCACATCCGTTTCGTTACCGGGCATTCCGGGCAACAGGAGAAGCGCGGGACACAGGCCTTCACAATCAGCTTTGTAAAATTTACCCTTTAGAAGAATCCCGTCACGATCGAGGGTGATGTCCACGGGTACATTTTGCTGAGCTGAGGAGGTCACAGGGAATGCATAACAAAGCAGAATTGCTGCAATAAATCTTAAGTGGCATTTCATATGTTCTGACTTTAGTAGACGGTATTGATCATTTGTGGTAATTCACCACTTCTTGCATGCTTTTTCTCGGTATGGTTTCGGTTACGCACTTGCTGTTGGCCTGTCCCTGTGATATTCCGGTACAGAAGAGCAATGCCAGAATCGCTGAAATTATTTTTCTTTCATTCATCATCAAGCTGCTGGTTTTAAAAGGTTAAATTAGCATTCAGAGCCAAAATATATCGAGATGATTTTCCGGTTCATCAATTTATAAAATATTATGGATTTTAATGTGGCCTCAGGCTGACCGATATGACCACCCCAGACCACATTTACCCGTGTAACCGAAACCGAAAAATTGTGAAATACGGAGTAAACCGGGTGACGCTCGTTGGAGTGTAGTTCATTTGTACTGATTCTCAGTCCAATGATTTCAAGGTAAAGATTTGTAATTCAATGAATCCGTCGAATTCAGGTTCTCTGCAGCTTGCGGAGAGAATCAACCTGATGAGAAACATTTGACTTTATCGTAATAATATTATACTTTTGGTATATATAAAACTAAAGTATATATAATTATGAAGAATAAAGTACCGGGAGAAATGCTTAAAGGGAGCCTGAAGTCGATCGTACTGAAACTGCTGGCAGAGAACGATAAAATGTATGGTTATGAAATAACCAGGAAGGTAGAGGAACTTTCTGAAGGAAAGATCCAGCTTACCTATGGTGCGCTGTATCCTGTCCTGCACAAGCTCGAAAAAGACGGGAGCCTGGTGACAGAATCACAAAACGTAAATAACAGGACAAGGATCTACTATAAGCTAACGCCAAAAGGCAAAAGCGTTGCCAAAGAAAAAATAGAGGAACTGAAAGATTACGCCGAAACCCTGATAGTACTCCTTCAACCAAAACCCGGTCTGCAATATGTCCCAGTTAAAACCAAGTGACATTGAGCTGATCAGGTTGGATATCAGCCGTCAGGAGGTGACCTATTCCCATCTGCTGGATGACCTGGTTGATCATGTTTGCTGTGATGTGGAAGCGGAGATGGATAAAGGGCTCTCGTTCAAGCAGGCCTATGAGAAAGTCAGGTCGAAGATTGGGATAAACAGGTTTAAAAAGATCCAGGAAGAGACTTTAATATTGATTGATAAAAATTATAGATCCATGAAAACATTTATGAAGGTCTTTGGAGTTCTGTCTCCATCGTTAATGGCAGTGGGTGCATTGTTTAAAATACAGCACTGGCCGGGAGGAAGCATTATGCTAACTCTGGGATTCTTCTTTCTCTGTTTTTTCTTTCTTCCATCGGCTATTTATGTGCTGAATGCGGAAAACAAAACAGATAAGAAGCATCTGTTTATGAAGTTGTCCGGACTTATTTCCTCGGTCATTTTCCTGCTGGGCATCCTGTTCAGGGTGATGCACTGGCCCGGAGCAGGCATCGCATTGGCTGTGGGCTTATTCATGCTGGGATTCATATTCCTGCCTTCACTCATCTTTGCGAAAATGTCGGATGACAAGGGTGAAGGCAAACGAGCTGCATACCTGGTGGGTCTGTTTGCCGGGCTATTCTATATTACAGGTTTTCTTTTCAAAATCATGCACTGGCCAGGAGCAGGAATAATCATTCTTATTGGGCTAATATTGTTTGCATTGATTTTTATTCCCCTGTTTGTGTTTGCGCACTATAAGAATGAATCGCATGTCAGCGGTCATTTCATATTTGTAATTGTCGCCTCCATGATGGCGATCCTGTTTTTATCTTTTATGGCATTAACTGTTTCAAAGGATGTTTTATCCGAATTCGCTGCGGTCGAAAAACAAATGGATAATGTGCTGAATGATCTGAAAGACAAAAACAATGCATATGTCCGGGAAATGATCAATACTTTAGAGAGAGATGCAGTTGTAGCTTCAGTCCATCAAAAAACCGAAGAAATTGAATCCTGGATCGACGATTTGAAGAGGGAACTGGTCATTGCCACTGAACCTGGAAATACAGCAGCCATTGCAGGTGGAGAAATTGACTGCAGTATGATTAAAAATAAAGATGCATATAATATTCCTGTTGATATCCTGATCGTCCAGGGCAAAGCATCACAACTTGCTGAGAAAATCAAAGAATACAAAGGATATCTCTTATCTGAGTCGGATGCTGCGGATCTTGCTTCAAAACTGGATATGTTGCTTGACATATCTGAGGTCAAGGTCGCCGATGATGACGAGATACCCTGGGAAAATGCAACTTTCGAACATCGTACTTTTGTATCGAACCTGAATACATTGACAATTATTCAGATAAAACTAAGGCTGGCAGAAAAGGAGTTTTTGAAAAGTGTTTCAGAAATAACAGATGTGAGTAGCCAGCAGATACTCGCAGAAGAAACCAACAAAAAATAACCAGGAAGCCATGAAAAATAAGATATATATATTCGGAATTGTACTGCTTATCCTGTTCACCATCGGGTCAATTTTTAAAATAAATCATTTGCCCGGGGCAGGAATAATAATCTCTGTTTCCCTGATCCTCTTTTCACTGGTTTTTTGTCCGATGGCCCTCATAAGCGCTTACCGGGCAGAAAGAAAGCATGCTTTTATATACGTTGCAGGAGGCATTACCATTGCCATCAACTTTGTCGGGGCACTTTTCAAGATCATGCACTGGCCCGGTGCCGGCATCCTGCTGACGATAGCCATCATTATACCGTTTATTCTATTCCTGCCCGCATACTTGATTTACCAGGGCAAAAAGGGGGCCAGGAACATCAAAAACTTAATATTGGTATTGTTCCTGCTTGTCTATATCTCTGCCATGGACGCCTTAATGGCCCTGAATGTAAGCAAGGCCGTAATCGATGATGCAACGCTTGTGTTTGATCATTATACACTGCTGGCTGCCTATTACAAAGGAAGCACACAGGATCATCTGTCTGATCTTGACTCTGCGGATCTGACAACGGGCAAGATTCTTGCAGAGAAGACCGATCATCTGATAGCGGAAATCAACCAGTTGAAGGAAGCGCTGGTAATAGAAGTTTCAAAAGAGAATGATGTAGCGGTCAGTCAGGAATCAGGAATAGACATTCACAGGGTGAAAGGGAACGACAACAGGAACGTATCTTCCCATGTGATGATTGGCGAGAACAGGGCCCTGGATTTGAAACAAAGCATTGATAAATACAAGGATTTTCTTAATGAAATAACAGAAAATCAGCAGGTGGCTTTCATTGACAAATACCTTGATACTGATGATTTTGAATGGGATGGAAATATGTATTCCTGGGAAGAGATTCATTTTGAGGGTGCAATGCTTGTCTGGGCCATTAACCATCTTACCTCCCTTGAGTTCCGCGTGAGAATGGTAGAGGCTGAGATTGCGGGGGAGATGGCGCGATAAAAAATATCATCTTCTTTGCGATATTTTCTCTCCCCGGCACATTAACCCGTGTAACCAAATCTCATAAATATGAAATACGGAGTAAACAGGGTAACTCTCGTGGGAAACGTGGGCGAGGTGCCCCGGGTATCGGAAAAGGACGGGGAGGCTTTTGTGGCCAATTTCCCGCTTGCCACCAATGAGGTGTGGAAGGACAAGGAAGGGGAGGAGATCCGCAAGACCGAATGGCACCGGATCGTGGTCTGGAACAGGGCGGCAGAGGTCGTGAAACAGCATGTGAAAAAAGGGGATGCGCTCTATGTGGAAGGCAAGATCTCAACCAATTCCTGGGATGACAGGGACGGGAACAGGCATTACAGCACGGAGATCATCTGCGATAACTTCCTGTTCCTTTCCCCGAGGAATGTGGGAGAGGTCGCAGAATCCGCAGAGAAAGCAGATTCCGTGGAGAAAACATAATCTGCCGAGAAAGCGGAATCATAGGAATGGGGCTCACTGCGGCTGCCGGCCGTAAGGTGGCGGGGAAGTTATTCTTCCTTCTCGGCCAGGGCCTGTTCGGCCAGGCGGATGTGGTTTTCCAGCTCGTAGCTGAAACCCGGATAGAGTTCCCTGGCTTTGAGGAAATTCCGGAGTGCGGCCTCGTATTTCCCCTGCAGGTAGATCCCGTATCCCTGCTGGTGGATAAATACCGGGTTATCGGGATCTGTTTCCAGTGCTTTTTCTATGAGCTCCATTCCTTCCTTGATCTTCAGGGCATTCCGGATAAGCACCCAGGCAAGGGCCGCCATTTTTTCCACATTGTCAGGGTCATGCCTGTATGCTGTCCTCAGGTATTTCTCTGCTTCCAGGTAGTCTGTGGTCATGAATAGCTTTCCGAGGTGAAAGGCGATGTCGGATTCTGACAGTCCGTTCTTTCTCAGAACATCTGTGAGCTGCTTGATATAATACTGGGCTTCTGTATGCCTCAGTCTGGAGCGGGCACAGATAGCATACCTCCCGATGATCCCGGAATGGTCCGGATATATTTCGGAGGCCTTCTCCAGGATCTCTTTTTCCTTCTGGTGCCTGCCCAGCTTGTGGTAGCAATAGCTGAGGCTGATATAGATGGGGACCAGGTTGCGGCTCTCTTCGGAAGGGAACATACGCACTCCTCTGTTCAGTGCATTTATCGCTTGCAGGTATTGATGGATTTTGATATGCTCCATCCCGAGATCGAACCACAGGTTGTACTGGGTAGTATCAAGCTTCAGTATCTTCTCAATAATAGGGATCACCTCGAAAGGTGACCGGCTCTCATTGACGGCGTTCAGATATTGCATGTTCAGACGGAAGAGCAGGGAATCTCTGTCACCCTGACTGACTGTATCTGTTTCAAGCAGATACATCCTTTCCTGATAAAGTTCTTCCTGTCCCGGTTCATATTGTGCTGCAGCCGGAGCGGCCAGAAAGATGAAGATCAGGGGGAGGAAGATTTGCCCGGCAGTTCTCATCGTTATTTTCAGGGTTACTCCCTGTATGCTTCAACGGGTTCGCAGGAGCACACCAGGTTGCGGTCGCCATAGGCATCGTTCACCCGGCCTACCGGCGGCCAGAATTTGTTTTCCCTGACCCAGGGAAGCGGGAATGCTGCCTTTTCCCTTGCATAATCCTTATCCCAGGAATCGGAAACCGCCATTTCGGCTGTATGGGGTGCGTTCCTGAGCACGCTTTTTTCGGGTTCTGTTGTTCCGAGCTCAATATCCCGTATCTCATCCCGGATGTTCGTCATGGCCTCAATGAAACGGTCCAGTTCCGCTTTGGATTCGCTTTCTGTGGGTTCCACCATCAATGTACCGTGCACGGGAAACGAGAGGGTAGGGGCATGGAAGCCGTAATCCATCAGACGCTTGGCAATATCTGCTTCGGTGATGCCGGCCGAATTTTTAAATTTCCGGCAGTCAAGGATCATCTCATGTGCCACAAATCCTCTGGCGCCCCTGTACAGGACATCAAAATGATCTTTCAGCGAGGCAGCGATGTAATTGGCATTGAGGATGGCTATCTGTGAGGCAAGGGTTAATCCTTCCCCGCCGAGCATCCTTATATATGCATAAGAGATGGGAAGGATCCCGGCACTTCCGTATGGCGCAGCCGATACGCTGCTGATGCCTTTCACGCCTCCGGTTTCCACAAGCGGATGTGTGGGAAGGTATTCCACAAGGTGTCCGGCCACTCCGATGGGGCCCACGCCGGGTCCCCCACCTCCGTGCGGGATGGCAAATGTCTTATGGAGATTCAGGTGGCAGACATCCGCCCCGATAGTTGCAGGACTGGTAAGTCCTACCATGGCATTCATGTTGGCTCCGTCCAGGTATACCTGGCCTCCGTGCTTATGCACAATATCAATGATCTCCCTGATGTTTTCCTCAAATACCCCGTGGGTGGAAGGGTAGGTGATCATGATGGAAGCAAGAGAATCGCTGTATTCCTCTGCCAGTTGTTTCAGATGACTGGTTTTAATATTTCCATGGTCATCGCATTCCACCACCTTCACCTGAAGCCCGGCCATCACTGCACTGGCCGGGTTGGTGCCATGTGCCGAGGCGGGGATCAGGGCCACGTTCCGGTTGCTTTCTCCACGGTCATGATGATATGCCTGGATCACCCTTAATCCGGTATATTCACCTGCCGCTCCGGAGTTGGGTTGAAAAGAAACGGCCTCAAAACCGGTGATTTCCCGGAGGGCGTATTCCAGCTCGCTGATCAGCTGGTGGTATCCTTCCGTCTGGTCAACAGGCACAAAGGGATGGATGGAGGAAAACTCCGGCCAGCTGACCGGCATGAGCTGGGCTGCAGCATTCAGCTTCATAGTGCATGATCCCAGGGAGATCATCGATTGGGTCAGCGAGATGTCCTTTCTCTCCAGCATCCTGATATAACGCATCAGTTCGGTTTCCGAGCGGTAAAGGTGAAATGTTTCCTGCTGAAGGAAAGGGGTGTCTCTTTTGTATTTCGGATCAAACCTTGTGGATTCATCGACGGGATCCTGGAAACGGACCGCTTTTTTTATGATTTTTGAAAAGACTTCCAGGATCTCGTTGAGCTCGGGTTCATGGGTTGTCTCGTCGGTGGAAAGCTGTACGGTGGTGGAGGAGGGGTAATAAAAATTGATCTCATGTTCTTCCGCCATTTCTTTTAATCGGGAGGAATTGATCCCTTCGGGCAGCCGGATCAGCAGGGTATCGAAAAAGTTTTCATGTACGACCGAATACCCCATCTTTTCGAGCTGGTTGGCCAGATAGGAGGCCCCGGAATGAATGTTTGAAGCGATCCTTTTCAGTCCCTCCGGGCCATGATATACAGCGTACATCCCGGCCATGCTGGCAAGCAGAGCCTGTGCCGTGCAGATATTAGATGTGGCCCGTTCCCTTTTGATATGCTGCTCACGGGTCTGAAGCGCCATCCTGAGGGCAGGGGCTTCATTCATATCAACCGAGACACCGATGATCCTGCCCGGGATATGCCTTTTGTAAGACTCCTTTGTAGCGTAATATGCGGCGTGCGGGCCACCGTAAAACAGAGGGATCCCGAAACGTTGCGTACTTCCCACCACCACATCGGCATCCCATTCCCCGGGGGGAGTGATCAGCACAAGGCTCATAAGGTCTGCCGCAACGACCACACGGATCCCTTTCCCGTGGGCCAGTTCGGTGAAGGAACGGTAATCCCTGATCGCACCGTCACCCGCAGGATACTGGAGAAAACATCCGAACATGGATTCATTCAGTTCAGATTCATTGTATTTTCCGTGAACCAGTTCTATGCCCAGCGGTTCGGCCCTGGTTTCCAGAACAGTCCGGGTCTGGGGGAAAACGGCATCATCCACGAAAAATTTCGTTTTGTCTGCCTGGACGTCCTGGCGTGACCGTGCATTGAACAGCATGATCATGGCTTCCGCAGCAGCTGTGGATTCGTCAAGGAGCGAGGCATTGGCGATCTCCATTCCCGTAAGTTCCATGACCATGGTCTGAAAATTGAGCATGGCCTCCAGCCTTCCCTGTGAAATCTCTGCCTGGTATGGAGTGTAGGAAGTATACCAGTTCGGATTTTCCAGAATATTCCTCTGGATTACCGCGGGCAGGATCGAATTGTAGAATCCCATACCGATATAGGATCTGAACTGTTTGTTTTTACGGGCGATAGATCGCATACGCGACAGGCAAGCACGTTCATCGATGCCATCCGGAAGCTCCAGTGGTTCTTTGTCCAGTACCTCATCAGGAAGGGTCTTTTCTATGAATTCCTTCAGGGAGGATATGCCGATCTTTTCCAACATCTGCTCTATCTCTGGTTGTCTCGGACCCATATGTCTTGCACTGAAAATATCCGGTTTCATTCCTGAGTGTAGGTTTTAGGTAAATGTTTGTTCCCGTTTGTGAAGGCTAAATATAGTCAAACCCGGAATGAAATTTTGTGCCGGAGACCATGTTATTCAGCCATTCAGAAAAGGATTTTCGCGGGTTTCTTTCCCTATGGTGGTGGATGGGCCATGGCCGGGATAGACCGTGGTATCAGGCGGGAGGGTCAGCAACTTTGTTTTGACCGAATGGAGCAGCTGGTGATGATCTCCCCCGGGAAGATCGGTTCGCCCGATGCTTCCTGAAAAAAGCGCATCTCCTGAGATCACAAATCCCCCGTCGGGATCATAAAAAGCAATACCTCCCGGTGAGTGTCCGGGGACAAAGAGGGTACGAAGTGAATGCTCTCCTGCCCTGACCTGTTCCTCGTCTTCAATAAACTCGTCTATTTCAGGAAGCGGGTCCATGGCCAAACCGAAGATCTCTCCCATCCGGTGGGCGCTGGCTGCAACGGGGACTTCACCGCGATGAGCCCGGAACGGCAGGTTATACCCGGATTTTATATCATGGATTCCCAGAACGTGATCAACATGGCAGTGTGTGTTCACCTGTCCGCTGATACGGAGATTGTTGCCGGTAATGAAGGATTCAAATCTGCTTTTTTCCTCTTCTGTGTAAAAAGCCGGATCCACCACAAGACAATCTCCGCTTTCATCCCATACCAGGTAGGTGTTCACCTGGAATGAGTTAAATGTCATCCCCTGGATCGTAAGCATTTATTTGTTTTTTCCTTTTACCAGTGGAACAAATGAGAAGTAACCGTGTTCGGTGCGTGTATACTCTTCTTCTGATTCTCGTTTGAGTCTGATCATTTTCTGACCGTAACGGTCTCCTTCAGGAACGACCATGATCCCGCCAACAGCAAGCTGTTCTTTCAGTTTTTCCGGAATTTCCGGGGCGGCAGCGGTGACCAGGATCCTGTCAAAAGGAGCATAGGCCGGCAATCCTTCGTATCCGTCGCCGTAGAAGAAATTGGCTTTATAATTCAGCTCTCCAAGGATTTTCTGGGCGCGAAGGAAAAGTTCACGCTGTCTTTCGATGGTATAAACCCTTGCGCCCATCTCCACCAGGACCGCCGTCTGGTAACCCGAACCGGTTCCGACCTCAAGGACTTTCTGGTGTGTCTTCACATCCAGCAATTCTGTCTGGAACGCCACCGTATAAGGCTGTGATATGGTCTGTCCGGCGGCAATGGGGAAAGCCTTATCTGTATATGAGAAATTGATAAAACTGCTGTCCATGAACCGGTGCCTCGGAACCCTGTTCATGGCCTCCAGGACATCTTCATTGCTGATGCCTTTTGATCTTATTGAGTCTACCAGCTTCTTTCTTAATCCCTTATGTTTGTAATCATCCATTGCTGTCGGTTATCCGGTTATTCCGGTTAAATTTAAGAGTAATTATTCACTTAGTGGCAGAAAGTAACGGTGAACCTGGCACTGTGCAGAGTATCCGGGTATATTCTTAAACATATCAGCCATTTTTTTTCATCTTCCATGCAATTATTTGATAAGGATCAAAGTTATAATAGGAAGAGGTCTGCCACTGCTTGAATGAAAAACCACAGGAAACAACGATTGCTTTATATCGTTTCTGACTATCTGGCTGCTTCGGCAGCCTGGATTCTCTTCTACATATTCAGGAAAGTACAGATCGAGCCGAGAGTTTTCGGCATAGATATTCCCATCACACTCGGATCTCGCTTCTGGGCCGGAGCCATTGGATTGCCCCTGGTCTGGATCATGTTTTACTACTTCACCGGATTCTATAACGATCTGTTTCGCCGTTCCAGGCTGGATGATTTCATCCGTACCTTTCTGACTTCCATTTTGGGGGTGACCGTGATCTTTTTCATGCTGATCCTGGATGACACCATTGTGGATTATACCAATTATTACCTTCTTTATTCCACTCTGCTTCTGCTTCATTTTTCCCTGACGCTGATCCCCAGGATGATCATTACAGGAGCGACCGTCAGGAAAGTCCATGACCGGAAGATCGGTTTCAAAACGGTGATGATCGGAAGCAATGAGAATGCAGTGGAAGTTTACAGGGACATCAAGGATCAAGATAAATCGAGCGGACATGAGATCCTTGGATTCATACATGTCCATCACAAAGAGCATTATCAGCTTTCCGATCACATGGAGAACCTGGGTGGTTATGAAGATATGGAAACCATTCTGCAGGACAGGGAGGTGGAAGAAGTGATCATTGCACTGGAGCCGTCCGAGCACAGGGAGATCAGTGAAATCATTAACAGGCTTTCCAGGTTCGATGTACGCGTAAGTGCCATACCCAGTATGACCGATATTCTGACCGGAAAGGTGAAAAGCACCACGATCTTCGGAACACCTCTGCTCGAGGTGACCCATGGACTGATGCCCGCCTGGCAGCAGAACCTTAAACAGCTGATTGACATCATCATTGCATCGATCACACTCATCCTGCTTTCACCGCTCATCCTGTTCCTGGTGATCGGGGTAAAACTTTCCTCTCCCGGACCGGTACTTTACAAACAACAGCGGATAGGAAGATATGGTAAAAGTTTCAGGATCTATAAGTTCAGGTCCATGTATCACAATGCCGAGGAAAACGGGCCTGAGCTTTCCTCAAAGCATGATCCCAGGGTTACCAGATTCGGGCAGTTTATGCGGAGGCACAGACTGGATGAGATCCCCAATTTCATCAACGTTCTGAAAGGGGATATGGCACTGGTCGGGCCCAGACCCGAGCGCGAATACTTTATTAAAAAGATCACCGAACAGGCACCCCATTATGTCCACCTGCAGAAAGTAAAACCCGGCATTACTTCATGGGGACAGGTCAAATACGGTTACGCTGAAAATGTGGAGGAAATGATCAAACGACTGAGGTATGATATCCTCTACATTGAGAACATGTCCCTTTTCGTGGACCTCAAGATCCTGTTCTATACGGCCATCACCATTCTCAGAGGCCGGGGGGTCTGATGTTGCAGTCAGCCCCGGTCTTTCAGCCGAACCAGTCTCACAGGTCTTTGTTCGAACCTTTTAAGACAGCCGCCACTAATCCAACAGGCCCCTCCCCCTCAGGAGGGGTTCGATGGTGGGTTCTTTTCCCCTGAATTTCAGGTAAAGATCCATTTCATCATCGGAGCCTCCCTTTTCAAGGATGTGTTCCCGGAATGCCGCAGCGGTTTCCTGGTCGAATAGACTGGTTTCCAGGAATGCATTGAAGGCATCCTGGTCCAGGACCTCTGCCCATATGTAGCTGTAGTATCCGGCCGAATACCCGCCCGAGAAGATGTGCTGAAAATAGGTTGTGCGGTAACGCGGGATGATCTCATCGATCAGGCCGATCCGGTCCATGGACCTGGCTTCAAATGCATTGAGATCAATCCCCGAAGCATCTTCAAGGGTGTGATAATCCATATCCAGGATCGAAGCAGCCAGGTATTCCACCGTGGCGAATCCCTGGTTGAATTTGCCGGCTGCCTCTATTTTATCGATGAGTTCACCCGGGATCGGATCTCCGTTCTGATAATGCTTTGCATAATCTTTGAGCACGTCAGGATGGGATTGCCAGTTTTCCATGATCTGCGAGGGCAGTTCCACGAAATCACGGGCCACAGAAGTACCCGAAACAGTCAGGTAATTACATTCTGAAAGCAGGGAGTGAAGTGCATGGCCGAATTCGTGGAAGAAGGTTTCAGATTCATCAAAGCTCAGAAGCGCTGGTTGATCCCCGGTGGGTCTTGTGAAATTCATCACGATCAACTGGACAGGGTGAACGAACTGCCCGTCCTTCACGTGTTGCTTCCGGATGCTTGTGCTCCATGCACCACTTCGCTTTCCCGGCCTGGGATGGAAATCCATATAGAGGATCCCCACATGGGAACCGTCCCTGTCCTTTACCTGGTATGCCAGCACTTCCTCATGGTAGGCCGGCAGGTCATCTCTCAGCTCGAAAGTTAGTCCGTACAGTTTGTTCACCACAGAGAACAATCCGTCCTTCACCGCCTCCAGACTGAAATATTGCCTCAATTCCTCCTCGTCGATGTCATATCTGGACTGCCTGATCTTTTCTGCATAGTACCACCAGTCCCATGATTCCAGCTGGAAGTCTCCTCCTTCTTCATGGATCATTTCCTGCATCATGGCAGCCTCCTGCTTTGCCTTCTTCAGTGCGGGATCCCAGATGCGGGACAGCAGGTCATATACATTTTCCGGTTCCCCGGCCATCCATTCTGCCAGAACATAATCGGCGTGGGTCGGGTATCCCAGCAGATTGGCCCGTTCGATCCGCAGTTCCAGCATCTCAGAAACGATCTCCTTGTTGTCGTATTCGTTGCCCCGGTTGCATCGCATGAACATGGCCCGGTAGATCTCTTCCCGCAGATCGCGGTTTTCAGCATATTGAACAAAAGGGATCCAACTGGGTTTGTGCAGGGTGAACATCCATTTTCCCTGGTGGCCGGCACTGGAAGCGGCCTCGGCTGCGGCGGACCTTACAGATTGCGGGAGCCCTTTCAGATCGGCTTCGTTGTCGATCACCAGCTCGTATGCGTTGGTCTCCTTCAGCAGGTTGTCCCCGAACTGCAGGGAAAGCATGGAAAGCTTCTCATCGATCTCTCTGATCCTTTCTTTACCCGCCTCGTCCAGATTGGCGCCACCCCGCACAAAGGATTTGTAAATCTTTTCCAGTACCCTGGATTGCTCTGTGGTCAGATCCGTCTCCTCCCGGTGTTCATACACATGCTTCACCCTGTCAAAAAGATCAGCATTCAACATCATGTTGCTCTGGTGGGCAGAAGTGATGGGGACAAGGATGCGGGCAATGGAGTCCAGCTCATCGCTGGTTTCAGCCGATCTTAAACGGTAAAAAACCCCTCCGACCTTCCGGAGGGTCTCACCGCTCAGATCGAACGCGGAAATGGTGTTCTCGAAGCCGGGTTCGGCAGACTGGTTGACAATGGCATCGATCTCGGCTTCCTGTTCCTGTATTCCAGCTTCAAAGGCGGGAATGAAGTGCTCATTTTTGATAAGATGAAATGGGGGCACCTCATAGGGAGTATCATAATCTCTTAAGAATGGATTCATGGTCTGTTCTTTATCCCTGTTACATCCGGCGGCAACAGTGATTGAAACAATCAGGAAAATAATTGGTTTTTTCATCATATAGAAGATCAGATCTTATCTGTTTTAACAACCTTTCCCAGGATGTCTGCATAGGGCATCATCAGGTATTCCTTTCCGTCAAACTCCAGTTCTGTTCCGGTGAAAGTCTTGTAAAATACCACATCACCTACCGAAATTTCCGGGTCCTCGATCCCGCTCATTGCAACCACTTTTGCGAATTGCGGTTTGGCTTTCGCCGTGTCGGGAATGATGATACCCGATGCTGTCTTCTCCTCGGATTCTTCAAGCTGCAGAAGCACATGCTGGTTAATTGGCTGTAACTCTTTCATTTTAATTGATTTTAGGTTTGTTGATTAAAATTAAACTTATTGTATTTGAAGCAGCTGGCTGATCCTGTTCTTATCAAATCCGACGATCATCTGTCCGTCAATCTCCGTCTGGGGGACCCCCTGCTGCCCGCTTTTTCTGACCATGGCCTCCAGCCGGGCACTGTCTGCAGCCACATTGACCTCCCTGAATGTAACCCGGCGCTCTTTCAGGTAGGTCTTCAAAGTATTGCACCAGGTACACGTCGGGGTGGTATATACCACCACCTCCCTGGATTTTTTCGGCTGCCCGGTCTTAAGAGCGCCCACCCCCTTTCCCGAAAGGATGGATTCATAATACCCCGGAGCCTGGCAGCCTTTGAAGAGGTTCACCACCTGGCCGCGGACGAGCAGGGCCAGGGTGGGTGCAGTCCTGATCCCGAACCTGGGGTGAACGTCATGTACCCGGTTTACATCCACCGCATACAGCGGAACATCGTCCCCGGATTTGATCCGGCGGAGATTCTTCAGTGCGCACTCGCTCTGTTCGGAACCATTCTTGTAGATGAGTAAAAAAGACTTTTCCGCTTTCTGAAGGGTTTTTTCCAGGTCGGCATAGGAATGTATTTCGATGAAATTCATGTTCAGATCAAATTTAGGATTTTTTTATAAGCAATGATCCAATTAAGCAGACACAAAGAAAGGGAAACGGGAAAAGGAATTCAGTAACTTTAATCACACAGAGGGCTATAATCGATCCTATTCCTGGAGAGCCTGATCAGTCCTTTTCTTTCCATCTGTTTCAACAACCGCGAAATAACTTCCCGGGAACTGTTCAGCGAATGAGCGATGTCCTGGTGGGATCCCTCGTAGACCTTGGCTCCCGATGATTTATAACGGTCGAGAAAAAACTTTTCAAGCCTTTCGTCCATTTTCATGAACGCCAGGCTTTCGATGGTATTTAGCAGTTCATCGAACCGCTGCTGCATGGCGTGCATGACATACTCTTTCCATGTCTGGAACCGTGTCATCCAGCTGTCCAGCAATTCCACGGGCACAAGGATCACCGAGGTTACCTCTTCGGTCACAGCCTTCACACGGCTCCGGGTCCGGTCCATGCAGCAGATCAGGGAAACGGTGCATACCTCTCCCGGTCTCAGATAATAGATCAGGAGTTCCCTGCCATCTTCGTCGGTACGGCACACCTTGATCAGGCCGGACAGCACAATGGGAAAAGACCTGATGTACTGCTCTTCCCTGATCAGTTCCGAATTTACCGGGAATTTCCTGTAGGTGCCTTTTTCTATAAGCTCCTGCCGGAGCCCGGATTCAAAAAAGGGGAACTGTTTCTTTACGGTTTCATGGTCTACCATAACCATTTTCTGCGAAGGTAGAAAGAATGTTTATATTATTGACAGGTGCCTGTACGCAGGTTGATGACCAGGTGGTTGTCAGAGGGAGGCGGGTCATTGTACATGCCTCTGACCAGTTTCTTCCTGAAGCCCATGATGATCCGGCCCCTCAGGTTGACTCCTTCCATATCAAGGGGAGGATCACGGGGGATCTCATCACCGGCGCAGTGGGCGGAATATACCCTGCCGGCCTGGGAACCCAGTTTTTCTGCATCCTTCGGTCGGAGGTTCATATCCAGCAGGGTCTGTTCTACGATCCCGGTGATCCCCTCTTCCAAATAATTTCTGGTATACTCCTGAAAATCCACTTTCCTGGACGGAATGGAGCGGATCCGCACCGTTTCGATCTTCATCATGTCCCCTTCAATGTCCACCTTCCTGATGGGACATGGGTAAGTTACCAGCGATCCGGTCTCCACATCGTACAGTACAGAACCGTCGTTCCATTTTTTCATGGAGATGTCATTGGAATGATAATGGCCGGTAAATACCACCTTCACATTATGGTCGGCCAGCAACCGGGCAATTTTTTTACGGTCATTGACCAGGGAAGCGGCAAAAAACCTCTCCTGGGCCGCGTGGTGCTCCAGGACGCCGTGGTGCATCATCGCGATCCTGGTTTTTCCCCCGGCACCGGGGCTGTTCAGCAGGTCCGTCAGCCACCGGAGGGTCCCCTCTTCGAACTCCCCGTCCGTTTCGGCATGACCGAGCGGATCGTTGAATTTATAGAGACAGGGATCCAGACCGATGATCCAGAGTCCCTCCGCCGGTTCGGCCACGTAACTCAGGGAAAAAGAATCACGGAAAATGGCCTGGTCATATCCGAAGGGAGCATAGATCTGTTCAAAGCGGACCGGATCCACATTCTCCACCCTGAGGGTGCTGTCTCCCACATAGGCATAAGACTGCCCGTTGGAAATATCATGGTTCCCCGGAACCACGAACACCTCAACCCCCTGCTTCTCCAGGTTTGCCAGCCGGTCGGCAACGGCAAGGTGGGAGATCAGTGTCCCGTCCTTGGTCAGGTCTCCCGGGACCAGGACCATGTCGGCATCCGAACGTAGTGTCATCTGAACCGCTTTTTCCAATAACTCCGGGCTTTCTTTCAGAAGTTTCCGGTCCCAATCAAGATATTGCTTAAATGCCGCTCCTTCTGTCCCCAGGGACGGATGATAGTAATGAGGATCGCTGAAAACGATCATGGATACATTCAGAGGGGAAACGGACTCCGTAATGGAAGCTTTCTCCGGATTGATCGTGGCGCTATCCTGTAGTGGCCCGGACCCGGTCATGAGCAGAGACAGCATCCACAACTGCTTTATCACATACACCATTTGCTTTGTTTTAAAAGTTCAGGTTCACTGCGAAAATAGAAAGAATGTCCGGAGGATCAATACCTGCCTGTCCGGAGATCGATGGTAAGGTTGTTGTCGGGGGGTGCCAGGTCATTCCGGAGGTTTCTCACCATTCGTTTCCTGAAACTCACGAAAAATTTTGCTTTCAGGGACAGTCCATTCGTATCAATGGGCGGATCACGGGGGATCTCATCCCCTGCGCAATGGTCAGCGAAGGCCTGCCCTATCTGGAAAGCCACCTGATCTGCATCCTCCGGCCTGAAATGCCACCTCAGCAGAAATGCTTCCACGTTGCATGAAACCCCTTTCACCGCATAATCTTTTGCATACTCAGAGAAGTCATTCTTTTTGGAAGGAATGGAACGTATAATTGCAGTCTCTATCTTCATACTGTCCCCTGCAAGTTTGATCTTCCTGATGGGGCAGGGGAAAGTGACCAGGGATCCTGTTTCCACATCATAGAGTACAGAACCGTCAGACCATTCCTTCAGGGTGATATCATTGGCATGGTAATGGCCGGTAAATACAACCCGGATTCCGTTCTCGGCCAGCATCCTGGAGACCTTCCTGTGGTCGTTGACCACATATTCATTAAAATATCTGTTCTGACCCCTGAAATGTTCCAGTACCCCGTGATGCATCATGGCAAATTTTTGCTTTTCCCTGGCCTCCGGCATTTCCAGTATCTCCTTCAGCCACAGGATGGTTCCGGGGCGCAATTCCCCGTCACCCCGGGACTGACCGGGGCCCGGATGATAAATACAGGGATCTAGTCCGATGATCCATAATCCTTCCGCCGGTTCAGCCACATAACTCAACGAAACGGGATCCCTGAAGATGGCCTCCCCGTAACCGTAATGTGCATAGATCTGTTCAAAGCGGACCGGATCCACATTCTGTACCCTTATGAAGGTATCCCTTACATAAGCGAGGGAATTTCTGTTGAGGATATCATGATTTCCGGGAATAACAAAGACTTCGGCCCCCTGTTCCTCCAAAGAGGCCAGGTAGCCGGCAAATCGAAGATGCGAGATCAGGGAGCCATCTTTGGTCAGGTCGCCCGGGATCAGGACCAGGTCCGGATCCCAGCGGATTATTTTCTGAACGGCCTCTTCCAGGATCTGCCGACTCTCTGCAATCATTTTCACATTTCCCTCAAGGAGGCTTTCAAATGCTGTTCCGCCGGTACCCAGGCACGGATCGTAATAATGGGGATCGCTGAACACGACCAGGGAAACCTGCGGTCCCGGCACGGTATTTTCTGTTTCCGGGTATCCGGTGGCAAGCATAAGGAAAGAGACAAGGCATATCTGATGCAACATACAGATCATCTGTCATTTCTGTTTGCGCTGGAGCCTGCGCGCATAGAACATCAGCACGATCCCTATGAAAAAAGGCGCATATACGATCAATCTGTTCCACCCGGTGAGAAATACTCCGGCGTTGTAAGCGATGGAGATCACCAGACCCCCCACGGCCAGTGCGAGCCCGGTCCAGTAGACACGGCGCGCCTGTTTCTGGCTCTCCCGTCCCGATTCAGACTGAAGTACTTTTTCATCGATCAGCTGGATGGCCTCTCTGACCTCGGTATCGGAAAGCCCGGATTCTTTGAGCTGTGACCTGATTTCGCTGTAGCTCCGGCCCTCCAGCTTCTGCTGGGCGTATTTTTCGATCTCTCTTTCCGGTAGGTTCTCCATTATTTTCGGTTATGATGCATCGGATTCTTTCAGATGCCGGTCAAGGAATTCGAGGATCTTTCCGTAACCTTCGATCTGGTTTTCCTTCTTCCGGAACCCGTGTCCCTCGTCGTCAAATACAACGTATTCCACCGGGACCCCGTTCTTTTTTACGGCTTCAACGATCTCGTCCGATTCTATTTTCAGCACCCTGGGATCATTGGCACCCTGGAGGACGATCAGGGGTTTGGTGACATTTTCTGCATGGAACAGGGGACTGATCCGGTATAGTCTCAGGGAATCTTCGGTATAGGGATCCCCCAGTTCATCGTAGAGTGCTTTTTTCTGACCTTCCCACCACGGGGGGATCGATCTCAGGGTCCTGATCCAGTTGGTCACTCCGAAAATATTGGCACCTACGGCAAATTCCTCCGGCTGAAAGGCCAGTGCGGCCATCACCATGTACCCTCCGTAGGAACCCCCAATGATCCCTACCCTGTCCAGGTCCACAAAACCCAGCTGTTCCAGATAATTCTTGGCGTAAACACAATCCATCAGATCATCCTCGCCATGTCTTTGATTATCCAGGTTATAGAAGGTTTTTCCGTATCCGGAACTGCCCCGGTTGTTCACGGCCAAAACGACATACCCGTGGTTGACATAATACTGGATCATGCTGCTGAAACCGAGCCTGGTCTGTCCTCCCGGTCCCCCGTGGATCCAGAGCAAAGCGGGGACTCTGTTTTGTGTAGATGCCTGATGGGGCCTGTAAAGGATGGCCGGGATCTCCAGGCTGTCAAATGAAGGATAGCGAATGACCTGACCGGTCACCAGGTCCGCCTCGTCGATTTCCGGATTCAGGGTGCTTGTCAGCTGCTGAAGATCGCTGTCCGAAAAGTCATACACATACAGATCACCCGGGGAAGTGGAACTGCCCACCGAGAGCCGGATCAGTTCTTCCGACCTGGATATGGACACCCCGGTAATGTCACCGCCCCCGAATTCGGGCATGCTGATTTCATTTCCGCTGTCAATCTCAATGACCTTTACCACGGTTTTGGCATCCTCGTTGATCCCGATGACCCTGTACTTCTCATTATAGGAGTGATAGGCATACATCACATCCCAGTCGTCCCGGTAAACGATCTCCTTGTTATCCGTTTCAATCTCCATGGAGGCCAGGTATGTATATTCACTGCCCTCATTGGTCAGGTAGTACAATACCCTGTTATCCAGACTGAATTCTTCGGGTGAGTAGGTGACATCCCCTTCGTGTTCCGAGATGTGCCTGACCTCTCCCGTTTCCATATCCTTCAGGTACATTTCATTGTTCGAGGTACTGGTAGGTCTGGTGAGGATCAGGTATCGCCTGTTATGCGAGATCAGCGATGGGGAAAGATTTTCCTGGTTCTCATAGATCATCACCGGCTCCAGGGTTTCTAGATCCATTTCATAGAGGTCGAAATATCGTGCATCACGCCCGTTGGAAGCAAAAAAGAAACTCTTCCGGTCACGGGCCCATCCCCTGAAATTGGAAACCGCTCCCTCCCAGGGGGTCAGGTCGGTCACATTCCCTTGCTGGTCCTGCAAATAAATATGGCTGATCTCATTCCCTCCCTGGTCGCTGGAATATAGGAACCTGTCATCTTCGGGAAAGTAGGAGATCGCAAACATGGACTCCTTCTCGGAAAAGGTCAGCTGCTCCTCTCCTGATCCGTCCACATAAAGGGCAAACACATTATAGATCCCTGTCTGGTTGCTGGTGACCAGAAGCCTGGTTTCATCGGCAGAGAAGCTTCCACCCACGATGGAGAGGTTGTCAAAGAATTGTTCGATGGTGTATTGGGGGACATCCCGTGAGGACTGATTGCAGGCTATGAGCATGGCTATGGCAATCCATGAAATGGCTTTTTTCATCTGTTGAAAAAAAGATTAAAATTCAGCCAAAGATACGACTACCCTTCAGGATAAACAAGACCTGTTCCAGGTCACCTTCCCAGGAATTTCCGCCGGGCACCCCTTTTGGCTTCCGAGGCCTTGATGTTCCCCCCTCCCCAGGTCAGGCCGGATTTTCTCTCCGAAAGCCCGAAAGAAGTATCGGACCGCCTGACTTTCCTGGTGTCCGTGTCCTCCTGGACGCTGTGATCCTCCTGGACGCTGTGATCCTCCTGGACGCTGTGATCCTCCTGGACGCTGTGATCCTCCTGGACGCTGTGATCCTCCTGGAACCGCTTCGTTTCCTTTTTTGATTCCCT
>JBNJEV010000016.1:0-55799 GCA_051746185.1 Bacteroidota bacterium
CCGGGAAGAGGTGACCCCATTGGGCTTCCTGAAGACATAAGCTGCAAAGGAAAAGAATCCCGGGTTTTCTCCCACGTTTACAGCAACCCATTCTCCTGGAGCAAGTTCGGTCCTGTAAACATTTGCTGAAGTACTTGGGTCAACAGTGGATGGATCAATTCCTGAATACCCCAGGCTCACAGGCCCCACATTTTCGGTCCCGGATGGAGTTGAGAATGTAATGGTTGCAGGAGCAAATCCCGATTTATGGACGGCCTCCACGATGATCTTTTCCACATTTCCGGGATCTTCAATGGTGAGGGTGGCTTCGCTTTCACCCGTTATCCCGATCCCGATCAGTTCAATATAACTATCGCATTGCTGGGCATTGCCCAGATATGCCGCAAAAATAAACAGGAGTAATAGTGTAAATTTCTTCATGGCTTGAATTTTTTGATTATGAATACAATATACACAGTTTGCGGACCGGGATCAAGGTGATTTTGGCCGGTATGGCAATACCTTGACCAAGGAGGCAAATTGGTGAACCGAACCATCTCATCCTCTTATAAAGAATTGTGTGGTGTTGATGAATGTCAAAAAAATATTGATGAATAAAGGATGGACTTCCATCAATGGAGAAATGTTGACTCCGGACAACGTAACAGAAAGGAAATTGGTCACTCCCGGCCGAAAATACTGAAATTGACCCCGCCATAGCGCCGGTGGCTGAGGAAACGGGGATGGGCGCTGAAGGTGAACTGACGGGGATGCTCCAGGATCAACCAGCCATCACCGGTAAGGACGTCAGAGGAAAAAACCAGATCGGGGAGCTGTACCAGGTCCGGATGGTCGAACGGGGGATCGGCAAAGATGATGTCGAAGGACTGGGAGGGATGTCTGAGGTAACGGAATGAATCCCCCCTGATCACGGTAACATTTTCAAATTCCAGCTCGCTGACGATCTTCCGGATGAACTTGAAAAGTTTTTGATCCATCTCCACGGATACCACGGAGCGTGTACCGCGGGAGGCAAATTCGTAGGAGATGCTTCCCGTGCCCGCAAACAGGTCCAGGATCTCGAGCTCTTCCAGGTTAAAACGGTGGATCAGGATATTGAACAGTCCTTCTTTGGCCTGATCGGTGGTGGGGCGTACTTTTATCCCGGAGGGCGGATGGATCTGCTTTCCCCTGTATGAACCGCTGATTATGCGCATTTACTGGCCTCCGACAGGATCATGTACCGCAGCATCTCCGTTTTGGAAAGGCCCTCCAGGTAATAGGGGGTGATGTTTACATTCCTGACATATTTTCCCAGCAGTCCGAACAGTTCGTGGTCTTCGTGGATCAGGCCCGAGAGGTAGACGGGAACCTTTTCCCTGTCCAGTTCCAGCTGCCGGATGGTATTCATGGTATGGTAGATAAAATCGGCCGGGTCCTTCAGGGAATAATGGTTGGTTAACCGGATGCTGTCTTCCATGATGATGAGGATATTCATGGTATAGGGCTGGATCTCTGCCAGAACCACGCCCCTCTGGTGATCGCTGGCCCTTACCTGGTCGGATAATGAAATAAGACATTCCATGGTATGGAGGACCTTTACCTTCTCCTGAAAGGAGCTTTTGAGGGATTCGATCTCTTCACTGACGGCATACAGAATGACCTGAGGACGGCTTTTCAGTTTTCGGCTGTATATCCTCTCATTTTCCTTAAGTCCGGCGGCATTCCGGAGCAGTTCTTCGGCATGCTTTTCATCAAAAAATTCCTCCGGGACCAGGGTGACAGCCTGGGTATCCACGATAAAAACGGTTTCCCCTTCAAAGGAAAGCAGTTCCAGTTCGGATAAGATCCGGTTGCACTCCCGGGTTAAAAGGTTTGGGGGGACGGAATCGTCATATTCGTACTGACTGAGGAAAACGGGCCGGTAACTTGCATCAGAAACCAGAACAGAAAATCCATCCGGTGCAAAACGGATTGATTGATGGCCTTTCAGTCGGATTTCTTCTGTAACAGTATTCGATATAATACCATGGACCTGCATGGAAAGTCAGGCGACTATTCCCAGTTACCCGTAAGGGTTCCTTCTTCCAGGGACCCGAATTTCACTCCCTGGTATCCGGTGATCTTTTCGCGCTCATCCTTGTAGTTCACAACAAGCTGCTCATCCATTCCCTGGAGGAGACTGTCATAGTGAACAGATACCTCGACCACCTGAACATTCAGGTTGGAGGTGGTCTGGATTTCGCTGGACTCCATCTGGAATGTGGCACCTTCGGTATAAGGAACGTATTGGAGTGAATCGACAGCGAAATCCTTTCCGAAAAGTGAATCCTTCACAGAGATCTTGGTGGTCTCACGCACAATGATCCTTTCGTTGATCGCCCTTTGCCTGGCTTCTTCCAGACCATACTCTTCCAGCCATTCCTCGGGGATGGTGCCGATGGCCCTGGTGATGGTGAATGAATCGGACCTGAGGAAATCGATGAGCGTATCGAAACTGGCGGTATATCGTTTATAAACATCTTTGTATGCTTTCTGGGCTTCCCGAATGTCGATCAGCCGGTCGATGGTGGCTCTTTCGCGCTGGGTTACCTCATTCTGGAAACGGATCGGTTCCATGATACTCTCAACAATCAGATATCCGAGTCCGATGATGATAAGGGCAAACAGAACCTGGATTACTTTTCTCATGGGGTATTTGCGTTTAATAAGTTTGCGGACAAATTTAGCAAAAAATATATATTATGTATTATTGTTTTGGACGTAAATAACCTTTTTATTGAGAGTATATTTGCTGGATTGATTCGCAGACAGGACCAAGTGCATAATTGATCATTTAGTCAGGAAAATGTTATGATATTGCTTCTCTATTTCTTTTATTTCATCTGATGTTAATTCCTTAAATTCATTATTTTTAGCTCTATTCGATAGTTGTCCGTTATTTTGATCCATGAATCTTATCAAAAGGGCCACCATTTTATCCGGCATTTCAAAATTATCATCTAGCCATACCTTCATTTGATCATAATTCTGAAGGTATAAAATTTCTGCCGGGATAATAGTCCCTATTGTATAATCAATGCAATCAAATAGGAATTCTGCTTGTAGCGTTGCATCATAGTATTTGTAATAATCAGCAGTTTCATTTAAAACTTTGACATTATGATCCTGTGTTGTCTCCCATTCAATGTAGTCAAGGAGTGGATGTGAATAGCTTTCAAGAACTTTTCGATAGTCATCAATCCGTTCTAAAATTGCAGCTGATACCGGAAATATTATTCCCTGAGGCGTAAACTTACTCTTTGCCAGTGTATGATGTATAAGATACCTGTGAATCCTGCCATTCCCATCAACAAATGGATGGATAAATGCAAATCCAAATGCAATCACAGTAGCAGTTAAAACAGGGTGGAATTCTGACTTCTCCAATTTGGAATCAGTTTCTATTAATCCATCCAACAGTCTGTTCAGATCCTGCCATCGTGCTGATATATGTTCCGGAATAGGTTCACCGGTACTTCTATCATGTTCTCCAACAAATCCTCCCTGTTTTCTAAAACCCATCTGTATGAACCTGCTATTCTCAATTACAATTTGCTGAAGACGTAATAATTCATCTTTTGATAATTGGCGATTACCAGCTTGACCAATCACTTTACCCCATCTGTTTGCACGTTTATTAGAGGGAGTTTCACCTTCAATATTAAATGAGGCCTTAGAGTCTTTCAGTAATAGAAAGGCCGAAGTCCTCAAGAGTATATCATTATGAACATTTCTTACTAAACCGGTAATTTTATCTGAAAGTTTTTGTTTGATATATTCTTCCAGTTTCTCAGTCCTATTTATCAATGGACAAAAATCTTTTGTTCCAGGAAGATTATTTCTAACTCGATAGCGTGGAGCATTTTCACCTTTCCCTATTGTATATTGCAAACTTTCATCCAAAAGATGAATATAATTACCCTCTTTCAGATCAGAAAGATTCAATTTCTTCTCTGTTAGCCATTCATATAGAAACCATATCTTTCGACTAAACTGGCTCAATGGTTCCTTCTTAATTAATTCTTCGATAACTACCTCGTCTACAGCCTTAAATAGTTTTTTAAAAAATAGAAGATTGATGCCTTCATATTTAAGGCTAAATACAAGGTTATTAAACAGGGTGTCGAGAGGTTTATGTCGTGGTGTTAAGACAATCCATCCGGTGGTTTTATATTGTCTGCGTTTCTTACTTATTAGAGCCAATGTATTTGGCAATGGCAATGGGAGGTATAATGATTCAATAATAGCACCATATCCAACAAGTGTTCCATTTTCAGGTGCTTTCCTACCGTGAAAAATATTTATCTCACGTAAGAAATTGGTTCCTTCTATTAATTCACGTGAAAATCGTTTATCATTAGGCATGCATGTGAAATATGTTTCATTCAAATATACGTGAAAAATATTTATTTCATGTGAAAAATAATTATAAAACGATGTTATACGTGAATAATAGTTATTATCCTTACAAGCCTCAGTAAAAACCGTTTTTTAATTCTGCAACCTAAAGGATATCTTTACTCTGCAGCATATTAACAAAACAATCATGCTGCATTCCCATTTATTCAAGCGGATGCTGAGAAAATACATCGTTGATAAATTACTTGAGAATCTTGAGTTTCAGCCCACCCGGAGCCAGATAAGAATGATGGAGGAGCTGGGGGGATTCATTGCTTCTGAAGATCTTTTGGAGATCATGATGCTGAAAGGGTATGCCGGGACGGGAAAGACCACGCTGGTCAACAGCCTTGTGAAGACCCTTCAGTCCATGAAGCAAAAATGTGTCCTGCTGGCACCCACCGGACGGGCGGCCAAGGTCCTGAGCGCATATACAGGGAATCCGGCCTGGACCATTCACAAGAAGATCTACCGGCAGAAATCGGGGAAGGACGGTCTGGGAGAGTTTGTGGTGGACAGGAACCTGCATAAGAACAGCTACTTCATTGTGGATGAAGCATCGATGATCGGCGATCGTTCACCGGATTCTGCTTTTGGTTCGGGGGATCTTATCCGGGACCTACTCGAGTATGTGGAACAGGGATCGAAGTGCAGGCTGATCCTGGTGGGTGACACGGCACAGCTGCCCCCGGTGGGGCTGGATGTGAGCCCGGCATTGAGCCGGGAGAGGCTTGGGAAGCATGGATACAGGGTACGGGAGATCGAGATGACCGATGTGATCAGGCAATCGGCGGAATCGGGGATCCTGCACAACGCTACCGCCATCCGGACACTGATCACCGCAAGCAGGGAGGAATATCCTGCATTTCATTTTGATTCTTTTCCGGATGTGACCCTGTTGTCCGGAGCCGAATTGCTTGAGACTATCAGTGAAAGTTATGACCGGTACGGTACCGGGGAAACCATTGTGGTGACCCGGTCCAATAAGCGGGCCAACCGGTTTAATGCGGGGATCAGGGGACAGATCCTGTGGCGGGAGGAGGAGATGTCACCGGGAGACCTGCTGATGGTGGTAAAAAACAACTATTACTGGAAGGATGACGGGAACCGGATCGATTTCATCGCCAACGGGGATATATTCAGGGTGGAAAGGGTGCTGCGAACCGAAGAGGTGCATGGTTACAGGTTTGCCGATGTACGGATATCTTTCCCTGATTATGACGGGGTGGAAATGGAGGTAAAGGTGATGCTGGATGTGATCGATCTGGAAACCCCTTCGCTGACTTACGAGCAGCAAAGATCACTCTACAGGTCGGTTGCAGAAGATTATCCCGGGGCATCCAGCCGGAGACAGATGGCCCTGAAGATCGCTGCCGATCCCTATTACAATGCCCTGCAGGTCAAGTTTGCTTATGCGGTGACCTGCCATAAATCCCAGGGAGGGCAGTGGAAATCGGTCTTCCTGGACCAGGGATATTTTACCGATGAGATGTTGTCCATTGACTACCTGAGATGGCTCTACACAGCTTTTACCAGGGCTTCGGAACACCTTTACCTGGTGAATATGGCCAAACAGTTCATTCCCCGATGATCTTCACCAGCACCCTCTTGCGGCGTTTTCCGTCGAACTCCCCGTAAAAGATCTGCTCCCAGGGACCGAAGTCCAGTTTGCCACCCGTGACGGCCACCACCACCTCACGTCCCATGACGGTCCGTTTGAGATGGGCATCTGCGTTGTCCTCGTAACCGTTATGCCGGTATTGGTCGTAAGGTTTTTCCGGGGCGAGTTTTTCCAGCCAGTCATCGAAATCTTGATGGAGGCCGGATTCGTCATCATTGATAAAAACCGATGCCGTGATGTGCATGGCATTGACAAGGACAAGGCCTTCATTGACCCCGCTCTCCTGCAGGCATTCCACCACCCGGGGGGTGATGTTGATCAGTTCACGCCTTGTCCGGGTCTCGAACCACAATTCTTTTCTGTATGATTTCATATCGATCTATGTCACGTTTATACAAATCTAATCACTAATTTGAAGCGATCCAATTTAAATGACCATGGCACCTCGTAAACCCCTGAGCTTCACGTGTTCAATGGTCCTGACCGGTTCATATGTGTCTCTGTCCAGTACATAAATGATTCCGTCGGTATTCTTCCGCCTGGTGCGTTTTGCTTTGCGGCCGCCGCAGATGAAGATATGCTGCTTATCATAACACAGCGCCTTGCAGAAGGAATCGTCCGGGTTGTGGTTCCACACCATTTTCCCGTTCACCATCAGCCCTGACCGGTGTGGATGTATGATCTTCTTATCCTTCCCGGAGGTGGAGCATATGGCCATCATTTTTGTACCGGCGAACTGGAAATCGTGGGATTCCCAGGCATACCTGAATTTTCCGGTTTCGTTGAATTCCAGGTCGGTTTTCAGCACGCCGCTGTCTCCATACTGCTGATGGCTGAACCAGTTCAGATTAATGTAGAAATCACCTTTGTGCTTTACAATGGCATTGATGTGGTTATAGTTCTTTTTGTATCTGACCCTCCTGCGCGGATCGGGAGGCCGGATCTTTACTTTTTTTGTGCGCCGGAGTTCCCGGTCGTATACCCATATCTGGTTCCGCCGGGTGGCCGTAATGTAGATCAGCCCGTCATAGGTATTCATCTGGTGAAAATCCGGGGAAGGCCTGTATACCCTGGTCTTTTTCAGGAGTTGATAATCATCCTTCTGGAACTTATAGATCCTGTTCAGACCGGCTGCGAATAAAAAATCCTGATCCCTGCAGATCCCCATCAGCGCTTCGTCGTCAGCAGCCTGGAAAACTACTTCCGGTTCAGGAATTTCAGTATCCAGCAATACGAGCTGACCGTTTACAGTTGCCAGCAGAAGTTCCGCCATGCTTTACTTTCAACAGGAGATTAAACAAGCTTTAGCTCTCTTTTCATGTTATCGATGCGTGTTTCCAGCATCTGCCTCACTTCTTCGTATTTTTCCCTGGTTTCCAGTTTCTCATAGACACTGAAATAGAATTTGATCTTGGGCTCGGTTCCGGAAGGACGGATGGAGATCTTGCTCCCGTCTTTCAGAAGGAACTGAAGCACGTTGGAACTGGGCAGATCGATCAGTGTACGTTTTCCGGTGGCCTTATCCAGGGTTTCCTGTTCCAGGTAATCATGGATCACGGTCACCTCCGAACCGTTCAGGCTCACCGGGGGATTTTTCCTGAAACCGGCCATCATCTGCTGGATCTCCTCGGCTCCGGATTTCCCTTCCTTCACCATATTGGTGACAGATTCCAGGTAAAAGGAGAATTGCTGATAGATATCCAGCAGCACGTCATGGAGGTTTTTCCCCCGGCTGCGGGCCCAGGTCGCCAGTTCGGCAATCATGGCACAGGACGATACGGCATCTTTGTCCCTGACGAATTCCCCCACCATGAAACCATAGCTTTCCTCTCCCCCGCAGATAAAAGTCATTTCCCCTTCTTTCCTTTTGATGATATCGGCGATATATTTGAACCCGGTGAGCACATCATCACAGGGGACCCGGTAATGGCCGGCCATCTCCGCCATCAGCTCGGTGGTTACGATGGTCTTGGCGATGTATTCTTTCCCCGTCAGCTTTCCCCTTTCCTTCCATTGGGAAAGCAGGTAATAGGTCAGCAATGCTGCGGTCTGGTTTCCATTCAGCAGGACCAGTTTCCCATTTTGATCCCTCACGGCAATTCCTACCCGGTCCGCATCCGGGTCGGTACCCATGACCAGATCGGCTCCCTCTTCGTCCGCTTTCTTCAGGGCCAGATCAAGGGCTGCAGGTTCCTCGGGATTGGGAGAGACCACTGTGGGGAAATTCCCGTCCACCACGTCCTGTTCAGGAACATGATAGATGTTCTTGAAGCCCATCTTTTTCAGGGCAAGGGGGACCATCTTCACCCCGGTTCCATGGATGGGAGTGTAGACGATCTTCACGTCCGGATGCTTCCGGATGATCCCGGGATTCAGGGATAGTTTTGCCACTTCCTCGATATAGAGCCTGTCGATCTCTTCGCCCAGTTTGATGATGGAATCCCGGTCGCCTTCGAAATTTACTTCACCGATGGATTTGATCTGCTGAACCTCTTCGATAATGCTGGTATCGTGGGGATGAATAATCTGTCCGCCGTCCTCCCAGTATACCTTATAACCGTTATATTCCTTCGGATTATGGGATGCGGTGATCATCACACCGCTCTGGCATCCGAGGTGGCGGATGGCAAAGCTGAGCTCCGGGGTGGGGCGGAGATCTTCGAACAAATATGCACTGATGCCGTTAGCCAGGCAGATACGGGCGGTGATCTCCGCGAACCGGCGGCTGTGATTGCGGCAGTCGTGAGAAATCACCACACTGATCCGATCGCGGTCCCTGAATTGTTTCAGCATGTAGTTGCATAAGCCCTGGGTGGCCATCCCTACCGTGTAGATATTCATGCGGTTCGTTCCCACTCCCATGATGCCTCGGAGTCCGCCGGTGCCGAATTCCAGGTCCCTGTAGAAGCTTTCGATCAGTTCATCTTCATCCTTATCCATCATTTTCCTGATCTCCTCCCGGGTGTCTTCGTCGATAGGGCTGTTCAGCCAGTTGGTGGCCTTCTCTTTTACCAATGAAAGGATCTCTTTCTTCTCCATAGGGTCACATAGTTTATATCAGTTGATTAACACACCTTTCCAGGCTCTCCCTCCAGTATGGGATTTTCACCCGGTAAGTATTTTTGATCTTTGATTTATTCAGTACCGAGTAAGCCGGACGTTGGGCCGGCCGGGGATAGTC
Organism: Bacteroidota bacterium; assembly: GCA_051746185.1. GTDB lineage: Bacteria > Bacteroidota > Bacteroidia > Bacteroidales. Next base: position 9,222 of record JBNJEV010000016.1, read on the forward strand.
AGAGGTTTCAATGGGCAGGATAAGACCTCTGCAGTGTATCAGCCTGCAGATCTCTATGGCCAGGTCATACCAGCTGCACACGCCTTCATTGGAATAATGAAATACTCCCGGTACAAAAGAAGATTTTCCTGCTTCCACATCGGAAATGATCTGCATGATGGCACCTGCCAGATCTTCCGCATAGGTGGGAGTGCCCACCTGGTCATAGACCACCATCAGATCATCATGTTGGTCCATCCGGTTGATCATGCTTTTCACGAAATTTTTCCCGAAAACACTGTACAGCCAGGAAGTACGGATCACAATGGCCCTGGAATGGCCGTGCAGCAACGATTCTCCTTCCAGTTTTGTTTTTCCGTACACGCTCTCCGGTAAGGTTGGATCATCCTCTTTCAAAGGGAGATGCCCCGTCCCCCCGAATACATAATCGGTGGAGATATGGAAGAGCCTGATCTCCGGAAACGATTCCAGGGATTCTCTCAGGTTCTCAACTGCATCCCTGTTCAGGATCCTGGCTTTTTCGGGTTCCTCTTCCGCACCATCCACATCGGTGTAAGCTGCGCAGTTGATGATGTAGGAAGGGGTACCGGAGGAAAGATAATCGCGGATCTTTTGCCGGTCGGTGATATCCAGGTCCTTCACATCCGTAAAAACAAATTCCTGGGCGTAATGGTTCTGTAGTTTCTGAATTTCCCTTCCCAGCTGACCATCTGCGCCTGTAACCAGTACTTTACTCATGATCCGGGTTGAAAAGATAGTTCCTTGAAATAGGGCAGATGCCTGTCCTTGGATGAGACAATGGCTTCCGCCGTACTGACCTTCCAGTCGATCTGAAGGTCAGGATCATCATACCTGATCCCTGATTCAGATTCGGGATGATAGTAGGCATCGCATTTATAGAAGAGGGTCGCATGTTCTGAAAGGACCGAAAAACCGTGTGCAAATCCACGGGGCACCAGCAACTGCAGGTGATTTTCCTTGCTCAGCTCTATTCCGTACCATTTTCCGAATGTGGGGGAGGAGGGACGAATATCCACCGCCACATCATAGATAACTCCTTCGGTGACCCGGATCAGCTTGGCCTGTGCATGCGGGTCTTTCTGGAAATGCAATCCCCGGATCACTCCGCACACCGAACGGGACTCGTTGTCCTGCACAAAACGGTGACGGATCCCCTGCTTATCCAGACGGTTCTGGTGGTATGTTTCCATGAAATACCCACGCCTGTCACCATGTACCATAGGTTCCACGATGATCAGTCCCCCGATGCCTGTCTCTCTCAGTTCCATGGATGATCATTCAATATTTGATGTGAATGTTCTTTCGTCCGCTATTCCGAAAAGGTAATCCCCGTAAGCACTTTTTTCCAGCTCCCGGGCCAGCGAAAGCAGCTGTTCTTTTTTGATATAACCCATTTTGTAAGCGATCTCCTCCACACAGGAGATCTTCAGGCCCTGCCTCTTTTCTATGGTATGGATATAATTGGATGCCTGCAGCAGGCTGTCGTGGGTGCCGGTATCCAGCCAGGCCATTCCCCTTCCCATGATCCGGACCTGCAGCCGGTTCTCTCCCAGGTACAGCTTATTCAGATCGGTGATCTCCAGTTCACCCCTTGCCGAGGGTTTCAGTGTTTTGGCCTTTGAGATGACATCGTTGTCATAAAAGTAGATCCCGGTGACCGCATAATTGGATTTGGGCCAGGCTGGTTTTTCTTCCAGGCTCAGCACCTGGCCCTGTTTGTCGAATTCCACCACCCCGTATCGCTGGGGATCCGTGACATAGTAGCCGAATACGGTAGCACCGTTTTCCAGCCGGGCTGCTTCCTGCAGGGTGTTAATGAGACCGTGACCGTAAAAAATGTTGTCTCCCAGGATCAGGCAAACAGGATCTTTCCCGATGAAATCCTCCCCGATGATAAATGCCTGGGCCAGTCCTTCGGGAGCAGGCTGTACGGCATATTCAATGGAAAGACCCAGATGGGAACCATCCTTCAGCAATGCCTGAAACAGGCCGATATCGTCGGGTGTGGAGATCAGGAGGATCTCCCGGATCCCGGCCAGCATGAGCACCGACAGGGGATAATAGACCATGGGTTTGTCGTAAACGGGAAGGATCTGTTTGGAGACCGCTTTTGTAATGGGATGAAGACGTGTTCCGGCACCGCCGGCCAGGATGATTCCTTTCATATGAAGATTATCCGGTATTAAGCAGTTTTTCGAAATAGGCGATGGTCTTTTCCAGACCGGGTTCAAGACTGACCAGGGGATGCCAGTCATCCAGCAGTTTTCTGGCCAGTGAGATGTCCGGCTGACGCTGAACGGGATCGTCCTCGGGCAGCGGACGATAGACAATCTCAGAACTGGATCCGGTCATATCCAGGATCTTCTCTGCCAGCTCCAGGATGGTAAATTCCACCGGGTTTCCCAGGTTGACCGGTCCGGTGACCTCTTCGCCGGTCTTCATCATCCGGATCAGTCCCTCCACCAGGTCATCCACGTACTGGAAACTCCTGGTCTGGGAACCGTCTCCGTAGATGGTGATCTCCCTGTCCTGCAGTGCCTGCATGATGAAATTGGAGATTACCCTTCCGTCGTTGGGATGCATGCGCGGGCCATAGGTATTGAAGATCCGCACGATCTTGATCCTGACCCCGTTCTGCTGATGATAATCCTTGAACAGGGTTTCCGCGCATCTTTTCCCTTCATCGTAACAGGACCGGGCACCGATGGGATTTACATGTCCCCAGTAGGATTCAGGCTGGGGGTGAACATTGGGATCCCCGTAGACTTCGCTGGTGGAAGCCTGAAGCACCCTTGCTTTGATCCTTTTCGCCAGTCCGAGCATATTGATGGCACCCATAACCGATGTCTTGACGGTCTTGATGGGATTATACTGGTAATGAATGGGAGAAGCAGGGCAGGCCAGGTTATAGATCTCGTCCACCTCGGCGTAATAGGATTCGGTTACATCGTGGCGGATCAGTTCGAAATAGGGATCCCTGATCAGGTGGGTGATGTTGCTTTTGGCTCCTGTAAAATAGTTATCCAGGCAGAGCACCTCATTTCCTTCGCCCAGCAGTCTTTCACAAAGATGCGAACCGATAAATCCTGCTCCGCCCGTAATCAGGATCTTCTTCATGCAGATGATGGTTTTACCGGCTCTCTGCCGATGCTGTAATAGGTGAACCCGAACTCTTTCATTTCCTCGGGTTCGTAGATGTTCCTTCCGTCAAAGATCACCCTTTCCCGCATGAGTTTCTTCAGCACCTTGTAGTTCAGCACACGGAATTCGGGCCATTCGGTGATCACCACCAGGCCGTCGGTATCGATCAGCGCTTCGTATTTTTCATCACAGAGTTCAACGCTGTCCCCCAGCTTTTTCCTGGCTTCCTCCAGGGCAACCGGATCATATGCCTTCACCTGGACACCTTCCCTGAGCAGGGCATCAATGATCTTCAAAGAAGGTGCCTCACGCATGTCATCTGTATGGGGTTTGAAAGATAATCCCCATAATCCCAGTTTTTTACCTGCCAGATTTTCCCCGTAATGGGCTTTGATCTTGGCCGGGAGCACCAGCTTCTGCTTATCATTCACCAGCTCAACGGCTTTCAGGATCTCCAGTGAATTGCTGTATTTTTCACCTGTTCTGATCAAAGCCTTCACATCTTTCGGGAAACAGCTTCCGCCGTAGCCCACTCCGGGATAGATGAATTTATTCCCGATGCGGGTATCACTCCCGATCCCTTTTCTCACCATGTTCACATCCGCACCCACAATTTCACACAGGTTGGCAATATCATTCATAAAGCTGATCTTGGTGGCTAGCATGGAATTGGCCGTATACTTGGTCATTTCGGCGGAGGTGATATCCATGAAAACGATGGGGTGACCATTCAGAAGGAAAGGTTTATAGAGACGCTGCATGATCTTTTCGGCCCGGTCAGAATCGGTACCGATCACAATGCGGTCCGGTTTCAGGAAATCATTGATGGCCGCTCCTTCTTTCAGAAATTCCGGGTTGGAGGCCACGTCAAATTCAATCTTTACCCCTCTCTTTTTCAGTGCACCGGCCACACGGTCCCTTACTTTTTCGGCAGTTTTAATGGGGACCGTGCTCTTGGTGGCGATCAGCAGGTACTCCTGCATGTGCTGGCCGATCTCATCGGCCACGCCCAGAACATATTTCAGGTCCGCACTGCCGTCTTCATCGGGCGGAGTACCCACGGCAATGAACACCGCTTCACAGTCCACAAGACTTTCTTTGAGGCTGGTACTGAAATGAAGAAGGCCTTTTTCCACATTGCTCCTCACCATGTTCTCAAGGCCCGGCTCGTAAATGGGGATGATCCCGTTTTTCAGTTTATCGATCTTTTCCTGGTCGATATCCACACAGGTAACGGTAATACCTGTTTCGGCAAAACAGGTGCCGGAGACCAGCCCGACATATCCTGTTCCAACCACTGTAATCTTCATATATTTTAATTTTATTTTCCCAGGCAGGGGGTTCAGTGATTCATTTCCCGCCAGGGGAATGCAATTGATCTGTAAAGATAAATCTTTAAAGTAATTCTGTGTCCATTTTTTGTGTTATTTAAGCTGTTTAACTATCTTTGCGCCTCGATAAGCAACTATAATGTCTAACTTATTAATTTTAAAGGTATTATCTAATGTCTGAAAAAGAAAGAGATGCTTTGAACGAGGAGAAGGAAACTCCTATGAATGAGCAGAATAACACAGAACCAACTGCCGAAGGATCCTCTCCTGAAACCCCCGCTTCTGAATCGTCTGAAGAACCTGCTGCTGAACAACCCGCAACTGAAGAGCCTGCCGCTGAACAGCCTGCAGCCGAACAGCCCAAAACTGAAGAACATGAGAAGAGCCCTGTTGCTGAACCAGCCGGGGTGACGGCGGAAGCCGGACAGAAGTCCGCCGATCCTTCCACCGAGACCGGCGTTGCAGATTTTGACTGGGAAGATTACTCGGCCGAAGAGGTTGAAACTGCTCCCGATCACTCGGATTACGAGAAATTGTATTCCGATACACTTTCCACCGTTGCTGAGAATGAGGTGATCGAAGGAAAGGTCATCTCAATGAACAAAAGGGAAGTGGTGATCAACATCGGTTATAAATCCGAGGGTGTGATTTCACTGAGTGAATTCCGTTACAACCCGGACCTTAAGGTGGGGGATACAGTCGAGGTATATGTGGAAAGCCAGGAGGATAAAAGGGGCCAGCTGGTGCTTTCACATAAAAAGGCAAGAGCCATGCGGTCATGGGACCGTGTCAACGAGGCCCTGGCCAAAGATGAGGTGATCAAAGGATACATCAAGTGCCGCACCAAAGGAGGAATGATCGTGGATGTATTCGGGATCGAAGCATTCCTTCCCGGGTCACAGATCGACGTGAAACCCATCAGGGACTATGATGCATTTGTGGGGAAGAACATGGAATTCAAGGTGGTCAAGATCAACCAGGAATTCAAGAACGTAGTGGTTTCCCACAAGGCGCTTATCGAAGAGGAGCTCGAACAGCAGAAGAAAGAGATCATTGCCAAACTCGAAAAAGGACAGGTACTGGAAGGGACCGTGAAGAACATCACATCCTATGGAGTATTCATCGATCTTGGCGGAGTGGACGGTCTGATCCACATTACCGATCTCTCCTGGGGCCGTGTGAACCATCCCGAGGAAATTGTCGAGCTTGATCAGAAGCTGAATGTGGTGATCCTTGATTTCGATGATGATAAAAAGCGTATCGCCCTCGGCCTGAAGCAGCTGACACCACATCCCTGGGATGCCCTTAATGAGTCCCTGAAGGTGGGTGACAAAGTAAAAGGCAAGGTGGTTGTAATGGCCGACTATGGTGCTTTTGTGGAGATCGCTCCCGGGGTGGAGGGACTGATCCATGTATCCGAGATGTCATGGTCCCAGCACCTCAGAAGTGCTCAGGAATTCATGAAGGTGGGGGATGAGGTTGAAGCAGTGATCCTGACACTTGACAGGGAAGACCGGAAAATGTCCCTGGGGATCAAGCAGCTGAAACCAGACCCGTGGGAGAAGATCGAAGAAAAGTACAGCGTTGGAAGCAGACATACTGCAAAAGTTCGTAACTTTACTAACTTCGGTGTCTTCGTGGAGATTGAAGAAGGAGTGGATGGTCTGATCCATATATCGGACCTGTCCTGGACGAAAAAGATCAAGCATCCGGCCGAATTCACCTCCATTGGAGCCGATATTGAGGTGGTGGTGCTGGAAATTGACAAGGAGAACCGGCGCCTGAGTTTGGGACATAAGCAGCTGGAGGAGAATCCGTGGGATGTGTTTGAAAGTGTTTTCCAGGTGGATTCAATCCATGAAGGAACGATCATTGATTTGATGGACAAGGGTGCTGTGGTGGCGCTGCCTTACGGGGTAGAAGGATTTGTAACTCCGAAACACCTTGTAAAAGAAGATGGTAGTCCGGTAAAAGTGGACGATAAGCTAGATTTTAAGGTCATAGAGTTTAATAAGTCCGCAAAAAAGATTATCTTGTCTCATAGTCGGATTTTTGAAGATGAGAGGAAATCATCCGACCGTTCTGCCAGGAAAGGTGAAGGTGCAGAAGCCAGGAAAGCTGCCAGGAAGCTGAAGTCCAGCATGGAGAAAACCACCCTGGGTGATATTTCCGAACTGGCTGCATTGAAATCTGAAATGGAAGAGAGCCAGAAGGGCGGCAAAAAGAAGCAACCCAGGAAGGAACCACAGCAGAAGAAGGAAGAACCCGGGAAGAAGAAGGAAGAACCCGGGAAGAAGAAGGAGGAACCCGGGCAGAAGAAGGAGGAACCCGGGCAGAACAAGGAAGATGTGGGCAGGGAAGAGAAGAAGGCCCGGTCAGGTGGAGAAGAAAAGAAAAAGGAGCCGGCCGGGGAAGAGAAAAAGGAACAGGAGCCAGGTGCCGGGAAGAAAGAAGAAAGTTCAGAGGCAAAGAAAGAAACCGGCAAGGAAGTGAAGAGCGAAAAGAGTGCTGAGAAGAAAGAATCGACCGGGGAGCAGAAGGATCGTGAGGAAGACAAGGAATAAAAGTTTATATACTTAAAATCAATTAATTCAGCAATGGAATTCAAGATTGACAAATTTGAAAACCATACTTTGATCAAAGTATTGGAGGAAAAGCTCGACACACACATCGCTCCGACCCTTAAGTCTGAGCTTGTACTGGTCTCAGGTAATGGTGAAAAGAACATCATTCTTGACCTGAGTAATTGCCGCTACTGTGATTCATCCGGACTGAGCGCCATTCTGGTGGCCAATCGTCTCTGCAAAAATGCAAGCGGCACGTTTGTGCTTACAGGATTGAATGATGCGGTCGAAAGGCTGATCACCATTTCCCAGCTCGATACCGTTCTGAATATTACGAATTCTGTGGATGAAGCTGTTGCCATGATCAAAGAGGCTGAATAACTCTCTTCTTTGGTGTCATTTGAATTAACCATACTGGGCAGCAGCTCCGCGCTGCCTGCCCCGAATCGATTTCCCACCGCTCATTTGCTCAAAGTAAATGAGCGGTTTTTTTTGATAGACTGCGGAGAGGGAACACAGATCAGGCTGCTGCATCAGAAAGTGACCCCCACGCGGATCCATCATATCTTCATCTCCCATCTGCACGGGGATCATGTATTCGGATTGCCCGGACTGATTTCAAGCATGGGCCTGATGGGCAGACACACGCCTTTACACCTTTACGGGCCCTCCGCCCTCAAAGATTGGCTGGAACTTAACACCCGGTTTTTCCCGGTACCCTTCAGCCTTCATTATCATGTATCCGGACAGCCGGAGGATGCTCTGATCTTTGAGGATGATAAAATCACCGTAAGGTCCATTTCGCTGAAACACCGCACCCGTACCTACGGATATCTTTTCCGGGAAAAGAAGCGATTGCTGAATCTGAGGAAAGAGAAGATCGGGGAACTGGGCCTGGGAATTGAGGATATGGTCAGAATTAAAGAAGGAGCGGATTACACAACTTCTTCCGGGAGGTTGATCCCCAACCGTGAACTCACGCTGCCGCCCTATCACCAGCGCTCATATGCCTATCTTTCCGATACCGCCTTTGATCCGGCTCTTTCAGAGCAGGTCAGGGGAGTAGACCTGATGTTCCATGAAGCCACCTTCGCAGCGGGCGATGAAAAGCTTGCCAGGGAAACGATGCATTCTACTTCCGTCCAGGCTGCCATCCTCGCCCGGCAGGCAGGGGCGGGGCGGTTGCTGATCGGCCATTTTTCCACACGGTACAAGGAGTTTGAACCGCTTGTGGAGGAGGCCAGGGAAATATTTCCCAATACGGATGGTGTCAATGATGGTGACCGCTATTGTGTTCCCCTGGAGCGGGTCCGGTCCGAATAAAATATTAATTTTGCATCGTTTATGTTTTCAAATTGTCTTGTGTGCAGGAAAAGATATTGATCCTTGATTTCGGATCCCAGTATACCCAGTTGATCGCCAGGAAAGTTCGCGAACACAATGTGTATTGTGAGATTTATCCCTTCAATAAATATCCCCGGCCCGACCGGTCGGTAAAAGGGGTGATCCTGTCCGGCAGTCCTTTTTCAGTCAGGGATACCCATGCCCCTATTCCCGATCTGGAAGGGGTGAAAGGGAAATTGCCGGTGCTGGGGATCTGTTACGGGGCCCAGATCCTTAGCCACCGGTACGGAGGAGAGGTCATGCAATCTGATTCCAGGGAATACGGAAGGGCAAGGCTGAGTTTTATCAACCACTCGAATCCATTGCTGGAGAATCTGACTCCTCATACCCAGGTCTGGATGTCCCATGGGGATACCATCAACGCACTGCCGCCAGGCTATGAGGTGATTGCAAGCACGGAAGACGTCAAAGTGGGTGCATTTTCAGCCATCGATGAGCCCACCTACGGTTTGCAGTTCCATCCTGAGGTATACCATACCACAGAGGGAAAAACCATCCTGTACAATTTTCTTCATGAGATCTGCGGCTGTTCCATGGACTGGACACCGGAGGTTTTTGTTGAAAGTACGATCTCTGAACTGAAGCAAAAGCTTGGAAACGACAGGGTGGTAATGGGACTTTCAGGAGGAGTGGATTCAACGGTGGCCGCTTTTCTTTTGCACAGGGCCGTAGGGGAACACCTGACCTGCATCGTGGTGGATAACGGATTGCTCAGAAAAAACGAGTTCACCCAGATACTTCAGTCATATGAACAGCTCGGGCTGAACGTCATCGGGGTGGATGCCGCCACGAGGTTCATTGATAACCTGAAAGGGGTGACCGATCCCGAGTTGAAAAGAAAGATCATCGGGAAGAATTTCATTGAGGTATTCGACCAGGAGGCCGGAAAGCTGGAGAAGGTATCCTGGCTCGGACAGGGTACTATCTATCCCGATGTGATCGAATCGGTATCGGTGAACGGTCCTTCGGTGACCATCAAATCCCACCACAATGTGGGAGGACTCCCGGAAGAAATGAATCTGAAGGTAGTGGAACCCCTTCGACTGCTGTTCAAAGATGAGGTGAGAAAGGTCGGTAAAACCCTGGGGATCCCTTCTTCCATTCTGAAGCGTCAGCCTTTTCCGGGGCCTGGTCTGGGTGTACGCATTCTGGGCGAGGTAACTCGTGAAAAGATCAAACTGGTGCAGGAGGCCGATGATATCTTTATCAGCACACTGAGAAGGTTCGGACTCTATGACAGGATCTGGCAGGCGGGAGCTATTTTGTTGCCTGTGCAATCGGTAGGAGTGATGGGGGATGAACGTACTTATGAATATGTGGTTGCCCTGAGAGCTGTCACCTCCACGGACGGAATGACCGCTGACTGGGGAGAGCTTCCCCATGAAGTGCTCAGCCGTGTTTCCAATGAAATTATTAACAGGGTGCGGGGGATCAACCGGGTGGTTTATGATATCAGCTCCAAACCCCCGGCCACCATAGAGTGGGAATGACGGATGCAACTTTTTAACAGGGCAACGGTTATATAACAAACAGAGGAGAGCTAACAAACAGAGGAGAGCGCAAGATGAAAAAAAGAATGATCGGGAAAAGCATACATTGTATATGGATCCTGCTGGTGGTAACCCTTCTGAGCGGGACCGCTTACGGACAGTTCAATATCCAGGCCTTGAAACTTGCCCAGGTCATGGAGAGGATCAGCAATTTCTATGTGGATTCCATTGATGATGAACAGGTGGTGGAGCAGACCATTACCGATATGCTTCATGAACTGGATCCCCATTCTTCCTATGTGAGCAAAGAAGAGCTTGAACAGCTCAACGAACAACTGGAAGGTGAGTTTGAGGGGATCGGCGTGAGCTTCAATATCCTGGAGGACACCATCTATATTATCCGGGCCATTTCGGGCGGACCATCAGAACGGGTGGGGATCCGTGGAGGGGACCGGATCATCAAGGTGGAAGGGGAAACTGTCGCCGGTACGGGGGTCACCACCAGGGATGTGCAGCGGCTGCTGAAAGGGCCCAAGGGGACCCAGGTGGATGTGTCCATTCTCCGCAGGGGAGCGGACGATTTGCTCCAGTTCACCATCACCCGGGATAAGATCCCGGTTTACAGCCTGGATGCTTCCTATATGGTGAATGACAAGATCGGGTATGTGAAACTGGCCCGGTTCTCCCATACCACCATCGACGAGTTTACAACTGCCGTCAAAGAGTTAAGGGAGAAGGGGATGGAAGACCTGATCCTCGATCTGTCCGGGAACGGCGGAGGCTGGCTTCCGGTGGCTGTTGATCTTGCAGACCATTTCCTTTCAGGGAGCAAGGAGATTGTCAGTACCGAGGGAAGGACCACCTCAAAAAAATACAGGGCAAAGAGAAGCGGCCTGTTCGAGGAAGGGGATCTGGTAATCATGATCGACCGGAATTCTGCTTCCGCCAGCGAGATCGTCAGCGGTGCGGTTCAGGACTGGGACCGGGGCGTGATCGTGGGCAGGCGTTCATTCGGGAAAGGACTGGTGCAACAACCCTTCCCGCTTACAGACGGTTCCCTGATCAGGCTCACCGTGGCCCGGTACTACACCCCGACGGGCAGACTCATCCAGAAACCCTACAAGGATGGTTTTGAGGAATACTCCATGGATTTTATCAACCGTTACAACAGGGGGGAACTGAACACTTCGGACAGCATTGTATTTCCCGAGTCGCAGCGTTATAAAACCCTGGTTCTGGAACGCACGGTATACGGTGGGGGAGGGATCATGCCCGATTACTTTGTTCCTATGGATACCTCGGAGTATTCCGATTATTACAGGCAACTGATCAACCTGGGTCTTCTGAACCAGTTCATCCTGCAGTATGTGGATCAGCACAGGAAGGATTTCCGGAAAGATTATCCTGATTTCGAAAGTTTCAGGGATCATTACGAACCTACTGAAGCACAGATGCAAGAACTGATCGCTTTTGCCGAACAGGAAGGTCTTGAATTCAACCAGGAGCAATGGGAGGTTTCACGGGACCAGGTGACCATGCTTTTTAAGGGATATGTGGCCAGGGACCTCTGGGATACCGGAAGTTTCTATGAGATCTACAATCCATCCAACGAAATGTATAACAAGGCTGTGGAGATCGTCAAGGATCCCGCAGCGCTTTTTGAGAAGCTGGCCAAAGCTGAAAATTAATGGGCCCGTGGTTGTCTGCACATTATGTTGAAGTCCTGGGTGTAGTATTCAGCTTACTTTACCTCTATTTCAGCATCCGTCAGAACATCCTGCTGTGGCCCATGGGCATTATCAGCGCACTGCTCTATATGGTAGTCTTTTTCCGGTCCAAGTTCTATGCAGACATGAGCCTGAATGCTTACTACTTTTTTATCAGCATTTACGGCTGGATCGTATGGAAGCGGGGAAGAAGTGAACAGGGTGGTAAAATGCCCATCAAACGTCTCAGTGTAAGGCTGGCCATGATCCTGGTCATGATCACTGCCGTGGTCTTTCTGTTCACGGGGATGATCCTCTTAAGATATACGGATTCACCCATCCCCTTCTGGGATGCATTCACCACTGCGGTGAGTTTCACAGCCACCTGGATGCTGGCCAGGAAAATTCTTGAGCACTGGATCCTGTGGATCGTGGTGGATTCGGTATCCATGGGATTGTACCTTTACCGGGGACTCTATCCCACACTGGTGCTTTTTGCCATCTATACCACCATGGCTGTGATCGGATACATAAAGTGGAAAAAGGAGTATTTAAAAAGGATCCCGAAGACAAAATGAACCATCCCGAAGACAAAATGAACCGTCCCGAAGACAAAATGGACCATCGCGAAAAATTTCATGCGAAGACACTGAAAGGGCTGGAACACCTGCTTGCGGATGAATTGCAATCGCTGGGTGCGGAAAAAACAGAGGTTTTGAACCGGGGTGTGGATTTCTACGGGGGACGGGCCATGATGTACCGGGTCAATGTTGCTTCCAGGCTTACCCTGCGGGTATTGCTGCCTGTTCTGCAGTTTCGGGCAGAAGATCCGGATACCCTTTACAAAAAAGTAAAAGGGTACGACTGGTCCATCCATCTGGACAACAAGATGACCTTTGCCATTGATCCGGTGGTGTATTCACCGGTATTCAGAAACAGCCAGTATGTGGCCATGAAGGTGAAAGATGCCATCGCTGACCGTTTCAGGGAGCACACGGGCCTGCGACCTTCGGTGAACAGGGAGCATCCTGATCTTCTGATCAACGTGCATATTTCTGACCGGAGGGTAACGGTTTCTCTTGACAGTTCGGGAGATTCTCTTCACAGGCGGGGCTACCGCACAGGGACCTTTGAAGCTCCGCTCAACGAAGTGCTTGCTGCCGGAATGGTTCTGGCCACAGGCTGGAAAGGGGACAGGCCATTTATTGATCCCATGTGCGGATCGGGGACCATTGCCATTGAGGCGGCCCTGATCGCTGCCGGGATTCCGCCGGGGATCTTCAGGAACCGTTACGGTTTTGAAAACTGGAAGGATTTTGATCGTGACCTGATGGAAAGGGTGGCTGAAAAGCTCCCCCGGGAAAAAAAGGTTACAGTTCCCATCATCGCCTGGGATAACAATCCTGAGGCGGTGAGACTGGCACGTGAACAGATCCGTCGCATGGAGCTGGATCATCTGGTGGAAGTTGAGGAAAAAGATTTTGCTGGTTCATCCGGGCCTTCCGGAGGGGCAACCATTGTCATGAATCCCCCCTACGGAGAAAGGATGGATCCGGGCAACATTGATACTTTCTACCGCATGATCGGCACCACCCTCAAACACAGTTTTCCCGGATCGGATGCATGGGTGCTTTCATCCAGCAGGAAAGCGCTCAGGCAGATCGGCCTGAAACCCGAGAAGAAAATGGTTCTGTACAATGGCTCTCTGGAATGCTTATATGTGAATTTCAAAACCTTCACGGGTACATGGAAGCAACACAAAACCCCCGGAACAGGAGGATGAATGATCTGTCAATGAAATATCGCCGTTTGTTAAAAAAAATAGAGGTTTTAGAGGATTTTATTGTGGGAGGCTCCGATTTTTAGCTATATTTAGTTAGTGAAATGCAGCTATAAATTGAATCTGACCGGCGTTGCAGCTGATTTTTATCAATAACAATTTTTTTTATATTTGCTGATCAGATCGAACAATAGCTGTTCAACAAAAGAAAGCCTCAATGAGCTTTGATGTCAACGAGTATTACTCCAAGCTGAATGGCGGGGACGTTTTGATGGCCTTCAAAGGGAATATTTCAAGTGAGCTCATCAGCAATGTGCTGGAAGTCATTGAATCCAGGCTGGATGATTACAGCGAAAGTTCCAAGATTCGTAAAAAAGTCTACAATGTTCTGGTGGAAAGCCTCCAGAATCTTTATCACCATATAGAAGTCCTTCCCGAAGAAATGCAGAAAGAATACGATGAGAAGTTCGGGATCCTGGTGGTCAGCCGGAAAGATGACAAATACAAAATATCCACAGGGAATTTTATCACCCATGAAAAGGTGGATATACTGAAGAATAAGATCGACAAGATCAACTCCATGGGAAAGGATGAACTGAAGGATATGTACAAGTTCATCCTGAACCACCAGCGGCTATCGGAAAAGGGGGGAGGAGGCCTGGGGCTTGTGGATATTGCCCGGAAAACCGGCAACAAGCTGGTCTACACGTTCGAAAAATTTAACGATACTTATTATTTTTTCAATCTCGATGTTTACATCGATATTGCACAATGATCATTAAAGATAAATGACTGAATATGGAACCACTTTCGATTGAAGGAACTGCAAAAACACCCAGTGTCAAGTTTGACGCGGCAGAAGGTGTAATCGAAATCAAGGGAAGGTCTATACCGGAGAATTCAATTGAATTTTATAAGCCTCTGGTGGAATGGCTGGAGGAATACAGTGCCTCACCCCTGGACCTTACCCAGGTGAATGTCCAGCTGGAATATTTCAATACGAGCTCCTCCAAGTGCATTCTCGATGTATTTAAAAAACTGGAGGCCATCCACAAAGGGAAGAACGAAGTGATCATCAACTGGTATTACGAGGAAGATGACGAAGATATGCTGGAGGCCGGCGAGGACTATGAATCCATCATCAGGGTTCCCTTCAAAATGATCGAGATCGTCGAATAAAGGAACGTTTAAAGAATCCGATACTCCGGGCTGCCTCTCATCTGCGGGCAGCTTTTTTTTACTACCTGTTGCAAAAACCTCATAAGATTGTACCAAGGGAGAAAAATTCCGGTATCCCATTTCGCGAAAATCAGACTTAATAATAGTGTTAATACTTAACAATTCTGTTATTTTTTCTCTTTTTGAAAAATTTTAAAATCCCTCTCTAAGTAACACAATTACAGCAACTTATGGAGCATGCAAAAAAGAGAGAGAATTTTGAAAAATTCGAAATGGCTATAGCAGTTTTTTCCTTTGCATCATCGACCGCAGATGATGAACTGGTTGACCCGGGCGGAGGGATTGCGAGGGAGGGACACTTTTTCGCCCGGGCGGAGGGATTGCGAGGGAGGAACACTATGTAACGGACCGCAGGGAGTTACATGGTCCCGACCCGCAATCCCGGAGCATTACGATATGGTCCCGACCTGAAAACCCGTCAGAAGGTTACTCCCTATTTCTTCCTGCCGGGCAGGATGCGTTCGGCATGGTCCAGGATCCTCTTGAGGACGCGGTAGTAGAGCAGGATATACAGCAACAGGGTCATGAACCAGATCACGATCACGTTGACCCAGAGAGTGGGCATGAATGAACCGAACACCATTTTCCGGGGGGCGTAGAAATGGGCCTTGATGAAGGGGTGTGTGGGGTCCGAGTAAATGGGGTCGTATTTCTGGATCAGATTGCCCCGGTATTCGGTAATGCGTTCGAACACATTCTTGTTGGTCACAAATTCCTCCAGTTTTTCATTGGAATGATTCCTTTCCAGCTGTTTGAGCACTTCCAGGTCAAATTGCTCCGTGATCCTGTTCTTCTGCGTGTAGGCCACCCTGTAAGTTTCGCTATAGAAATCCTTCAGTGCCTGAAGATACTCTTCCGTGATGGCCAGGACCTGCTCGTCGGCCCTGCCTGGATAGAGATCTTCCACTTCTTTAAGAAAATAGGTGGGTGCAGGTTCATAATAGCCATGCAGGATCATGCGCTCCTCGTACTCGTCCCTGATCTCATTGCGCAGTAGGGCAAAGGCTGCCTCCACATTACGGGCCTCCTGCTCATTGTCCAGGTCCCTTTGGATCAGTGCCAGCTTGTTCTGGAGTTCTTTGATATGAAAGTTGGATTTGAAGCTGGCATTGCTCATCACTTTCTCCCAGGGGTAGAAGTGGCGCCGGTAGTCGTTGTTGATGAACTGGTAGGTGGCCAGCCCTTCGTATGCCCACCTTGCCGACATGATCTCCCCGTAGAAGGGGATCCGTTTGGGCGAGGAAATCTGCGGATTAAGGTTCTCATATTTTACGATGATCCCGCTGAGGATGATCTGGGGGATCACCAGAAAGGGGATCAGTATATAGATGGTCACCACAGTTTTGAAGCTGTCGGAGATCAGCAGTCCCATCACGTTGGAGCAGGCCCATGCAGAAAAAAGTACCAGCCAGTATTCGAAATACATTCCCCTGATCTCCATGATGGCATTCCCGACAAGGACAAAGGCAAAGGCCTGGATGGCGGAAAGCAGGAACAGGACCGCCACCTTGGACAGAAGATACCCCGACCAGCTCAGGTTCAGGAAGGCTTCCCGTTTGAGGATCTTCCTGTCCTTGATGATCTCTTCGGCGCTGACGGTCAGTCCCATGAAGACGGCCACAATGACCGACATGAAGATGTATACGGGCAGGTTCATGTTTTCAGCCAGTGTATAGCCCAGCTGGTTGGAGGCTCCTTCATTGTAGTACCTTACGATGAAGGCCAGCAGGAAGGCAAGCAGGGGGGCTTCCAGGAAATTGATGGCCAGGTACTGGGTATCGCTCAGCTTTTTCAGGACGTCCCTTTTGAAGAAAACAGTGAACTGTTTCAGTCTGCCGGGCACCTTAAAGGAGATCTCGGGCAGGTCCTTTTTGGACGCCCTTGCTGTAACGTTTTCCCTGTACTGCTCCCTGAAATATTCGCTCCATTCTTTCGGGGAGATCCTCCGGGTGTGGGTCAGTTTGCCGAACTCATCCAGCACGCTGGTCTCCACGATATTGAAGATCTGTTCCGGGTTTACATTCCCGCAGGTGGGGCATTCGCTCTCGTTCCAGTCGGCATGTTGCACCCTGGATTTGAAGTACATGATCGAGTCGATGGGATTCCCGTTGTAGATGAGGTATCCACCCGTATCCAGGATCAGCAGCCTGTCGAACATTTTAAAGATATCCGAGGAAGGCTGGTGGATTACCACGAATACCAGCTTTCCTTTGAAGGAAAGTTCTTTCAGCAGGTCCAGGATGTTCTCGCTGTCGCGGCTTGAAAGTCCCGAGGTGGGTTCATCCAGGAAGAGCACCGCGGGTTCGCGGATCAGCTCCAGGGCGATGTTGAGCCGCTTGCGCTGACCGCCGCTGATCTTTTTGTTCAGGGGGGTGCCGACCTGAATATCCCTGATCTCGAACAGGCCCAGGTTGGTGAGCACCCGGTGGACGGTTTCTACCAGCTGTTCCTCACTGTAGTTCTCAAAACAGAGTTTCGCGTTATAATAAAGGTTCTGGTAAACGGAAAGTTCTTCAATGAGCAGGTCGTCCTGGGAGACATATCCGATGATCCCCTCTATATCCGGATCGTCGCTGTAAATGTCGACCCCGTTGATGAGCACTTCCCCGTGGGTGGGCCTGGTGGAACCATTGAGCACATTGAGCAGGGTGGATTTGCCGGCGCCGCTGGCACCCATGATCCCCACCAGTCTGCCCGACTGTTCGGTAAATTCCACCTCATGCAGACCGGTCGAACCGTCTCTGAACCTTTGGGTGAGGTTTCTGGCCTCAAAAACGATCTTTGATTTGACCATGTCCCCCACAAAGAGGGAAACCACATCGCTGTAATAGAGCGGTACGATCTGCTGGTTCCGCAGGGAAGAACCTGTGGTGAAAGGGTAGGATTTGAGAGGTTCAAGCAGTTGTCCGTTCATGTAGAGTTCCCCGTGCCCCGCGTACTTCACAAAATAAAGGTTGGCGGAATGGATGTGGATGAACCTGATCTGACCAACAAGATTCTCCCTGCAGACATGCTTGATATGTCTTCCCGGTGTCCCGCTTTTCCTGTTGTCCACAAGAAGATAATGGGGTGTATCCTTCAACCCGTTGTCCGAGAGTACGAAATTTTTGATCAGGGAGTAGTCTTCGAACGGGATATTGAACGTGTCGGCCACCGTGGTGACGAACTCCATCTCCTGTTCGGTCACCTGCTCGGCTTCGGATTTAATAAATTCCAGCAGTTGGAAAACAACGATGATTTTCTGTGGCTGTGCCAGTTCCTCGTTGATAGCGGTACAGATCTTCAGGACCCTGACCGAGCGCCTTGCCAGCAACCGCTGTTTCCTGGTAACTTTTTCTTCTTCCTCTTCCACATGCCTCCTGTAGAATTCATCGAAGATATCCAGGTAGACCGCCACGAGTTCCTGGTTCAGCTGCCGCTTCAGGAAAGATTCCACCACCTGCCGGCGGTCGGACGCATCGCCTTCTGGCCGGGCGATGATCGCGAACAGCTGCATCAGCGCTTTCAGGATCTCCTCGCTCATCTCATGGATTGCTTAACGGATCATCCGAATATAGCAATTAAATGGATACATTGTCGCACAGGATATTCACAGCTTACAACCAGAGGTAGAACACGAGAAAAAGCAGGGGGATGAGGATCCCTGCCAGGGTGAGGATCCCGCCGTGACCGGTGATCCCTTTTTTCCCTTTCAGCAGAATGATCCCGGAAATAGCCATCAGGATCAGACCGAAGGCAAACAGGTCCGAGAACCAGGTCCACAGCTTCTTCGGCTTGTTGTAATGCAGGTAGTCCATTTCCCTGAACAAAGGACGGTTGCGGACGGTAGTGACATGGATGTACCCGGTGGGAAGGTCCACATCGATATGCCCTCCGTCAAGGTAGATCATCAGGTGCTGGTCGTCCGGGAAATAATGGTTTTTATAGGACCTGCGCTCCCCGGCAATGGCAAGGATCTCCTCCAGGGTGTTCCTGTCCACCGAATCCCGGGTAAGGGTTGAAGGATAAGTAAATGATTCACTGCGGGATATCACATCCGCATCCCAGTGTTTGGCCACATGGTGGTTCAGGGCAATCCCCGAAATGCCGTAAATAATGGTCATTCCGAAGAACAGATAACCCAGTTCCCGGTGAAGCCACCGGTTCCACTTTCTCCATGTCATAGCGGTTACGGGGTAACCTCTTTGAAATCCTTTGCTTCAATGTAATAGCTGGCCTGCTCGGCCTCTGAGTGGGGCATATCCCCGGTATGATGCTCCTGGGACTCATAGTCCTCAACCAGTTTCGCGGACTGCGCAGCGTCCTCAATCCTGAAAACCCCTGTAAATGCGACCGTGGAGCCTTCCAGGGAGGTTTCAAACTCATTGATCTCCCCTCCGGTGACAACCCGCAGCTGCGTTTGTCCGTCCCCTGCCAGGATAAAGCATTTCTGTCCGCCGTGTCTGCAGACATGGGTGACCATGCCTGAAACAGCCACCCTCTGGTCCCGGTAAACGGCGGGCTCAGATAACAGTTCCTCAATGGTGGCGGAAACAATTTTATCTTCCTGTGAAATGGCCGACCCCGTTCCCTCTTTCTGGTCCGAAAGATTACATGAAACCATCAGGGCACCAACCATCAGCATAATGATCGCTCTGTGCATAATTGTGTCGTTAAAATATGAGGGGACTAAAATAGCAAAAAATTATTGATCGAAACTTCCCAGGCAGGAATCGAGATCGTCATAGATCTCAAATACATGGTGCAGCTGAAGCAACTTGAAAAGCTCCATTACCTCCCCGTTGGCGTTGCAGATCTTAAACTCCCCCTGGTTGTTGCCGGCTGCTTTCAGTGCGGAAAGAAAAACGCCAAAACCCGAACTGTCAATAAAAGTGATCCCCTTCAAATCGAAGGCAAGTTTCACATTGGGCTTGTTGAAATGTTCCAGCAGACTTTCCTTTACGGGTTCGGTGATGAGCGAATTCAACCGGTTGGTGTCCTTTAATCTTACGACAATTACGCCATTGATATTCCTGGTTTCGAGCATGGTCAAACGACTTACAGGGATGTATTTTCAAGCTCCGCCAGACCCAGCCGGCTCTGTTCCAGGAAATGGTTGATCATTTCCTCGTAGCGCTCCTCTTCCTTTTTTTCATGGGCCAGCACCTCCAGTTCCTTCAACAGATCTGCTACCTCATGCATTCCCATGACGGCAACCGAAGACTTGGCTTTGTGAGCGGTCTTTGATAAATTCTCATAATCCTTTTTCCTGAGCAGATCGGGCATGGTCACACGGTACTCTTCGACCTGCTCGCGGAACAGGTCAATCATCTCCCGGATAAACTCAGGATCTCCTCCGGACATGGTTTTCAGGTAGTTCAAATCTGTGATCATAACGACAGGTCGGCAGGTTGAAAACTTATTCAGATCACTAAATTTATTTTTTTATTTTTAGAAATGAAATTCTTTTCGGGAAAATCAACTAAATCTATTCAATGAACAGGACAACCGTCATATTGATTCTGGGATTGTTCCTGGCGCGGGACGTGACCGGACAGCTGACTTTCACGGAGAAACGGCAACGCGACAGGGCACTGAATGAAGGGATCGCCCATATCCGGCAGGAGAACTATGAGATGGCCAGCGCCAGGATCACAGAGTGTATTGAACTGGACAGTACCTTTGCGCCTGCTTATCTGCAGCGCGGAAGGATTCTGATCGAGTGGGGTGCATACAGTGATGCCATGGAGGACCTCAACAGGGCTATTCTCCTGGACCCTGGACTGGGAGAGGCTTATTTCTACAAAGGGTATCTCCTTTTCGGGGAAGATACCACGGGGACCGATGCGGTGTTGTTCGACAAAGCGATCCAGAGCGGGTTCCAAGATCCGTATGCCTATTATTTCCGGGGCCTGACAAAGATCAGGGAAAAAAGGGACGGAATGGCCATCAATGATTTCAGTGAAGCCATCGACCTGAAAGTGGATTTTGCCCTGGCCTATCACGAGCGTGCGGGGGTGAAAAGAAGGATGGGAGACCTGCAGGGGGCGCTGTTTGATTACAGGACAGCCCTCGAATATCAGCCGGATTTTCCCATCGCCTACAACAACATGGGTTCCGTCAAGATCCTTCTGGGGGATTATGAAGGAGCGATCCAGGACTATACCACGGCACTGGAGCAGGATCCTAAATTGTACATTGCACTGAACAACAGGGGATATGCACGGTATTTTCTGGGTGATCTGGAAGCAGCGCTGCAGGATTTCGATGCTGCCATCACCATGAACAGTGAATTTCCTGTTGCACCCCTGAACAAATCCTCGGCCCTGGTAAAGCAGAACCGGATCGAGCCCGCACTGAGCCTGCTGGGCAATACCATCGAGGAGCATCCCGATGAGGCACTGCTGTATCTGAACAGGGGACTGATCCGTGAGCTGACCGGAGATCTGGATGGTGCCTGTGAGGACTGGTACAGGGCAAGGGAACTGGGTGCGGAAGAGGCGGATGAATATCTTAAGGAATGTAACAATAATTGATGCGGTTATGACAATGAGATGGTTGAGTACATGGTTGCTCCTGCTCATTTTCCAGGGGATCCTCTGGTCCCAGGAAGATGTGAAGATCGTGAAGAAGCGGTTCAGAACGGATACGGATGTGGGATTCAAAGAGGCCTGGCAAAGCGTGAAGGAGGGTGACAAATTCTACAGGGCGGGTCCCGGGACCTATGATCTGGCAAGGGATCATTACCTGTTCGCACATCAGTACAATCCTGACAATGCGGCGCTGAATTACAAGATCGGGGTCTGCTACCTGTATACGGATGACAAACGGGAAGCCATCAATTACCTTTACAGGGCCTATGAAACCGATCCGGAGGTGAGCAGCGATATACATCTGCTGCTCGGAGAAGCCTTTCACCTGGTCCTTGAGTTTGATAATGCCATCGAGCATTATAATGCCCACAAGGAACAACTGGAGGATGAGGATGAATTGCTGGCCTACGCGGACGTGCTTACCAAGAGGCTGACGGAGTGCCAGCACGGACGGACTCTCTCCCAGGACCCGGTCAGGGTGATCATTCAAAACCTGGGTGGGGAGGTCAATTCCAGGTATGACGATTACAATCCCATTTTTGCACATGACGATACCGCGCTGTTCTTTACCTCCCGCAGACCGGTGGAGAAATCAAAACGGAATCCGATCGACAACAAATACAATGAAGACATCTACCGTTCGCCGGTCAGCGGAAGCGAGTTTGAAGAGGCGGTCAGGCTGGACAAACCTTTCAATACCTCCCACAACGATGCCCTGGTAGGGATTTCCCCGGAGGGTGACCGGCTCTATATCTATAAGGGACACATCAACGGAGGGGAGATCCGGGTTTCTTCGCTGAAACCAGAAAAAGGGAAATGGACCCGTCTGAAAAAACTGCCCCGGAAATTGAGGAGCAAGGAGGGGGAGACCACGGCCAGTCTTTCGCCCGACGGGAAGGAATTTTACTTTGTTTCCCGGAACGAGGATCTCACCAGAGGGGGCAAGGATATCCTGGTGTCCAGGCTGGATGAGAAAGGGAAATGGTCCGAACCCCGCAACCTGGGCGGACTGATCAATACCCGGTACGATGAGGAAGGTGTTTTTATCAGTCCCGACGGGAAGTACCTTTACTTTGCATCCCAAGGCCACAACAGTATGGGGGGATTTGATGTGTTCCGGTCCCTCAGACAGGAAAACGGAGCCTGGTCCACCCCCGAAAACCTGGGTTATCCCATCAACACGCCCGATGATGAACTGTTCTTCATTACCGACCAGTCGGGGATCTACGGATATTATTCTGCCATCCGGGATGGGGGAGAAGGCGCCAAGGATATTTACAAGGTGATCTTCCTGGGAGCAGAGAAGGAACTGATCACCCGGACGGTGGACCGGCTGGTGGCCGGACCTCCGGAGGCGAAGACCGGATTTCTGACCCTGCCCGAACCCATTGAAGTGGATACCACCCTGGTGGTTACCGGTCGTGTGCTGGATACCATTGGGGGAGTCAGCCCGGTGCTGGCCAGGCTTTCCTTCATCGATCCTGATGACGGCTCCGTGAGTTTCAATGTCATTACCAATGAAAGCGGCGAATATACCGCCCGGTTGCCCGAACCCAAGGTTTACGGCGTGGAGATCAATGCTACCGGTTACCTTTATTTCCTTGATATCATCGATTTGCTGGGAAAGACCATGGATGAGAAGATCCGGCAGGATTTCTTCCTGAAGAAACTGGAGGTTGGCACCAAGGTCGTCCTTGACAACATCTATTTTGAAACGGGGAAAGCAGTGCTCAGACCGGAATCTTTTGACGCCCTGGACCAGGTATACCGGTTCCTGGAGAACAATCCGGGCATCAAACTGGAGATCTCCGGCCATACCGACAATACCGGTTCCCTGCGTATCAATGAGAGGCTATCCAGGGAGCGTGCAAAGGCGGTGGTGGATTATCTGACAAACAGGGGAATATCCCAGGATATGCTGGTGTATGAAGGGTATGCCGACACCCAGCCCATCGCACCCAACGACACCCCGGAAGGCCGCGAGAAGAATCGAAGGGTGGAATTCAAGGTGATCTCAAAATAAACCTTAATCAATTTTTCCCCTGCCGGAAAATGCAGGTTTTCCTCTGAAAAACTTTCATTTTTGTTGTACGTTTGTTGAAACCCCCTTTAGGGGAATAAAAAATCCCTTTACGGGAATAAAGAAATCCCTTTAGGGGAATAAAATACAGTCAGGTGAAAAAAACAATCTTTCATCATCAGCACCTGAAGATGGGTGCAAAAATGGTTCCTTTTGCCGGATTTGAAATGCCTGTTGAATATAAGGGCGTAAGGCATGAACACAGGAATGTACGGGGAAATGCCGGAGTTTTTGATGTTTCCCACATGGGGGAGATCTGGATCCGGGGTGATGCTTCCTTTTCCCTTGCCCAGAAGATCACCTCCAATGATGTCCGGAAGCTGGTACCGGGGAAAATCCAGTATACCTGCATGCCGAATGACCGGGGTGGTATCGTGGACGACCTTCTGATCTACCGGTACAATGAGGATACCTACCTGCTGGTGGTCAATGCGGCGAACATCGAGAAGGACTACCGGTGGATCGTGGAACACAACCGCGAACATGCCACCGTGGAAAATGCTTCTGAAGAGTTCTCCCTGCTGGCGGTTCAGGGTCCCCGCGCCACCGCCCTGCTGCAGAAACTGACCCCTGTCGATCTGTCCCGGATCCCATCCTATCATTTTGTGACGGGGGAAATGGCCGGCATCGATCAGGTGATCATCAGTCACACGGGATATACCGGTGCAGGGGGATTCGAACTGTATGTGTACAACCGCGACGGGGAACAGCTCTGGGAAAGGCTCTTCGATGCCGGAAAGGAGATAGGTCTTGAGCCGGCCGGACTGGCTGCGAGAGACACACTGAGACTTGAAATGGGTTACTGCCTGTACGGGAACGACATTGATGATACCACCTCGCCTATTGAAGCGGGACTGGGCTGGATCACCAAATTCACCGAAGGGAATGACTTTATCAACCGGCCGGAACTGGAAAGACATAAGAGCGAGGGAGTATCGCGCCGGCTGGTGGGATTCGAGTTGCAGGAAAGAGGGATTCCCAGGCAGCATTATCCCATCCTGAACCCAATGGGTGATTTTATCGGGGAGGTCACCTCCGGCACCATGTCCCCCATGCTCAACAAAGGCATTGGAATGGGTTATGTGAATGTTCCGGATGATGCTCCCGGTTCCGTGATCCTGATCGGCATCAGGAACAAGAAGATCCCCGCCACGGTGGTCAGACCACCCTTTTACAGGATGGGTTGAATATAAGACGGATTGATCAAGACGCGAATTACGCCGGATATGCCGAAGCACAAAATAGAAACCTGTTTTTCACCGGCCCTTTTTCCCTATTATGAAAACAAGGAAGCTGTTGTGGTGGTGGTGGATGTCCTGCGGGCCAGCTCGGCCATCGTGACCGCGTTTATGAACGGGGTGGAGAAGATCATCCCCGTGGGCAGTCTGGAGGAAGCCAGATCCTATAAAGAAAGGGGCTGCATGGTGGCAGCCGAACGTGACGGGATCGTCAGGGATTTCGCGGATTTCGGGAACTCTCCCTATAATTTTACACCCGACAGGGTCAGGGGGAACGAGATCGTGTACAGCACCACCAACGGGACCAATGCCATCCATCTTGCATCCAGCGGTTTCCGGGTCCTGATCGGGGCGTATCTCAACATTTCGGCTCTGGTCAGGTATGTCTGCCAGGAGCAAAGGGATCTGCTGGTCCTCTGCGCGGGCTGGAAAAATAAGTTCAACCTGGAAGACACCCTGTTTGCGGGAGCACTTGCGGAAATGGTGCTTGAGGACGAACATTTCTACACCATCTGCGATGCCACCCGGGGATCCATGGACCTTTACGGACTGGCCAGGGGGGATTTGATGGGTTATATGGAGAAAGTTGCCCAGCGGCATCGCCTGAAGAAGAACAACCTGGATGATGTGATCGGCTACTGTCACCAGTTCGACCGCACGGACCTGATCCCGGCGTTTCAGAAAGGCGCCCTGGTGGAACTTAAAAATGTTAAGTAAATACCAGAAATGAACGATTATATGAAAGTTATTCACAATGCTTGGTATGCAATTGTATATATTCTAATTTTGTTGTTATTGAAATAACAATACCTAAAATCTCACATACATCATGAAGAAACATAATTTCGCCGCAGGACCTTCCATCCTTTCCCCGACCACTGTTGAAAATACCGCAAAGGGCATTCTGGATCTGGATGGATCGGGACTGTCGGTCATGGAGATCTCGCACCGGAGCAAAGAATTTATGGCCATCATGCAGGAGGCACAGCAGCTATTCACTGAACTCCTGGATATACCCGGGGGATACAGTGTACTGTTCCTTCAGGGAGGAGCCAGTCTTCAGTTCTGCATGGTGCCTTATAATCTTTTCAAAAACAAGGCTGCCTACCTGGATACCGGTTCCTGGGCCGGCAAGGCCATCAAGGAGGGGAAGGTTTTCGGCGAGGTGGATGTGGTCGCTTCTTCCAAAGATGCCGGGTATACCTATATTCCAAATGATTATGCCATTCCGGAAGATGCGGATTATTTTCACATCACCACCAACAATACCATTTATGGTACGGAGATCAAGGAGGACCTGGATTCCCCGGTCCCTCTGGTTGCCGATGTATCGTCCGATATTTTCAGCCGTCCCCTGGATGTGTCCAAATATGCGATCCTCTACGGAGGGGCCCAGAAAAACCTGGCGCCGGCCGGACTGACCTTTGTGGTGGTCAAAAATGATATCCTGGGCAAAGTGGAACGGACCATTCCCACCATGCTGGATTACAGAACCCATATCGATAAGGAGTCCATGTTCAATACCCCCCCGGTGGTAGCCATTTATGCAGCCCTGCACACCCTGCGCTGGTACAAACAGCTTGGGGGACTGGATGCCATTCATAAGCTGAACCTGGAAAAGGCTGCCATCCTCTATGAGGAGATCGACCGGAACAAATTGTTTGTGCCCAATGTGACCAATGAAAAGGACCGTTCGATCATGAATGTGACCTTTGTGATGAGCGAACAGTATAAGGAGAAAGAGGCAGATTTTCTGTCATTTGCAACCGAAAAGGGGATGTCAGGGATCAAGGGTCACCGGTCGGTCGGCGGGTTCAGGGCTTCCATCTACAATGCCATGCCCAGATCATCCATACAGGCATTGATCGATACCATGCAGGCATTTGAAAAGAAAGTATAACCCAGATAAATCAATCCTATGTCAAAAGTACTTATAGCAACCGTCAAACCATTTTCAGCCGAAGCGGTGGCTGAAGTGAAGCGTATCCTGAACGAAGCGAACCACCATGTGGAGGTGTTGCAAAAGTATCCCGACCAGGCAGCCCTGATCAAGGCTGTTCCGGACGCAGATGCGTTGATCATCCGGAGCGATATCGTGGACCGCGAGGTACTGGAAGCTGCCAGGAACCTGAAGATCGTTGTCAGGGCCGGAGCCGGATATGACAATGTGGACCTGAAAGCAGCCACCGAAAAAGGTGTGGTGGTCATGAATACACCCGGACAGAATGCCAATGCGGTGGCAGAGCTGGCATTCGGGATGATGGTCTACATGAACCGGAACCGCTTCAGTCCGTCGGCAGGGACCGAGCTGAGGGGCAAAAAACTGGGGATCCATGCGTATGGTTATGTGGGCCGGATCGTGGCCATGATCGGCAAAGGATTCGGCATGAAGGTATATGCCTTTGATCCTTACATTGACAAGATATTCATTGAGAACGACGGGGTTGTTTGTGAAGAAAAGGCGGAAGGACTGTACAGCAAGTGCCAGTTCATATCCCTCCATCTTCCCCTGGAACCGGAAACACGGGGATCGGTCAACTTTGAGCTGATGAACCGGATGCCCGCGGGAGCCACCCTGGTGAATACCGCACGTAAAGAGGTCGTGGACGAAGAGGGTCTGCTGAAGATGTTCCGGGAGCGGGAAGATTTCAGGTATTTTTCCGACATCGCACCTGACTGCAAGGATGAGCTGGAGGAAAATTTCACTGAGCGTATCTTTTTCACTCCCAAGAAAATGGGGGCCCAGACCGCAGAAGCGAACAAAAATGCCGGGATCGCTGCGGCCAGACAGATCGTTAATTTCCTGGAGAAAGGAGATACAACTTTTAAAGTTAACTAATTCATGGCCGAAGTACATCCATTCAGGGGCTTCAGACCCCCCGGGGAATATGTGAAGGAAGTGGCTTCCCGGCCCTATGATGTGCTGAATTCGGAGGAAGCGCGGGAGGAAGTGAAGGGAAATCCCCGTTCGTTTCTCCATGTAGTCAAGCCCGAGGTGGACCTGCCCGAAGGGACCCCGCTTCATTCACCCGGGGTCTATAAAAAGGGAAAAGAGAATCTGGACAGGCTCATCAGAGAGGGTTTCTTCCGTCAGGATGAGCAACCTATGTATTATCTGTACGGTCAGACCATGTGGGGAAGGACCCAGTACGGGATCGTGGGATGTGCCTCGGTGGATGATTATCTGAACGGGACGATCAAAAAGCATGAGCTTACCAGGCCCGACAAGGAAGAAGACAGGATGAACCACATCCGGGTTACTAATTTCAATGCGGAACCGGTCTTTTTTGCCTATCCCGATCATCCCGGACTGGATGAGATCGTGCAGCGGATCATCCGGGAGGACATGGAATATGATTTTGTGACCGGTGACGGGGTCGGTCACCATTTCTGGCTGATCGGGGATGAAAAGTCCGTCGGTCAGATCAACAGGATATTCCGGAACGAGATTGAAAATACCTATGTGGCTGACGGGCATCACCGGACCGCTGCGGCGGCCCTGGTGGGAAAAGAGCGAAGGGAGAACAATTCCGGCCATACGGGAGGTGAAGAGTACAATTACTTTCTGGCCGTCCATTTTCCCGCTTCCCAGCTGACCATCATTGACTACAACAGGGTGATCCGGGATCTGGACGGGATGTCCCCGAAACAGTTCCTGGAAAAACTGAAGGAACCGTTTGTGGTGGAGGAAAAAGGAACGGAGATACACAGACCGGAAAGGCTCCATAACTTCGGTATGTATCTGGAGGGAAAATGGTATTCACTTGCTGCCAGGGAAGGCACTTATCAGGATGATGATCCCATCGGATGTTTGGATGTGACCGTCCTGTCAGACCAGGTGCTGGGACCCCTGCTGGACATTACCGATCTGCGCAAGTCGGACAGGATCGATTTCGTGGGAGGCATTCGCGGCCTGGAAGAACTGGTCCGGCGCGTGGACAGCGGGGAGATGGCCGTGGCATTTGCCCTGTATCCCGTAACCATGAAGCAGTTGATGGATATCGCCGACAGCGGGATGATCATGCCTCCCAAAACCACCTGGTTCGAACCCAAACTCAGGAGCGGACTGGTGATACATTCTCTGGAATAAGTATTATCTTTAGGCATGGGAGTGGCTGAAAATCTGACAGCACTGAGGAATGAGCTCCCCGGTCATGTGACCGTTGTGGCCGTCAGCAAAACCAAACCGGTTGAAATGATCATGGAGGCTTACCGGGCCGGCCATCGCGATTTCGGTGAGAACAGGGCACAGGAGCTGATCGGGAAACAGGAGAAGCTTCCAAATGATATCCGGTGGCACATGGTGGGGCACCTCCAGCGTAACAAGGTGAAATACCTGGCTCCTTTCGTTCACATGATCCACGGAGTAGACAGCCTGAAATTGCTGAAAGAGATCAACAAGGAAGGCATCAAAAACGACCGGGTGCTCGGGGTACTTCTTCAGGCACATATTGCCAGGGAAGAAACCAAGTTCGGATTTTCGGAGGAAGAACTGCAGGCCCTGGTGCATTCGGAATCCTTCGGCGGAATGGATCATGTCAGGATCAGGGGAATGATGGGAATGGCCACCTTTACCGAAGACATGGAACAGGTCCGCAGGGAGTTCCGGTACCTGAAAAACCTGTTTGACCGGTTGAAAGGGTCTGTTTTTGACGGGGAAGAAGAATTCGATCAGCTATCCATGGGCATGTCGGGTGATTACAGGGTGGCCCTGGAAGAAGGAAGCACCATGGTCCGTATCGGAAGCCTCATATTCGGAGCAAGGGAACAGTAAAAAAATAGAAATATGATCGATCTATCAACCACCTATGCCGGCATGACCCTGAAAAGCCCTTTCATTGTGAGCAGCAGCGGTCTGACCAATTCCATCGAAAGAATCAGGAAGATTGCATCGGCAGGTGCCGGTGGTATTGTACTGAAATCGCTCTTTGAAGAGCAGATCATGCACGAGATCGGAGTCATGTCCGATGGCAGCGGTCACACGGAAGCCGAAGACTACCTGAGGACCTATTCCCGGGAGAACTCCCTGGATAACTATCTTTCGCTGATCAGGGACGCAAAGGAAAGGGTCCGGATCCCGGTGATGGCAAGCATCAATTGTATGAAGGCCAAAGAGTGGGTGGATTTTGCAGAACAGATCCAGGAGGCAGGGGCCGATGCACTGGAGCTGAATATCTATTTCCTTCCGCTGGATAAGGACAAAAATCCCAGAGGATATGAAAACGCTTATCTGGACGTGGTGTCCGGAGTGAAAAAGCGCGTTGATATCCCCGTGATCGTGAAACTGGGCAGCGGATTTACCAGCATTACCTGGATGGTCGACCAGATTTACAAAAGAGGGGCCGCCGCAGTGGTGCTGTTCAACCGGTTCTATACCCCGGATATCAATACCGATGATTTGAGTTTCGGTTCTTCCGAAGTGCTCAGTTCCCCGGCCGACATCCGTCATTCCCTGCGCTGGGTGGGGATCATCTCATCCAGGATCGCGAGAATGGATATCGCCGCATCCACCGGTGTGCACAGCGGAATGGCCGCCGTCAAGCAGATCCTGGCGGGAGCCAGTGCTGTTCAGGTCTGTTCGGTGCTCTATCGCAACGGGATCGATTATCTCAGGGAAATGGTGGCCGAAATGAGAAAATGGATGGAAAAACGCGATTACGGCTCACCGGATGATTTCAGAGGCAAAATGAACTACAACAACCTGAGTGATCCATCCGTGTATGAGCGCTCGCAGTTCATCAAGTATTTTTCACAGATGCATTAGGGATCTCACGATTCCCCGGAGATCTCACGATTCCCCGGAGATTTCCGGATGGCCCGGGGATCAATAATTTTCGATCACCTTGATGAGTTCCTTCAGAAGGGGTGTTTTATGTTCAGCCGTTTCCGGCAGCCGGGAGCGGATGGATCCTGCAAGCTCTTTCCGCCTTTGTTGCTCCAGCCCTCCCACATCCTCCTCGATCACGGTGAAGGCTTCAATGGCCGTGGCATAATCGCCGTCCAGGGCCACTTCAACGAAAGTATCCAGATAATTCCTGTAGGAAAGGCCATTCTGCCAGCATGCTGCGACCAGGATCCGTGAAATCTCTTTATACGCGGGATTGGCGATGGCCCCGGTCAGCACCGAAGCGGCTTCCTGGTTTTTCAGATCATTCAAAAGTGAGATGATCTCCGAGCTGATCAGTTCATCGTCCTGGTCTGCCAGAAGATCGATCAGTTCGGGAAGGATGGAAACCCTCCCGGTACTCCTGATCTCTTTCAGGGCAGCCAGGATATCTGCCCGGTTCCCGGAACGCAATGCCTGTATCTGGACCTTCAGTCTGTTCTTATTACCGTTCTCCTCCATACATCCCCCTGCAGTTTTTCTCCAGGAAATCTATCGCTTCATGCACACCGTACCTGTATGCCCTTTCGAAGCAGTGGCATGCATCCTGCCGGTCCCCCATCTTACTGGCTAGTTTGCCTTTTGCCAGCCAAACCTCTCCATTGGTCGGATCCAGGTCCAGGGCCATGGACATGTCTTTTTCGGCATACCTGTCAGTTCCCGTGGCCGCGTAAGTTCTTCCCCTGGCATAATAATATCCTGCTTTGCCCTTGTTCAACCGGAGGGCATGGTTGAAGCAGGTGATCGCATCCAGGTATTTCCCGTGATCGTAAAGGATCATTCCCTTCCGGTAGATGGCCCGGTCATCTTCCGGAAAATAGAGCAGATACCGCTCCATGTCTTCCAGGGCGCCGTCCAGGTCCCCTTTCAGGCTGCGGATCCTGCCCCGCTGCAGATATGCATCAAACCGGGCCGGATCCTGCCGGATCACCCTGCTCAGTCCGATAACGGCTTCTTCATAATCTCCGTCCCCGGCCTGGTATTCGGCCAGGCGCTGTACGGCGTCCAGGTTCCTTACATCGCTTTTCACAGCATCCGCAAGCTCTGACCGGGCTGCTTTATTGTTCCCCAAACCGGCATAGATGGCTGCTTTTTCCGAACGGACCCTGCTTCGTTCGTATCCCTGTTTATCCAGCCGGTTCAGCAAATTCAGGGCATCCAGTGTGCTCCCGTTGTTTTTCAGGAACATGGCTTCCTGGAAATCTTTATCCCTGCTGTCATACCACTCTTTTTCATTCCAGAGATCCTGCCACCCGGGAAGTTTTTCCAGTTCCATCAGGTCCCGGTCCAGCAGGATCCGGTCCTCGGCCACCCTGTACCGGGACTCCAGGTGGATCCGCAGGTATTTCAGGGCCTGCTGCGTGTGGTTCAGCTTCACGTTGGTCTTTGCAAGGTGGAAGCTGGCCATTCCCTTCCTTCTTCTTTCCACTTCATAAAACGCATCGTGGGCAGCGGGATAATTCCGGAGTGAAAAGTGGCAGAGCCCGAGGTGATACAGGATCTCTGCATCACCGGGACGTTCGGCCAGTGCCTGCTCCAGATGGACCAGGGCCGAATCGAACCGTTCTTTCTCTATCCATGCCCGGCCCATCAGGTAGGGATCCGCCTGTCCGGTAACCCGGACCGCGATGATGAGCACCCCGGCCATGATCATCCATTTGCGCATATTTCTCCTGTTTCTATTCAATGAAAACATCATTTTCATCTCCAGAGTAAACATAGATGAAGCCGGTCAGGGCATATACCTCGATCCCCGTGAGCCGGTATTCATACACATCACATATGTAATAATAAACCCCCGGTGCCACCAGCTGGCCCGTTTTGCTGGTTTTGCCGTCCCAGTTAATATCGGGGTCTTCGGTCTGGAATACAAGAAGCCCCCAGCGATTGTAGATCTTCATGTCCACCCGTTCCACATAGGAAGTTCTCAGCGGGCGGTAAATATCATTGATCCCGTCCCCGTTGGGTGAGAACACATTGGGAAGTACAAAATT
This sequence comes from Bacteroidota bacterium, assembly GCA_051746185.1. Taxonomy (GTDB): domain Bacteria; phylum Bacteroidota; class Bacteroidia; order Bacteroidales. The sequence continues at coordinate 41,666 of JBNJEV010000016.1, forward strand.
CGTGCATTCATCCAGGCACAGCAATACCGATGGGTCCGATTCATTGTCAAAAGAATCGATGGCCGTCACGAAATAACAGGCGGTAAGCGATTGTTCCGGAAAATGGTTGTAGACCGTATCATAACGGTCGCCGAATTCAGCGATGTTCACAGGGGCTGCATCCAGGGTGGGACTGTAATAGAGCCTGTATCCCACCACATCTGCCGCACAGGGAACATTAAAATCTTCATAGGTCCAGGTAAGGTGGTTGTACCCGCTGTCGCATTCCGAATAACCGCTCAGATCGGGCGGACAGGGAGGAATGGTGTCCACCGGCATGGTGCAGCTGGTATGGCTGAAGTTTACATTCTCGTATAGCTTTCCGTCCAGGATCCTCCATCCGGTGCTGGTGATCCGGTAGCAGTACTCCACCCCGTTGGAAAGTCCGTCATCCAGGAATACCTCTTCGGTGGTAAAACCGATGGAATCATACTCCAGGGTGTTGTTATTCAGCCGGTGGATGGTATAGTCGTAATTGATCCAGGGTACATTTTTCCTCATGCGGATCTCCACCTGGTTGTCCCGTCCGGTCAATTCCGGGTACAGGGAGGATGCTGTTTCCGGCTGGCCCAGCAGGATCCTGTTCCCGGGAGCGTCGTTATACAGTTCTACGCTGTAGGACCAGGGGAACTGCAGGGTGTTCACACTTTCATCGATCCAGACCGTATCGCTCAGATCCGGGGTGGAAACCGTACCCACCTGGACGGGTGACTGCCCCAGCAGATCGGCAGACCGGTAAATGACATATTCATAGGGACCTGCCTGGGGGAGGGTATCGGGCTCCTCGGGCCTGGCCCATGCCACCCTGATGGACCCGTTCTCGGAATGCCCGGTCACACTTGCCTCGAGCAGGGAAGGGGCTCCTTCGATAAGCGGGGTACAGTTCTCGGCAGAGGGATAACTGAGCGATCCGTCGGGATACACCGAGACGATCACATAGCAGTATTCATTGCCCTGCACCAGTCCCCTTCCGTTGTCATTATCCGTGAAGATGGTATCCAGCCTGCTGTCCGTCTGACCGATCAGCTTGTACCCGGTTTCGGGCGGAATCCCTGTAGTACAGCTGTCCGGGACATACCCGGCCGGACCGATCCGGCGGTAGATCCTGTAACCGGTGACCGGAAGGCAGGTGTCGGCCTTCCAGTTGACATTCACGGAATTGCTGCCGGGGATCAGCACCGGTGTTTCCGGTGCCGGACCGATCACTTTGATATTCACGTTCCGGATATCCACCAGGGTGATCTCCGGATTGCTGTCCTCCGCTTTGAAGACGGCCGTGTAGATCTGGTCCCGCACATGAGAACAGGTGGTCTTCCACTCGAACCTGGCCCTGCTGTACCCGAGCTCTGCCGATGCCGCATCCACGGTGTAGGTGGCAGGGCTTTCTTCCACCACGAAGGGTCCCCCCGCGGCAGTCTGCAGGATGGAATCATTGTCCGGATCGGTAGCGATCACATCGAAGGCAATGGTGGTGCCGGCGGCCACACAACGGTCAGCGGGCTCATTCTGTTCAGGCTGGTGATTGTCGGTATTGTATACTTCGATCTGCATATCCCGGGCAATGTTGCCGATCTTTACCCCGTTCCGCCATTCCTCCACATCCATGGCAATGTTGTAGATCCCGGTGTCCACCGGTGTGATCCAGGTCAGATCGCCTGTAACAGGATTCACATACAGGGTGTCGCTGGACGGGGGCAGGGTATAACCGTCAATAGGCCGTCCATCCTGTTCGGTGCATATGGTCAGCTTGTATGAAATGCTATCCCCGTCAGGGTCATAGGCAGCAGGATTATGGATGAACACCTGGTTCAGGGCTGCCCGGTCGATGGGAGGATTGAGCAGGACAGGGGTGGAATTGTTGCCCAAAGTCGAGTTGATCAGAATGGTGGTCTTGATGGAGAAGATCACATTCACGGAATTGGGTATATTCTTGACCCCCTGGTTGCGGTTGGGATCCTGCACCACGATCTCATAGAGACCCGGACCCGGAAAGGTATGCTGGGTCACGTATATATTCTTCTGGTAGAAATTGGGCAGTTTGGTGATGGAGATGCGGTTGGCATATGAAAAGGTATTGTCGCCCCATTGCACCTCAAGCCTGTTACGGTCTGCCTGGCTCAGGGTATAGGTAAAAGTGGTGATGGTGATCTCGTAGGTGAGCTCATCGATCTGGGTCAGGGTAATTTCACCGGCCCGGTTATGGGTGGCATGCAGGGGTATCGCCAGGTACGCCAGGAACAATATCGGCAGAAAGATTTTCTTCATCGGATCAGTTCAACTGCACTTCTGCATCATGTTTGATTACGTCAAATTTTATACCAGTCTGCTTATTTTCATATCCTAAAATCACAAGATTTGTCTGGTCAGGATAAATATCTGTGAGCAGGGCGTTGTAAATGTACAAAGAATTCGGCTTTGCCGCAGGTCTTGCATGCATTTCGATGGTCATGGCATCCTCGTCCAGGGTGATGGTATCGATGACCAGGGACAGTTCACGGGATTTTTGATCGACCGACAGGCGGAACTTTTCACCCAAATACTCTCTGAACCAGGGACCCTCCCTCTTCTCACGGTCGGTAAAATCGATCATCCGGCTATGGTAATGGAAAAAAGCCGTTTCCCAGTCATCACGGAATGTTTTCATGATCACTTGCAGGGTACCGTTTTCATATGTTATATTCGTAACGGAAAGATGCAGGGGATGCGCGTTTATCCCGGCAGCGACCAGGCAGAGCCATATGATCATCACGGTATGCTTCATGGCTGTAAAGTTACACATAATGATCATACGTTATCATTTGTGATGGAATGGAAACATACACTGAATGATTTTGAGGATTTCCTGAAACTGGAGAAGGGTCTGTCGTCCAATTCCATCGGTGCCTATCTCTCGGATGTCAGAAAACTGGTACAGTTCCTGGAGATGCAGCAGATCCCGGGAGGACCCGATCAGATGGTCCATGATCATCTGCACCGTTTCCTGGTGTATATTAGTGAGCTGGGATTGTCGGCCAGGACACAGGCCAGGGTGCTTTCGGCCCTGAAGACTTTTTACCGTTACCTTTTGCTGGAAGGGACCGTAATCAAGGATCCCACTGCTCTTCTGGAAGGACCCCGGGTGGGAAGAAAGCTACCGGAAGTTTTGTCCGTGGCCGAAATTGACCGGATCCTGTCCATGATCGATCTCAGCAAACCGGAGGGCCGCCGGAACAAGGCCATGCTCGAGGTATTGTACAGCTGTGGTCTGCGGGTCAGTGAACTGGTCGGGTTGCAGATTTCCAATATCTTCAGGGAGGAGGGTTTTGTACGGGTGATCGGGAAAGGGGACAAAGAGCGGCTTGTTCCAGTCAGCGAAAAAGCCCTGAAAGAGATCGACCTTTACCTTCCGGACCGGAATTCCTGGAACATCCGGAAGGACAGTGAGGATATCCTTTTCCTGAACCGCCGTGGATACCGGATGAGCCGGGTGATGGTCTTTACCATGATCAAAACGCTGGCACAGGCCGCAGGGATCAAAAAAACGGTCAGTCCCCACACCTTCCGGCATTCATTCGCCACCCACCTGGTAGAGGGGGGTGCCGATCTCAGGGCCGTTCAGGAGATGCTGGGCCATGAGTCCATCATCACCACGGAGATCTATACCCACCTGGACCGCGAATACCTCCGTGAGGCCATTATCAGTTATCATCCCCGGTCAGGAAAAAAATCATTAAATTAGGAGAAGAAATGAAATCAATGAAACTCACGGGCATCCGTCAGATGGAAATGACGGAAGTGCCCGATCCGGTCATACTGAATGATGACCAGGTGCTGATCAGGATGCAGAGCGTTGGTGTATGCGGCTCGGACATTCATTATTATGTGTCGGGTAAAATCGGCAGCCAGGTGGTGAAGTATCCTTTTGCCGTGGGTCATGAGGGATCCGGGAAGGTGGAGGCTGTGGGGAAGAATGTGAGCAGGGTGGGACCGGGCGACCGGGTTGCCATCGATCCGGCCATGCCCTGCTGGGAATGTGACCAGTGCAGGGCAGGGCGGCCTCATACGTGCAGACATTTACGTTTTCTGGGATGTCCCGGCCAGGCCGAAGGCTGTCTTTCCGAATACATCGTCATGCCGGAGACCAGCTGTTACCCGATCCCGGAATCCCTCTCCTACGACCGGGCCGCCATCTCAGAGCCCCTGTCCATCGGACTGTATGCGGTGAGACAGTCGATCCCCATGAAGGGTGCCCATGTGGGCATTCTCGGGTTCGGGCCCATCGGGATGAGCGTATTGCTTCCGGCCCTGGACCTGGGAGCACGCAGCGTGGCGGTTACCGATAAAATTGATAAGCGGTTGCAGATGGCCGAAAGATCGGGTGCCGGACTGACGGCCAATCCCGACCGGGAAGATGTGGTGAAAGCCATTTGCGGTGAGGAACCCGGATCGCTGGATGTGGTCTTTGAATGCTGCGGACAGCAGGATGCCATTGAGAATGCCGTGGACCTGCTGAAACCGGGAGGGAAACTGATGATCATCGGGATCCCTGAATTTGACAGCTGGAGCTTCCCCGTGGATTCCACCAGGCACAAAGAGTTGACCATTCAAAATGTGAGAAGACAGAACGGGGAGGTGATCCCGGCCCTGGAAATGATGGACCGGGGCGAGGTGAATGTGGATCCCATGGTCACCCACCGGTTTCGTTTCAGGGACACAAAAGAGGCCTTCGACCTGGTGGCTGGTTACAGGGACGGGGTCATGAAAGCGATGATCGATTTTGATTGAACGGACACATAAAAACCATCAGCTATGCGATTGATCCAAACCATCAGTGTCATCTTGCTCTTTCCTGTCCTGGCTTCCGCCCAGCCGGAAGTACCGGTCGAACAGTGGAAGGGAAAAACCATCCTGCTGATCGGGGCCCATCCCGATGACGATGCCTATTCCATGGGAACCCTGGCCATGCTCCAGGCGAATGGCAATGAGATCCATATTGCCATACTGACCACCGGCAATGTGGGCACCCAGGACCCCGATCTGTCCATGGTCGACCTGGCCCGCATCCGCAAGCAGGAAGAACAGGCCGCACTGGAAGCACTTGGTATCCCCACCGGTCATTACATCAACCTGGGATACGATGACGGAATGCTGGAGTATGAGGATAAAAAAGAGGTGGTGGCCAAACTGGTCAGGCTGATCCGGTATATCCGCCCCGATGTGATCTTCTCATTCGATCCGGGGAAGGGAGAACAGCGCTGGCATAAGGCCGATCACCGGGCCTCATCCTACCTGGCGGCCGATGCGGCCAGGGCGGCCATGTGGCCCCTGCTGTTCCAGGGACAGATCACCATGGAAGGACTGGAGGCCCATACCGTGGAAGAGTACATGCTGTTCGATTCTGCGGAAGAGGATATCAATACCTGGGTGGACATCGGCGGCTTCGAGGATAAAAAGATCGATGCCATGTCCCAGTACGTGAGTCAGTGGAGTTCCGGTTGGTACGATTACCGGGGATCAGATCTCCCGGAAGAGGAGCAGCAGGAAATGAAAGAGCGCATCAGCCGGAGGATCCTGTACCGTGACGGCACTCCGGTGGAAGGGTTCCGTTACGTACATGGTTCACCCGATAATATCGGCCGGTAGCCTCTCTCGATCCTCTATGGATTCTTTCCGCGGCTTGTATTAGGGAATCCTCAACGCGGAACCTATACGCAATGGGGTGCATGATCCTCAAATGAACATAACCCAAAAACACGAAACTATGAAAACGAACACATCCTGCAGGACACCTCAGGCAATCCTGTTGTTGATCCTGATCTTTTCGGCAGTCATGGTTACCTCCTGCAACAAAGTGGGGGTTGGTGCAGATCCACCCGCAGGGGCAGAGATGCTTTTTGACGGGACCCGGGAAATGCTGGATGAGAAATGGACATACTGGGAAGGACCGGGCTTTGAGGCAGAGATGCCCATCAAATGGGAGCTGGTCCCCGATCCCGTGGATGACGGACTGGTGTTGAACAGCAATGATCCTGCCGCGGCAGGCGGGAAATACGGGGCTGCGGATATCGTGACCAAAGAGAAGTTCCGGGATTTCAGGCTCCATGTGGAGTTCCTGGTGGAGCATGAGGGAGGCAATTCCGGGGTGTATCTCCAGAACCGTTATGAGATCCAGATCCTGGATGGCGACTCGAGCATGCACGGCATGGGTGCGGTGATCAATGAGATCGAATCGCCCTATGAATACTACAAAGGGGTTGGAAAATGGAACGCCTATGACATCAAATTCCGTGCGGCCCGCTTTGAAAACGGGAACCGGACCGAAAAAGCACTGGTAACGCTTTATTTTAACGGGAATAAGGCCTATACGAATATTGGCATCAACCAGGTGTGGGGCGGAGCCAGGTCGGGGATCGATGGCGGCAATGACGGAGGAAAAGGGATCACCGATACCCCCGGAGGCATCAAGCTGCAGGCGGAGGGACACCCGGTTCTTTACCGCAACATCTGGATCAGGGAACTGGAGCTGGAGGAACCCGACACGGACTTTTAGGTTCAGCCTTCCGGTCCCCACAACTCTTCAATCTCCTCCAGTGTTTTACCCCTTGTTTCCTTCAGGTAGAACCAGGCAATAAACAGTTGCAGTACGGACATTGCTGAAAGAAAGAAAAAAGTGAGGGGTGCTCCCAGTGTTTCCAGCAGTGGAGGGAAAAACAGGATCACCAGGAAATTGAATACCCACTGGGTAAAGGAGGCCAGGGCGACTGCCGTGCCCCGGATCCGGTTGGGGAACATTTCTGACACCAGTGTCCAGAAGGCTGGTCCGATGCAGGATGCAAAAAAAGCAATGAACAGCATGATGCAGGCGGTGATGAAGCGGCTGTCCAGCTGAAAATAAAATCCGCAGGCGATCAGGAAAAGCGTGACCGCCATACCGGATGAGCCGATCAGATAGAAGGCCCTTCTTCCCAGCCTGTCGATCAGCCAGACGGCAAAGAAGGTGAACACGAAATTGATCAACCCGATCAGTGAGGTTTGAAGCAAAGCGCTTCTGATCTCCACCCCGGCGGTGATCAGGATCTTGGGGGCGTAATCGACCACAATGTTGATCCCGGTGATCTGTACAAAGACGGCAAGCAACAAGCCTACGATGATCACCTTGCGGTAGGGTGGAGTGAAAAGGGTGGTGATCCTGGTCCTTCTCCGGGAACCGGACAGGCTCTTTTCTATTTCTTCGATCCCCGCCCTGGCTGTTTCCCGTCCCCCGATTCTTTCCAGCACCTTCTCTGCCTGATCCCTGCGTCCGGCTTTCATCAGCCAGCGGGGACTCTCGGGAATGAAGATCAGTCCGGTGAAAAAAATTACCGAAGGGATCAGTCCGGTGGCAAACATCCAGCGCCAGTTGTTCTCCACGTCATGGAGCCCGAAATTGATCAGGTAAGCGATGAGGATGCCCATGGTGATGGCCAGCTGGTAGATGGTGACCAGGGTTCCTCGTATCCGGGGAGGGGCCACTTCGGCCACATACATGGGAGAAAGTACAGAGACCGCTCCCACGGCCACCCCGCCCAGCAGCCTGGCGGAAATAAAGAAAGCCGCGCTTCCGGCAATGGCCATTCCCGCACAGGAAAGGGCAAAAAAAAGCGCTACCACGATCATCAACCTCTTGCGGCCGTACCTTTCGGTGAACAGTCCGGCACCGAATGCACCAGCGATACATCCTGCCAGGATCGAACTTACTCCCCATCCCAGCTCCATTTCGTTCCATCCAAAATAGGGCTGGATAAAGGGAATGGCACCGGAGATAATGCCGATATCAAACCCGAACATCAGTCCCCCGATGGTGGCCACCAGGCTGATGAAATAGAGGTACAGGCGGCCCCTCACTGCAGCTCCTGGATCTTGATGTTCCGGAACCAGACCTTGCTTCCGTGGTCCTGCAGGGAGATGTGCCCTTTTTTTGCCAGCCCGTAATCGGGATAGTCATCCCACTTCCCGCTGTTACGCCGTTCGTACCAGTCCTCGCTCCAGGGGACGAATTCCACCACAATGGCCCCGTTCAGCCAGTATTCGGCTTTCTCGCCCGTAAAAACGATCTTCGAGCTGTTCCAGTCCCTGACATTCACCTTCTTTTTGTCCTCGTCGGGAGGGTACATGGCATAATCGGCTCCGGTTTTCTGCCAGTCCTCCAGGGGATAGGGATTGCCCTGTTCGTCCCGGAAATCCTCATCCTCGATCAGCTGGTATTCGGGACCGGTCTCGTAGGGAGCTGCATACTGTTCACCTTCCACCACGTGGTACATCACTCCGCTGTTTCCGTGCGGGCCCAGTTTCCATTCCCACCGGAGGATGAAATTCTTGTATTCACCCTCCGACACAATATCCCCGCCAATATCACCTCCCAGTCCCAGTCCCACCAGGCATCCGTCGGATACCTCCCAGCCGGTGAGGGTGTCTTCATTGAAATTCCTCCAGCCATCTGTGGTCTTTCCGTCGAACAACAGCACCCATCCTTCGCTTATTTCCTGGTCGGTCAGGGTATTCATCCCGGCCTCTTCATCCCCGGTTTGTTTTTCTGTTTCCTGTCTGCCGGCCCGGTTGCATGAGCATACCATGGCCACCAGCAGCACAGCGGTAATCATGATGGTTGTTTTCATATTGTATATGGATTGGATGTGGTTATATTTTTTTCCGGCAGTGACCATCCGGTCCTGTAATCATGTTTGATCATTTTCCGGACAGCCTCCTCTGCATTCAGGGTGACATATTTCGTATCGAAAACAGGGTGCCCGTCGATCACCTGAAAATCATCGGAAGTCACGATCTTAAGCTGATCACCGGAAGAAATGTTCGTAAAGCGCATTTGCTCACCATCCCAGTCAAGCTCCCTGTGAAGGCTCTGCAGGCGGACCGCGAGGACGCCCATGACCACCATTTCGTTGAATGGACCGGCCATGCCGAAATGGGAAGCGGGTTGCCTGCGGTTTTCCGGGGATTCTTTGCAGGCCCGGATCCAGTCCTGTTCGTGCGGTCCGTCGATGATCCCGCCTTCGGGGTAATTGGGGACCCGGGGAAGGGTTTCGGGGACATCCGGCTGCCTTCCCGAGAGCAACCGGGGATGGATCCCGCCCAGATTGCACATAAGCTTGTCCTTCTTTCCCACAAAGAGGCAGCATCCCATCCCATCCTCCATCATGGGTTTTCCATCGGCAAGTTCTTCAGGCCTGGAAGGCATCATTCCCCCGTCATACCAGAAGACCTTTACTTCAGGCATCCTTGCCTTCACCTGCCGCGGAAGTTTCTTTCTTTCCGGGAAGGTGTATTCGACCACCTCGGCCTGGGGTGCACTTTCGGTATTCACCAGGGTGGAGGAACCCTGGACCTTCGTGGGATATTTCAGGCAGAGGGCGGAGAAGACCGGATTCAGGATATGACAGGCCATGTCGCCCAGGGCTCCGGTACCGAAATCCCACCACCCCCGCCAGTTCCAGGGTGTATATATGTCATGGTAAGGTCGCATGGGCGCGGGTCCGATGAACAGGTCCCAGTTCAGGGTGTCCGGGGGTGTCATGATCTCTTTGGGCCTTTCCAGTCCCTGGGGCCAGACGGGACGGTTGGTCCAGGCATGTACCTCGGTCACCTCCCCGATCTCATTGTTCCAGATCCACTCTTCCACCGTGCGGGCTTCCGGCGAGGAATTGCCCTGGTTGCCCATCTGGGTGGCCACGCGGTATTTTTTTGCAAGCCCGGTCAGCAGCCTGGACTCATACACGGAATGGGTCAGAGGTTTCTGACAGAATACATGTTTTCCCAGGGTCATGGCGGTAGCGGCAATGATGGCGTGGGTATGGTCGGAAGTGGCGATCATCACCGCATCGATCTGGTCTCCCATCTCGTCGAACATTTTCCGCCAGTCCCGGTACCTGCGGGCGCGGGGATAATCATTGAAACAATCCCGGGCATATTCCCAGTCCACATCACACAGGGCCACGATGTTTTCGCTGTTCATAGCCTCCAGATTGATCCTTCCTTTGCCTCCCACACCAATCCCTGCAATATTCAGTTTATCACTGGGAGCCACATGTCCCGGTTTCTTTCCCATCACATGTCCGGGAATGATGCTTATTCCGGCTGCCACAGCTGCTGTGGTCCTGATGAAGTCCCGCCGGGGGATGGATGGTTTGTCCATGACAGGGTTAAAATTTATTTAAATTTAGAAAAAATACCTGAAATCAATTCTTTGATTGACCGAGGGATCCTTTTCCTGACAGATCAAGGAACAATCTGTCAAATTAACGGAACAATCAGAGAAATTATCAATCCTTGTTCCACCCGTTTTGATTAACTTCCATGGTCTATTTCATGATCAACACCGGGATTAATGATGAAAAGAAGAAAATTCATATCGACCACCATGGCGGGAGCTGCCGGGCTGTCGGTGTTTCCTTCTCTGTGCTCGGGATGCAGGGAAACCCATGATCCATTACATGATTTCGGGCTGATCACCAATGTGGTAAAGAACATGATCAGGGAGGACCACCGGGCGACCATGGCCATGCTGGCTGAAATGGGTTATAAATACCTGGAGTTCGGCGGTACCTGGGGAGAAGATCCGGAAGTGCTGAAAGCATTCATGCATGATATCGGTCTTATTCCCCTGGCCGGGGGTGCCAGTATGGCCAATTTTCAGGGCGACGGTCTCCAGAAATCCATTGAAGGGATACTCGCCATGGGGAAAAAGTATCTGGTCTGTTACTGGCCGTGGATGACCGGTGCCGAGAACCTGACCTGGGATGAGGTGAAATTTGCGGTGGATGAAAGTTACCGGATCGGGGAAACTTGCAGGGAAAATGGCCTGCGGTTCGCCCTGCACAACCATTACCAGGAGTTCCGGAAGCTGGATGACCGGGTGATCTATGACTATATCCTTGAGCAGACCGACCCGGATCTGGTGACCATGGAGATCGACCTGTACTGGGCCTACAAGGGCGGGGCCGATATTACCACCTATTTTGAGAAATATCCGGGACGTTTTGAACTGGTACATGTGAAAGATTCCTATGATTCGTCCGATTTGAGAAGTTTTGCCTGCGTCGGTGAGGGGATCCTCGATTTTCCCCATCTCTTCTCCTACAGGGACGTGGCCGGCTTCAAACACCTGATCGTGGAACACGATGACCCTGAAAATGAACGGGAATGTGCCCAAACCAGCATCGAATACCTGAAAACCATCGATTTCTAACCTAACTCAACTAACTCCTAACCTAACTCACCTAACTCCTAACCTAACCTAACTTAACTTAACTCAACTAACTCAACTAACTCACCTAACTCCTTCCCCATGCCAACTCGAAGAACATTTATCAGAAACACCACTGCCGCCCTCGGAGGCATTGGAATTGCACAATCCCTGCCAGGTTCATTGCTGGCCCATAGCAGGATCCGGGGTGCCAACGACCGGGTCACCCTGGCCCTGATCGGGGCACGGAATATGGGATGGAATAACCTGCAGGATCTGCTGAAACAGCCCAATGTGGTATTTAAGTCCCTGTGTGATGTGGATGACCGGGTGCTGGCTGAAAAGGCCGGAGCGCTGACCGAAATGGGATTCAATTCACCGGTACTGGAAAAAGATTACCGGAAAATCCTGGACGATAAGGAGATTGATGCGGTGGTCATCGGGACCCCGGACCACTGGCACTGTCTTCCCATGGTCGAAGCATGCCAGGCGGGAAAACATGTATACGTGGAAAAACCTCTGGCAAACTCCATCGGGGAGATCAATGTGATGCTGGATGCGGCAAAAAAATACCGGAGCATTGTCCAGATCGGGCAGCAGCAGCGCAGCGGTGCCCACTGGAAAAGTGTCATCGAGTTTGTCCGCTCCGGAAAAATGGGGACCATCCGGCAGGTCAAGTACTGGGCCAACTTCAACTACGGAGCGGGCAACATGCCCGCACCCGACTCCGAGCCTCCGCCCGGAGTGGATTATGACCGCTGGCTCGGTCCCGCACCCGACCGGCCTTTTAACAAAAACCGTTTCCATGGTTCATGGAGGATGTTCAGGGATTACGGAGGCGGGCTGATGACCGACTGGGGAGTGCACCTGATCGATATGGGCCTGTGGGCCATGGATGTGAAGAGCGGGCCCCTTTCGGTAGCTTCCACAGGAGGGATCTTTGCCCACGGGGACAGGGCGCTGGAAATGCCGGACACACTGAGCGTCCTCTATGAAATGGACGGGTTCAACATGATCTGGGAACACAACGGGGGGATCCAGCAGGGACCCTATGACCAGCTGTTCGGGGTAAAATTCATCGGTACCAACGGAACACTGGTGGCAGACCGTGACAAGTGGCGGTTGTTCCCGGAATGGGGCGGGGAGGACTGGCGGATGGAAGAGATCGACGAACAGCCCAGCGACCATCTTTCCCACATCAACCACTGTGAGAATTTCATCAGGGCCATCCGGTACGGAGATCCGCTGAATGCGGGGATTGAGATCGGACACAGGGCCGCCCTGTACGCCCATCTGGGCAATATTTCCCACTGGGCCGGAGAGCGGGTGGTATATGATGAAAAGAGACGGAGCATTCCCAACTCGGAAAAGGGGGATGCCCTGATCACCCCGGAATACCGGTCACCATGGAAGTTCCCGGTGGTGTGAGGGGCGCACTCTGTCAGCTATGGTGGCGGAGCCGTCAACTTGATTGTGCTTTCGTGCTTTATTTCAGACAATTAGGTAGCATTTCTAAAAATCCTATACATTTGTCATAATTCAGTTCATAAAAATTCACTCCCAGATTAATTGTCTCATAATATTTCGCCTGGTTCTTTTTGTAAAATTCCTCAGATGGTATTTTCCAAAAATCACGTCCTAATTTCTCTGTAACAAACCATTTTTCAATTAATCTGGCAGCTCTACCGTTTCCATCTCTAAATGGATGAATATGTGCAAATCGCAAATGAATCAATGATGCAAAATAAAAGACCTCAATTTCATGAAGGTCAGATGAAATTAACTCATTTAAATCCTGAAAAAACACTTTCATTTCTTTCTCTACAAATTCTGGCTCAACAGCCATATATGCTAAACCTGATTTTCCAAAAACACCAACCTGTTCAATGCGGTATTTTCCTCTTTTACTTCTTATCAATAAAGTGTCTGAAAATATCTTATGACAATTCAGAAAGTTTTTTTCATTGAGTTTGTTAGTCTGTGCAAATTCATACGCTTCAATCAAATTCTCAATTTCTTCAATTTCTTTTCCTACTTTAAATTTATCCTTATTCATTTCATAATTCATGTAGGAATTTAAATCAATACTATTCCCTTCAATATTCGATGAGTAAACTGCAGAAGACTTAGTCAAATATTCAAGTCCTCCACGATTCTCTGAAAAATCAAAATCCTCAATTAATTTTGGAATTTTATTCCCAATTGATTTTTTATATACGTCTAAATATTTTCTTTCAGTTATTCTCATTTAATCCAGCTATTATACACAAATATACTCATTTTCGATGTTAGATCCCTATGATGCTGGGGTTTCTACGATTTCAAAATAAGTTCTGTCAGCCTGTCTGGCGGCACTGTGTCCCCGACCAGAGGCAATGGTAATATAGTACTCCTTGTCAGGTGCTGTTATCTGATTTGTAATTTTTTCATTATCAATTTCAATTGATTGAGGATCTCAAGCGGCGAACGGCCATCAGGAGCCTGGCACCATTGCCTTCGGCAGGGTAAACTGAAAGAACTGGACGGATGGCTTCGTAACCGCTTGCGGTACTGTATCTGGCATCATTGGAAACGTAGGGAGCGGAAGCGGAAAAACCTCATCAGACTTGGAGTGAATCCCCGCGATGTTTTCAAGAGTAAATTTTTTCGTCTTACCTGTCGATATCAGACCTGTTCGAGCAATAAAGGAGCAGTGAATCATCCTGTTGAAAAGTTACTATTTTTGGTAACTTTTCATTATCTTTGTTTATAAGATATGCGTATCATCAAGGAAAGGACGCCATTAGATTATGTCAATCAGGTCAGGTACAAAGTTGCAAGGGAGGCTGTGCAGGTCTGGATGTCTGAAGTAAGATATTATAAGTGGACCAATCCAGCTGA
>JBNJEV010000017.1:0-51542 GCA_051746185.1 Bacteroidota bacterium
CGCCGGCCCCGGGATAGAAGGAATGGTGATAGAAAGCTTTCCCGGTCCAGCGGTTGTCCGCACTGGCAAAATTAAAATCTGCTCCTGCCACCCTGTTGTGATCATATCCGTGGTAGGCCGTATCTTCAGGGGCAGCAACCAGCTGGCGGTTGGTCATGAACACACCCACATTGGAACGGGCCAGGACCTTTCGCTGCAGGACAGCCACACTGTAGTTGTCCGCCGGCTGGACCCCCTGCACCCCGGTCTGCATGTTCATGGCCCCCAGCCGCCAGTTCCTGCCGGGATTGCCGCTGAGCCGGGCTCCGGCTATTACCGGGGCGTTGAGACCGATCCGCCTTGAAAAGAAGGGCCGCACCTCTTCCGTTCCAAGATTGGCGAAAAGGTCGCTGTTCTCCAGAAAGAACTTCCGCTTTTCCGGGAAATAGAGCTCGAAGCGGTCCAGGTCGGTCCGCTGACGGTCCACCTCCACCTGGGAATAGTCCGGGTTGATGGTCACATCCAGGTTCATGGAAGTGGAAAGGATCACCTTGGCATCGATCCCCGCTCCCCAGTCATAACGATAATCCTCGCCGGCTTCCTTCCGGCGGGTCGCTTGGCCCGAAGCATAAGGGATCAGGGAGAACCTGATTCCCGGGGCAGGCGGGGAGTCCTGCCATACCAGGGTGCCCGTGTAGGCGAGGTTGGCGGACTGGAACTGGCGGGGGACAGGGGCCCAGCTTGATTTTTCATTGGCTTTCAGATCCAGCCGGCTGAAATTGATCCCCCATTCACTGTCTCCTTCACGGTAACGCATGCTTCTGAAAGGGATCCTGAACTCGGCGGTCCAGTACTGCGGAAAATTCTCTACTGCAGACTCCCATTTGATGTCCCAGTCCAGTGATACAAAACCGCCTTCGGATTGGAGTCCGTCCCACTGCGCCCCGGCGGCTGAAATACCGAAGGCAAAACCGTTGGTCTGGTCGTTGTAGGTATCGATGAATGCAATGAAATTGTCATTCTTCCCGAATTCGAAATCCCTCCGCATCGATTCAACGGGCCTTTTCCCGGGCAGGGTGTCATGGCAGACAATTCCCATGTACAGGTTGGACTCGTCATAGAGGATCATCACTTCCGTCTGGGCCCGGGCATACCCGGTATCGATGGGAAGGATCCTGTAGAAATCGGTAGCCCTGTCTGCCTTCGACCATGCCTCTTCATCCAGGATACCGTCAATGGCGATCCCGGACCGGACCGGAGAAGCATGGATGCGGAACCGCTCCCTGTTCACGGGGACATTCTGAACGCGCTTCTCCCCGGTGTCCTGACCGTTAAGGATAAGCGTACCTGCGATAGATAGCAGAGCGGGGTAAAGAAAAACCCGGATCAGGGATCTTATGTGAAGCGTCCATGACATTGTCCTGTACGGAGCATCATTCATCCTCCTTTCTGAAGCGGGACAGCAGTTCGCGGACCATTTCCACGCTCTCAATATAATAGGATGCTTTGGTAGTTTTTGCACCCACCTTGATGGTATAGGCATTTTCAGGCATGGCATCGAAGGTGTACTCATCGGTCCAGTCGTCACCGACCGCAAAAATAAAATCATAGGAATGGTTGTCCCCGATCTTTTGCATAGCGGCCCGTCCTTTATTGATCCCGGAATATTTGATCTCCAGCACCTTATCTCCATCCATGATCTCAAGGTTCAAATTGGAGATGAGTGTACGCAGCTCGTCTTTCAGTTCCCATGCGCGTTGCAGGCCCAGATCGGGATCGGCTTTCCGGTAATGCCATACCAGGGAGAAGTTCTTATGCTCAATAAAGCTTCTGGGTGTCTGGTCCACATAATATTCCAGCAAAGGCTGGACCGATTCCTTCCATGCATTATCGATCTGTTCCATCATGCGCCAGTCGCCTTCCGGTTCCCGCAGCCAAACCCCGTGCTCGGCAATAAAATGGATGTCCCATCCGGCATCGAACCAACGACTCAGGGTTTCTTTGTCCCTTCCGCTGATAATGACCACCGTGTTTTTATCGTCCCGGGTCAGGTCTTCAATGATCCCGTAGAGTTCCTCATCCGGCCTGGCATCCTCGGGATTTTTCCTGAACCAGGACAGGGTCCCGTCATAATCCAGGAAAAGGATGCGTTTGCCGGCTTTCTTATAGGCGCCAACGATTTGACGCATGTGTGTGATGTTGATCTTTCTGGTAAGGGAATACTCCTGCACTTCCTTGACACTTTCCAGACTTTTCATGAATTCATTGGCCCACCGTTCCACCGTATAGCGTTCCAGGCGTTGCATCATCACCCTGTTCCGGCGCACCTGCTCTTCTTCGGGCATTTCGATGGCTTCCCTGATGGCCTCAGCAATGGCATCCAGGTTATTGGGATTGACCAGGATGGCTTCATGCAATTCCTTGGAGGCACCCGCCAGCTCACTGAGGATGAGCACTCCTTTCCCGTCGTGACGTGAGGCGAGGAATTCTTTGGCCACCAGGTTCATTCCGTCACGAAGGGGAACGATCAGGGCAATATCCGAGAGGGAATAAAGTCCGATGCGTTCATCCATGGAAAACTCCTGGTTCAGATAACGGACCGGTGTCCAGTTGATGGTCCCGTAGTTCCCGTTGATCCTTCCTACCAGTTCATCGACCTTGCTTTTCAGGTTGAAAAAAGACCGACTGGTTTCTCCCGAGGGAATGGCCTGCACGATCAGGCTCACCTTCTCCTGGTAATCTGGATAGGTCTGCAAAAATCTTTCAAATGCCCTGAGGCGCTGGGGAATACCCTTGGTATAATCCAGTTTGTCAATGGAAAGGATAAGTTTATCCAGGTTCCCGGATCGTTTGAATATTTCCATTTCTTCCTGGATCCTGGAGGGAGCGGTATTTTTAATGTGAAGCTTCAGGGTCTGCTGTCTGAACCTTTCATAGTTGATCCCCTTGGGGAATACATCCACCTTCATGGTCCGCTCTCCAATGGTAAACCGGTTCAGTGTGGAATCGACACCCATCAGCCTTCTGGCCGAACTCATGAAATGCCTTACATAATCATAGGTCTGGAAACCGATCAGATCGGCACCCATCATTCCTTCGATGATCTCCTGGCACCATGGAAGCAGCCTGAAAAGCTCGAATGAAGGAAAGGGGACATGGATGAACAGTCCAATCGATATTCCCGGTTTCTGCTCCCGGATCATCTGCGGAAGCAGCATCAGGTGATAATCGTGGACCCAGAGGATATCGCCGTCGCTGACCAGCTGAAGGATCTTTTCCGCATAGAGCCTGTTGATCTTAATATAGGCTTGCCATGCCATTTCACTGTACACCACATGTTCGGAAAAATAGTGAAACAGCGGCCATATGGTATTGCGGGCGAAACCGTGCAGGTGCAGATCATGATCCTGGGCCTTGGGAAACAACGGGATGCAGTTGAAACGGTCCAGTTTGCTTTCCAGCTGTTCTATCTCTCCCGGTGTAAATTCATGGTTTTCCATCCCGGTCAGTCCCACCCACCTGGGGTAGTAAGATTCATAAAAACTCTGTAACCCTGAAATGGTCTGTTCATCGGATCTTTCGATGACATATCTGCCATTCTGTGAAGTGATATGTACCGGAAGCAGATGGGAAGCTAAGATGAGTCTTTTCATGGTGAAATCTTTCTATCCGATAATTTGAAAGCTTATGGATTATTATATACCTTGATATCGAATCAAACTCTTAATGTAAGCAAAATGGCTATTCAACCCAAATTCGATGCGGCTATTTTTGATCTGGACGGTGTCATTACCAGAACGGCGCTGGTCCATGCAGCCGCATGGAAAAGGATGTTCGATGATTATCTGAGATCCAGGGAAGAAAGATTTGCGGAACCCTTCCGGGAATTTACCCATTCGGGCGATTACCTGCCCTATGTGGACGGGAAACCCAGGTACAAGGGAGTCGCTTCTTTTCTGGAATCAAGGGGAATTGAGATCCCTGAAGGTGATCCTGACGATGATCCCGGGGAGGAGACCATTTGCGGGCTGGGGAACAGGAAGAACATCATGTTCAATGAAGTGCTGGACGAAAAGGGTGTGGATGTATATGAAACCTCCGTATCCCTGATCCACGAACTGAAAGATGCCGGGGTAAGGATCGGGGTGGCATCTTCCAGCAAGAACTGCAAGCCGGTACTCGAGAAAGCCGGTTTGCTGGATCTTTTTGAAACCCGTGTGGATGGAGTTGTTTCGGCAGAGATCGGGCTCAAGGGCAAGCCCGAACCTGATATTTTTACCACAGCCTGTGACAGACTCGGGGTAGAATACCATCGCTCCGTGGTTGTGGAGGATGCAGTTTCGGGTGTGCAGGCAGGGAAAAAGGGGAATTTCGGGCTGGTGCTGGGTGTTGCGAGGGAAGAGAACACCAGGGAATTGCTGGCCGGCGGGGGAGACATCGTGGTGGAAGATCTGGGCGAGATCAGCCTGGAGGAGATCAACCGCTGGTTTGAAAGAGGGATCAACGAAGATGGCTGGCGGTTACGCTATTATGATTACCGGCCCTCCGGGGAACGGTCGAGAGAAGCATTGCTGGCAGTGGGGAACGGCTATTTTGGGACCAGGGGCGCAATGGAAGAAAGCATTGCCGGAAAGTTCAATTACCCCGGGACCTACATCACGGGTCTCTACAACAGGCTGATATCCAGGGTAGCTGACAGGGATATTGAGAATGAGGATTTTGTGAATGTGACCAATTGGCTCCCGGTCACATTCAGGGTGGAAGACGGCCCCTGGTTTGATTTCCAGGCGAACTCCCCCTTTATCATCAAAAGCATCACCCGCACCCTGCATTTTCAGTCAGGGGAATTGTCCAGGGAGCTGATCATTGAAGATGAAAAAGGAAGGATCACGAAGATCGTTTCCAGCAGGTTCGCCAGCATGGCCGATCCGCACAGGGCAGCCATCCGGTATGTCATTACCCCGTTAAATTATCAGGGCAATATCGAATTCCGTTCTCAGATAAAAGGGAATCACAGAAATGCCGGGGTGGAGCGTTATAACGATCTCAATCAAAAGCATCTGGCTCCTGTTTCCGAGGAAGTTTCCGGCGACCGGCTCACGCTGGTGGTGAAAACCACCCAGTCGGACATTACCATTGCCACCTGTGCACGCCACAGGGTGATCAACAGCGATCACCACATCATCAAACAGACCGGACATACGGGCAAAGGGTGGGTGAGCCACAGGTTTGAACTCCAGGCCGACAGGAACAGCGAGGTTGTCCTTGAAAAACTGGTTTCCATAGTTACTTCAAGGGATCCCCATGTGGAGGATCCGGTGGCAAGGGCTGAAGAAACAATCGACCGGATGACAGATTTTCAGGGCGAGCTGAAAAGTTCCGCTGAGAGATGGAAAGAGATCTGGGAGAGGATCGATGTGCAGATCCGGGGCGACCGGGAAGCACAACGGCTGGTGAGGCTGCATCTTTTCCATATGATGGTTTCCGCCTCCCCCCATCACGCGGGTCTGGATTCCGGGATCCCGCCGAGGGGATTGCACGGGGAGGCATACCGGGGACATATTTTCTGGGATGAACTCTACATGCTGCCCCTGTACAATATCCATTACCCGGAGATCGTCCGGTCGGTTTTGATGTACCGTTACCGCCGCCTGGATGCGGCCCGGGCCTATGCAAAGGAATACGGCTACCAGGGGGCCATGTTCCCCTGGCAGAGCGGGAGTGACGGACGGGAGGAGACCCAGGTGATCCACCTGAACCCGCTTTCGGGTGAGTGGGGAGATGACTACAGTTCGCTGCAGCGGCACATTTCCCTGGCCATTGCATATAACCTCTGTAATTACTATCATGCCACGGATGATCTTGAATTCATGGCGGACTACGGGGCGGAATTGCTTCTTGATATATGCAAATTCTGGGCAAGCAAGGCGGAGCTGGATGAAAATGAAGGCCGCTATCATATCCACAAAGTGATGGGTCCGGATGAGTTCCATGAAAAGCTTCCCGGGACCAAAGAGGGGGGGCTTACAGACAATGCTTACAGCAACATCATGGTCAGCTGGATCATGGACCAGGCATTCAGTCTGATGGAAACGCTGGGTGAAGAGAAAAGCCGGCCGGTGCTTGCAAAACTGGCACTGAGCCCTGAGGCCCTGGACCGCTGGCAGGAGATCCGTCACCGGCTGGCATTGAATATCTCCGAGGAAGGAGTGGTGGAACAGTTCAGGGGGTATTTTGAGCTGGAAGAACTGGACTGGGATCATTACAGGAAAGAGTACGGGGACATTCACCGGCTGGACCGGATCCTCAAGGCAGAAGGGAAATCGCCGGATAATTACAAGCTGTCCAAGCAGGCAGATTTTTTGATGACCTTTTATAACCTGGGTGAAGAGGAGGTGACCAGGATCATCCGGGAGATGGGATATTCCCCTCCGGAAGGTTATGTCAGGACCAATTTCGACTATTACATCCGGCGTACTTCTCACGGATCCACTCTCAGCAGACTGGTGCATGCCAGGCTGGCCAATGAGATGGGCCTGGAAGAAACGGGATGGGAACTTTTTATGGAGGCGCTGAGGAGCGATCTGGTGGACATCCAGGGAGGTACCACCGGAGAGGGGATCCATTGCGGGGTGATGGCGGGTACGGTATATGATGTGATGTCCACTTTCGGGGGACTGAACCTGAAAGGGGTGTATCCGGCCCTGAACCCGTCGCTTCCGGATCACTGGAAAGGTCTGGAATTCAATTTTCTGTTCAGGAACATAGATTACCGGGTAACAATCTCCGGGGGAGAAATCAAAATTTCCGGAAAAAATTCAGGTAAGGAAAAAATAAAAATCCATATTTGCGGGAAGGAACTTGAAATGGCCCTGAATGAGACCGTTTCTCATAAGTTAAACGCAAAAACCACGTTCCATGCTAGGTGATATTCTCCTGATCAATGACATGCACAAGGAGGCAGCCCAGAGTATCTATACCTATATAGAAAAGGATATTATAACCAAAGAGGAACGGTATCGCTACATTGTGGGTATATCGGGAGAATCGGGTTCGGGGAAATCCGAGCTGGCGCATGCGCTGGGCAAACTCCTCAAGGAAAAGCATATCAGGGTGAAGGTGATCCATACGGATAACTACTATAAGATCCAGCCCCTGCTTCGCGAGGAATGGCGGAGGAACAAGGGGTTTGACAAGATCGGGATCGAAGAGTACGACTGGATCAAGATCAGAAAAACCATCCGTGATTTCAAGGAGGAGCAGGAATGTATGATCCCCTGCATTGACCTGATCCCGGAGCAGGTGGACAAACTGCTTACCGATTTCAGCAAGATCGATCTCCTGATCATCGATGGTCTGTATGCGATCAACGCGCCCGATGTGGATCTGCGCGTGTTCATCGATCTTACCTATCATGAGACCAAGATCAACCAGATCATCAGGCTGAAGGAGGCCATGAGCGATTTCAGGCTTGCCATCCTGGAAAAGGAACACCAGGCTGTATCCTCCCTCAAGCCAAAAGCCGACCTGGTCGTGGACAAATCCTACCAGGTGGTCACAGCCGAAGTGCATATGCAGGAATCGACCTGAGATTCTACGACACACTTTCATTTTTTAACACGCCCGGGAACAATATGTTCTGTTTCCATTCGTAAAGAATGAAGCAGGTTATGTGTAACCAATGCAGGGAATACAGCGTATATGTGTTTGTAATTTAACCCGAAAAAGATGGAAAAAATGAAGAAGCATTTCAATTTCAGATCTGTTGTGGCGATTTCCCTTTCCCTTTCCATACTCTTCGCAGGAACTTCGTGTGATAAGGAACCGGTGCAGGATCGCCCGGAACTTCCCCCCATGGAGAGCCTGTTCATCGACTTTTCCGATTTCAGCGAGCAGCCCGGAAGTAAGAAAAGCACTGAGGCCAGTTATGACAATTTCCTCCATGCATACCTTTCTGTGTTTTTCTGGAATGTGGCTACCACGGTCAAGCTTGCATTGCCGGTTGTAGCCTACGGGTATGCCCTTGAGCAGGATGCGGAATACCTGGGCGAGAACACCTGGGAATGGTCATTTGATTTTCCTTTCCAAGACAAGGAATATACGGCCACGCTGACCGGAATCAGGCTGAACAATGAAGAGTTTACCATGGACATGGTTATCTCACCGGTTAATGCCCCGGAGGAAGGGGTCAAATGGTTTGACGGGGTGGTGCGCTATGATCATACCTATGCTTCATGGAACCTGTACAAGGATGGAAGCCTGAAGGTAATCGAAGCCGAGTGGAACAAGGATTATGAAACAGAAGCGGCTGATATTGCCTATACCTATGTGGAGGCAGGACACGAACAGGAGGGGAGCTACATCATGTTCCGGTACATGCCCGGAGAGATATATGATGCTGCCTATACTATCTCACTGGCAGACGGCGAGGTATTTATTCAATGGAACACCGAGACCAAAGAGGGGAGGGTGAAGGACTTCAACAAGTATGAGGATAACGAATGGCACTGCTGGGATACCCTCGATGCCGGTCTTGCGGACAAGGTTTGTGAGTAGGAGTTCAGGCCTTTGATCTCTTACCTGAAAAGATATAAATTATCCAATTATTAACTGATAAAGTGCCAGAACCGATAAAAAATATCTACCTATAGACATTTATTATCCAAAAAGCACTGAATAAGTATAGTAATCCGATAATTTTTATCTTTTTCAATTGTTGAACCTGGCCGGCAGATTCACCGGATCCTCCTGATGTTGAAAATCCTGACAGGATCAATCAGCATCTGCCCGCTGTCGGGCAGGGCCTGGATGGCCCTTACCACTTCCATGCCTTCGACCACTTTCCCGAAAGCTGCAAACCCCTGTCTGTCCGGATTGCGCGCTCCTCCGAAATCGAGCTCCGGCTGGTCCCCGGTGCATATGAAGAATTCGGTGGACGCGGAACCGGGCTCGTTCCTGGCCATGGAGATCACCCCGTGGGTGTGCCTGATCCCGGTCATTTCAGTGGTCTCATGTTCAATGGCAGGATGGGAATCGATTTTCCTATCCTCCAGCAATCCACCCTGGATGACTTCGATCCGGATCCTGTTGTCAGGCTGATTGTCCATGCGTACCACCCTGTAGAACAGAGCGTCTTGATAGATCCCCTGCTCAACAAGCGAAAGAAAATGGGATCCGGTAACGGGTGCTTTCAGGGTATCAATTTCTGCGATGATATCACCCAGTTCGGTCTGAATGACCACTGTGGGTGGCCCGGGCCTTCCGCAGAAAAGACAGGAGATCAGAACAAGAATCAGAACACCTCCTGTGGTAACTGCGCGATATTTTCTTCCTGCTGTTATCAGGCCGCATCCGGCAACCCTTCGCAGAGATTTTCCCCGGTCACGCAAGGTTTTGCTTCTGAATGAATTCATCGAGCAATGTGGTCAGGGTGGGTTCCCCGGTCACCCAAGACGGTGCTTCTGAATGAATTCATCGAGCAATGTGGTCAGGGTGGGTTCCCCGATCTCCTGCAGGTCATAATAAACCCTGGTGGAGGGCTTTTTGATATTGATGACGCGGTTCAGGTCGATGGGTGTTCCGATCACAACCGCCTCGCAATCGGAATTGTTGATGGTTGACTCCAGGTCCTTGAGCTGTTGCTCGCCGTAACCCATGGCGGGCAGAAGGGTTCCGATCCCGGGATAGATCTCGAAGGTTTCGGTGAGCCGTCCCACCGTGAATGGACGCGGATCCACCAGTTCGGCAGCCCCGTATTTGCGGGCGGCCACAACGCCGGCCCCGATCTTCATTTCTCCGTGGGTGAGGGTGGGACCGTCTTCGATCACCAGCACTCTCTTGCCCTTGATCAGCTCCGGCCGGTCCACCCTGATGGGGGATGCGCCGTCGATCACGGTGGCTCCAGGATTCACTTTTTCAATGCTTTCCCGTACAGTCTGGATCCCTTCCGGTGATGCACTGTCGATCTTGTTGATCACCACGATGTCCGAGATCCTCAGGACCACTTCGCCGGGATAATAGCTGAGTTCATGCCCCGCCCTGTGGGGATCGGTCACCCCGATGGTCAGATCGGGCATGTAGAAAGGAAAATCATTGTTCCCGCCATCCCAGACCACCACATCACAACCATCGGGATCATTCTCGGCGGCACGGATGATGGCCTCGTAGTCCACACCGGCATAGATCACATTCCCGCGAACCACATGGGGCTCATACTCTTCCATCTCTTCAATGGTACATTTGTGTTTTTTCAGATCATCGATCCCGGCAAACCGCTGCACTTTCTGTGCGACCAGGTCACCGTAAGGCATGGGGTGCCTGATGGCCACGACATTCAGTCCCCGTTCCATGAGCTGTTCGATCACCCTTCTGGAAGTCTGGCTCTTTCCGCATCCTGTTCTTACCGCACAGACAGCAATCACGGGTTTTGAGCTTTTGATCATGGTATCTTTTGTACCCAGCAACTGGAAATTGGCCCCGGCTGCATTGACCATAGCACTGATATTCATCACTTTCTGGTAGGGGATATCGCTGTATGAAAAAACGCATGTATCTACCTCCAGTTCTTTGATCAAACCGGTCAGTTCTTCCTCCCCGTAAATGGGAATTCCTTCGGGATACAGTTTTCCCGCCAGTTCTGCGGGATATTTCCTTCCCTCAATATCGGGAATCTGAGCTGCGGTAAAGGCCACCACATCGTATTCTTCCTGATCCCTGAAATAAGTATTGAAATTATGGAAATCCCTTCCGGCTGCTCCGATGATAATGATGTTCTTTCTATTCATAAAGGTATTTTAACAGGTTTGCGATGTTCAAATTTATATCTTTATGTCGGTGGACTTACCGAACATGCTGTACAATAGTTTTGTTTCGAAAAACATCTTTGTTTTTCTGACGTAATATAAATAATAAGAATTTTCGAATAATTTTATCGAAATTCCAAAAATACTACAGGTGAACTTTCTTGCACATACCTATCTGTCGGGGAACAATGAACAGATCATTGTGGGAAATTTCATGGGAGATTATGTGAAGGGAAAGGATTACAGGCATTTTCCGGAATTGATCCGGAAAGGAATCCTGCTGCACAGAGATATTGACACATTTACCGACGCCCACCCCATTACCAGAAGGAGCAAGCAACGGATCGCGGGGAGATACCACAAGTATGCAGGGATCATCATCGATATTTTTTATGATCATTTCCTGGCTTCCCTGTGGGGACGCTTTTCCGTTCTTCCGCTGAACGAATTTGTCAGCAGAACGTATGACCTGCTCAAGCGTAATTACAAGATATTGCCCGCAGCCATTAAGATGTGGTTCCCCACTTTCCTGGAAAACAACTGGATGCTGGCTTACCAGACCGTTGATGGAATCGAGCTGGTCCTTGAGCGAATGGCGGCCAATACATCACTGCCCAATCACGCATCATATGCAGTGGAAGTGCTGAGTGACCACTACGGTATCTTCAAGGAAGATTTTCTGGAATTTTTCCCGCTGATCATCCAGTTTCTGGAGGAGAAATATGAGATCGATATCTCCTCACAGAAAACCGGAGTCCCGAAAAATTAAGCAGTTTGCTTATTTTGCCCGGTTTTCAGCCTGTGATCCCGGATCTTATCTATACCAAGGAGCTGTTCATATTCCTTCTCATAGAAGAATTCAGATTCTCCGAATGCCGGGACCAGGTCGTCCAGCCACTGGGCATTGGGATTATATGCAGCGAAGAACGGCTTTCCGACCCAGTCGGGATTCCTGCCCTGTATGAAATTGAGCACGAATATCTTTTCTCCTTTCACTTCAGCAACGCCTGCCACCTGGACTTTACCCGGACCAGTGGACATGCTCGGTCCCCGAACCGTACGGCAGACACCGCTGACGCTCTGATAGGCCCTGGTGAAGATCCGGTGTGCCTCTTCCAGGCTCACGCCGAAATAGAACTGGGCACCGGTATCCCTGGCCACGAACATATAATAGGGGATCATTCCCATATCCACCTGCTCGCGCCACATGGTGGACCATACTTCCGGGTCATCGTTGATATGACGGAGGACGGGCGACTGGGTCCGGATCTGTGCCCCGATATTCCTGAGCTTCTTCACAGCTTCATGGACTGCATCGGTGGAAAGCTCCCGCTGATGGCTGAAATGGGCCATGATGGCCAGGTGGATGCCCTGATTGGATATTTTTTCAAACAGCCGGAGGATCTGTTCACTGTCATCATCGGTAAGATACCTGTAAGGCCAGAAAGAAAGCGACTTGGTGCCGATCCGGATGGTTTTCAGATTGGGAAGTCCGGATTCCAGGATGGTATCGATATATTTTTCCAGCACGGAGGCTTTCATGACCATGGGGTCGCCTCCGGTCAGCAGGATATCGGTGATGTCGGGGTTTTGCTTCAGATATGCCACCAGCAGGTCCGCCTGTTTCATGGCGAACTTCAGTTCACTCATCCCGGTGAACTGTGGCCACCTGAAACAGAAGGTACAGTAAGCATGGCAGGTCTGACCCTGAGAGGGGAAAAATAGCATGGTTTCCCGGTACTTGTGCTGGATCCCGGTGAGTCTTTCCCCGTTCAAAACAGGAACGTTATGCTCCATCTGTCCTGCGGGATGAGGATTGAGCGAAACCCGGATCTCACTGACATACTTTGCCAGTTCCGTCCTGCCTGCACCATTTTTGATCATCCTGGAAAGATTGTTGAACTGGGAAGGCTTCAGCATGGCCTTCTGGGGAAAGTTGAGGATAAACATCGGGTCGTCCTGGTAATGATCCCAGTCGATCAGTTCATCCACTACATAATTGTTGGTTTTGAACGGAAGTACTTCTGAAACGATCCTGATGGCCTGAATCTGCTCCTGACTGAGCTTCCCGTAAGCAGGGATCTTATCGAAATTATTTTTGGTATATGCCTGATACTTCATAAGAACTCCTTCCTGTTTTTGGAAACATTTCTGGAAAATGCCTTTTTTCAGGCGGGGATTGCAAAGATACAAAAAACAGGAGAGGATTAAAAGGAGAAGCCCCTGCCACAGAACATATGCAGATTATCTGAGCAATTCCAGCCGGTTGGCATCCAGCCTGAGAAAGATGAAAAGGAAAATGGTGAATGCCCACAGGGAAGATCCGCCATAGCTGAAAAAGGGAAGGGGGATCCCGATCACGGGCAATAACCCGATGGTCATCCCGGTATTGATCACAAAATGGGCGAATAGAATGGCAATAAAACCATATCCGAAGATCCGGCTGAAAGATGAACGCTGTCTTTCGGCCAGCACGATCATTCTCAGCAAAAGCCCCACATAGAGCAGGATCACGAAAGTGGTTCCCAGAAATCCCCACTCTTCCCCCACGGTACAGAAAATGAAATCGGTACTCTGTTCGGGGACGAAATGCAACTTGGTCTGGGTACCATTCAGGTATCCTTTGCCCGAAAAGCCTCCCGATCCGATGGCAATCTTGGATTGGTTCACATTATACCCCACTCCCTGAGGATCATGGTCCAGTCCCAGGGTCACATGGATCCTGTGCTGCTGGTGCGGCTTCAGGATGCGGTTCATGGCAAAATCCACCGAGATGACAAAAACAATGGCGATGAACACTCCGGCAAGAATCTTCAGGGAAGAAACCT
The DNA here is from genome assembly GCA_051746185.1 of Bacteroidota bacterium. GTDB lineage: Bacteria > Bacteroidota > Bacteroidia > Bacteroidales. The sequence goes on from JBNJEV010000017.1 coordinate 13,610, forward strand.
CCCTGGCATTGATCAGTCTCACCGCAAGCACCAGTCCGAGTGGGATCACTGTGGCCAATCCCACCACATAAAGGGAATAACGCTCATCCAGGAGATGAACATTGACCGTATAAAGGAGCACGAAAACCACTCCTGCCACCATCGCAAGGATCAGACCCTTTTTTCCGGACTTCATCACCCCCATATAGATCAGCAGGCTTACACCGGTGATGATGAGCAGGATCAGCGGCTTCTGAAGCACAAGAGTTGCTACAAAAAGCAACATCAGGAGCACCAGCATCATCATGATATTGGCAGAGAACCCTTCTCTGAACAGAACAAAAACAAACGCAGAATAGACCACCGTGGAACCCATATCCGGCTGGAGCAGGATCAGGATGGTGGGCAGCAGGATAATGAAAACTGCCTGCAGCAGATCGGTGAACCTTCGGATGTTGAAATTATGCGATGACAACAGGCTGGCCAGGGCAAGGGCAGTGGCCGGTTTGGCAAATTCAGAAGGTTGTATCTGGAATCCTCCGATCACAAACCAGCTTTTTGCTCCGTGGATCTCAGTTCCGAATACCAGCACACCGGCCAGGACCAGGATGACCGCAGCATAAAGGATGTAAGCAAAATATATATAGAACTTCGCGTCCAGGATGAACATCAGCACAGCCAGGATCAGTGCGGCCCCGATCCAGATGAGCTGTTTGCCGTAGCGCTGCGACATATCAAATATCCCGGTATCGGTTTCCAGGATGTTGGCCGAGTAGATGTTCATCCAGCCGAATCCCATGATGACCAGCCAGAGGATAATGGAGATCCAGTCAATATTGGCCAATATGTTGTGTCTCTGCACCATGGTTATTCCGGGTCGATTTTTTCACTGTTCAATCCGGGAAGTGGTGATGAGTTCAGGCGGATCTTCGGTTGGTCCGGAGATATGGTATCTGCAGGCTCATCAGGCAAAGAATCGGCCGGTTGCTGCAGGGTGGTGTCCGTATCATCCTGTTCCACCTGAGGTTCAAGAAGTTGCATAACCCATTGCTCGTACCAGGTACGCTTTACTTCACCGTTCAGGTATTTTTCGATCATCAGACTGGCGATGGGAGCAGCGTAGGTCGTTCCGAAACCCTGGTTTTCAACGTAAACCGCAATGGCAATTTTGGGGTCATCCCTGGGTGCAAAAGCGATGAAAATGGAGTGATCGTTCCCGTGAGGGTTTTCAGCGGTTCCTGTTTTGCCGCAGACCACAATATCCGGGATCCTTGCATTCCTGGCCGTTGAACCCGGTCCGCCGTTGATCACCCGGTCCATCCCTTCCACAACCGGGACATAGTTCACAGAATCGATGGTGGTATATTTCCGTTCGGTGTAGACCGGGTCGATTTCCCCGGCTCCTTCAATCTTCTTGATCAGGTGAGGTGTGATAAAATATCCGCGGTTGGCAACGGTGGCTGCCAGGTTGACCATCTGGACCGGGGTGATAAGCAATTCACCCTGTCCGATTGCAAGGGACCGGATGGTCAGGTAGTTCCAGTGACCGGTGCCGTAGATCCTGTTGTAGTATTCGCTGCCGGGAATATTTCCGTTCAGTTCATTGGTCATCTCGATCCCGAGCGGACGGGTAAAACCAAAGGAAAGCAGATGGTTGCGCCAGTTGTCATAGCTGGCTGCGGTGTTACCGAATTTCCTGTCCTCGAGGATCCTCTTCAGCACATTGATAAAATAGGTGTTGCATGAATTCTGGATCGCTTCGATCAGGTTCAGGGGAGAATCGTGGAGGTGACAGGCGGTATGGATATTCCCCGCGTAAAAACCATAATAGCAATGGATCTTTGTGGAAACGGAAACCACCTCTTCCTGCAGTCCGATCAGTGCCATGAGGGTTTTAAAGGTGGACCCTGGAGGATATTGTGCCATCAGGGCCCTGTTGAACAGTGGATTCAACGTATCCGATGCCAGATATCCGAATCTTTCTTTCAGATTCCTTCCAACAAGCATATCGGGAGGATACGACGGAGCACTTACCAGGGCAAGCACTTCCCCGGTGGATGGTTCCAGGGCTACGACGCTTCCCACATACGGTTCCATCAGCTTTTCCCCGTAATGCTGAAGGTCCGCATCCAGGGTGATGGTCATGTTCTTACCTACTTCAACAGGCACGTCGAACCTACCACCCTGGTAGGATTCGATGGTCTGGTTATGAACATCCTTGAGAAAGACCTCCTTCCCCTTCTGGCCTCGCAGGTAACTTTCATAAGCTTTTTCGATCCCTGATATGCCGATATAATCTCCCAGCTGATAATAGGGGTCCCGGTCCAGGATGTTCTGGTCCACCTCTCCCACATATCCCAGAGCATGTGAAGCAATAGGGCGGGTGTACTTTCTCAGTGTACGCGTCTGTACATAGAACCCTGGGTACCTGTAGAGTTTCTCCTGCAGCAGGGCTGCACGTTCATAGTTAAGCTGTTTCATGAAAGGCGAAGGGACCCGGTAGGAATATGACCGGGCCTCTTTTAGTTTATTTACCACGGTCTCCGGCGTGATATTGAGCATGCTGCACAACTCGGTGGTATCGAAAGGTTCCAGGAGACGGGGGGTGACCATCACATCATACGCTGCCTGGTTGTATACCATGATCTCCCCGTTCCGGTCAAAGATCAGTCCCCTCGCGGGATAGATCACCGAAATACTCTGGGCGTTGCTCAGTGCGTACTGTGCGTAGGATTTGTCCAGGATCTGGATCTGGAAAAGACGTCCGATAAACACCAGCCCCACCAGAACGATCACCACCCCGAATACATATCTTCTGTCCCTGTACTGGTTCATCTATTTCCTGAATACAAAATACTGGCTCAGAACAATGGTTGCAGTGGATAGGATTGAACTCAGAATAACCCTGAGCAAGGTACTGAAAAAATCTTTCAGATGGAAGACCTCCAGGTAAAAGAGAGCAAAATGATGGATCACAACCATGGCCAGGGTATATTTCAAAAACCAGCTGAAACCGTAATAGTGGATCCTGGGAAAGGTCTCCGGTTCGTAGCCGTCGCGCGGGGAGAGCAGGTTGAGTAGGTAGGGGCGGAGAAATGCCACCAGGACCGTGGCGGCTGTATGGATACCCAGGGTGTTTTCGAAAAGGTCGATGGACAAACCCAGTGCAAAACCGGCCAGCAGTTGCATCCATCGGGGGGTTTCAAAGGGCATCAGCAGCAGGAACAGAAGATAGACGTAGGGGACCATATAATCGTCGATCATGACATTGTCCATGACCAGTACCTGGAACAGAACCACAACGATAAAACGAAATATGTTCCTGGCAATGATGTACATTATCTTCTGATTTTCTCCTCCAGGTTTCTTTGCTCATCCTGAAGGTAATTCCGGATCACATTGACATGGAATAGGCTCTGGAAATCTGTGAACAGCCTGATCCTGATATCATAGAAATTCCCGCTTTTCAGGGTAAAGGAATCAATTTCTCCCACCTTGATCCCCTCGGGAAAAATGGCGGAAAAACCACTGGTAAGGATGGTATCCCTTTCATGAAGCTCCACATGGAAAGGGATTTCAGCCAGCCTGGCATACAGGGGCGAGATACCGTCCCAGTAAAGGATCCCGGCATAGTTGTTCGACTTGATCTTTACACTCAGCCTGAAATCCCTGTTGATGATGGGGATCACGGTCGAATAGTTCCCGGAGGACTGAAGAACGATCCCGACCAGTCCCCGTTCGGAAACCACCCCCATATCGTTGAAGACCCCGTCGGTTTTTCCTTTGTCAAGGGTAATGTAGTTGTACTGTTTGTAGACACTGTTATGCACGACAGAGGCAGGAACAAAATGGTACTGGACAGGTTCGCGGTATACCCTGACCACCCGGGTGGTGTCGGTCCGGGTGGAGATCCTTTCCAGCCTGTTTCTCAAATCCAAATTCTCTTCCTCCAGCCGCTGATTGATCTTTTTAAGATAGAGGTATTCCCTGACTCCGTCCACCTGGTCGTAAACAAAACCGCTGATCTGCCTGTTCAGGCTCATGATGCGGGATTGCTGATAATGGCTGCCCCGCACGATCAGAAGGATGGCAATTGCTTCAAGTAACAGAAACAACAGGTGGTTGGAATACTTCTGTATAAACCTGAGCAGCGTTCTCATAATCTTAACGGTCGATCCTGCTTACCTCATGAGGAACGGGTATTTATCCACATTCCTGAGGGCAATGCCCGTTCCCCGTGCAATTGCCTGCAGGGGATCTTCGGCAATATGGAAGGGGAGGGCGATCTTCTCTGCAAATCTCCGGTCCAGTCCCCTTAAAAGGGCGCCTCCTCCTGCCAGATAGATCCCTTTGGATACAATATCTGCATAGAGTTCGGGAGGTGTTTGTTCCAGAACGGATAGGATGGCCGTTTCGATCTTTGAAATGGATTTATCAAGACAGTGTCCGATCTCCTGGTAGGAGATAGGGATCTCAATGGGCATGGCCGTCATGAGATTCGGTCCCCGGACATAGTAGTCCTGGGGAGGATCATCCAGCTCCGGGAGCCCCGACCCCACCCTGATCTTGATTTCTTCGGCTGTGCGTTCCCCGATCTTGATGTTGTGCTGATGCCGCATGTAGGTTTGGATATCGTTGGTGAATCCGTCCCCGGCAATGCGGATCGACTGGTTGCAGACGATGCCTCCCAGTGCGATCACCGCGATCTCGGTGGTTCCGCCGCCGATGTCCACCACCATACATCCTTCCGGTGCCTCCACATCGAGACCGATCCCGATGGCGGCCGCCATGGGCTCGAAGATCATATATACATCCCTTCCCCCTGCATGCTCGGATGAGTCCCTGACCGCTCTCCGCTCCACCTCGGTGCTGCCGGAAGGAATACAGACCACCATCTTGAGGGAAGGTGTGAAAAGCCTTTTTTTTGTATTGATCATCTTGATCATTCCCCTGATCATCAGTTCCGCAGCCTGGAAATCTGCAATGACCCCGTCACGCAACGGCCGGATGGTTTTGATGTTTTCGTGGGTTTTCCCATGCATCTGCCTGGCCTTTTCCCCGATGGCGATCATTTTGCCGGTCTGCTGGTCGATGGCAACGATAGAGGGTTCATTCACCACAACTTTATCATTGTGAATGATGATGGTATTTGCAGTGCCCAGGTCTATGGCCAGCTCCTGCTGGAATGAAAACAATCCCATTTTCTTATTGCATTATTTTTTTAATGTTTAAAATGCCTGATCCCGGTAAAGACCATGGCCATGCCGTGTTTATCACAGAAATCAATAGATTCCTGGTCCCGTATCGAGCCTCCTGGCTGGACAACTGCAGTGATCCCCGCATTCCCGGCTATTTCCACACTATCGGCAAAGGGAAAGAATGCGTCCGACGCCATAACGGCATCCTGCAGGTCGAATTCAAAATGCAATGCTTTGTCGATGCTCTGCCTGAGTGCATCCACCCGTGAGGTCTGTCCCGTCCCTGATGCAAGCAGCTGTTTGTTTTTCGAAAGTACAATGGCGTTGGATTTGGTATGCTTGACGATCTTATTGGCGAAAACCAGATCGTCCATCTGCCGTTCACTGACCCCTTTGCGGGTCACCGTTTTCATGTCCTTTCCCGTTTCGGTGGCATGGTCCCTTTCCTGGAGGATCACTCCGTTGAGGACCGTGCGGATGGTCTTTTCGGACAATCTGGTTTCCCGCTGCCGCAGGATGATCCTGTTCTTTTTCTGTTTCAGGATCTCCAGGGCTCCCTCTTCGTAAGCCGGGGCAATGACCACTTCGAAGAAGATCTTATTCATCTCCTCAGCGGTGGCCCTGTCGATGGACCGGTTGGTGATCAGAACGCCCCCGAAGGCGGATACAGGATCTCCGGCCAGGGCATCCTTCCAGGCATCCAGCAGATTGTCACGGGACGCAAGTCCGCATGCATTGTTGTGTTTCAGCACGGCAAAGGTGGTTTCGTCAAACTCCGAGATGAGTCCCACCGCCGCATCAATATCCAGGAGGTTGTTGTATGAGATCTCCTTTCCGTGAAGCTGCTCGAAAAGTTCATCCAGCTTCCCGAAAAACAGTCCTTTCTGGTGGGGATTCTCGCCATAACGCAATTTCCTGGCATTTCGCCGGCTGACCTTAAGGGCAGTGTCCTGACCTTCATCAAAATACCCGAAGATCTCCGCATCATAATGAGAAGTCACCTCGAAGGCAATCCTTGCATAATCTTTTCTGGTCTTCAGGGTAGTTTCGCCTTTCCCCGAATCAAGCAGGTCCAGCAATTCACTGTACTGGTCGCGGGAAGCCACAATGAGCACATCCCGATAATTCTTGGCTGCCGCCCGGATCAGGCTGATCCCTCCGATATCGATCTTTTCAATGATCTCCTGTTCACCGGCACCGGAGGTGACCGTGTCTTCGAAGGGATACAGATCGACGATGACCAAATCGATCTGCGGGATTTCGTATTTCTTCAGCTGATCAAGATCCGATGCTTCTTCCCTGCGGGCAAGAATACCTCCGAAAACTTTGGGATGCAGCGTTTTCACCCTCCCTCCCAGAATGGAAGGATAGGAAGTAAGTTCTTCGACAGGATTGACGGTGATCCCGAGTTTTTCGATAAAACTGCGGGTTCCTCCCGTGGAATAGATCGGGATGCCCAGGGCATCGAGCTTATTGGCGATTCGATCAATCCCTTCTTTGGAATATACAGAGATCAGGGCGCCGGAAATTTTTTTCTTGACAGGCATCGGATTTTCTTATCAATTCTTGCTTAACTTTACACTTTTGCTCTTGCAAAAGAACGAGTTTCCGCTGAAATAAAGAAGCGGAAAATTAATATAATATTCCATACATGATAAAAATTTTGAACCGGTGAAACTTGTCAGGCAGATCTGGGAAAGTCTGAGGATCGCCGTCCAGGCAGTAACCGTCAACCGTTTACGTGCACTTTTGTCGTTGCTGGGGATCACCATCGGGATATTTGCCATCATTGCAGTTTTCACCATTGTTGACTCTTTGGAAGCGAATATCCGTGAAAGCGTGAGCAGCCTGGGAAGTGATATCATTTATGTTCAGAAATGGCCCTGGGCCCCGGAAGAAGGAGAAGAATATGCCTGGTGGAAGTACATGAACAGGCCTTTGCCCTCTCTGGATGAATACGAGTTCATCAAGAGGAAGAGCCGGCTGGCAGGAGCGGTAACTTTTGTTGCAGCCGTGCAGAGGATGATCGAATACGAAAACAGCAATGTGGACGGGGCCGCCATTGCCGGGGTTACAGAAGGGTTTCAGGATATCAAGTCCTTTGAGCTGGAGCGGGGAAGGTATTTTTCTCCCCTGGAGGCCAGTGCAGGCAGGAATGTGGTGGTGATCGGTCATGACATCGCCAGCGAGCTTTTCAGGGTCAGTGATCCCATCGGGAAGAACGTTGAGATATTTGGACGGAAAGTGGTGGTGATCGGAGTGGTTAAAAAAGAAGGAACCGGAATGTTCGAGGGGATGGTCCTGGATGATGTTGCACTGGTGCCCCTCAATTTTTTAAAGGGATTTGTGGATCTGCGCAGCGACATGGCCAATCCGGAGATATGGGCAAGGGCCAGGTCCAATGCCGGGGTCAATGAACTGAGCTTTGAGCTGAAACAGCTATTGCGTTCCTACCGGCGGCTGAAACCCATGGAAGAGGACAGCTTCGCACTGAACCAGACCTCCATTATCAACAATCAGCTTGACCAGCTGTTTGCGGTCCTGAAGGTTGCAGGCTTTTTTATCGGGATCTTTTCGATCATTGTGGGAGGATTCGGGATCGCCAACATCATGTTCGTATCGGTCAAGGAACGCACCCATATCATCGGGATACAAAAAGCCCTGGGGGCAAAGAAATATTTTATCCTGTTTCAGTTCCTCTTTGAATCGGTCATGTTGTCCCTGGCCGGTGGGATCATCGGACTATTCATCGTTTTTCTGGGTGCTCTGGCCATCAGCTATTCCAGTGATTTCTCCATCTATCTTACCCTGGAAAATATACTGGTGGGGATAGGCATCTCCAGTCTGATCGGTCTGATCAGTGGTATTTTCCCGGCCTGGCAGGGTGCCAGGATGGATCCGGTGGTTGCCATCAACACCACATTCTGAGCCTTTCAGAGAAACACATCATACAGGATCCTTCCCATCAGAAAATAAATAAACAGGCCCATAATGTCATTCAGGGTTGTGATGAACGGACCGGTGGCCAGTGCGGGATCGAATTTCATCCTGTTCAGTGACAGAGGGATCAGGGTGCCGAACAGGGCTGCAAAAACGATCACCACAAACAGCGAGATGCTGACCGTGAAGGTGAGTGCCAGGCTCTCGCTGACAAAGAAATTGTACAGGAACAGGAGCCCGGAAAGGATCAGTCCGTTCAGAAAGGCAACCACCAGTTCCTTCGTCAGTTTGCGGTAAGTGCTTTCAAGTCCCAGGCTGTTGCTGGCAATCCCCTGCACGATGATGGCTGAGGACTGGATCCCCACATTTCCGGCCATGGCAGCGATGAGGGGGATGAAAAAGGCCATTTCAGGATTGATCTGGATATCTTCTTCAAAACGCCCGATCACCGCGGCCACCACGATGCCTCCCAGCAGGCCGATGATCAGCCAGGGAAGACGGGCCCTGGAAAGCCTGGCCGGGGAATCGGTGGTCTCCACATCGGTGGTGATCCCGGATGCCAGCTGGTAATCTCTTTCCGCTTCATCCCTGATCACGTCCACCACATCGTCGATGGTGATCCGTCCCATCAGTCTCCCGATAGAATCGGTCACCGGTACCACCACAAGGTCGTATTTTTCCATGATCTGGGCCACTTCCTCAGATGGGGTATCGGTCCCGACTGACGGGATCTCAGGATCATAGAGGTCCTTGATTTTCGTGGACTCACTGGCCAGCAGAAGGGATTTCAGGGAAAGAACGCCGAGCAGGACATTCTCATCATTGACCACATAGATGTAATAGACCTCGTCCACATTTTTGGCCTGCTTCCGCATTTCCCTGATACAGGTGGCCACCCCCCAGTTCTCATTGACCCGGATAAGCTCCTTGGCCATCAGTCCCCCCGCGGTGTCCTCGTCATAACTGAGCAGATCGACAATGTCGCCCGCGTGTTCCACATCGTCGATATGGAGGAGTACTTCCTGTTTCTTTTCTTCCGTCAGATCCCCGATCACATCCGCGGCATCATCGGAATCCATGTGATGGATGAACTGGGTGGCAATTACTTCCGGGGGAAGAACGGCAAGGAACTTTTCCCTGTCATCTTCTTCGAGTTCCACAAGAACATCGGATGCTTTTTCCGGATCAAGCAACAGATAAAGGTATTTGGCTTCCTCAATGGAAAGATTCACATAGATCTCTGCTATGTCAGCGGGATGCAGGTCCTGGAGCATCCGGAGGGCAGCCTGGTCATCCTTCTGTTCGATGATCGATCTCAGTTCGTCGACATATTCCCGGGTCAGTTCCGTATTCATGACAGTGATATTTAAGGGCGCCGGCCATTCGCTGCAAGCTGCAATTCCACCCAGTGTGTCAATTCAATGAACTCCGGAATATCCAGTTCCTCAGGTCTTTTTGTCAGGAGTTCAAATTGGCTGTCCAAATTTAATAAAATTGATTTGATTGAGTTACGGATCATTTTTCTCCGCTGGTTAAAGGTGGTTTTCACCACCCTGAAGAAAAGTTTTTCGTTGCAGGGAAGTTCATCGATCCTGTTCCTTACCAGCCTGATCACCCCGGAGGTGACTTTTGGAGGAGGAAAAAAGGAACCGGGTTTGACCGTGAACAGGGACTCCGTATCATAATAGGCTCTTAAAAGCACGCTGAGGATCCCATATTGCCTGGATCCCGGGGGGGTGGTGATACGCCGGGCCACTTCTTTCTGTAGCATACAGACCACAGTTGGAATGCGATGTCTCTGTTCCAGGATCCGGAAAAAGATCTGACTGGAGATGTTGTAGGGGAAATTACCGATCACATGAAAAGGGCCGTCGATGAAGGTATCCAGGTTCATCTGCAGGAAATCCTTCTGAATCAGTCTCCCGCTGAGCTCCGGCCATTTTTTCAGAAGGTGTGCCACGGATTCAGGGTCGATCTCCACTGTCAGCAACCGGATCTCCTTCTGAAGCAACAGTCCGGTCAAAATGCCCGTCCCTGCACCGATCTCAAGGACGGTATCGCCGTTTGCCGGATGCAGTGCATCTACAATCCGCCGGGCGACGGAAACATCGGTCAGGAAATGCTGGCCAAGGTGTTTTTTGGGATGGATCATGGAAATGGTTCAGGGGTTTCCGGTTCAGACTATAAAGTTAAAAGGATTTAGGTATTTTTGGTATCCTAAAACTATTACAATGGTCAGATTGAACAACCCGTACGCCGGACTTCACGGGTTTGACTGCTTCGGATGCAATCCGGGGAACCCGGTGGGACTGAAGATGGAATTCCATGAATCGGGCGAGGAGATCATTTCCTCCTGGCAACCGGATGGTCATTATCAGGGATTTATCGATGTGCTGCACGGAGGTATCCAGGCCACCATGATGGATGAAATCGCAAGCTGGCTGGTCTTCGTAAAGATGGATACCGCTGGGGTTACCTACCGTCTGAATACCCGGTTCCGGAAACCCGTGCATATCTCCGGGGGAACGGTCACTCTTCGTGCGAAAATGGTCCGGAAAGTGCGGAACATTGCCTTCATCGAGGTAAAACTGTATGACGGAAACAACCGGGAATGCTCCGAAGGACTGGTGGAATACTTTCTGCTGTCTCCCGATAAGGCCAGAAGCGAAATGTATTTTCCCGGGAAAGAGGCTTTTTATCCCGGCGCAAAAGAAACCTCCGGCGATGATGTATGACTTTGACAGGATCATTGACAGAAAGGGAACCGACAGCGTGAAATATGACTTGCTGTATCCCGTTTTCGGAAATAAGGAGGTCCTTCCCATGTGGGTGGCGGATATGGATTTTGAGGTCCCCCCTTTTATCAGGGAGGCGATCATCCGGCGGGCAAAGCATCCCGTTTACGGATATACATACAGGCCCAGACGGTTTTTCCAGGCGGTGGCTGACTGGATCCGGCGCAGGCATGGCTGGGAAATCAAACCGGGAATGATCAGTTTCAGTCCGGGCATCGTACCCGCCCTGAATATGTGCGTAATGGCCTATACAGAACCGGGCGACAGGATCGTGGTTCAGCCTCCGGTCTATTTTCCGTTCTTTACCGCCGTTTCCAATCACCACAGGGTTCTGGTGCACAATCAGCTTCTTGAAGACAACGGATACTACAGGATCGACTTTGATCACCTGGAGGCACAGTTCAAAAAGGGAGGGAAGATGTTTATTTTCTGTCATCCGCACAATCCGGTGGGAAGGGTCTGGACGAAACAGGAACTGGAGCAGCTGGCCGGACTGTGTGTCCGTTACCGGGTACCGGTGATCAGTGATGAGATCCACTCCGACCTGGTTCTGCCGGACCACAGGCACATCCCGCTTGCTTCCCTGGGGAAAGAAATCGCAGATCTTACCATTACCTGTGTGGCGCCCAGCAAGACATTCAATCTGGCGGGACTTCAATCATCGGCTGTGATCATCACCAACGCGGAACTGAAGAAAGGATACGACAGGATGCTGGATGTGGTCCATGTGGCCGGAGGCAACATCTTCGGGATGGTGGCCATGGAGGCCGCCTATTCTCTGGGAGATGATTGGCTGGACCAGTTGATCGGTTACCTGGAGGAGAATTACCGTGTCCTGCGTGAACATCTCGGTGCATGTGCACCCCGGATCATTGTCTCCCCCCTGGAGGCCACCTACCTGGTCTGGCTGGACATGTCCTTCCTCGGAATGGATGACAGGGAGCTGAGAGAGTTTATCATCGAAAAGGCCAAACTGGGCCTGAACGAAGGGACCATGTTCGGTCCGGGGGGAGAGCAACACCAGCGCATGAACATCGCCACTCCCAGGAAGATCCTGACAGAAGGGGTGAGAAGGTTATGTGAAGCCGTGAAAGCTGCCGATTGATCATTTTTGTATCTTTAAAGAACAAACCTGTCCGGATGAAGCTGAAGATTTCCTTCACATTCAAGATCCTCCTGCCTTACCTGGTCACCGGTGCACTGTTTCTTCTGATCTTCCTCAGTGAACTGGGTGCAGGCCATTCTCCGGTGATCTGGCTTTCGGCGGGTGGACTGCTGGCCAGCCTGGTCCTTGCCGTACTGCATCACCGCTGGCTCGGTCTGCCGTTCAGGAAAACCAGGAACCTTATGCAGCAACTTACCCGGGGATCCCTCCCCCGGATCGAACCGTCCGGGTCGGTGAACGGGACCGGTGACCTTGAAAAGAACCTGGAAACACATGCTTCACACCTGCGGGAGATCGCCTCGTTTGCCAGGTCCCTTGCCTCGGGCGATTATGCGGCTTCACTTAAAAAAGCAGGAAGTGAGGATGAACTGGGAGAATCCCTGCTGTCACTCAAAAAGAGTCTGATGAAATCACTGGAGGAGTCGGAGTCCCGGCGGCGGGAAGAAGAACACCAGACCTGGGCAGCCCGGGGAATTGCCAAATTCAGCACCCTTTTCAGGGAAGCCGAGGACAACCTGTATGACCTGGCCGGTCTGCTGATCAGAGAGCTGGTCGGTTATACCGAAGCGGATGTGGGAGCCCTTTTCATTGTCAGTGACCGGGAAGAGGGACGGGGACAGGTCCTGGAAATGTACGGGAGTTATGCCTTCGACCGTGAGAAGTATATCCAGCGTTCCTTTGAGATGGGGGAAGGGCTGGTGGGAAGGACGGCACTGGAGAAAGAACCCGTTTATATCACGGATCTGCCCCCTGATTATATCAGGATACGGTCCGGACTGGGCGAGGAGGCCCCCTGTTCACTGCTGCTGGTCCCCGTTTTGCTGGATAACCAGGTGCTGGGGATCATTGAGCTGGCTTCCCTGGGGGAAATACCCCCTCACCAGAGAGCCTTCATCCGTCAGCTTGGGGAGGTTCTTGCCACCGCTCTCGCAAAAGTCAAAGCCAACCTGCAGACCAGGATCCTTTTGGAACAGACAAAGCAGCAGACGGAGAAATTTGCCACCCGGGAAAAAGTGTATGCGCAACAGGTGGAACAGTTGCAGAGAAATCTGGAGGAGTCTGACCAAAGAGAAGCGGAACTGAGGAAGGAGATCGAAATTCTGAAAAGTAAGGCCGGGGAAGGCCCCGCTGAACGGAAATATTGACAGGAAAACTCCCCCTGTTATGCCACAATGGCACAGTAATTTCCATGGCATATGGTTTGACATAAAATGTGCAGATCACAATATATGTCAAACTTAAATAAACAGGAGGATCAGAAAATGTTAGCAAGATTCAGCAAGGATTATTCTCCCAGTACATGGGAAGATTTCTTCAACGACAGTTTTTTTGACAGCTTCAACGCGGGAAGACAGAGCGCTACCTGCCCGGCCGTGAACATTATCGAGGATGAACAGGAATTCAGGATCGATGTGGCAGCTCCCGGACTCTCCAAGAAAGATATTAAAATCGACCTGGAGGATGATGTACTGACCATCTCTTCCGAGGAGAAACACGAGAGCGAGGAGAAAAATCAGCGCTATATGCGCAGGGAGTTCAGCTACGGCTCGTTCAAGCGCAGCTTCCAGCTTCCGGAAACCATTGACCAGGAGCATATCAAAGCCCGTCATGATTCCGGGGTCCTGACCATCCGGCTTCCCAAGAGAAAGGAAGTGGTGCAGAAAGCTACCAAACAGATCGAGATTTCATAAGCCGGGGAATGAAAGTGTGATGAAAGCAGGGGTTCAGGCGAGCTCCTGCTTTATTTTTTCAGGAAATTGTTTACAGACGGGATTTGATTTTCCGCGTTTCCGATTCAAACCCCGGTTTTCCCAGCAGGGCGAACATGTTCTTTTTGTATGCCTCCACCCCCGGCTGGTTGAATGGATTGATGCCCAGCAAATATCCGCTGATCCCGCATGCGTTTTCAAAGAAGTAAAGCAGGCGGCCCAGGGAGTTTGCGTTTAGAGCGGGAACGGTGATCCTGATGTTCGGCGCCCCGCCGTCGGTATGGGCCAGGGCCGTACCCAGTTCGGCCATTTTATTCACATGATCGATCCGTTTCCCGGCCAGGTAATTGATCTTTTCCAGGTCGGCTTCTTCCCGGGGGATGGTTACCTGATGTGTCGTTTCTTCTACGCTGATGACAGTTTCAAACAGAATCCGTTCTCCATCCTGAATGTATTGTCCCAGGGAGTGAAGATCTGTCGAATTGTCCACCGAGGCGGGATAGAGACCCTTTCCATCCTTTCCTTCGCTTTCCCCGAAGAGCTGCTTCCACCATTCAGAAAAAAAATGGAGCCTGGGATGGTAATTGACCAGGATCTCGATCTTTTTTCCCGATCTGTAGAGGGCATTGCGGGTGGCTGCGTAGAGGGCGGCGGGATTGTCGCCGAAGGGGACGGACGGATCGCATTGCTGTTCCATTTCCCTGGCTCCGTCCACCAGCTCCCGCACAGGGATGCCGCATGCCGCAAGGGGCACGAGCCCGACAGAGGTCAACACCGAATAACGGCCGCCCACATCATCGGGGATCACAAAGCTGCGGTAGCCCTTCTCATCGGCCAGGTTCCTGAGTGCACCCCGGCGAGCATCAGTAACGGCGATGATCCTTTCAGCGGCTTCTTTTCTGCCTGATTTCTTTTCCAGGTGTTCCTTCAAAATCCTGAATGCAATGGCCGGTTCGGTGGTGGTCCCGGATTTGGAGATGACCACGATGGAATAGCTGTGGTGGTCCAAAAACCCACAGAGCTCATGCAGATAATCCTCACTGATGTTGTGTCCTGCAAAGATCATCTGCGGGAGGCCATCGTTCCTTCCCGGAGATCCGAAAGAGGGGGTCAGCGCTTCGTAAACAGCCCTGGCTCCCAGGTAAGACCCCCCGATCCCTACCACCACCACGAAATCGGATCGCTCCCTGATGGATGCCACGGCCTGTTCAATTTCAGCCATATGCTGCCCGGTGATCCGGGAAGGGAGCCGCAGCCATCCCAGAAAATCGTTCCCGGCACCGGTCCCTTCATAGAGTTTTTTCTGTGCATCCCGGGTTTCCTCCTCCATCTTCAATATTTCGATTTCTGGAATGAATCCGAAAACCTTCGAGAGATCCAGCTGTTTGTGAGGCATGATCGGTGAGAATAAATGATAACAGTCCCAAACCTACCTCTTGATTTGCAGAAATAAAAATTTTTTTTCAAATTCCCCGTACCATGAAAGAAATAGAAAAGCTGGACAGGATCGCGATCAGCGTGAAGTCACACAAGCTGCTCAAGCAGCTTCTGAATGAAAATCCGGAATTCGAAGAGATTCTGCGAAACTCAAAGAATGAGACCGAGGTGGTAGTGGGTGTGCGGAAATGGATCCAAAAGACCCTGAAGGACCGGGAGGATGCTTTCAGGTTCTATCATGCCAGGCACTCCACCCGGGAACTGTTCGAAAAACTCGAATGGCGCGATTACGCCATCATCCGGATGCTGGATTACATTGATCATGCGGGGATCGAATATCCCGATCTGAACCTGCGGGGAGAAATAGCAGTCAGCAATCCGTTGCGGTTGATCTGGCTGGCCGTGAACAGGGGGACCGGTGGCGCAAAACCTGATTTTTTCGTCGATATGATCATGCTTTTCCGCCAGCTCAGGGGAGAGAGCAAACAACAGGCGCCTTCGGCCGGACAGGTGGATGAGTGGATGGAGCGATATCCCTCCGGACTGGACCCCAGGATCATCCAGCTCAGAGAAGAGAATAAGATGCGGATCATCAGGATCATTGCTGACAGGATCGACCGGGGGGAGATCAAAAGTACCCGGTACCAGTTCGAACCCAACCTCAGCGATGAAGAGAAAACCGAGAAGGTGCAGCGCTGGTGGGAGGACCACCGTTTCCACCTCAAGTTTGCGGTCCGTTCGCCCGAACTGCTGAACGAAATGCTGGACCATTCCCTTGATCCCGATACCATGAAAATCCTGGAGGAGGCGAGAGAGGCGGGAATTCCCTTCTTTGTCAATCCCTACTATCTTTCCCTGCTCCATGTGAGAGTGCCTTATTTTGCCATCGGTGCCGACCTGGCCATCCGGCATTATGTCCTTTACAGCAGGCAGCTGGTGGAGGAGTTCGGGAACATCGTGGCCTGGGAGAAAGAGGATAAAGTGGAAGCAGGAAAACCCAATGCAGCAGGATGGCTGTTGCCCGGGGGGCACAACATCCACCGCCGGTATCCGGAAGTGGCCATCCTGATTCCGGATACCATGGGGAGGGCATGCGGAGGATTGTGTTCCTCCTGTCAGCGCATGTATGATTTCCAGGGAGGCCGACTGAATTTCAATCTGGACAGGCTGGCTCCGGATGAGAAATGGCCGGAAAAACTGAAACGGCTCCTGAAATATTTCGAGGAGGATTCACAATTAAGGGATATTCTGATCACCGGGGGAGACGGACTGATGAGTTCGGACCAGTCCCTCCGGCTGCTGCTGGACGAGATCTATGAAATGGTACGCCGAAAGATCAGCCGGAACAAAAATCTGCCCGAGGGTGAAAAACTCGCGGAGATCCTTCGCATCCGCATTGGGACCCGGCTGCCGGTTTACCTGCCCCAGAGGATCACTCTGAATCTGGTCAAGGTACTGAAGGAATTCAGGGAGAAAGCTGCGAAAATCGGCATCAGGCAGTTTGTGATCCAGACCCACTTTGAATCGCCCATGGAGGTGACTCCCGATTCCACCACTGCCATCCAGCGGCTGATTGCCGCAGGATGGACCGTCACCAACCAGCTGGTATTCACCACAACCGCCTCCCGGAGGGGGCATTCGGTCAAACTCAGGAAAGTACTCAATGATATCGGGGTGCTGCCCTACTATACCTTCACGGTGAAGGGATACATGGAAAACAATTCCAGTTTTGCTCCCAATGCAAGGGTGGTCCAGGAACAGCTTGAGGAGAAGGTGATGGGACAGATCGATGAACAGTATTATGATATGGTACGGAAATTCCCGGAAGAGGCCAGCATGATGGTAGAGAACATCGAAGCTCTGCGCCGGTATGCCAATCTGCCATTTCTGGCGACGGACAGAAATGTGCTGAATCTTCCGGGTGTAGGAAAAAGCCTGACATTCAGGGTAATCGGGATTACCCGGTACGGCCGCAGGATCCTTGAATTCGATCACGACGAGACCAGGAACCACAGTCCGATCATCCAGCAGATGGGAAAGATGATCATCATCGAATCTAAATCGATCCATGAATATCTGAACCAGCTTGAGGAGCTCGGAGAGCGCAGGGAAGAATATGAAAGCGTATATGGTTACTCGCTGGGCCAGACCGAGCACCGCATTCCCGTATATGACTATCCGGAATATGATTTCAGGGCTTCCCCTGCCATGACCAACCTGGAAGTGTGAGGCGATTTTTCCCTGAAATGTCTATCTTCGCACCACCATGAAAATCTGCTCACGATCCATTCCATTGCTATTCGCAATACTGATCATGCTGCCTGTCCGGGCCCAGAAGAGGGGCCTGCGGTCCATCAACCGGGCTGACCTGGAGACACATTTGACTTTCCTCGCTTCGGATGAGCTGAAAGGAAGGGCCACGGGGGAACCCGGGCTGGATGTAGCGGCCCGGTACCTGGCCGTGCAGGCCGCAAGGCTTGGCCTGCAGCCGGCGGATCCGGACGGGGATTATCTGCAGTATTATACCATCCGGGAAGGGGAGATCGAATGGGAACGTTCCGGGATCACCATCTTTGAGGAAGAAAAAAGCCCGGTGAGCAGTAAGGATCATTTCTTTGTGCTTCCCGCGCCGGAGGGTGATTCCCTGATCATTGAAGGAGAAGTGGTATTTGCCGGTTACGGGATCAGGGATGAGGAGCACGGATACAATGATTTTGAGGGGATCGATATCCGGGACAAAGTGGTCCTGATCATGAACAGGGGACCCATGAACGAGCTGGGTACCGAAGCGTTATTTGACAATGAGAAGTGGAACAGCCTGCAGTGCATTCAGCATAAACTGCAGTATATCTACAGCCAGCATCCGAAAGCTGTCCTGCAGGTATTCGATCCAAAATCGGGCATCCGTTCACTGGAGGACATCAATCCGCGGATCGCTGAATACCTGGGGAAGTCCAGGGGATTGAAGAAGGAGGAGGATATGCAGACGGATCCGGACCGTCCCGGGATGGTGCTTGTGCACCGAAATGTGGCAGACCTTCTTCTGGAAGGATCCGGTAAGGATCTGGCTGAGCTTCAGAAAGAGATCGACAGGAACACGGAACCCCGTTCCTTCCTGATCGGGCGGAAGCGTATAAAGCTTGCCCTGCGAATGAAAACAAATGAAATGGTGGTGCCCAATGTGTTCGGGCTGATCCAAGGGAGCGATGTGGAGCGGAAGGACGAGGTGGTCATCTTTACCGCGCATTTCGACCACATAGGGACCGACCATTTGGGGGCTGTGTTCAACGGTGCGGATGATAATGGGTCGGGGACGGTGGCCCTGATCGAGATCGCCGAGGCTTTCAGGGCCGAAAAGAATCCTCCAGGCCGAAGCATCGGGATCCTCTGGGTTTCCGGAGAGGAGATAGGGCTCTTTGGTTCCGAATATTTTGCGGCACATCCACTGGTACCGGAAGAACGGATCGCGGCAGTGATCAACCTGGATATGGTGGGAAGAAGGAAAACGAAAATAGATTCCGAAAGCGACCGCACGCTTACCATCGTGGGAGGGGACTCGGTCAAGGTGATCGGCGGATTGCAGAGCAGTGTCCTGATGGAGATCAATGAAAAGACACTGGATGAAATGGGCATGCAGGGCAATTACAGGTACAACGACCGGAACCATCCCGAACGTTATTTCTACCGGAGCGATCACATCAATTTTGCCAGGAAAGACATCCCCGTACTTTTCTATTCCACCGGGACCCATGCGGATTACCACCAGGTTTCCGATGACGAGGAGCTGATCGATTACGATAAATTCCTGAAAATGACCCGCTTTTGTTTCAAGGCCGGGTACAATGTGGCCCGGTACAGGGGCCCCATTACCGTAGACAATCCTTTTTCAGAATGGTGATCTCGTTCAACAGCCCTCCGGAAGGAAGCACAGTCGGTTATAAAGGCATCAGGTAAATATTCCTGAACTGCATGGGGGCTCCTTCGGATTGCAGGGCGATATTCCCTTCGGTAAGGGTCATCTCCGAGCCGCGGTTCTGCAGCACCCCGTTTACCTTCACTTCCAGGTTCCCGTTCCGGGAGCGGATATCATAGGCATTCCACTCACCCGGAGGATTTTCACTGGATTCCTCCCGCCGGGGAATGATCACGAACCTGTTCTCTTCTGATTCAACCAGGTAGGCGGTGTCCCGGACGGTGATCCCGGCACCTTTCCCGATCAGCACCACATCGCCGGCACGCTCATGCTTGAGCTGGCATTCAATGCCCAGGGGCCAGATCATGTCCTCCCCCTGCACATGCAGCAGCACGCCGCTGTTCACCGGTGTTGCGGTCCATCTCCATTCCACGTGGAGATCGAAATCGCTGTAGCTTTCCCTGGTACGGATGTAGCCGTTGGGTGTCCCCTCCACATGGATCATCCCGTTTTCCACCCGGAAAAGATCTGACGGATCTGCGTCAGGATCTTCCGTATAGACTGTCCAGTTGTCAAGGTTCTCTCCATTAAAAAGCTCCACCCTGTCGCCCGGTGAGCAGGAGATCAGGAAAAGCAAAACCAGGAGCAATCCCGGCAAGTAAGTGATTCGTTTCATAAGACGATTTTTTTCGGTTTCACGTTCAATAGACTTCGGGAACGAAATTCTGATCCGTAATGGGAGGCCTGATATAACCTTCCTTGTTGATGGGCGGCAGTTCTATTTTCTTATGTTTGATCTCCCTGTAAGGGATAAGCGACAAAAGATGATGGATGCAATTCAGACGGGCCTTTCTCTTGTCATCGGAATTGACCACGTACCAGGGGGATGTCTTCGTATCGGTGTAGGCGAACATCTCATCTTTGGCTTTGCTGTATTCGACCCACCTGCTTCTGGATTCAAGGTCCATTTCGCTGATCTTCCATCTTTTAAGCGGATCTTCGATCCTGTTCCTGAAACGTTTCTCCTGTTCTTCATCGCTCACCGAGAACCAGTATTTGATCAGGATGATTCCGGAATGGATCAGCATCTCCTCGAAACGGGGACAGGAACGCAGGAATTCCCAGTATTCATCATCTGTGCAGAATCCCATGACCCTTTCCACCCCTGCCCGGTTGTACCAGCTTCGGTCGAACAGAACGATTTCCCCGCCGGCAGGCAGGTGGGTTACATAACGCTGGAAATACCACTGGGTCTTTTCCCGTTCGGTGGGAATCCCCAGAGCAACCACCCGGCATATCCTGGAATTGAGCCGTTTGGTGATCCTTTTGATCACCCCTCCCTTCCCTGCGGCATCCCGGCCTTCAAAGAGGACCATAATCCGCAGGTCCCTGGCCTTGACCCATTCATGCATCCTGACCAGTTCAATCTGCAGCTTCTTCAGTTCCTTTTTATAGTGCTTTTTTTTCAGTTTATCTTTCCCCATTCCCGTTGCTGTTTGGATGGGCCTTATCTGCGGAATACCGACGGATCCAGTTCCCGTTCGTTGTTCCTGAAAGCCGCCACGAATGCCTGGTTGTATCCTGCCTGCCTGCATTTGGTCCTGAGCTCCAGGGCATCCTGCAGGTCGGTAAACGCGCCGACTGTGATGCGGTAGGCCCCTTTATACAGGTATTCCCAGGTGTCGTAGGTTTTCCCGTCAATGGTCACAGAAGGCATCGTATTCGGACTTCTCCGGGACAGGAACTGCACACGGAATATCACCTGGTCCGGCTCCGGTTCCTCCGGTTCAGGCTCCGGTTTCTCCTGTTCCGGCTCTTCCGCCTGCATTGCTTCCGGCTCTTCCTGATCCCGGGCTACCCTGAGTACGGGCTCCACGTCGGTTTCCTCCGCTTCCGGTTCTTCTTCCGCCACCCGGAGCTCCGGCAGTTCTTCTTCACCTTCGGGTTCTTCCGTCACCTCTTCAGCCGCCGGTTCCTGTTCAGTCATCAGCAGTTCCCGGTCCGGGAGTTCTGTTTCGGGTTCCGCTGTGGCCGCTTCTTCCCGGGCGGCAAGCTGTTCCTCTGTGAGCTCTGTCGGGGTAAAACCCGTGGTGACCATGTCCGGGAAAAGCATGGCCATGTCCTCGCTCCTTGAGTCATCGATCCCGGCCAGCAGCATGGCCCCGGGATTCAGGGAGATTTTATATACCTGCTCATGGGACGGGTCGGAACCGTAGGAAGTGGAAAATGCAGCCAGCCTGTGGTTGGGATGAATGGAAAAGGCAACTTCGTCCTTTTCGGAATTGATGAACCCGGTCATGTTCATGGGTTCACCCCATCCCGAGCCATCGTACAGGCAGAGGTAAATGTCATATCCGCCGTAGCCCATGTGCCCGCTGGAGGAGAAATAGAGGTTGTTCCTGTGGTCCAGATACGGATACCATTCATGCCCTGAAGTGTTGATGGTCCGTCCCAGGCTCACCGGGGTTGACCATCCGTTGTCGAGCTTTCTTACCATGAACAGGTCCAGGCCGCCGTTTGAAGGCATGCGGTCCGATGCAAAGACCATCAGGTTCCCGTCCCTGGAAATAGCGGGATGCATGTAACGGGAGGGATCGCTGCAAAAAGGCAGCTGGTGATGACTGGAACCCCTGGAATCAACGATCGACATTTCATAGATCTTCTCAACGATCCTCCTTCCCGATAATTCGATGGGTTTGGTGAAGTAGACCCTGCTGTAGTCCCTGGTAAACGACATGCCTCCCGGCGGGTAGGGGAAAGGATCATTTTCAAAAAGCGGCCTGCTGCTTTCCAGTGAGATGTACTCCAGTGGCACAAAATAGGTCTGGTCCTGTCCGAATGTGATATGATCCGGGATCATCTTCTGATGATACTTGGAGTTTGAAAGAAAGACAATTCCATTCATGTAGAATGAGACGGTGTTGGAAGGACCATAGATCTGCAACCTGACGGTGTCCCGCATGAGGAGTTTGTTCACCTGAACGGAATCTTTCTGGATTGTCCGAAAAACATGAGGCGTAACCGGACATAATGCAGCTTTTTCCATAAAAAGGAAAGAAAGAACCATCGTCAGGCAGATCAGGAGAATGTTGGATCTGAAAGGATGCATACCTTCAAAATTTACCAGTGTCTGTATTGCAGGAAGGTATGACCTCCCTGACCGAAGTTCATACCCAGTGATATCTCAAAAATAATGTTCTCGTCATTCAGGAATCCCACCCTTGGGAATTCGAGAAAGACCCCGGTAAAAAACCGCGGGAACTGATATTGAAAGAAGAGTGCGATCTGGTCCAGTGACCTGAAGTAGGAACCTATATAAAAATTCTGCATATAGAGCTTCAGATAGGGGACCAGCTGCTGATGAGGTTCCGTGAGGGTCGAATCATTCAGCGAGACAAGCAACGAGGGCTCGAGCACAACGGCGCTCTTTTTGCTCAGCATGAATTTATATCCTCCATAAAAATGATATTCCCGCGGTACGTATGCCTCTGAATCTTCCGTAACCTGTTCTGTTGTCCGGGTACCGAGCAGGGTGGTGGAGGAGATTCCCGCAAAAGCGGTGGGACCATAATAATATATCCCGACATCCATGTTGGGATTGAACAGGTTGCTCAATGTATCCCCTCCGGTTTCTTCCGGACTTTTGGGCAGGTTGAAAAATCCTTTTACCGAGGCTCCCAGGGAAAGCAGGTGAACATTGGCTTTGTCAAGGGAGATATGATAGGAACCGGCAATGGCCAGCCCTGCATTCCTGGATTCTTCCAGTTCTTCCTGGAATGCATAAGCCCCGAATCCGATTTTCGTAAACCGGCCGTTGGTCCCGGTAAGGCGTTTATGGATATTCAGAAGCTGGCTGTCAGGATACTTCAGCACCTTGGTGGTAAGGCTGAGGGTGGTAAAATCCTTGCTGCCTACGTAGGCCGGGTTCAGTACAATGGGAGTGTATACAGGATTCGACAGGGGTTTTGAGGGCACCTGCTGTGCCTGCGCGCGAAAGCCCGTGCTGACCAGGACGATCCCTGCCAGGATCCGTATGATACATCCCCTGTGCATCATTTCAGTTCTGGTCTGCCAGGGATGCATTTTCCCGGGGCAGTATTTCAGCCGTGATGATCTGCTGTTCAGTGTAAAACCCACCGGTAGTAAGAATTTTGTCATTTGCCTGATCATCGTCATCACCGATATCCGCATAAGCATTGATAATTCCCGATGCAATGACCACAAATCGATCATGAGAGGCAGTATCGGCAGAAACAGTATATACCTGTGAAAGTCCTCCGCCGGTGAAGGCATGCACGTCGATGATAGTCCCCGATACGGTATTGTAGATAGCAAGCTCTCCCTGATATTCATAATAGAGGGGAATATTTCCCACGTTAAGGATCTGCGGGTTTACGTTGATCTGCACGGTGGAGAATACTTTCTGGTTTTTAATATGGGCAGTAAGGACCGCTGTGGGATTGATGGTGAGTATGGGTTCCTCCTCGATCCGTATACAGCTGAAAAGCATGACCAGCGCCAGAGCCAGAATGATATGAGTTCTCTTCATATGCCTATTCTATGAAAAAATAAAAGTAGACATTCACAACAACATTTACAAAAAACCATTGTTTTACAATATCTTTTAATTGTTCGACCTTTTTTTTTAAATTGTGCGATGTTTGAGTATAAACTGACTAATTCTTAAACCCGGAAAAATGAAAAAATCACCAACCCTCCCTTTTGCATCTTTCCTCTCGGTAGTGATCGCAGGTATGATGATGATCCTGACAGGATGCAAAACCTCCCAGCAAAAGCAGGAGGAAACCACCGAAGTACAGGAAGAACCTCAGAAAGAAGCAATTATTGAGGAGCTCACAGGATACCCTATTCCTACTTCTTTTGAGATTACCAGGCTGATCCAGGAAGCCGGGGCTCCATATATACTGACCCTTTCCAATGAACCTGAAAAGGCGGGCAACTACATCACCCAGAAGGAAAAAGCTTTGAACCTAGGTGTATACGGAACAGATCTCTGCTACGCTGCCACCTATATGATGCAGCAATCCACCATGAAATTCCTGGAAGCTTCCAGGACCCTGATTGATGAGCTGGGCATTTCCACCAGGTTCAATGTCAATTACGTGGAAAGGGTGGAGAATAACCTGGACAACAGGGATTCCCTGATAAGCATCGTTACCGATTCCTTTTATGATACCTGGAATTACCTGGTAAAGAACAGGCAGGATATACTGGCTCGTCTTGTGGCCAGCGGAAGCTGGATTGAAGCGATGTATATTACCACAAACATTGCCCAGACTTCACAGGACAATACGGAATTTCTGAAGATCCTGGCCACTCAGAAATCGTCCCTGAATAAACTGGTATCCCTTCTGGAGCCGGTAAAGGATGCCGAGGAAGTGACCGACATCATTAAAGGATTCCTGGATCTGCAGGATATATATGAGAATGTGGGAGAGAGCCTGACCCAGGAACAGCTGGAAGAGGTAGTGGTCAGGATTGAGGCATTGCGCAACAATATTGTTTAGCCGGAGCCTTTTTCCCGTGGTCCTTCCTGTTCGCTGCCGTAATACAAAACAGGAGGATTCGTCTGTATGAAGGAGACCGTACTGAATGCCCTGCTGCAATTGTTTGCCATCATCGCAAATGTATCTGAGGACGGTGTTTCCATCAAAGCGAGGTCCATTGTAAAGACGTTTCTCCGCCAGCATCTCAAAACCGATCTGATCAACAGGTACCTCCTGCAATTTGATCACTACCTGGAAATCCACCATCCCCATTTGTTCGGGGGAGGAGTGACAGCGCCCACCCGGACCCTGTCAGATTCTGACAAGCTTCAGCGTATCACCACCGAGATCAACAGGAGCCTTCTTCAGCGTGAGAAATTCGTGGTTTTTCTTCGCCTGGTTGAATTCATCAACGAAGACGAGGTAATGACCGACAAAGAACTTGCCTTTATCAGAACGGTCGCCGATTCGTTCAATATTTCCAGGGCGGAACATAACAATACCAAGGCTTTTGTGCTGAATGTGTGTGATAAGATCGAGAAGGAGAAAATACTGATCATTGACAGTGAGCAGACCCCTTTTCTGGAAAAGGTCAGGCATATTCATGAAAAGGAGCTGAAGGGGCGGATCACCATTCTCCATCATTCCAGTACGGATACCTTTGTGTTCCGCTACACCGGCAGTTTGAACCTGTTTCTGAACGGGCAGAACGTGATCCCGGACAGGATCGAACTGATGGAACAGGGTTCACTGATCACCGGCCCGCAAATCAGTCCCATATACCACAGTGATATCTCCAGGAGATTCCACTCCGGGGAAGCAGCCAGGACGATCTTCTTTGTGGCCGAAAATATTGAATACAGGTTCAGGAACAGCAACAAAGGGATCAAAAGGTTCAGTTTCAGTAAAGAGTCCGGAAACCTGATCGGCATCATGGGAGGCAGCGGAGCCGGTAAATCCACACTGCTGAATATTCTCAGCGGCAAGCTTAAACCCCAAAAGGGACGGGTCACCATCAATGGACATGACATCCATGAGGATGCGGCCAGGGTGGAAGGGATCATCGGGTTTGTTCCCCAGGATGATCTGCTGATCGAGGAACTGAGCGTATTCAGGAATCTTTATTTGAATGCCAGACTCTGCCTCAGCAATTACTCCGAAGCCGGGATCATGCGCAGGATCAATCAGATCCTGGTGGATCTGGATCTGGAGGACATCAAGAATCTGAAAGTGGGCAATCCGCTGAAGAAATACATCAGCGGAGGACAGCGAAAACGGCTCAACATAGCACTGGAGCTTATCAGGGAACCGGCTGTATTGTTCGTGGATGAGCCCACATCGGGACTTTCCTCCATAGATTCGGAAAAAGTCATGCTTCTGCTGAAAGAACAGGCCCTGAAGGGACGCCTGGTCATTGTGAATATCCATCAGCCCTATTCGGATATTTTCAAGTTGTTCGACAGGTTCCTGATCCTGGATAAGGAGGGGCATGTCATATATAAGGGTAACCCCATAGATGCCATCACCTATTTCAAATCCCTCAGCAATTACGTGAATGCAGATATGGGACACTGTCCTTCCTGTGGCAATGTAATGCCGGAAGAGATCCTGAAGATCGTTGAGGCCAAGGAAGTGGACGAATTCGGCAGGGCGACCAGGGAAAGGAAAGTGGCTCCCGAAGAATGGTATCAAATTTACCTGGAAAAGATCGAGTCCAGGCAAAAGATCGAACCGGTAAAGGCTGCCCTTCCGGAGATCGATTTCAAGGTCCCCAATCCGTTTGAACAGTTCCGGATCTTCAGTCTCAGGAACGTACTTTCCAAGCTGGCCAACACCCAGTATATGCTGATCAACTTCCTTGAAGCCCCCCTTCTGGCGCTGATCATCGGATTCTTTACCAGGTATGTAAGCGGACAGGGATCGTCCGCATCCTATCTGCTCAGGGAAAATGTGAACCTTCCCGCCTATCTTTTCATGGCGGTGATCGTATCCCTGTTCCTGGGATTGATGATCAGTGCGGAAGAGATCATTCGCGACCGGAAGATCCTGGAACGGGAATCTTTTCTGCGACTGAGCCGTTTAAGTTACCTGCATTCCAAGATCGTGGTGCTTTTTATGATCTCGGCCATTCAAACATTCACTTTTCTGATCGTGGGTAACTCCATTCTGGAGATCAGGGGAATGTTGTTCCATCACTGGGCCATCCTGTTCACGGTGGCCTGCCTGGCCAACATGATCGGTCTGAACATTTCCTCCGGTCTTGATTCCGTGGTGACCACCTATATTATCATTCCCTTTATTGTGGTTCCCCAGCTCCTGTTCAGCGGGGTGCTGATCAATTTCGACAAGTTGAATAACCTGGTCGATCACCCCACCTATGTGCCGGTGATCGGTGAAATGATGACCTCCAGGTGGGCCTATGAAGCCATGTCTGTTCACCAGTTCAAGGACAACCGTTTCAATAAGGAGCTTTTCCCCATCGAACAGCAGAAAAACAATGCTGTATACTACAGCAATTTCCTGATCCCTGAATTGCAGACAAGGCTTCACGGGGTTGATTATCACATCGCTGACGGGCGGGATCCTGAAGCCTATGCAGCTGAGCTTCAGCTTATCAGAAACGAGCTCCGGGAGCTGGCCGGACTGCAGATCATCAGTTCATTCGGCAGAACGGAAGATCTTACTCCGGCACGGTTTGATCATGGCGTAACCAGGGTCATCAACGACTCCCTGGAGGCGGTGAGGGAACACTTCATTTCTCTGAGGAACCGGGCAAACCGGATGTATGACACAAAAGCGGAAGAATTAATTCAGAAGTGGGGAGGAAAGGAAGCATTTATCGGGATGAAGGATCGTCATACCAATCAGCGGCTGGAAGAGCTTTTGACCAATCAACGTCAGCTTGACAGGATCATCGAATGGGAGAACCATCTGGTCCGGAAGATGGACCCCATTTACATGGAACCTCTTTCAAAATGCGGGCGGGCTCATTTCTACGCCCCGGTAAAGAAGCTGGGAAACTTTTCCATCGATACCTACTGGTTCAATCTGGCCATCATCTGGCTTTCCACCCTGGTGTTCTATCTCACCCTGGTCTGGGACCTGCTCCGCAAATTCACCAGCTGGAACCAGGTACGGAAGCTGCGGAAGAAGAAATAAGAATCTTTCTTCATTCCGGGTCATATTCTGTTATGGCCCAAAACATTTAATAATATTGCTTCGATTCGTTATAATCCCGTATCTTGCAACCATCCCCAATAAATTATTCAGTGATCAAACAGGAAAGATGCAGATATGAAGTGGATGTATTATATGACGATCGTGGTGCTGGTATTCCTGGCTTCCTGCAGTGACCTGAGGAACAACCCACCGGTCATTGAATCCATCATCCTGGACCCTCCCGAAAATTTCACCCCCGGATCAGATATCCGCATTTCGGCCATTGTGACGGACAGGGAAGGGGATCAGCTGGAGTATTACTGGCAATCTGAAGGAGGGATTATTTCCGAACCCGGCCAAATCTCAGCGAACTGGGAGTTATCCACAGAAGCGGAGCCCCTGAGCTATGAGACCATCACCCTGAGTGTTTCCGATGGCAGGGAACTGTCCACCCGCAGCAGGACCATCCAGGTGAGTGAAGGCCTGATCATGAAAGGCTATACCTGTTTTGCGGGAACCACCATCCCGGTGCAGGGGGTGGAGGTCACCATTGGTAAATTTTCCACAGTGTCAGATGAAAATGGATATTACATGATCCGGAACCTGAAGGAGGGATATGAACAGATTGTTGCTGCCAGGGACGGATTTGACAGGTATGAGTCGACCGAGTATGTGGACCATCCCAAATCGACCTTTCATATTCCCATGACCAGTCCCACGGAAACAATGAATGTTTCAGGATATGTGAGGACCGTTGATCATCTTGCATTTGAAGGGCTGAAGGTGGTCCTGCTGAATCCCGATCATACTGAAAGTGAACTGGCCGGATACACTGATCAGCACGGTCACTATGAAATAAAGCGAGTGCCCCTGGGAAACAGGAAGATGATGATCTGGAATGAAAAACCCGGGAGCGTTTTCCTGAATGATTCCATCGTTTACGGTTTTGAGATGCAGGAGCCTGAAGAATCCTATGATGCCAGGATCAAGATCAAAAGGGCCATCATGGATGATTCTTTTATGTCGGAGATGGATGAATGGGATTATAAAGGAAGTACCTCAGAAGGATTTTATGTACTGCAGAGAGGAGATGAACTGATGATGAAGCAGCCATTCACCATCCCCCGGGATGCGGAAGATGCCATGCTTTATATCAATTCTTTTGTGGTCGGAGGGTGCGATCTTGTGGGCAGATTGCCTTCGCACAGGGTATGGATCGCCAACAGCCGGGATGAGAATATGGGAGGGATCAGCTGGGGAGGCGATGGGAATAATTTTAAAGCAGAAGTATCCTGGTATCCATCCGAATCGCCGACCTACATGAATATTTACGGACGGGAGATCAAACTGTACCTGGAGATCTTTGGTGAGGCCAATTGCATCCCCGATCCGCTCTGGAGGATCTATCATATAGAATTCAGTTATTATTATTGATACATTTATACGGTTATGAAAAATCTGATCAGAATTGTACTCCTGCTGGTGCTAACCGCAGGTCTTTCTTCCTGCGAGAAGATCAAGAGCATTTTTGACGTTGAATTCGATACCACGCTCAGCGGCGACCTCGAAATCGACATCCAGGATATGGAAGTACTTAAATCAGCGGAGGTATATGCCTTCCAGGCTGAGGTCAGCGTAGATCCACTGGACAATGAGGATATTGCCGATTACATTGATAACATCAAAGAAATGAATGTCAATGATGTGATCCTTTCTGTAGAGTATGTCAACAAACAGGATGTGGTATTTAAAAGCGGCACCTATTTCAGGGTTGCAAATTATGCCAGCGAGGTTACCTGGACCCTTTCCGGAGACTGGCCCATCGTGGAGGGGACGGAAATTACCATGGAGGACCTCGGGGGGACCTATGACGCACTGGAGAAGATCCTGGACACAAAGGGGGTTTTCACCATCAGCACGGAGGGAACCTGTACCGAAACGAATGTTTTTATCGTTATCAGGCTGGGGATCGATACCAGGGTGACCGCCAGTCCGCTTTAAAACCCATAGATGAAACGGAATATTCAACGTCTGCTATGGCCGGTCCTTATTATGGCCATTCTGGCTATTATCATCTGGTTCGCATGGCCTCGGCTTCCCATCATTACTGCTTTTGCTGCCAAGGGCATGTGTTCCAGCGTCTTTTTGGCCGGCAAGGACCCGGAAAGGGTGTATGCGGAAGATCTTTCCTTTTTCCCGATCAGTCTCGCCAGGTGCAGGATCAATTACGATGAGAAGACCGTGACCGCAAAAGTACTGGGGTTGGCAAAAAGGAAAGCGGTGTACAGGGAAGGCCTGGGAGCGGTGCTGGTCCTGGATCAATCTGAGGCAGAACTGAAGGCAGCATCCTTTTCCATCCCTGATCCCGGCTACAGCCAGGACACCGTTCCCTGGCCCAGGGGGGATGTACTGTCAGATATTAGGCCTGAAGGGGTGGATTATGTGAAGCTTGACTCGGTGGTGGAGAATGCATTCGATCCTCCCGGCAGCGAGCCGTCCAGGAAAACACTGGCGGTGGCCGTGGTGTATGACGAATCCCTGGTTGCCGAAAAATATCACGGCGGGTATGATTTAAACACAAAATTCCATGGCTGGTCCATGACCAAAAGCATCACAGGGGCACTGATCGGAACCCTGGCGGACGGCGGGAGGATGGATGTCAGCGCTCCCACGGGGATCCCGGAATGGTCGGATGACAGCAGGAAGAACATCACGGTGGAACATATCCTTCACATGAGCAGCGGACTGGACTGGGTGGAAAATTACTTCACCATTTCCGATGCCACGGTGATGCTTATGCAAAGCAGTGATATGTTCTCCTATGTGGTCAGTTGCGAGGCGGCCCACGAACCGGGTACAGAATGGAATTATTCTTCGGGCGATGCCAACCTCTTATCCGGACTGATCCGGATGACCCTGGGCGATGATCAGACATACCACAGTTATCCGTATACCCGGCTGATGCACCGGATCGGCATGCTCAATACGGTGATCGAGACCGATGCAAGCGGACTGTTCGTGGCTTCTTCCTACAGTTACGGTTCGGCGAGGGACTGGGCCAGGTTCGGACTGCTTTTCCTGAACAACGGTGTCTTTGAAGGGGATACGGTGCTCTCACCGGCCTGGGTGGAGTACTTGCAAAAAGAAGCACCCGCATCCGATGGGACCTATGCCGCCACCTTCTGGCTGGAGGAAACCGAACCCTTTCATGAGCTCAGGGATGTGCCGGATGATGTTTACTTTGCCGACGGTTTCATGGGACAGCGGATATACATCATCCCTTCCGAAAAGCTGGTGGTCGTTCGCATGGGATACAGCCTGGCTGATTTCAGCATGAATGAATTCCTGAAGGGGATCCTCGCAGCACTTCCCCGGAGTTCCTGATCTCCGGAAGCATTCATGATTCAGACAGCGATTCCGCTTTGATTCAGAAGGAAAAATATATTTATTATCCGATTATTAACTAATTAGATGCTGTTACTGATAATAAATATCTACAGAGCGATATTTTTTAGAAGAAAAACACCGGATATGTATAATAAACGGATAATTTATATTCATTTGGTCAATTCTGACATGGAAATTCAACGAAACCGAAAGCACCATGGACGAAGGCAGGTTTTTTGCTGCCGGACAAATTGCCGTAAAACAGGAAGGGAACACCATCACCATTGAGCGTACCCTCAGGGGAAGGGACGGACAGAGCAGGACAATGACCGAAACCATCACCCTTGACGGAAAAGAAAATGTCGTGGAGCGTGAATACGGGAAGACAACTTACACGGCTACCTGGTCCGATGACCGGAATTCCCTGATCATTAAAACTGAATCGGAGTTCAACCGTCAGGGAGATACCTTCACCATGACCAGAAAGGAAGTCTGGTCGCTGGAGGATGGAGCGGAAGTTCTGAACATCCGGTCTTCTTCATCCTCCCAGAGGGGAACGCGTTCGGCGACCCTGATCTATGACCGGATCTAGTTCCGTCCTCTGACAAAGCCAGGATTTTTTTTACTAGTATCCGGATCCACCTTGATCAGGATGATCGTTGATTTACGAAGCGGTGATTTGCTTTGCAGCGGCAAATGCCATAACTTTGCCAAATCACTGACTTTAAAAACCTTAAACTAAACGCTATGAAAACATCAAACGTCTGCGGCCCGGTGGTGTTCACCGTGGCTGTGCTCCTGTTTTCCGCCTGTGCCCGGGAGGAAACGAAGATCCCGGTTACCACTGACTCTGAAGAAGCTCTGGAATTGTACCAGAAGGCCACATCGGCCATGGAAGATGTATACGTTGCGAAGGCAACAGATCTGTTGGATCAGGCACTTGAGGAAGATCCCGATTTTTTCATGGCAGCCTACAATCTGGCTACATTGAATTTGTATTTCGGAAATGAAGTGGAATTTCAAAGATACGCCGAAAAAGCAATGGCATCCGAAACGAACCTGAGTGAAGGAGAAGAGATCATGCGGACCATGCTTGAAAAACTGATGGAGGATGCGGATGCCGATGTGACAGATTTGGGAAACCAGCTTGTGGAAATGTATCCGGAAGATCCGGTGGCTTATAGTCAGCTGGCATTTGCACAAATCATGGCCAATGATTACGAGGGTGTAGTGAATACCTATATGGACGCTCTGGAGGTCGCAGAAGATTCAGCATCCATCTATAATATGATGGGATATGCTTATATGGAACTGGGCCGGATGGATCAGGCCAGGTCCGTGTTTGACAGATACATTGAGATGGAACCCGGCCTGCCCAATCCCTACGATTCAAGGGGAGACTATTATATGAGGATCGAGGATTACGAGAAAGCCTATGAGAATTATATGAAGGCCCATGAGATTGATACGACCTGGGGCTATGATAAAGCCATGCAGGCAAAGCAGATGATGGACACCCTTCAGGCGGAGTAAGGGAAGAAAAAGGGATCTAAGGCCTTATTTTACCCTTTTAAATCTATTGTACCAGGTGCTCTTCAGCTTATTCCAGATTTCATCCTCAGCCTCCGTGGCGGTTCTGTATAATTCATGATTATGAATTTCGTTGTAAGCAGCCTGGTCGGGCCAGAATCCATTGATCATGAACCGGAAATCATCAACAGTGTCGCTCTGCACGATCCTTAACTGATACCCGGCACCGGGGTACCCGATCGAGTCGATTGCCTGATTAACCCGTTCAAGGGATGCCAGGATTTCCGCTGGTTCTAACTACAGCGGAAGCAAGAAATAATCTTTTCATAATTCTCTGGTTTTTAGGGATTAGCAGAGATAAAATTACCTAAAAAATACACACGAGTCAAATCCAACAGGATGAGGCCATTGCCTATCTTTCAATAATGAATTAACGATCACTGAAACAATTTAGAATATCATGACGTAAATTACAAAATACAAATGCTGACTGCTTCCCTGCATTTTTTAGAATAGTTACATTACATTTATCATGCAGAAAGGTTAATGATAACAACTTATGAACGACGTATCGATTGTACCACAGGAAAACATAGGCAGGAATTTCATTCCGCCAGAGTATCTTCCCAAAGGCAAGGATGAATTCTATCAGCGAAACAAGCAGGTGGTTCCGCCAGAATCGGGGTGGAGACATCTTCAGGCCGATGAGATAGAACGGTTGGTAAAGAATGATAACACCGCGGAAAACTGGGATGATTTTCTGGTTACCGATGAATTTGATCCCAGGCTGATTAAAAACACGAGATTTTACGGACTTGTGAGGATCGGGAAGCTGAGGAATGTTATCCTTCAGCATCACGACCTGAGATTGCCCAGTGGCATCACGAACAGTCTCATTATATCCTGCGACATCGGAGATGATGTGGCGATCCATAACGTGCATTACCTGGCCCACTATATTATCGGAAATCGCTGCATTCTTTTCAATATCCAGGAAATGCATACCACTGACCATGCCAAATTCGGGAACGGGATCCTGAAGGAAGGGGAACCTGAGAAGGTTCGTACCTGGCTTGATCTGATGAATGAAACAGGATGCCGGCAGGTGCTCCCGTTCGACGGAATGATCACTGCGGATGCATATCTGTGGGCAAAATATGTGGATGACAAGTCCCTTCAGGAAAATCTTAAAAAAATTACCCAGAACAGCCTTGATCACCGGCGTGGTTACTACGGTACCACCGGTAACAGATGCGTGATCAAGAATTCACTGATCCTGAAAGATGTGAAGATCGGCGCAAGTTGTTATATCAAGGGGGCCAACAAATTAAAGAACCTGACCATTAATTCATCCGAAGAAGAACCCACTCAGATAGGAGAAGGTGTGGAGCTGGTCAACGGGATCATTGGTTACGGGTGTCACATTTTTTATGGTTGCAAGGCGGTAAAATTTATCCTGGGCCATAATTCCAACCTGAAATACGGCGCCAGGCTGATCAACTCGTTCCTGGGCGATAATTCGACCATTTCCTGCTGTGAAGTACTGAACAATCTGATCTTTCCGGCACACGAGCAGCACCATAACAATTCCTTCCTGGTAGCTTCGGTTGTTCTGGGACAGAGCAATATTGCAGCAGGGGCCACCATTGGTTCCAATCACAACAGCCGCGCCAATGACAATGAAATTCAGGCCGGCCGGGGGTTCTGGCCGGGATTATGTACCAGTTTGAAGCATTCCAGCCGTTTTGCATCATTTGTATTGCTTTCGAAAGGAGATTATCCTGCGGAACTTGACATACCCTTTCCGTTTTCCCTGCTGAACAACAATGTATCAATAGACCGGCTGGAAGTCATGCCCGCATTCTGGTGGATGTACAATATGTATGCGCTGGCCCGGAATTCCTGGAAATTCCAGGATCGTGACAAACGGCTGAATAAAATTCAGCACATTGAATTCGAAACCTTTGCCCCTGATACGATAGAAGAGATCATCAGCGCACGGCGGCTGCTGGAAATCTGGACCGCCGCAGCCAGCCTGAGGGAAAAAGGAGAATCCGTCTCATCAAAAGGCGATGATGAACTGGCTGAACTTGGGAAAAGCCTGTTGTCCGGAGACGAAAAACTCATCACTGGCCTGGAAGTGCTCGGTGAGAATATGGAGAACGGCAGACGCAAAGTGGTGATCCTGAAACCGTACAGGGCCTATCATGCTTATGCGGATATGCTGCATGATTATGCTATGAAGAACCTGCTTGCATACATGGATGCACACCGGGAGGCTGATTTTTTGTCCATGAGCGAAGCACTGAGGGGAAAACGGCATCAGGAATGGGTGAACCTGGGGGGACAGCTCATGCTGAAGAATGATGTGGATACACTTCGTACAGATATTGGAAGAGGCGAACTGAAGACCTGGAAGGATATTCATGGCAGGTATGATCAGATCTGGAGCAGGTACCCCCTGGATAAACAAAAACATGCCTTTGCGATCCTCTGTGAATTATATGGAAAAGAGAACCTGACGAATACTGACTGGAATTCGGCATTGGATAAGACTGTAGAAATTGAGAAGTTTATCCGCGATCAGGTCTATATCACAAGAAAGAAAGATTATGGTAATTATTACCGGCAAAAGACATTCAGAAATGAAGAGGAAATGACAGCCGCCATCGGAAAAGTAGATGAGAACAGCTTCATTCTCCAGGTAAGGCAGAAAACCGATGATTTTATCAAAAAAGTTGAAGAAATAAAAAAGCGGGAACAACATCCTTCACTTTCATAAAAACCAATTCCAAATCAATCCAAAACATGAATTTAACCGATTCAGAGTATTCAAATTTCGCGCTGGTACAGGAAATGATGCAAACTTCCGGGGTGGTAAGAAAATTTGATCCTGACCGGACCAGAGAGGTTGCCGGAGAAATTGATTCTGCAGGAAAACTTTTGCTTACAGGCGAAGGTTCCAGCCGTATTTTTCCGGCTAAAAATGCCATCCGGAAAGCATTGACCTGGGGACTTGACCTGTCCGTCTTCACCGACGGTTCACGCCAGTCCGCCGGGTATGACCTCGCGGAATTTGCAGTTTTCTGTGCTTCCAATTCCGGGCGGACCAAAGAAGTCGTCCTGCTTGCAAAGAAACTCGGGGCGATGGGTAACGAAAGAAGATACGCCCTGACGGCAAACAAGGATACCGTGCTGGAAAAAGTATGTGAAAAGACCTTCGTCCTCAACTGTGGCTGGGAGCAGGCGGTGGCTGCCACAAAAAGCGTGATCGAGCAGACCCTTTTCTACGAGTCGATCCTCTGGCATATCAAAGGGATCGACCGAACCGGTGAATTAATACAATTGCCGGATTTCGTTGAAGAAGCACTCACCATGCCCATCAGCAGGGAGGTCGTGAACCTTGCATCCAATGCCCCCACCATTTATTTTGCCGGATACAACGACGGGGTTGCCGAAGAGCTGACATTGAAGACCAATGAGATCACCCGTAAAAAATCGGATTTTCTGGAAGGAACCTATGCCGTTCACGGGATCGAAGAAGTAATGAATAAGAACGATGTTGTTTTTGTGGTGGATCCCATTGATGAAGAAATCGAAAAGTTCCAGGATGTACTGGTTAAAGGGGTGGGGCTGGAAGTGATCGCCATAGCCGACAGGGATACTCCATTCACGACCATTCGCACACCGTCTGCGGGAGAGATGAATCCTTACCTGTACCTGTGTGCCGGATGGAACCTCCTGGTGGAGATCGGACTCGCCATCGGCATTGACCTGGACAAACCTGAACGTGCACGCAAGGTGGGCAATGAATTTCAAGGTTAAATAAAAAAACCGCATGAAGAAAGCAGCTTTCACGGTGATCCTGCTTCTGGCAGGAGTGTACGTGTCCGGTCAGGATATCACCGGTATCTGGAACGGGGTCCTTGTGATCCCGGGGGGACAGCTCAGGGTCGATTTTCATATTACCAAAACGGACGATGGGTATACGTCCACCATGGACAGCCCTGACCAGAATGCTTTCGGGATCCCTGTCACCACCACGGAATATGAAGATCAGCAGTTGACCCTCAAGGTGACCAATCTTGATATACTTTACGAGGGTTTATTGAAAGATGCAAACACTATTGAAGGCACCTTTACCCAGATGGGCCAGTCGTTTGACCTTAAACTGACGAAGAAGAAAGAGCAAGAGTGATCATGTTATTTATCATGAAGCAATTTCCCTGTTTTTTAATTCCTCGAGCACCGACTTAATTGCAGGAGCGTTCTTCACGGGAACACTGACCCAGTTCAGAGCTCCTTCCAGGGTACTGAAGATCCTGATCCTCATGGGGAGACTGTGTTTTTGGATGTAGTTAAACAAACTGATATTGACCACCTGATCAGGGGTATCGGTGAGAACAGCTGAGTTTCTTTCCCAGGAATAATGTTCACGGAGCCACTCAAAAACAAGCATATAACTCTCCTTCGAAACATGAAAATCCACATCAGTAAAGTCATCCAGCGTATTGTACGATATATTGAACTTCGGGTCCTGACGGATGGTCTCTTTGAGTGAAATAATCTCTTGCTCTGAGATATGTCCCGCATACAGACTGACGATCAGCCTGTGTTCGGGAAGGATCCTGTAACTGGAATAATGGTCCATCGGGTTGAATACACTTTTTCCCGCAGCGATACGCGGTGAATGCTTTCTTTCTGGTCTAAAATTAATTGTTTCAGTTGATTTTCAAACATGTGATGCGATCTTGTTTTTCAACAATCCAATGCCTGGAATTTCCCTCAACCTACCACCTGAAGGTATGGGTATATTTCAGCAGGATCGTTCTGTTGTCGGTGTGGGGAAGAACGGGGAATTCCCTTGTCAGACGGGTATTCTGTGTATCATCATACACGACGTAAAAATCATTTCCTTCCCTCGGATTATACCTGAACCGCACATTGGAAATCACCTTGTTGATGGCCGTATTGTATTGAACAAAAGCTGATAATGAAATTTTCGTTGTCAGGGTCATCTCTCCCCTGAAACCGGCGATGTGGTTGGTGAATGCCACCGATCTTGATGAAAAATCAACACGGTCGATCCGGTAGCTCAGGCCTAAATCTAATCCAGCACCGATTTTCAGCATTGGATTAGCAGTCAGGGTGAATTTCCATCCATCGTAAAACATCCCTGCTTCTGATGTGAAATATGCCGAAAAGGCATTCATA
>JBNJEV010000018.1:0-49576 GCA_051746185.1 Bacteroidota bacterium
AAGGGACCTATGATATTTTCAAGGAGCACCTGAGAAAAGGAGGGATCGCTTTCATTACCTACCATTTCATGGTGGATGGGGTGACCATGGAAGTGGCTAAATATGCTTCCCTGATCAGAAGAAATATTCCGGGAATACCGGTGCATTTCATTGCCGGAAGGATACATTCCATGACTACTCCTGCCATCCGTGAGGATTACCACACTAAGGTCATACCCGAGCTGGGGGGTTTTGATGACTGGAATCTCTACCATGACTTTTATTTCACCACCCTGGAGCGGGGAAGTGAGACCTATAATGCACTGATCAAAAAACTATGGGAGCAGGTACTGGTCATCGTCGGGAAGCTGGGAGGATATATTGAAAAGGAGGGAATTAACCTGCTGTATACCATCAATGTTTGCTCCAATCCGGGAAACGTTTCACTGGCCCTGGCCGTGGTACTGATCTCTGAATTTCTTGGCATTCCGGTGATCAATAACAACCATGATTTTTACTGGGAAGGCGGGATGTACAGGGAAGAAAGGAAGCGAAGGAAACTGAAACGGGGTCCCAGGGATTTTTTCTTCACCAATTATCACCTGGGGGAGGTCTTTTCCCTCGTCCAGATGCTGCATCCGTGGCAATCAAGGTCATGGATCAATGTGAACATCAACCGGGAGCAGACCGAGCACATCATCCGGGTCAACGGCCACAACCCTGCCAGCGTGACGGAGATCGGTACTGCGGTGGACACTGCACTGTATACCAAGAATGACAAACGAAAGAACATTGAAACTTTCCTGCAGTTTGAAAGGATTCTTGCCAGGTACAGAAAAAAACTGGTATGTTATTCTGTGGAGGATGTGCTGGAGGGAAACCTGGTCAGCGAGAATAATCCGCGGC
This sequence comes from Bacteroidota bacterium, assembly GCA_051746185.1. Taxonomy (GTDB): domain Bacteria; phylum Bacteroidota; class Bacteroidia; order Bacteroidales. The sequence continues at coordinate 886 of JBNJEV010000018.1, forward strand.
CCATTCTGATCGGTGCAAAGACCCGGTCGGTGGACCGTTTTATCAGTGAGAACATCATTTTTTTGCAGCCTACCAGGATCATTTCCAGAAAACGGATCGAGACTTCTTTCAATTTGCTGCTCAAAATGTTTGAGCAGGAGGAGATGTTTCTGCGGTTCAGGAAAACATCCCAGCTGAAACTGACATTTGTGATCACCGGTCCCATTGCCGCCGGTCACTATCAATATTACCGGAAACTCACCGGACGTTTTCAAAGGCTTCTGAACGAGGTACAACCTGAATTGAAGGACAGGGTGTATCTGGCCCTGCTGTTCGGGGAGCTGGACCAGGAAAGTTTTAAGAACAGGTTCGAGGAGCCCATCGGGGTGGCCGAGCTTTACAATATCGCTTCGCTGATCCTGCTGCCCAGCAAAACAGAGGGCAGGGGACTGCCCATCATTGAAGCGACAGCCTGTGGAACGCCCATCTTTTGCCGAAGATATCAGCCCGAGACCGTTTATTCCGAGGTGATCGGGGAGCACCTGGGAGAGGAGGATCGTTTAAAAGTTATTGAATTCAAGGGAAAAAAGATCAACAATGCCGTTATAATGCAGATATTTGACCGGGTATTCTTTCCTCACCGCTATACGGAGGAAATCAGGCATAATAAACAGGTCGTTCATAAACGTTACAGCCTGGATGCACTCAATGACAATATTTACAGTATCCTTCATCTCCTGTACAGGCAGCTTGGATCCAATGAACATGTGCAGCAGATCGTTGAGAAGTGCACTTCGGATTATAAAAAAATGGTGCATTTCACCAATCAGGACCTGAAATCCATTCTTGATACCCGCAACCGACAGTATCTTGCCGGATACGGCCGGCTTGCCTATATGAACATGCTGAAATCATTGATCGATCCCAGTTTTTTCAGGGAAGAGCAACAGCTTGTCAGGGGAATGACCTTTCAGTTTGCCCGGCAGATCATCCGGAATGATCCGGATGCCGCATTCTTGCCTGTCCATAGAATAAACAAGTTCTATAATGCGGTGGAAACCCTGTTTGTGATCCCTGACGGAGAAACAGAGATCCGGCACGATCATTCCATGTCCTACCGTCACCGCAACAGGAACCATTATCCGTACCAGGATTTTACATTCCAGGAGCTTACCGGGTTGATCAATATGCTGTATATCAGGATAGTTCAGCCAACTCCCATGAACCGGGTGGATCTCAGTCCGCAATTCTTCACCGACTGGGACCTGTCTCTTATGCAGCTCACGGGAAGCCCCGATCTGGCCATTGACAACAGAAGAAGACTGATCGAAAAGCTTCAGTCCAATATTCCCATGGCCTATTTTCCCGGATCATTCATCATGTATGAACTGGAATTCTTTGCATTGCAGTCGATCCGTTCCAGGCTCCGTCTGCCCATTGAAGAAACTGTTACCCGGGAGCTGCTGGATAAAAGCGCAGGTGAACTGCAGCCTATTTACATATTTGCCCAGGAGAAAAACCTGGAAAAGCAGCTGAACAAAGATGAGATCATGGATTATATACGCCATGGAATGTCCGAAGAACTGAAGCTGCTTTATGATTTCAGGGTGATCAGGATCATCAGGACTCAGCAACTGTGCGTCGGGATCCATTTTGCCCAGCTGGGTAAAAATGCGCTCAAAGTTCTGAGGAAGATCCGCGAGAAAAATGGATATATCCTTACCAACCGGAACGAGGCGGCCATGATGACCGATATTGTGGATATGGACCGTTTCCATATCGGCAAAGTAAACGACCGGCTGACTGCCAGCATCATGGGCATCCCGATGGGAAGCGGCTATATCCAGTTTGTTCCGGCAGGGGTCAGGACCACGCTGTCATATCCGGTGCCGGTCCAGACTGCCAGGGATTTTGAAAGGGCCCTCAAAGGAAGTCTGTTCAAGAAACTAAAAGAAGAATACGGAGAGGAAAAGATCCTGGATGCGATCAGGGAGGATGCAGTCACCCGCGGCAGTCCGGTCATACATGTTCTCAAATCGCTGGACGGGACCATCCGGCAACATGAGGATGTTTTCTATGAATATATCAGCGGAGTATATCAGGATGACATGCCCTTTAACGGTGCCGTTGCTTTTATCAACTTCAGTGAAAAACAGTGGGATTTTGCGGCTGTCACCGCCGGCAGAAAACCCAGGACGGTACTCCAGTTTGTGAAAACATTTTATGAACAGACAGGAATAAGAGCCAGGATCGCATGGAACGGAGGTTATATCCTCAACCCCGAGCTTGTCGGGAAACTGGGGCTGCCAGAAGCTTATATCGGTTCGCCGCTCGGGATGATTATCAGGGAAGGGACCATGATCGCTCCGCCCCTGTTCAACAAAGCGGCACTGCTCATCCATCAGGACGGAAGCATTGAGATCAAAAGGGTACACAGCAAAAGCGGGATCAGGATCGGCTGGAAGGAACATGAGATCAATCTGGATGGTGGCTCACGTAACAAAGATGGGGATCATCAGAGATCCTGCTACTATGATCTGATGTATCCACATGAATTCATCAAGGGTCACGGCAGGATCCTTATCCGGCTTGCCGGCAACCAGGTAAAGGAGGTTATTAAAACCCGCCGGGATGAGTGCGTCCCGCTGGTTCCCGTCGGGCTCACTCTCGCTCTGGAGGAGCAGCTTGTACCGGAAGGGCTCAGGGCAGGGGACAAGCTCAACCTTTCTGTTCCCGATTACAGAGGGGTGCGCCATGCCGTGGAAGCGGGACCCCTGCTCCTGGAAGAGGGCCGGATGGCAATGGATATGGAAGCCGGGGGATGGAAGACGGTCCATTCCATTCGGACACAGGCGGCCAGGCTGGATTACACCGATATGAGGGGACCGAAAATCGCGGTGGGGATCAACCGGGAAGGGAGACTGGCCGTGCTCACCATCAACGGGAGGATCAGGGAATCAGTGGGAGCGACCCACGCAGACATGGCCAGGATCATGCAGGAGAAAGGAATGCAGTGGGCCATGGGATTTGATCCGGGCGGAAGCAGTACACTTGTGGTGGAAGATAGGATCCTCAATATTTCGCCCTACAACAGGAAATACGAAACCAATCCTTACGCCCTGCCCCCTGAACCCCGGGCGGTTTCCAATGCGATTTTGGGGTTCCCGGTAAAAGAACAGTAAATGGCTGGGATCTATATACATGTTCCTTTCTGCAGGCAGGCCTGTCACTACTGCGATTTCTTTTTTACCGTAAGTCTCAGGTCCAAAACCTTATTCGTGAACAGTCTCCTGAAGGAGATCTCCATGCGGGGCCATCGATATCCGGATTGGTCCGTGGAAACATTATACCTGGGCGGAGGCACTCCTTCCCTGCTGTCCCCGTCGGAGCTGGGCAGCATCCTGGATGCAGTTGATTCCCGTTTTTCTTTCCGGGAGGGTGCGGAAAGGACCATCGAGTGCAATCCGGAGGATCTTGACCAAACGTACCTTCGGGAACTCAGAAAAAGAGGGTTCAACCGCATCAGCATCGGCATCCAGTCTTTCCGGAAAAAAGAGCTGGAACTGATGCACCGGACCCATGATCCCGGTCAGGGAGAAAGAGCTGTCATGGAGGCCGCCGAACAGGGATTCGACAATATCACCATCGACCTGATCTACGGGGTTCCAGGGCAAACCATCCGGGAATGGGAACAGAACCTTTCCCGTGCACTTTCACTCCCCGTTACGCACCTGTCGGCCTATCACCTCACCTTTGAACCGGGGACGGTATTCGATCACTGGAGGAAAAAAGGACGGTTGATCCCGGTGCAGGATGAGGAAAGCGAAAAAATGTACCGCCTGCTCAGAGAGAGTGCCATGAAGGAGGGATTCGATCATTATGAAATCTCCAATTTTGCGCGGAACGGAAAAAGGTCGTTCCACAACCTCATTTACTGGAGCGGGAAGCCATACCTGGGATTCGGTCCTTCGGCACATTCTTTTGAGGGTGCCACCCGCAGCTGGAACATCTCCTCCCTGAAAGGTTACCTGGAGGGGATCACCCGTGGCAGGCCGGTGGTGGAACAAGAGGAATTGACGGTTTCCGAGCAATACCACGACTACCTGATCACCTCCCTGCGCACCCGTTGGGGAGCCGGCCGGGATCATATAAAGATCCTGTTCGGTGAGGAGATCAGTGATCATTTTGAAAGGGTTTCCGGAAAATTCATCAGGGAGGGATCCATGTGGCAAACAGAAGGCAAAGTGGGGATCAGGCCGGAAAAATGGCTTATTTCGGACCACATTATAAGGGAGTTGTTCAGGGACTAGGCCCCTGCGGCTTTTTTTGCTTTTCCGATCAGTTCTTCCAGCTTTTCACGCAGGGTCTCATAACTGAAATACTTCTTTCCCAGCTCGAAATTATGTTCGGTGATCTTCCTGGCCAGATCAGGATGGTAGATAATCTCCGCCATCTCCTGCACAGCCTCATCGGTCAGAGTGCCGTGTTCGATCATGACCGTTCTGAAACCTTTGCTGCCGATATCGGGCATGAAGACAGGTTCATAGTTGTTCACGAAGATGGGTCTCTTTGCCAGCACCGCCTCTATGAAAGCGTTCCCGAATCCCTCATATGTACTGAAATAAGTGCAGGCGGTAGCACGTGCATACGCATCGGAGAGAGAAAACCGGACTTCCCGGCCGGAATCAGAAAGCCCTTTGTTATGAAAGAGGTGGTGCGAAAAACTGACCTGATCTCCGAGCTTCAGCTCATGGATCAGGTTCATCAGTTCATTATAGTAAGCACTGCCTGCATCATCTGCATAATTGCCGGTGATGACCAGCTTGATCTTTTTGTCATTCAGTTTGTCCAGCAGCTGTATGGCGGTCTCGATCCCTTTTCTTCTGACGATCCGTGTGATCTGGTAGAGGAAAATATCCTCATTGCTGAAGCCCATCTGGCGGGCGAGCCCTGCATTCTTTTGATCGGGCTGACCGAAAGGTTTATGAAAGTCCATCACATTGGGGACATTTACCGATTCTCTTCCATACCGCTCCTTCAAGGTGTTCTGAGCATGAGTATTGATCACCGCATGGATGGAGTTGGGCGCCCTCAGAGGGAACACTTCGGAGATGAATGCATTGATCTGGTTGTGGGGTGAAACATACCGCTCACCGCGCTCCCAGGCAAAATCATGGTCGTGGGTAATGGTGGGAAGGCCGCTTTTGACCACGGCCCGGCTGACGGCAAGTCCCATTTCCAGATGGGAGGGGAGCGAGGAGGCGTTTTCTGAAATGATCAGTTCGATCTTCTTATCACGGATCCAGTTCAGGAGTTTCTTATAGATCACCTTGGAATACAGGTTCAGGTGCTCAATGAGTTCCTGGGGATCAGTTTCCGGATAGAAGAAAGCTTTTTTCTGGCTCCAGAAACTTTCCGGAGAAAAAAAGGACATCTCGGGGATCAGTGTTTCTGTTTCCGGGTCCATCGGTCTTTCCTGGAACTGGCCCGAAACAACAAAGATGCGGTGACCCATGTTCTGAAGGACTTCGATCCATTTTTCTGCCTCCAGGGCCACCCCGTCCACACCTCCGATCCGACCGATGATGATGCCGATATTCATCCCGGGAGGCTATTTAAGTATGACTGCGGAAGAACCGATCAGTTTTCCGTCAACATAAAGCTCGACCCCGTGTTCACCGGGGACAATTTCACCGTCATTGGTCCAGAAAATGGAAACAGGAAGGTCTGTATTCTCATAGTTCACGGTCCGCGATGCAGATGCGGGGATCATCTCACCGTCCACTTCCAGCATTTCCAGTTCGGGCGAACCCAAAACCACCTGGTCGGGCCGTATGAGCCTCAGATAGATGGTGGTTTCGCCTGCCGGAGCCACTTTGTTGGCACGGAGAACAAAATCCACCCTGAGCTTATCGGCCGATCTGATCCTCCTGATCTCCCGGTCCCGTTTGTTCAACAGGGCCAGATCAATTTCAGAGGCCTGAAGGGTGGTAGCCAGATTCCTGATCTCTTCCAGCTGGTCCTTGTCCTGCTGGAGCTGTTCCTTTTCAGTGGTAAGCTGCAGTTCCGCATTTTTCAGCTGCTTGTTCTCTGCCATCAGTTCCTGGTTCTGCAGGTTCAGCGAATCGATCTGCACGATATAACTGCGGAGGACGGAACGGAGGGTCTCCATCTCATCCCGGTACATTCTGATCTTGTAAGCATCATCCGCCTGGATGGCAATAAGCCTATCGATTTTCTCCTGCTGCAGATTCATTTCCTTCTGGATACGCACATTGTCTGTTTCAAGAGAATCGTAGCTGTAATAAATATTCCTGAGCTCCCGTTCCAGGGAATCCCGCTCATTGCGGAAAAATACTGTTTTCTCAGCAAGATCCTGAGAAACAAGGTTCAGGTTCTTCCGGGTATCCAGCAACATGTAAATGGATACACCCAGGACCACCACAAGCAATCCGAGAATTCCGTAAAGGACCCCTGTTTTCGATCTGTTTTCACTCATCACTTCCTTTTTTGATGCCACAAAGATAAAAATTACTGTCCATGTTTTGAGGTAACTTCATCTATGGTAATAATATTGTTCACAATGGCATAAACCGTCAGTCCGGAAACGGATTTTATCCCCAGCTTGCTGACGATGTTCTTTCGGTGGGTGTTGACCGTATGGGTGGATATGAAGAGCTTATCAGCGATCTGACGGTTGGTATAGCCCATGGAAAGCAGCCTGACGATGGTCTTCTCCCTTTCGGTGAGTGTAAAGCGGTGATCTTCCCGGTGATTCCTGAAATAGGGATTCAGCAGTTCGGTGATCTTCCCGGTGATCTCCTCTTTCCCCTCCCAGATGTGGATCAGTTCCCGGACTTTTCCCCCGGGTTTTTCCGTTGACGGGTCCCGTTTCAGAAGAATGGTCCTTTCCAGCAGGACAGGATCGGCCGTTAAAAGATCAGTGGCATCCTCAAAAAGGGAATCACTGATAATCAGAAAATCCGCATCGTGGTCTTTCAGGTAATGGGTCAGCAGTTCAACGGACTCAAATTCCCTGAGCACCGATGCCCCCGGAATTCGGTTCAGCAGGGCAACGGTACCCTTCCTTACCAGGTAAGAATCGATCGCCAGTATGAATTGGACCCGTTTCATATTCCTATCATGTTCGTTTCACTGCGCTTTTAGTTTCCGCACCAGTTTGTGTTCGTTTCACTGCGCTTCCAGTTTATGGATCAAACGCTGTTCCATTTCTGAGACCCTGGGCACCAGCACCTTGTCTTCCATATGGGCATGGTCGATCAGATCCCTTACCAGGCCGGACAGATCGGTAAGCACCTGGTGGCACAGGTCAAAGTCCTCGAATGGGGGAAGGTATTTGATGATCAGCTTGGACAGGTTTTCCAGGCTGTTCTCCAGCCGGTCATGTTCCTGTGCAAATTCGGTGATGGGATAAGCCCTGAGAGTGGAAATAAAGGCCCGGTCAGGCTCCTCCCGTTCGGACTGTTTTTCAAGTTCCAGGATATACGGCAACACCCGTTCTTCTTCCCTGGCGATATGGTCCAGGAATTCCTGTTTGTAATCCTCGAAAAAACGTGCCACCAGGCCGCTTTCTTTTTCTGAAAGACTGGACCCATCCAGCAACTGCAGGATCTTCTGCTCCATCCTGGGAAGGGCCACATGGATGTAATAGTGATGGGTGCTGGTAAGATATTCCACCATGGCGCTCAGTGAAAAAAGAGAAAGATCCGTCTGCGGGATATAGTCTTCATTCAGATATGCATTGGCAATTTCCAGGAAAAAGTCGGGATTCACCCCGTTCAGCCGGCAAACCTCCTCCACACTCTTTTCCCCGAAGCCGAGCTCAATATTAAAACGGGGAAGCAGGGGCAGCAATTGATGGTTATCAAGCACAGCCTGACACATGGGCATGTTCTTCTCGATCATTCGTCAGGGATTACGGTTTTCAATTTCTTTTTCTGTAATACCATATTTTTCGCCTGTTTCAAGGTTTCCAAGAGGTTCCACGTGGACCATGATATCATATATGTTTTCAAGGTCGGATTTAATGCTGCTTTCCACATTTCCGGCAATACCGTGGGCTTCTTTTACCGAAAGGTCCGGATGTACTTCGATATCGAGATTAATAATGTACTGGCGGCACCGGTAACCAGCATCTGGCTCTCCGCCTTTTTACCGGCCCTGGACAGGAAAAGGGCCAGGACAAGTTTAAAGATGATGGAGATCACGGTCACATAAATGGCAATGAATGCGGGTATCTCTATGGCAGACCCTTGCACCAATATTTTGATGGATGAATAGGCAAGCTGGGCTCCGGCAAAAAAAATGAAGAGAGAAAGGATTCGTGTGGCAATGGTATCTGCCTTGTTATATCCGTAAGGAAACCTGACATTGGGAGGTTTTGTCATGTATCTTGCTGCTACCAGCACCACCAAAAATGAACCAATATCAGTGGCTGAATCGATGCCATCGGCCAGCACTGCGAAACTGCCTGAAATAAATCCTATCACGAGTTTCAGTATGGCCAGAAGGCTATTTCCTGCAATGGCCCACCAAGATGCCCGGATGATTTTTTTATACCTGGACATTTATTTTTTTTCCGTGTGAATCAGTTGCTTTACATGTTCTGTTTGAAACTCGAACTGCAGGGTCACATGCTGGATGTTGAAATCTTCATAAAGCAGTTTTTCGATCTTCTTCTGAACGGATTTCAGCTCACTCAGCTTCAGATCGCGGCTCATTTCCACATGGGCTTCCAGGTGGATCAGCTTTTCAGTCAAATTCCAGGCATGCAGGTGATGGATGTTGTTCACCTGGGGCAGCTTTTCCACCGCTTTTTTTACCCCGGAAAGATCGAGGTCCGAAGGGGTGGTCTGCATCAGGATGTTCACCGATTCTTTCAGGATGATAAAAGCTTCGCGGATAAGATAGATACAGATCAAAAGAGTGATCAGGGGATCGATCCAGTATACCTCGAAGAGCTGGATCAGGATTCCCCCGATGATCACCACCACCGAGGAGAGACTGTCCCCGATCAGATGTACATAGGCAGCCTTCACATTGATGCTTTTACCTGAGTCTTTTCTCAGGATCACAACCGCGAAAACGTTGGCCAGAAGTCCGATCATCCCCACCACCAGCATGATCATCGATTTAATGGGTTGGGGGTCCTGCCACCGGAGGTAAGCTTCCCGCACCAGGTAAATGCTCATGATGATCAGGATGACCGCATTGAGCAGTGCTGCAAGGATCTCAATGCGCTTGTAGCCGAAGGTTTTTTTCATATCGGCATCTCTCTTCCCGATCTTAATGGCCAGGTAAGCGATGAAGGTGGCAAATGTATCGCTCAGGTTATGGAGGGCATCGGAGAGAAGGGCGAGGCTGTTGGAAAGGATCCCACCGGCAAATTCTGCTATGGTGATCACAAAGTTCAACAGGGTGGCCACCAGCAGGTTTTTCACATTCACCGGCCGGCGATGATGGGAAGATCTGTGTGTATTTCCGGTTGTCTTCCGGGTCATTTCAGATAAATAACAATAAACTCAAAGCCATTACCCCCATGCCTGCCAGGAAACCATAAACAGAATGGTGATGAAGACCATACTCCCTTGCAGTTGGCAACAGCTCGTCAATGGAAATAAAGACCATGATCCCTGCCACGCCGGCAAAAAGAAATCCGAAAAGGGCAGGACTCAAAAACGGCATCAGGATCAAATAGGCCAGCAGGGCTCCTATGGGCTCGGCCAGGCCGGAGAGAAAAGAAAGGAAAAATCCCTTTCTTTTACTGCCTGTTCCGTAAGAAATAGGAACCGAAACTGCAATTCCTTCCGGGATATTGTGGATTGCGATGGCCACGGCAATGGGGATGGCAACGGAAGTATCGGACAAACCCGCAATGAATGTGGCAATGCCTTCCGGAAAATTATGGATGGCAATGGCCAGGGCGGTGAACAATCCCATGCGTACAAGCCTGGGATCTTTGAGATCCTTTTGCACATCTTCCACCCTTCTGACCTCGTGTGGATTTTCATAGGAAGGGATCAGCTTGTCGATCAGGGCGATAACCAGGATCCCTGCAAAAAATGCGAGGACAGCATACCAGCTGGCGATCTTTTCACCCTGCTCCATCCCGAATCGCCCGGCATACTCAACAAGCAGCGATTCGCGTGCCTTCTGTAAAATCTCCACAAATGAGACATAGATCATCACCCCGGCAGAGAATCCCAGGCTCATAGAAAGGAACCGGGTGTTTGTCTCTTTGGAAAAAAAGGCCAGGGCGCTTCCGATCCCGGTACAAAGTCCTGCAAACAGCGTCAGGCCAAAAGCAAACCAGAAATTGCCGTTCTCCATGGAGCCTACTTTTTCCCTTTCTTACCGGGGCTTTTCGGAACAGGGGTCTGGGAAAAGTGACGGGGATGCTTTTTGGTCCAGAGGATCATGATCACCCCGGCCAGGATGAAAGGAAGGCTGAGCAGCTGTCCCATGTTGAATTTCATGCCGACCTCGAAGGCTACCTGCTCGGTTTTCACAAATTCGATGAAGAACCTGGCCGTGAATAAAAGGATCATAAAGACCCCGAAAATAAAGCCATCGCGGACCTCTTTGTGCTTTTTGCGGTAAAAGATAAACAGTACAACGAAAATTAGGATATAGCTCAATGCTTCATAAAGCTGGGTGGGGTGCCTGGGTACGGTGGGAAGCAATGCGCCTGTGGTGGAGTCATATAACTTGTCACGAACAAATTCAAAACCCCAGGGCAAATCGGTGGGCAAACCGTATATCTCGGAATTGAACAGGTTTCCCAGGCGGATGAATGCGCCTCCCAGGGCTACTACGATGACGATCCGGTCGATCAGCCACAAGAAAGAGAGCTTATATTTCCTTACATACAACCAGAGGGCCAGGGGAATTCCGATGGCTGCCCCGTGACTGGCCAGGCCTCCTTTCCAGATCTTCAGGATCTCCACCGGGTTTTTCAGGAAATAATCAGGTTCATAGAAAAAACAGTGCCCGAGCCTGGCCCCGATCACCGTACCCACTGCGATATAGATGAGCAGCTGATCCAGCATTTCGGAGGTAAGCCGCTCGGTTTTCAGGTACCGGGTGAAGACAAGGTATCCCGCAAGGAACGCGGATGCAAAAAGCAATCCGTACCAGCGGATGCTCAGATTGCCGATACTGAATATCTCAGGATCCACGTCCCAGGTAATGGCATCAATAATCATTACTTATCTTATTTGTGTTCTGATAAGCTACAAACGTAGATATAGTTTTTTATGAAAACAATACATAGGCTCCATAAAATACTATATGTGAGTCGGGTTTTGGCCGGTAAATGAATTTCCCTGTTGTTTAGAAGATATCTTTGTATTTTTGCAAAAACAAATTCAGGTGCGTTTCAGAATTTTCCTGGTCTTTCTGGCTGCGATGGTTCTCGGAAGGGAATGCGCCCAGCAGGGTGCTCCCTCGGGCGGACCCCGTGATGAGGACCCGCCGAGGGTGGTTTCCAGCGAGCCGGCAAACTATTCGACCCATTTCGATGACGACCGGATCGAGATCACCTTCGATGAATACATCGTCCTGGATAATGTGAACCAGGAACTGGTGGTCTCACCCCCCATGGAGGAAAAACCAGAGGTGAGGCTCAGGAAAAAAACCCTTATTGTCGAACTGACAGATACCCTGAAGGAGAATACCACCTATACCTTCAATTTCGGAACTGCCATCAAGGACCTCCACGAAGGCAACCAACTGCTCAATTTTGAATATGCATTTTCTACCGGAGCCGTGCTTGATTCCCTTTCGGTGAAAGGGACACTCCGTTTTGCGGAGGATCTGGCCGTTCCGGAAGAACCGGTAAACATCATGCTTTACGAGGAGTTGAAGGATTCGGTTCCCCTTACCCGGATCCCGCTCTACGTGGGGAGGTCGGATGAGGAAGGCAGGTTCAGTGTGAACAACCTCCGGCCGGATGTGTACAAGGTATTTGCACTGCAGGACGGAAATTACAACCTTTTGTATGATCTGCCTACCGAAGTGATTGGTTTTTTGGATTCCAGCCTCCGGGTCAATGCGGAAATGGCCCGGGCCCTGCTGGAAGAATCGGGTGCGCTGGATTCTCTTTATCAGGATTCGGTGTACCGGGACCAGGATACACTGGCAGTGCCTGTTGATACTGCTGGAATGGGAACAGATACAACAGGGATGGCGGCAGATTCACTGGCCCGTATGAAACCCGATCTGAACTCAATCTATATCGACTTGCTGCTTTTCACGGAGGAATCGGAAGTCCAGTACATGACGGATTATCAGAGAACCGACCGCAGGAGAATGGAGGTAATGTTTGCCCGGCCCGTGACCGACAGCTTCAGGTACCGATCCCTTCATCAAGAGGATGCAAATCAAACCTGGCTGATGGAACATTTCAGTGCAAACCGGGATACACTGACCCTGTGGATCAGAGACTCGGCCGATTATAAGAAGGACACCCTTACCCTGGAATTTATCTACACGGTTCAGGATACTGCCGGCCTTGATGTGACCACCCGGGACACCCTGAATTTCACTTACCGGGAGCAGCAGTCAAGGGGAAGGAAGGATCAACCTGTGAGTGAAGAAAAACTGGAGATCTCCACCCTGCGGAACAACGCCCAGCTCCACCTGAACAGGGATGTTCCTTTAAATCTCAATTTTCCACTTACCGGGATTGTTGATTCACTGATCAGCCTGTATCAGATCCCGGATTCGGTGGAGGTCCCCCGCTCTTTCCGGGTGGTGACCGATACCGCTTCGCTTACCCGGGCATGGATTTCGGCCGACTGGCAATCTGACTCCCGGTACAGGTTGCTGATCCTGCCGGGAGCCATTTCCAACCTTTACGGGCTGGAGCATGACACAGTAGATGTTTCCTTCACAACAAGGGATATTGAATATTACGGACAGATCCTGCTGAATCTGGATAGTGTAGATCACAGGGTGATCGTCCAGCTGATCAGCCGGGACCGGGTCTACCGGAGCAGGAGTACGGAATCTGACGGTCAGATCACCTTTCCTTATCTGGTACCCCAGGAATACACCATTAAGTTCATTCACGATTTGAATGAGAACGGGGAATGGGATACGGGAGATTACCTGGAACAACGGCAACCCGAGCCGGTGGAATTCCTCGAGGCCCCGATCACCGTCAGGTCCAACTGGGATCACGAGGTGACCAAACAACTGGAGAAATAGGATTAAAGCTGTCCTTCTTTTTCCAACCGGTTGCACATCAGGGCAGCCGCTCCCAGCACGGCGATATTCTTGTTCAACAGTGCTGAAGGGACAATTTCGATCTTGTCCCTGTAGATGGGCAGTAGATGTTCTTCCATGCTTTTTTTGGTGGGATTGATGATCCATTTCCCCGCCCTGGCAAGTCCGCCGAACAGAAAGATCCTGGCGGGACTGATGTGGGCCACTGAATCCGCCAGGCTCCTTCCCAGCAGGTAACCTGTTTTTTCAAATGCCTTGATGGCGATGGGATCTCCTTTCTCGGCCAGGGTGGTGATCATCTTCGGATTCAGCCTGGAAAAAGGTATTTTACGGAACTCGCTCTCCGTGACCATTTCCGCCATGAGTTCGAAAACGGTCCGCTTGATCCCGGTAGCTGAGACATAGGTTTCCAGGCATCCCCTCTTGCCGCAACCGCACTGGCGGCCGTTATCCACCGCCCTGATATGTCCGAGCTCCCCCGCAAACCCGTCATTTCCGTACACCATCTCACCGTTAACCACCAGGCCGCTTCCCAGGCCCGTGCCCAGGGTGATCATGATGAAGTGATCAAGGCCCTTTGCACCCCCGAACAGCATTTCGCCAAGCGCTGCAGCATTGGCATCATTGGTAAGTACAGCAGGAACCCCGAACTCTTTTTCGATCAACTTTACAAATTCAATTTTGCCTTTCCAGACAAGATTGGGAGGGTATTCGATGGATCCGGTATAATAATTCCCATTGGGTGCACCGATACCGATGCCTTTAAGGGTAAACCCTGCTTCCTTGCGGTCCATCTGGGCATTCAGGTGATGATGGAGGGCCTTAATAAAATCTTCAATTTTTGTATAGTCTCCGGTACTGATCGAATCCTCCAGATGGATCCTGCCCGATTTGTCCACAAGTCCGTATTTGGTATAGGTGCCGCCGACATCAATACCAAGAACAACATCCTTGCTCATGGAGTGTTGGTTTTTAGGTTAGATTCATCAAAAGTAATAAAATCTCAACCATTAGGGACTTCAGAAGCCGAATGAAATATTGTTCTTTATCACTGATTTGGTTAAATTAGCCGGGATAACCAAATCTTCACCCATGAACAATTTCATTGTACCCGTCGATTTTTCAGTTGAATCGCTGAAGGGTCTGGATTGGGCGGTGCTGTTTTCTCAGAAGAAGAACATCAATATCCAGATGGTCTATGTTCTGGCCGCCAGCTCAAATTTTCAACCCAGTGTCATTGAACAGGAACATAAATATGCCCAGGCCGAATTTAAAAAGCTGATGGAGGAATATCAGCCCAAACTGGGGAATGATTCCAAGCTCAGGTACATCATTAAAAAAGGAAGGGTTTACCGTGAGGTGGTCAACCAGGTGAATTCATACAGGAATGCGGTGGTCTCGGCGTCAACCCATGGTGCTTCAGGCTTTGAAGAACTTTTTGTGGGAAGCAATGCATTGAAGATCATGTCCGCCACCGAACAGCCTGTTTTTACACTCCGGCATTCTCCTGTCCCGACCGATGTTACAAAAATCGTTGTGCCCATCAAACTGCATGTGGATACACGGCAGAAAGCACCCATTGCGGGTGATCTGGCGGAATTGTTCGGAGCGGAACTCCATGTGATCGCCATTTCAACCAGGAAAAACAAACGCGATCTTTCCCGGCTTGCTTCATATTCCAGACAGGTAGTAAACTATTACAAGGCCCGGAAACTGAGAAGTGTATCCAAGACCCTGATCGGGGATCATCTTCCCACACTTACCGGCAATTATGCGGAAACGGTGGACGCGGAACTGATCGTGGTCATGTCCAGTTCCCTTGATAAATGGAATGTCTTCCTGGGAAGTTACGCACAGCAGATGGTCACCAGGGCTACAGTCCCGCTCCTCAGCATTACCCCGAAAGAGATGCACATTCCCTCGGGGTTCAGCGCTACGGGCGGATAAAAACACAGAACCTGAATTTTGCCCGTGCATTTGTGCGGGGAACCTTTCAATGATATCATGAATGCTGTAGTGGTTGTAGCCGGCGGGGAGGGCCGGCGTATGAGAAGTGATATCCCAAAACAGTACCTGGATCTGAAGGGAAAACCTTTGATCATCCATACCCTGGAACGTTTCCTCTCGTTTGATCCCCGGATCAGGATCGTTCTGGTGATGGCTGCAGGTCACCGGAATTTTTGGGATGTGATCTCTATTTCCTATGATCTGGGAGAAGACATTACCGTTGCCACAGGAGGCCGGAGCAGGTATGAATCGGTAAAGAACGGACTGCAATTTATTGACCGGCAATGTATCGTGGGGATCCATGATGCGGTGAGACCGCTGGTCAGCCCGGATACCATTGAAAGATGTTATGCATCAGCTGCCGAACAGGGAAGCGGAATCCCCGTGGTCGATATGGACGAATCGGTCCGGCTGACCGGGGAGGGGGATGGGTCCATCCATCTGGACAGATCCAGGCTGAAACGTGTTCAGACCCCGCAGGTTTTCCAATCAGAAATGATCAAGAAAGCCTACCGGCAACCTTATCGTGAGGACTTCACCGATGATGCGTCGGTTTTCGAGGCGCATGCCGGAAAAGTATCCCTGGTGGAGGGAAATCCGGAGAATATCAAGATTACAACCCCGGTGGACATGCAGCTGGCAGCGGTGCTTCTTGACAGTCTTTCCAATCCCTAGCTTACCATTTATTTATTACCTTGCGCTGGAGTGGAAGGTGAAGAGGGAATGCAATACAAGGTATCAATGGATCGATGGATGGCATCGAGGGGTATTGGCTGCTGCCTGATATGCATGGTGTTGTTCTTTCAGACCCCGGCAGGATATTCACAGGATGACCGGATCATTTCAGATGACAAGCTAATCATCGAGGATATCCTTATTTCAGGGAACAATGTCACCAGAGAACGCATCATCCTCCGGGAGCTTGTGTTCAATATCGGGGATACCATCGCGAAGATACAACTGCTACCCACTTTCCAGCGGAGCAGGGAAAACCTTCTCAATATCTCCCTGTTCAATTTCGTCCGGTTCGATGCCACGCACATGCCCGGCAACCGTATCAAGGTCCTGATAAATGTCACAGAACGCTGGTACATATGGCCCGTCCCCATGCTGGAGTATGCCGAACGCAATTTCAGTTCCTTCATCCAGCAGAGAGAGTGGGACAAAATCAACTATGGAATGTGGCTGAAATGGAACAATTTCAGGGGACGCAGGGAGCTGCTTGCCGGTAAGATCCGGCTGGGCTACGTACAGGAATATGCCCTTTCCTATCTTATTCCTAACCTGGGAAAAAAGCAGCAGCATGGTTTCTCTTTCGGATTCAACAAAAACCAGCAGAATGAGATCTTTTTGAACACCGTCAATAACCGGCCGGAAGAATTTAAGCCGGAAGACAGGCCGGCCATGGTCCGCCTGAATGCCTTTGCCCATTATACATTCAGAAGAAAGCTTTATACCACGCATTCTCTGCGAATGGAATATTTCAACTACGAGATCTCCGATTCAGTGGCGATACTGAATCCTAATTACCTGGGAGGCGGAAGGACAAACCTGGGTTTTTTCATGCTCAGCTATAATTTCGATTACGATGTGAGGGATTCCCAGATCTATCCGCTGGAAGGCTTTGCCGTGAGAATAAGGGCAGAAAAGCTGGGACTGGGGATTCTCGAAGATTTTCCCTTCAACAATCTTCGTCTGACCGGTGTTTTCCTTTTTCACCAGAAACTGGCAGGAAGACTGTTTTTCAGCAATGCCACAAAGGCCCGATATTCCATGGAGAAAATGATGCCCTATGCTCTGGGCAGAGGGCTGGGGTACAATGAGTTCCTGAGTAGCTATGAAAATTATGTCATAGACGGGACCGACTACTTCATCACCAAATATAACCTGAAGTTCCAGGTGGTCAGACCAACCACATGGACTGTCCCGTTCGTTAAGATGGAACAATTCAACAAGGTGCATTATGCGCTCTACTTCAATATTTTTGCTGATGCAGGTTATGTGAACAATATATTTCCTGATCCCACCAATACCATGGTCAATGACTGGCAGTTTTCAACCGGGATCGGTCTTGATTTTGTAACCTATTACGATCAGGTGCTGCGGATCGATTACGCCATCAACAAATATGGAGAGCACGGCCTGTTCTTTCACATTGAAACACCTTTCTACAGGTGGTAACAGAAAGATAATGGAATGAAGACATCAAATCATTATTCCTCGATCATCACCCTGCTGATCACCCTGCTCATTGCAGCATGTATCGTCCTGAGCATGCTGGTAAATTTCAGGTATCCTTTCCTTGAAGTTGCTGTGCCCGCCGGGATCGTGGTAGTGGGGTCCTTTCTGATCATCAAGTTCTATTTCAGCCGGTTTGTGGAACAGAAGATCAATCCCATTTTCAAGACCATTCACAACCATACCATGTCCCAGCAGGAACTGAGGAGCAGGATCGACCAGGAAGATGTGGTCAGGGAACTGGACAGGGAGGTACAAATCTGGGCCGACAGCCAGACCGAGGAGATTAAAAAGCTCAAACAGCTGGAAAAATACCGGAAGGATTTTCTGGGCAACGTGTCCCACGAACTGAAAACCCCCATCTTCAACATCCAGGGTTACCTCCTTACCCTGCTGGACGGAGGTATGGAAGATATTAAGGTGAACAAGCTGTATCTCAAGCGTGCAGAAAAAAGTATCAACAGGCTGATCAGCATTGTGGAGGATCTGGATTCCATTGCCAAGCTTGAATCGGGAGAGCTCCAAATGCAAATGGAACCCTTCGATCTGGTAAAGGTGGCGGAGGAGGTATTTGAGGATCAGGAGATGCAGGCAAAAGAGCGGAATATCAAGATTACCTTCGACAGCAGTTACAATAAACCCGTAAAAGTGGTCGGGGACAAAAAAAGGATCCGGGAGGTGATCAGCAATCTGATCAATAATACCATCAAATACGGGAAACCCGGAGGGAAGACTACTGTGGGCTTTATCGATACCGGGGAGAACATCCTGGTGGATGTTACCGATAACGGGATCGGGATCGAAGAAATGGACCTGCCCAGGATCTTTGAACGATTTTTCAGAGTGGATAAAAGCCGTTCCCGTGAATCCGGGGGTACCGGGCTGGGGCTTTCCATTGTGAAACATGTGATCCAGGCCCACAGGCAGACCATCACGGTCCGGAGCAAGTCGGGCAAGGGGACCACCTTCATTTTCTCCATGGAAAAAGCCTAGCGGGTTGCGCTCCCTCCGGGTTGGGCCTTCCTTCCGGGTTGGGCCTTCCTTCTTGGAAAGGATTGCGGACGTTACACACTATGTCCCCGATTCGCAATCCCGGAACACCATTCAGGTTTCTCACCATTCAAAGGGATCACAGCGCATCAACAACACCTGGGATAGGCACTACCAGACCGGTTGCTTATTTTTTACCGGTATCCCATTTCGGGAAAAGCAGACTTAATAAAGTTGTTACTAAGTAACAATTTTGTAAAGTCTTTGAATTTTAAACATTTCTATTAAATTTTCACTATTAGCCTTATATTCTATTACTTACAAAGCATGCAAAAAAAGAGAGGGAATTTTCAAAAACTAACAGAATTAAGAAGAACTAACCAAATTGTTAAGTGCGAAAGTACCGAAATGACGATACCGGGTTTTTTTCGGTTTTTTCTTTTGATGCATCACTTAACTCCCTCCGGTCCGTGATGTCAGGCCCCTTCCTTGCGTCCCGACCCGCGATCCTCAGGATGGATTAGGGTTCTTTCCAGTCGCCTTCCTGTTTCATCAGTTCGACCAGGGCATCCAGTGCTTCAGATTCGGGAATATTCTTACGAACAGGGGTGCGGCCCTTGTACAGGGTGATCCTCCCGGGTCCTGCGCCCACATACCCGTAATGGGCATCGGCCATTTCACCGGGACCATTGACGATACAGCCCATCACCGCAATTTTCAGCGAGGTAAGGTGTGAGGTGGCTGCCCTGACCTCCCTCAGACGGGAAACGATATCGAATTGGGTCCGTCCGCAGGAAGGACAGGCGATGTATTCGGTCCTGCTGATCCTTGCTCCCGTTGCCTGAAGGATCGTAAGCAGGCAGTCATTGATCCGGTCCTGTTCAAGGAACGGGTTTTCGACCCACACAGCGTCAATGGCACCATCCACAAGCATGAAGCCAAGCTCACCGGCCAGCTGCATCATGAAGGAGAGCGGATCGCGGAAAGTGTTGCCTGTTTTGTAGAGGACGGGGGCCCTGTTGTTCTTGCTGCAGAAATACGAAAGCTGCTGTTTCACCTGCTGGACAGAACGGGAGCCTTTTTCCAGCAGCAGGATCTTTTTGCCTTCTACCAGCAGGGACGGATCACGCTGCCACTGCCCGAAGGGCACTGCGAGGGGCCCAATCAGGTCGGGCGTCAGATCGGTTTTTTCCGGCGGACGAGGACTGACGATCTTTACCTTCTTTCCGTTGCCCGTTCCTGAAACAGAATGGGACCTGCGCCGTTCAAAATGGAACGGGTCCCAGGGAAGATCACAGAAGGGATGGTAGGGGAGCTGTACCGGTTTTCGAAAAAGGGTGATCATATCCCTGGCCACTGGGATCTCTTCTTCCGGGGGACCGGTCAGGGATACCCGCACGGTAT
Source organism: Bacteroidota bacterium (assembly GCA_051746185.1). Lineage (GTDB taxonomy): Bacteria > Bacteroidota > Bacteroidia > Bacteroidales. Next base: position 20,752 of record JBNJEV010000018.1, read on the forward strand.
CTCCCATCCCTTCCAACAGAAGGGGAGCCATTCCCACGGTGGATCTGATCATGCCTTCTTCACCGTCCCCGGCTTCGGTTACCCCCAGGTGCAGGGGAGTTTCCAGCCCTTCCTTCATCATGCGGCTGACCAGCAGACGGACCGATTGCACCATCACGCGCGGATTGCTGGATTTAAGGGAAACAACCACCCTTTCGAAATTCTCCTGTTTGCAGATCCTCAGAAATCTGAGGGCCGATTCGGCCATCCCCTCAGGGGAATCTCCGAATTCATTCATAATGGCAGGGCTCAGGGAACCATGGTTCACCCCGATGCGAATGGCTGTACCATGGTGCCTGCAGGTATCGATCAATGCGGGCAGCAAACTTTCCGGTGCCCGCCCCCTCAGGTAATTGCCCGGATTGATGCGGATCTTTTCCACCAGCGGGGCGACTTTCAGGGCCAGGCCGGGCTTAAAATGGATATCGGCCACCAGAGGAGTATCAAACCCTTCCGCATGAAGTCTTTTTTTGATCACTCCAAGGCTTGCGACCTCGCGTTTTCCCTGTACCGTCAACCTGACCAGCTCGGCTCCTGCATCGATCAGTCCCCGGCACTGTGCCAGGGATGCTTCAATATCGTTGGTATCGGTATTGGTCATGGACTGGATACGGACCTGCCGGTCTCCCCCAAGAAGAAGGTTCCCAACAGGGATGGTCCGTGAGCGGTAGGATTCAAACATCTCCGGAGAATTCCCAGTCTACCCCCTCTTTTCTGTCCATAATATTGATCCCCAGGCGGTTCAGTTCGTCACGGATCCGGTCGGCGGTGTCATAATCCCGGTTGGATTTTGCTTCTGAGCGCAGTTTCAGAAGCAATTCCACCAGCTCGCCCGTGATGGGTTCACCGGCCCCGGTTTCAATCTTTTTCAATCCCAGGACAGAGAACAGATAGGTGTCAAAAAGCTTTCTCAATGTATTCAGATCTTCCTCCACCAGGCTTTCCCGGCCTTCCGAAATATCATGGATCCATTTTACCCCGTCGAAAAGGTGTGAGATCAAAACCGGTGTGTTCAGGTCATCATTCATGGCCGCTTCGCATTTCTCCGCCAGCGCATCCACCCTGACCGTGGAAGCAGGTCCTGAAGAAAGGGATCCCAGAATCTCATTCGCTTTCATCAGGCGCAGCAATCCTTTTTCAGAGGCCTGCAGTGCCTGGTTGGAGAAATCAAGGGTACTGCGGTAATGAGCCTGAAGAATGTAAAACCTGATGGTCAGCGGTGTATAGGCCTGATCCAGCATGTCATGTTCGCCGGAAAAGATCTGATCGAGGGTAATGAAATTGCCCAGTGACCGCCCCATCTTCTTTCCGTTGATGGTGATCATGTTGTTATGCATCCAGTAACGTACGCAGGTTTCACCGTAGGCTGCAACATTCTGTGCAATTTCACATTCATGGTGGGGGAAGAGAAGGTCCATACCCCCTCCGTGGATGTCAAACGGGATTCCCAGGTACCTGGTGCTCATGACCGAGCATTCCAGGTGCCAGCCGGGATATCCCTCGCCCCATTCAGAAGGCCATTTCATCAGGTGGGCCGGCTCTGCTTTTTTCCACAGGGCAAAATCAAGGGGATTCCTTTTTTCAGATTGACCCTCCAGAGGCCTGGTGCTGGTCAGAAGGTCTCCGGTTTTTCTCCCTGAAAGCTGACCGTAGGGATGGGACCGGCTGTAGCGGTCCACGTCAAAATAGACAGAACCGTTCTTTTCATAAGCATAGCCGGCATCAAGGATCTTTTTGACCAGCTGCTGCTGTTCGATGATGTGACCGCTTGCCAGGGGTTCGATATTCGGGGGGAGCACATTCAGATCCCGCATATTGTCATGATAACGGTTCAGGTAGCGTTGCACGACCTCCATGGGCTCCAGCGATTCGATCCGGGCCTTTTTGAGGATCTTATCCTCTCCTTCATCCGCATCGTGTTCCAGGTGGCCCACATCGGTGATGTTCCTTACATACCGTACCCGGTATCCCAGGTGGGTGAGGTAGCGATAGAGTATATCAAAAACCACTGCCTGCCGTGCATGCCCCAGATGTGCATCACCATAGACGGTGGGGCCGCAGGCATAGAGACCAACAAAAGGAGGATTCAGCGGTACAAATGTTTCTTTCTTCCTGGTCAGGGTATTGTAAATGATCAGATTGTTGGTCATAACCCTGCAAAAATAGTAATTTTAGCATTGAACATAACCGACAACACATGGGAAAGAGCAAAAGCAAAGGCAGCAGAAAGGAAAATTTCACCACCCAGAAAGCATCCTCGCTGATCATGGGGCTCTTCGGAAGGAACCCCGGGAAAGTTTACAACGCAAAACAGATCTCGAAGATGCTGTACATCGGGGATAAAAAGAGAAAGTCCGTAATCTACGAGACCCTGGAGGAACTCGTACGTAACAAACAGCTTGAAGAAACAGATCCCGGACGGTACAGGCTGGTAAGCAGGGCGGGATATATAACAGGCACCCTGGATATGACCCACCACGGGTATGCGTATCTGGTTTCGGAGGAGAATGATGAGGATGTATTCATCGCCCGAAATGACCTGAACAAGGCCCTGGACGGGGATCTGGTCAGGGCATTAGTCTATCCCAGGAGAAGGCGCACCAACAGGTTGGAAGGAGAAGTGGTGGAGATCCTGGAAAGGGCCAGGGACACGTTTGTGGGGATCGTGGAGATCTCAAAGAATTATGCATTCCTGTTGCCCGACAGCCGCAAAATGCCTTTTGATATTTTCATTCCCCTGGAAAAGCTGAAAGGAACCGAACACGGGCAGAAGGCCATTGCCAGGATCATCGACTGGCCCGAAAAAGTGAAAAATCCCTTTGGTGAGATCGTGGACATCCTCGGTTACCCGGGAGAGAATGAAACAGAGATGCATTCCATCCTGGCAGAGTTCGAGCTTCCTATCAGGTTTCCGGAAGAACTGGAGCAGGCAGCCGGGAAGATACCCGAAGGGATCACCCAAGAGGAGATCAAAAAGAGGAGAGATTTCAGGAAGGTCGCCACTTTCACCATCGATCCGGCCGATGCAAAGGATTACGATGATGCTCTTTCCATCAGGACCGTGAAGGGAGGATTGTGGGAAGTGGGAATCCATATAGCAGATGTTTCTTTTTATGTGAAACCCAAAAGCATCATCGACGAGGAAGCATATGAAAGGGGAACCTCCATTTATCTGGTGGACCGTGTGGTGCCGATGCTTCCTGAGAAACTCTCAAACAGTGTCTGCTCCCTGCAGCCTCATAAGGACAAACTCACCTTTTCAGCAGTGTTCACAATGAATGAGAAGGGGGAGGTTCGGGATGAGTGGTTCGGCCGGACGGTAATCAATTCGGATCGCCGGTTCAATTATGAGGAAGCCCAGAAGATCATTGAAACGGGCCAGGGAGACATGAAAGAGCAGGTCCTGAAACTGTATGAGATTTCGAAGGTACTGAAAGAAAAACGTTTTCAGAGCGGATCCATCAATTTTGAGAGGGATGAGGTGAAATTTCACCTTGATGAGGATGGCACCCCCACCGGGGTTTATTTCAAGGTGCAGAAAGAATCTAACTGGCTCATCGAAGAATTCATGCTGCTGGCCAACAAAAAGGTGGCGGAATTTGCCAGCCGGGGAGGGAAATATGAAAAAGAGGTGACAGAAGGAGAGCAGGACAAAAAACTGAAAGGCAAGACTTTTGTCTACCGCATCCATGATGTTCCCGACCAGGAAAAAATGGAATCCTTTTCCAAATTCATCACCAAGTTCGGTCATTCCCTGAATCCCCGCAAGACGAACCGGCAGCTTTCCAGGTCACTGAATGAATTGCTGGACCGTGTACAGGGAAAAAAGGAACAACACGTGGTGGAAATGATGGCCCTGCGCTCCATGGCCAAGGCACGTTATTCCACGAAGAATATCGGGCATTACGGTCTGGCCTTCAGCGATTATGCGCATTTCACCTCGCCCATCCGGCGGTATCCCGACCTGATGGCACACCGGTTGCTGGCACATTACCTGGCCGGTGGTGATTCCAAGAATTCTGATACTTATGAGAAACGGTGTCAGCATGCTTCGGAAATGGAACGCAAGGCGGTAGATGCAGAGCGGGCATCGATCAAGTACAAACAGGTCGAGTTCATGCAGGACAAGATCGGCAAAGAATTCGACGGAGTGGTTTCGGGTCTGACCGACTGGGGGATCTATGTGGAAGTGATCGAGAATAAATGTGAAGGACTGGTCTCCATCCGGGGTATCGTGGATGATTTTTATGAATTTGACGAGGAGGAATACAGTATCATCGGCCGCCATACAGGCCGCAGGTTCGAGATCGGAGACCCTGTGAGGATCGAAGTGGCCAATGCCAACCTTTCGCGCAGGCAACTGGATTATAAACTGGTGGAATTCGAACGCGACAGTTAAAATGTCCATAAAAAGTTGCCTTTCCCTGATATACTCACTAATTTAGGGCACGTGAATTTGGAATCTTAGTTTAACAGGATCGGAATGGTCGTCGTTAAAGAAGAAGTACGGGCTCAGATCGTACAAGTTGCGCGGAAGATATTCACACGGTACGGTTTCAGGAAAACCACCATGGAAGAGATCGCGGATGCAACCCGTAAAGGGAAGAGTTCGATCTACTATTATTTCAACAGCAAAGAGGAAATCTTCAAGGCAGTGGTGGAGAAAGAGGCCGAAGAACTGAAAACCGATCTGGAAAAAACCCTTCACGAAAAAGAAACACCCCTTGAAAAACTGAAGGCCTACATTCTGTTCCGGCTTCATCATATACGTACAGTGGCCAATTTTTATGCGGCACTGAACGAAGAATATCTCTCACATATGGATTTCATCCTGGAAATCCGGAGGCGGTTTGACCGGCAGGAACTTCAGGTGGTCAAAGGGATCCTGGAGGAAGGCATACGGGAAGGAACTTTCCAGATCAACAGCTCCGAGATAGGGGCCATTGCCATTGCCACCATGATGAAAGGCCTGGAAGTACCACTTTTTCTCAGCGATGAGCACAAGACCGACCGTGGCGAGTTGCTGGATGACCTGATCCGGGTGCTCTTTTACGGGATTGTCAGAAGGTGATCAGACCTGCCGGGCTATTATTCCGTACCGATGGACCGGACCATTTTATGAAAGATCTTCGTGTGCTGATAGATACCGCCGAACAGATCCGATCCCGGTCCATAGGCAAATACGGGAACAAGCGTGGCAGAATGGCCTCCGGTGCTGAAGGTGATCGCCAGCTCGTTGGGCCCGCTTTCCTGATTGATCTCAGCGGCCGATGAAAGGGTGGCTCCTCCTGTTTCATGGTCGGCAGTTACCACCACCAGGGTATTTCCGTCTTTTTCCGCAAAATCCATGGCCACCCGTATGGCCTGCTCGAAATCGCGCATTTCAGCCAGCAGGTATTCCGCATCGTTGTCATGACCTGCCCAGTCGATCTGAGACCCCTCCACCATCAGGAAGAAATTGTTCCCATCCGCCGAGAGGGCATCGATGGCCAGCGAAGTGGCATCGGGCAGAAAACTTTCCCTTCCCTGCAGCATGGTGGGCATTCCCCCGGGTGCCAGAAGGAATCCGTATTTCTGACCCGGTTCGGAATGATCCGGGTCCAGGCCGGTGGTATCCACGGAAAACCCGTTCTCTGCGGCCAGGGGGAGCAGGTTTTGTCCGTCACTGCGCCGGGTAAAAAACCGTATCCCGCCACCCGCGAAAAAATCGATCTCAGAGTTGATCAGCTGCAGGGCGATTTCCTCTTCCATTCCCCGCTGTTCCACGTGGGCGTAAAAAGATGCCGGGGTGGCATGGGTGACCGAAGAGGTGGATACTACGCCCGAGTTCCATCCCATTGCTGAAACCACTTCGGTGATATTCCGGATCTCCAGTCTGCTGGTATCTACGCCTATGGCGCCGTTGTAAGTTTTCTTCCCTGTTGCCAGGGCCGTACCGCTGGCAGCCGAATCGGTGATCTTACGGTTGGCGGAGGAGGTATTGATCAGACCGATCTCATGGAACCGGTCGAACGGGGAGGGGCCTTCAGTGAAATAGTAACTGGTGGAGACAGCCGACAATCCCATGCCGTCGCCGATCAGGAAAATAATGTTGGAAGGGCGCTGTTCCTCCTGGCCGGGTTCGTTTGCGCTGCTGCAGGAGACAAGTCCCGCCAGCAGGAAAAATAGTATTGTATTCCGTATCATCCGATAAAGCTTTTGCAGTAAACAACAAATTTAATGGTTTTATGTTGATCCGGAATAATATGATTTATTAAATCTGTTCTTTCAGCCACTTTGGCCGGTCGGTGGTAATCGCGCTTACTCCCAGGGCTTTCATTTTTCTGGCATCTTCAGGTTTGTTCACCGTCCAGCACCACACTTCAAGTCCCTCGGCCCGGCAACGTTGTACAAGATTTTTATTGACGGCTTTATGCCTGACATTCACTCCGTCAAGGCTGCCCCTGAGGATCTCATCGAAATGCCTGATCACCCCCGAACGGAAGGAGGAAAGGAAATAGCAGGGCTGCTCCGGGAAAAGCCGTTTGGTTGCCAGGATGGTTTCCAGGTCAAAACAGATAAAGCTGATCCTGCCCGAGTGCCAGTGTGCATCGATCACCTGTTTGAGAAAAGGGAGGATCTCCTGTCCTGTCTTGATCTCGATGACCAGCATCCGGTCGGCCGGGATGGTTTCCAGAACCTCCGACAGAAGAGGGATCCTTTCCTGTGCATACTTGCTGAGATTGCTGTCTCTTAGCCGGATGGTCAGCTGACTGAGTTTCTTCCAGCCGGTCTCGCTGACCACAAGGTCTTCACCGGTCAGCGAACCGGTATTCTTATCGTGGAAAAGGATCACCCGGTGATCGGAGGTCAGCATCACATCGCATTCGGCCGCATCGGCTCCCAGTTCCCAGGCAAGCCGGACGGATGCCAGGGTATTCTCGGGAGCCAGGTAGGAGGCTCCCCTGTGGGCTACAAAGATAGGGTCGCTGTCCCCGGAAACCGGATCGCGGTCCCCGGAAAAATCTCCTCCGGAGGAGGGACTGTAAAACGCCGGAAAAAAAAGCCATGCAATCAGAATAGGGAACATCATTATCATTGGAATTAAATTTTTGATTGATCTTTACAATAAAATTGTTCATTCCTGATCCTGATTTTTTCAGGTACTCTGTGCTCAGCTTGTTGACAAAGATCCACGAATCAGCAACATGGTGGGAAGTAAAACGAGTGGCAATTTGATATATTTCATTCCGAATCATATTTTAAGTGACAAATCATTCGGTCATGACCACAATGGAATCCCCTTCCAGTCCGTCCGAGGCGGCGCTAAATGTGATCCTTCCCGGACGGGAAGTTGACTGGACGATGGCCAGGGCCAGCCCGTGAAATACCCTTCGCTCTCTTGCCTGAAAGGATCCGTGGTCGGTGGGATCGCCGTTGCCCACCCCGATCAGTGCACCTTCACCTTCCAGGGTGAACACTACCCCGTTATCCGCCGTCGGAACCGGGAGCCCGTCCCTGTCCACGATCTCCACCGTGACATGGACCACATCCATGGCATCGGCATGAATGGTTTGCCGGTCGGCCGTCAGACGCACGGCTGCGGGTTCACCGGTGGTTTTTATGATCCGTTCGATCACAGTCCGGCCATTCTTCTTTCCCACCGCCCTCAGGGTGCCCGGTTCATAGGGCACATCCCAGGAAAGATGCAGATCGGCGGTGGTGGAAGGGACAAATGGTTTGTCATAGTGCAGCCAGTTTTCGGTGTTCCCCTGCCTGGGGAACTGGTACGATTTGACCCCGAAGGATTTTCCGTTCAGGAAAAGCTCCACGGTATCGCAGTTGGTATAGGCCAGCACGGGCAATACCCGTCCCTCGCTGCCCTGCCAGTTCCAGTGCGGGAATATGTGCAGCACGGGATCCTCCGTCCACTGGCTCCGGTAAAAGAAATACCCGTCCTTGGGAAATCCGCACATATCCAGAACACCCGATGAAGCATTCTTATGGGGCCACCGGGCTTCCCCCAGGTAATCAATGCCTGTCCACATGAAATCACCGATCACATAGTCATGTACCGCCTCAAATTTCCAGAGCTGTTCGGCACGGATCATCCGGGTGTTGTAAGCCGATCTGAAGACTCCGCTTCCGGCCCCTGGAAAATAGGAGCCCCTGATCCCCCCGATGGAGACACATTCGGTTCCCACCATTTTCCAGTCCGGATGGGCAAGTTTATCCACGCTGTAGTATAGTTCGCGCCGTTCACGCCACCTGTCCACGTAGTTATAGCCCACAATATCAAGCATTTCAAAAAACTCAGGATTGGTAATGTGGTCGTCCGAGGCGATATGATCATTACCCGTGGTGACCGGCCTGGTAGGATCTTCGCGGTGAAAAGTTTCTATCATCATCTCCAGGACCCTGTGTCCCTGTTCGGTGCTCTGTTCCCCGATCTCGTTCCCGGCACTCCACATCACCACAGAGGGATGATTCCGGTCGCGGTGTATGAATGAGACCAGATCTTTCTGGGACCATTCGTTGAAATAACGGTGATATCCGTGCTCCACCTTGCCCACGGTCCATTCATCAAAGATCTCGTCCATCACCAGGAAGCCCATCCGGTCACAGAGGTCCATAAATTCAGGGGCCATGGGATTGTGGGCCGTCCGGATGGCATTGCAGCCCATCTCTTTGAGAAGTTCCAGCCTCCGCTCCCATACCCTTGCCGGTACTGCTGCACCCACGGGTCCCCCGTCATGATGCAGGCAGACTCCTTTCATCTTCACCTGTTCCCCGTTAAGGATGAAGCCTTTGTCCGCATCATATTCAATGGTACGGACACCGAAAGGGGTTGTCACCCTGTCCACAAGGTTTCCTTCTTCGACCAGATCGGTCTGCAATGTATACAGTGAAGGTGTTTCCACCGACCAGAAACGGGGATCCTGCAATGCAAGTTGCTGGGTAAAGGTCTCCTGCCGGCCCTCCTGGAGCGCAATGGGGATTTCTTCTGCGGTGATCTCTTCTCCCTGTGCATCAAGGATCGCCGAACGCAGGGTAGCCCGGCGAAGCGCCGATGAACTGTTCTCCATGCGGGTCCGGATGTTTACAGTAGCCCAGGAAACGGTCACATCGGGTGTGGTTACATAAATGCCGTGGCGTGTCACATGAAGGGGATCTGTGAGGGTGAGCCAGACATGACGGTAGATGCCCGATCCGCTGTACCAGCGGCTGTTGGGCTGGAGGGAATTATCCACCCGTACCGCCAGCAGATTCTTCCCGGGATGCAGATAAGGTGTCAGGTCGTAATAAAAACCGGTATAGCCGTAAGGATGGCGTCCCAGGTGATGGCCGTTGATCCAGACATCACTGTTCATATAGATCCCGTCAAATTCGATCCAAATGGTTTTGTCCAGATCGGAAGCTTCCAGTTCCAGGGTTTTTCTGTACCAGCCGGTCCCGCCGGGAAGATAGGCTCCTCTTCCTCCCGCAGGGGCATTCCGGGCGAATGTTCCTTCGATGCTCCAGTCGTGGGGCAGATCCAGCACCCTCCATGAGCTGTCATCCAGATCAGGATTGTGGGCCAGGGCCATATCCCCTTTTTTAAATTTCCATTGAAAATCCAAAAGCATTCTTTGCCGGCCCTCTTGTGAACACAGAACACCCTGCAGGAAACATGCAGCAATAAGTACAACTATGGTGCGTTTCATGGGTAAAAAATGATTCGGGGTTGTCTCAAATAATTCATAAGGTCACATGGAAGTTACAACAAATTCTCTGAACAGGATGGTATATTTGTAACCATATTCCGTGAGCATTATTGAACCAGGGGCCTATTGGTCAGGGGTAAGCGAACATAACAATAAAACAATAAACAGATGAAGGTCAATGTTTTAAAAAGAATCAGGAATTTTTTCCGGACCACGCTGATCGGGGGGCTGGTGGCACTTGCCCCGCTGACACTGATCATACTTCTTTTCCGCTGGATCGTCAACCTGATCGGAAGGACCCTGACACCCCTGGTGGACAGGATGGTCCAGGATCCGGATGTAGATCCGTTTTTCAAGCTGGTACTTTACCTGCTCACCTTTATTGCGATCCTGCTCATATTCTTTGTGATCGGGCTCATCATCCGTACAAGACTGGTGGTATTCATGCATAAAGCGGAGTCCCGCTACCTGGCAAAAATACCTGGATATACCATTGCCAGGGAAACCGTGCAACAATTTTTCGGGAAGAACAAATCGTTCTTCAAGGAAGTGGTGCTGGTGGACATTTTCAAAACGGGAGCACTGATGACCGGGTTTATTACCGATGACCAGGGAGAGGTGATCACCGTGTTCGTTCCCACGGGACCCAATCCTACCTCGGGGAACATATATCATTTACCGAAAGACCAGGTACTGAAAACGGATGCTCCCGTGGATACGGGGATGAAGTCGATCATCAGCTGTGGTGCGGGATCTGAAAAGATCTTTAATTCTTTGAGAGGCAAACCGGAACTGCCTGGCCCGTGAAGATTTTTTCGGAATGGGGTTATTTCCGGTCTTCCGTATCGGATTGAACGCCGTTCGTGGCGGGTTCCCGTTGACCCCGAACATTTTCCTGCGGGCCCGGGATATCCTCCTGCGGGCCCGGGACATCTTCCTGGGGACCCGAAGATGGTTCCGGCCGGCCGGTATCCTGTTCCGCCGAGGGGGAGAGGTGCCTGAAGAAACGTTTCTGGTTCAGCAGGATAGTTACCACGGCCACCGTGATACTGGCATCTGCAATGTTGAATACCGGCCTGAAGAAAATAAAACTGGCACCTTCCCTGATCCATTCCGGGTAGTTACCTCTGAGGACGGGGAAATAGAACATGTCCACCACTTTTCCCTGAAGCAGCGGGGCATATCCTCCGTCCTTGGGGAAGATTGCTGCAGCTTCAACGGGAGTGCTGCTGCCGAAGATCACTCCGTAAAAGACCGAGTCAATGATGTTTCCCAGGGCCCCGGCCATGACCATGGAAAGGGTGATGATCAGACCTGTATGGGCCTTCAGTTTAATCAGGTGGTGCAGGTAGAAACCAATGGCCGCCACCGCTCCGATCCGGAACAGGGTCAGGACGATCTTGCCGATGTTTCCCGGGAAGCTCAGGCCAAAGGCCATTCCGTTGTTCTCCACAAAGTGCAGAAGTCCCCAGTTCCCCACGACGGGAACCTGCTGATAGAGGGTCATATTGGTCTTGACCAGGACCTTCAACGTCTGGTCCAGGATAAGAATGACAAGGATGACAAGTATGGATTTCCTGGTATTGGACATAACATGGAGATCGTTTCTCGCGGCCTCAGCTCAGTAAGCGGAGAAACGACCGGGCCTCTTTACTGTCTGGATTTAGCTTCAATACTGAGTGTTGCGTGCGGTACCGCACGCAGCCGCTCTTTTGAGATCAGTTTTCCTGTTTCCCTGCATACCCCGTAGGTCTTGTTTTCAATCCGCACAAGGGCAGCCTGAAGGTGCTGTATGAATTTAAGCTGTCTCTGGGCCAGCCTTCCTGCTTCTTCTTTGGACAGGGTGGCGGCACCTTCTTCAAGTACTTTGAAAGTTGGGGAAGTATCCTGTGTGTCGTTACTTTCGCTCTGTGTAATGGCCGATTTCAGCAACTCATAGTCTTCCTTGGCCTTCTCAAGCTTCTGCTGGATGATCTGCCTGAATTCCTGCAGCTCAGCATCCGAATATCTGTTTTTCTCAGCCATGTTGAAATAAATTTGGTTTTGCTAAATATACAATATTTTAATGATTCAAATGATGATTTTCAGATTCGTGTTACACGAATATTGATGTATACATTGTCATCAATATCAATGCGTTTGCTGTTGTGGTTCCCGATCTCGTCAAGAAGCGCAATTTGATCTGCAAGCGTCTGGGATCCAATATATTTTCTGTGCTTGCCAATGGCCTCATTGATCAGTTCATGTTTCTCGATGAATACTTTGATCTTGTCGGTCACATCAAAACCGCTTTCTTTCCGGATATTCTGGATCCTGTTGATCAGTTCTCTGGCCACACCTTCCTGACGAAGCTCTTCGGTGATGTGAATGTCCAGGGCCACGGTGAGGGCACCTTCATTGGCCACCAGCCAGCCCGGGATATCTTCCGATACAATATCCACATCATCAAGGATAAGAGGGATCTCCCGGTCTCCGACCCGGAGGGTATATTCGCCCTGCTTTTCGAAAGCTGCGATCTCTTCCTGGCTCATCCCGGCGATGGCTGAACTGATCTCTTTCATCAGTTTTCCGTAGCGCGGACCGAGCGCTTTGTAGTTGGGCTTGATCTTTTTTACCAGGATATCGGCCGTATCGGTGATGTATTCGATCTCCTTCACATTCACTTCATTGATTATGAGTGATTTCACCGATTCCACCTGCTGTTTGAAATCTTCATCGGATACCGGGATCATGATCTTGTTCAGCGGCTGGCGGACCTTGATGTTCACCCTGCGCCTCAGGCCCAGGACCATGGAGGAGATCCTCTGCGCAATGTCCATCCTCTCTTCAAGGGGCTTGTCGATCAGTTCCTCATTCCAGACGGGGAACCGTGTGAGATGGACCGAGGCTTCCGGGAAGCGTCCGGTAACCCTGTTCAGGTCGCAGAATATCTTATCCATGTAAAACGGAGCAATGGGAGCCGCGATCATGGCCACGGTTTCCAGGCACCTGCACAGGGTCTGGTAAGCAGCCTGCTTATCCGCATCAAATTCACCACCCCAGAACCTTTTCCTGTTCAGCCGCACGTACCAGTTGCTCAAATTCTCGATGACAAATTCCTGGATCATACGGGCTGCCCGGGTGGGCTCGTAATCATCATACTGTGCGCTTACCTCTTTGACCAGTGTATTGAGCAGGGAGATGATCCAGCGGTCGATCTCGGGGCGCTGCTCCACGGGGATCTCCTTATCCCGGTAGCTGAATCCGTCCACATTGGCATATAGGGCGAAAAAGGAATAGGTGTTGTACAGGGTGCCGAAGAATTTCCGTTTCACCTCGTCCAATCCCGAGATGTCGAACTTCAGATTGTCCCATGGCTGGGCATTGGAGATCAGATACCAGCGAAGGGGATCCGAGCCGTGGTTCCGGATGGTATCAAAAGGATCCACCGCATTGCCCAGGCGTTTGGACATCTTGTTGCCGTTTTTATCCAGGACCAGTCCGTTGGAAATAATGTTCCTGAAGGAGACGGAATCGAAAAGCATGGTGGCAATGGCATGCAGGGTAAAAAACCATCCCCTGGTCTGGTCCACCCCTTCAGCGATAAAATCAGCCGGGAACAGCCGGTTAAAATCTTCGCGGTGTTCAAATGGATAGTGATATTGGGCATAGGGCATGGAACCCGAATCGAACCAGCCGTCAATCAGGACAGCTTCACGGAACATTTTCTTGCCCGAAGCACTGACCAGGATGATCTCATCCACAAAAGGCCGGTGAAGGTCAAAGGTATCGTAATTCTCATCGGAATTGTCCCCTTTCTCAAAATGCTCCAGGGGATTGGAATCCATGAATCCCGCCGTCACCGATTTTTCGATCTCTTTTTTCAGTTCTGCCACAGAACCGATGCAGATCTGCTCCTGGTTGTCATCGCTGATCCAGATGGGAAGGGGGGTACCCCAGAACCTGGTCCTGGACAGGTTCCAGTCCACCAGGTTCTCCAGCCATTTCCCGAAACGTCCGGTACCGGTGGATTCGGGCTTCCAGTGAATGGTGTTGTTCAGCCTGATCATCTGCTCTTTCTTGGCGGTGGTGCGAATGAACCAGGCGTCCAGGGGATAGTAAAGCACGGGTTTGTCCGTACGCCAGCAGTGGGGATAATTATGGACATGCTTCTCGATGCGGAATGCTTTATTCTCCAGTTTCAGCCGCACGGCAATGTCCACATCCGTGGTGGGATCTTTTTCCGACAGCGAAGGGTCATATTCGTTCTTGACGTACCTGCCCGCAAATTCCCGGTAGGTATCCAGATTGACCTGCTTGCTCACGAATTGCTCATCCAGGTCCTCGATCCGGTAGAACCGGCCTTTTCTGTCCACCAGTGGCTGTACATTTCCTTCCCTGTCTGTCACAGTCACCGCATCAATGTTGTTGGCCCGTGCCACCCGGAGGTCGTCCGCCCCGAAGGTGGGTGCGGTATGGACCACCCCGGTTCCCTCCTCGGTGGTCACAAAGTCGCCCGTCAGCACCCTGAAAGCATTCTCGCCCGGATCCACCCAGTCCAGTAACTGTTCATAGAAAAGTCCTTCAAGCTCCCTGCCCGGCAAAGTTTTCAGCAGCTTATAGGGCACACGCTTCGCACCGGGTTCATACTGATCCAGTTCCAGCTCGCTGTCGCTTTCCGGAAAATAGCGGTTCATCAGTTCCCTGGCCAGGATCACCGTGATGGGGATCCCGGAATAGGGATTGAATGTCCGGATGAGGGCATAATCGATATTTTCCCCCACCGCAAGAGCCGTATTTGAAGGAAGGGTCCAGGGGGTGGTCGTCCAGGCGAGGATGAAAAGATCCGTATCGGTGCAGGCATAAAGGGATTCGGAGCGCTTGTCCCGCTTGACCCTGAACTGGGCCACCACAGTGGTGTCCTTCACATCCCTGTAACAACCCGGCTGGTTGAGCTCGTGGGTGCTCAGTCCGGATCCTGCTGCCGGTGAATAGGGCTGGATGGAGTATCCTTTGTACAAGAGGTCTTTCCGGTGGAATTCTTTCAGCAGGTACCAGACGGTCTCGATATACTTGTTGTCATAGGTGACGTAGGGATCGTCCATGTTGATCCAGTAGCCCATCATATGGGTAAGCTCCTCCCACATTTGGGTATATTTCATCACATCCTTACGGCAGGCCGCATTGAACTCCTCAATGGAAATCTTGTCCCCGATATCTTCCTTGGTGATATTCAGCGCGTTTTCCACCCCCAGTTCTACCGGGAGACCGTGGGTGTCCCAGCCTGCTTTCCTTTCCACCCGGAAACCCTGCTGGGTTTTGTAACGGCAGAAGATGTCCTTGATGGTCCGCGCCATTACATGATGGATACCGGGAATTCCATTGGCAGACGGGGGACCTTCGTAAAAGATAAAGGAAGGGTCTTCTTCCCTTGATTCTACGGATTTACTGAAGATGCTCTGCTGTTTCCAGAAAGCGTTGATCTCCCTGTTGATCTCCGAAAGATCAAAATTCTTATATTCAGGGAACTTCTTGTTCATCAAAACCTCTTTTTCAGGGATTGCTAAAATTGCACAAAGATAGACCCGTGGGAGTTAATATGCAAGTAGTAAACGACCTTGCCCGGTTTTCCGGGAAAAAATGTATTTTAGGGTACCATGAAAGATTACTATAAAGCGGAACCCTGGAGCATTGTGGAGGAAGGTTTTGAAGCTTCCCTCCAGGAAGCGGCTGAGAGCATTTTCAGCCTGGGGAACGGTCACATGGGCCAGCGGGCCAATTTCGAGGAACGGTATACGGGAGATAGCCTCCAGGGGAATTACCTGGCCGGGGTGTACTATCCTGACAAAACCCGGGTAGGCTGGTGGAAGAACGGGTACCCGGAATATTTTGCCAAGGTTCCCAATGCTCCCAACTGGATCGGGATCGATGTGGAGATCAACGGCGAGCAACTGGATCTTCACCGGATTGCGCCGAAAGATTTCAGGCGCGAGCTGAACATGCGGCAGGGGTTTTTGGAACGTACCTTCACGGTGGAGACCGGGGGAGGAAGCCTGGAAATCAACGCAAGAAGGTTTTTAAGCATGAAGCGCGATGAGATCGGGGTGATCCGGTATGCCGTCCGGTCGGTGGACTTTTCCGGTTCGCTCAGATGGACCCCCTACATTGACGGGGACGTAAAAAACCGGGATGCCAATTACGGAGAGAAATTCTGGGAAACAGAAGAGACCAGGGCCGAAGCCGGATCGGGTCATCTGTTGTCCCGGACCCGTAAGAGTGGTTTTGTGTCCTGCATGGCCATGGGGTATGAGTTATTCAGGAATGGAGAAGAGATTCAGGCAGAACCCGGGGTGATACGCGAAAAAGATTATGTTGCCAACCGGGTCGGGTTGGATCTGAACCGGGGAGAGGAGATCGTGTTGGTTAAATATGTTTCGGTTCTTACAGCCCTGGACCATGATCCCGCAGAGATCGTCACGGAAGGAAGAAGGATCCTTGAGGATGCACAGAACGAAGGATTCGACCGGCTCTTTGAAGAACACGCTTCTGTATGGGAGGAGAACTGGGCACATTCCGATATCATGATCGACGGAGATACTGCCGCACAGCAGGGCATCCGTTTCAACATTTTCCAGCTGAACCAGAGCTATACCGGGAGGGATGAGCGGCTGAACATCGGTCCCAAAGGTTTTACAGGAGAGAAATACGGGGGAAGCACCTACTGGGACACCGAGGCCTACCTGATCCCCTTCTACCTCAGTACCGCACCCCGGGAGGTGGCGCGCAACTTGCTGATATACAGATATAAGCACCTTAAGAAAGCCATTGAAAATGCGGAAAAGCTGAGTTTTTCCGGGGGAGCGGCGCTCTATCCCATGGTCACCATGAACGGGGAAGAATGTCATAATGAATGGGAAATCACCTTCGAAGAGATCCACCGCAACGGAGCCATTGCTTTTGCCATCTACAACTATATTCGTTATACGGGCGACAAAGATTACCTGGCACAGTACGGCCTGGAGGTTTTGATCGGCATCTCCCGTTTCTGGAGGCAGCGGGTGAACTGGTCCCATGTGAAAGGGAAATATGTGATCCTCGGGGTGACAGGTCCCAATGAATATGAGAACAATGTGAACAACAACTGGTATACCAACAAGGTGGCTTCATGGACCCTGCAGTATACCCTTGGGGCACTGGAATATGTGATGGAAAAGCACCGGGGCTCCTATGATGAGATCCTCAAAAAGACCGGCTTCAGTTACAGGGAAGAGACAGCCGTCTGGAGGGATATCCTGGAAAATCTATATTTCCCTTATCATTTCGATAAAGAGGTATTCCTGCAACAGGAAGGATACCTGGATAAAGAACAGGTGATGGCAGAGGATCTGGATCCGGGATCCAGACCCATCAACCAGCACTGGTCGTGGGACCGCATCCTTCGCTCGTGTCTGATCAAACAGGCCGATGTGCTGCAGGGAATCTACCATTTTGAGGATGAATACGACCCGGACACTATCCGGAGGAACTTCGATTTTTATGAACCCCGGACCGTCCATGAATCATCCCTTTCCCCCTGTGTCCATTCCATCCTCGCGTCCCGGCTGGGGAAATATGAAAAAGCATATGAGCTCTACCTGAGAACCTCCCGGCTCGATCTGGACGATTACAACAACGAGGTGGCCGAAGGGCTCCATATCACCAGCATGGGGGGCACCTGGATGTCGGTGGTATACGGATTCGGCGGAATGCGGATCAGGAAAGGTTTGCTCAGTTTCGATCCCCAGCTCCCGGAAAAATGGGAGGGACTTTCATTCAAGGTCCTGTATCGCGGAAGGACCCTGAAAATTCATATCGATAAAAACAGGGTGACGGTAGAAAATCTTCAGGGACAGGCAATGGAAATTTTTCTGGCGGGAAAGAAGATCTCCCTGGAAGGGTCCGGATCGGCCGTTGCGGATATCAACCCGGAGGAGAGTTGACCGCTACATGTCAAATCCCAGGTCCAGCAGGCTGATCCTTTCATGAATATGGATGGCCTGAAATCCAAGTTCCTGTGAGGCCTTGATATTATGGATGTTATCATCAAGGAAAAAAGTTTCGGCAGGAATCATCCCGGTATTACGGATCACGTATTCAAAAGCTTCCGGATCGGGCTTGTGGTGACCGATCCGGAAGGAATAAAAAATATTTCTGAACAGGTCATGCATGGAGATCCCCGAAGCATCCAGGAACATTTTTTCAAACACCGGTACGTGCATCTCACAGGTATTGCTCAGCATATAGAGATCATAACGAGCAGAGAGCTTCTGCAGCAGGGAAACCCTTGATGCGGGAATGCCCACCAGCATGGCGGTCCATGCTTCATCGATCTGCTCATCGGAAACATCCAGCCCGGACAGCTGCCTTACCCCGTTCCGGAAAGCCCGGGTATCCATCCGGCCGGTCTCATACCTGAAGAACAGATCGGTGGTCATGTTGTCCGGATAATGCATGAATATGGAAGGCAGTCCCATTTCATAGAAACGCTGCCGGGTGGCATCTACATTGATATCCAGGATCACCCCGCCAAGGTCAAACAATATATTCCTGATGTTCGGGGGCTGTGTCATGCATTTTGTATATTCGTACAGCAGGTTGCCTCAAAAGCAATCCTTGGGTATCCTCAGATGATGGTAAAGATAAAAGAAAAAAACGATGCGGATCGGGGGAACACATTACAGGTCCATATGGAGGGATGAGAAACGGGCCGTGGTGAAGGTGATCGACCAGCGGAAGCTGCCGTTTGAACTGGAAGTGTTTGAGATGCATCGTCCGGAAGATGCGGTGACGGCCATCCGGGATATGGTGGTCAGGGGAGCCCCCCTGATCGGAGTGACCGCGGCTTACGGGATCTGCCTGGCCGGGGTGCACAGTTCTGCACGAAAGTGGCGCGAAAATATCCTGCAGGCAGTCCGGCAACTGACCGGTGCAAGGCCCACGGCGGTAAATGTGCAATATGCGGCAGACCGGATGATCGGCGGACTGGAAGAGATAACTTCCGGGGAGGAACTGACAGACCGGTTGTTCCGGCTGGCGGATGCTATGGCGGAAGAAGAGGTGGAGCGATGCAGGAAAATCGGAGAACACGGGGCAGGTCTGATCGAAGAGATCCACCGGAATACAGGAAAGCAGGTGAGGATCCTCACCCATTGCAATGCAGGATGGCTGGCCTGTGTGGATTACGGAACCGCCACCGCGCCCGTGTACCTGGCCCATGACAGGGGAATCCCGGTTCAAGTATGGGTGGACGAGACCCGGCCTCGGAATCAGGGAGCCAGGCTTACCGCCTATGAACTGCGGGAACATGGTGTGCCCCACAGGGTGATCGTGGACAATGCCGGGGGACACCTGATGCAAAGGGGTGAGGTGGACCTGGTGCTGGTGGGAAGCGACCGCACCACCCGGACCGGGGATGTGGCCAACAAGATCGGCACCTATATGAAAGCGCTGGCTGCCCGGGACAACCGGGTTCCCTTCTACGTGGCCCTGCCTTCATCCAGCATTGATTTCAACATGGAAAGGGGAAGGGACATTCCCATCGAATACCGGGACGCCACTGAAGTGGAATATGTGGAAGGATGGAATGAGGAAACCGGTAAGCCGGGCCGGATCAGGGTGGTGCCCCGGGGATCGGGAGTTGCCAATCCGGGATTCGATGTAACGCCCGCCCGGCTGGTGACCGGCCTGATCACAGAGCGGGGGATCTGCGGGGCGAGCGAAGAAGGGATCAGGAAGTTATTCGGGAAATGACCGGGGGATGAAAAGAGCAGTGATCATTTTTATCTTTCTGGTGCTGGGGGCAGAGGCATTTCCACAGGAACCCGTACCGGAAACCTCCTTTCGCTACAGATACCTCCAGCTGATCTATCACACGGGGGTTTACTGGAGCCGCACAGAATACCTGGCCGGTGACTTCGAAGATGGCTACAGGTCCCTGGAGGCCAGGTTCGGTTTGCAAACAGACGGCAGGCAGAACTGGCATCAGGTGCATCATTATCCCCGATACGGATTCGGTCTGCACTGTTCGGACCTGGTCATGGACCGCGAGGATACCATTGCAGGCAATGCATACAGTGCTTTCGTCTTTTACGGAGCCCCCTGGGCCAGGTTCGGCAGGTTCACCTTCAACACCGATCTTTCCCTTGGATTGACCTATAATCCGTTGATCCATGATCCGGTCACCAATCCGTACAATGATGTGATCGCCTCGCACATCAATCTCTATTTTGACTTCAATCTCAATCTGTATTATGCACTGACCGGCAGGATCGACATCCATGCCGGCTACGGGGTGACCCATTATTCAAACGGCCGGATCCACCAGCCCCAGAAAGGGGTCAACCACTGGGGTTGGAATTTCGGGTTGAATTACCATTTCCGGGTTCCTGAAAGAAGCACGGCGTGGGATCGGGAGTCTGCCCAGCAAAGAAATCCATCCCCGGAGTTTGCCCCGGAAGGAAATATATTCCCGGAGTCGAAGGTGACCCCCGAACCTGGCCGGGGACGTTTCAGACCGGAATTTATCAGGGAAGAAAAGCGGGAATTCACCCCTGAAGGGGAGTTCCAGATCATGGTGGCGGCCGGAACTGTGGAG
Organism: Bacteroidota bacterium; assembly: GCA_051746185.1. Classification (GTDB taxonomy): domain Bacteria; phylum Bacteroidota; class Bacteroidia; order Bacteroidales. The sequence continues at coordinate 41,086 of JBNJEV010000018.1, forward strand.
CTTCATCAGCTTGGCAACATACAAGGCAGGCGCTACCTGACCTCATCCTTTACGGCCGATTATGCTTTACAGTTCAATCCCAGGATGAGGATCACCTTCGGGATCGATGCACTCTATGACGGCTCGCTTGAAAGGGCCATCAAGGGACTGGAGCCGGAAAGGGTCACCACCTTCCAGAAAACCTACTTCGGTTCCCACATGGGTTATCAGTTCCTCATCGACCGTGTCACCATCCTGGGCAACCTGGGCACCTATTTCCTCCAGCATTCCAATGACCGGGGATGCTGGTTTATCCGCGCGGGAGGAAGGGTCAGGATCACCGACCATTTGCATGGACATATCTGCATCAAGACCAAGAACGGCGTCCGTGCCGACTGGATCGAGTGGGGCCTGGTTACTTCCCTGAAAATTTGAGATATTACAAACTGAAACGGGCAATCTGTTTTTTCTTTTGTATCTTTTACCTATAAAGACCTGACAGTGAACCATGATTTTAGATTTATTAAAAAGGGTATGTAATTCACTTGATGACAAAGGATTCCAATATATGATCTCTGGTAGTATCGCAATGAATATTTATGCTGTACCACGAATGACCAGAGATATAGATATTGTCATCGAACTTTCGTTGCATAGGATTGAAGAGTTTGTGGAGTTGTTTCCCAACAGCTACCTGAATAAATCGACCCTGGTTGAGGAAGTTAAAAAGCGGGGTTTATTCAACATTATTGACCAAAAGACTGGTTTTAAACTGGATTTCATCCTTAGAAAAGAAACAGATTATTTCAGACATGCTTTTAGCAGGCGTAGAAAGATCAAAGAACTTGACACTGAACTCTGGGTGATCAGTCTTGAAGATCTGATTATTGCCAAAATCATATGGATTCAGGATTATCAAAGCGAACAACAAACAAAGGATATTGAAAATTTGCTTTTAAATTCTGATAAGGATATGGACTATATCAGGAAGTGGTGCAGTAAATTGAATTTAAAAACATATAATTTGCTTAAGGATGGATGATACGCCAAAAGAATTGCTAAAGGAACAGTTCGAGATTATTTCCTCCATTCCTTTGCAGGAAAGACTGCAAAATCTTTTTGAAATGACAGAGCTTTCACGCAGGATCATTCAGAACAGGATCAGATCGAATCATCCTGGAATTTCGGATACGGAACTTCAGGTAGAAACTTTCAAGATATTTTACAGGTTAGATTACGATAAAAGAACACTCGATCAAATCGCCAGCAGCATAAGAGATTACCTGAACAAGAAGAGAAATGATGTGAATGTCTAAAAATCATTCGAAATCAACCGAATCATTGCCACGTTTTTGTAAATTTCGTAATATTGCAATCCCGGATTTCAGGGAATGCAGAAAAATAACTTTTTTCGGGGCCCATAGCTCAGCTGGTTAGAGCACCTGACTCATAATCAGGGGGTCGCTGGTTCGAGCCCAGCTGGGCCCACAATTGATAACCAACCACTTGGAGTAAGATCCAGCTGGTTGGTTATTTTGTTGGTGCCAGTTTGGTGCCAGGATTTGAGGGTATGACGTACCTACAGTTATCAGTGCCGGTATTGTTTAGGTACAACAGTCCGGGGCGACAAGCTGTTGGTTACTCCCAGACTGGATTAAGATTTGAAAACTGAACTTTGGCAAATAAAAATTGTTACGCTAATAATAGCAATTTAGGTTATGAGATATTTCATGCTTTTATATATTATTATGTTATCAGGCTTTCAAAGGTATATTTCTGCTCAGGACTTATCCGGGCACTTATGGAAAGAACGGTTGGTCTTGGTATATACCGAAGACAAAGCTTCGGAACGCTATGCCCAACAGCTGGATGAACTCAAATCGGACAAGGAGGGGTTGGATGACCGTAAGCTTGTAATATATAGCATCACACCCACGCATGTTAGAAAAGGTCGGGAAAATGGAGAATGGGAAGTCAGCAATGGATCACTCAATAAGTTCAAAGAGGGTAAAGGGGACTTTGAGGTTGTGCTTATTGGGCTGGATGGTAGGGTGAAGTTAAGGCAGGACCAACTTCTCAAGCGTGATATGTTGTATGACATAATCGATAGAATGCCGATGCGCCAGCTTGAATTGAAAAACAGGGATTAACCAATGAAGAAAAGTTAATTAGACTTTTAAAATTAATAGAGATGGACATCTTAATTCAAGCGATTCAGGTACTTATCGCACTTTCATTATTGCTGGTATGGCTGGTGCGTCCCGGAAAAGAAACAGGCTATCGCGGTGGTGATGCCAGAAACATTAGGGAGGAGTTTGCGGTCTATGGATTGCCCTATTGGTTTATGATAACTATTGGAGTCCTGAAAATCGGATTTGCACTGCTCCTCATTGCCGGACTTTGGCTATCCCGGTTAATCCCTGTCAGTTCCATTGGTATCGCCATTTTAATGGCAGGAGCGGTCATCATGCATATCCGGGTAAAGGATCCGTTAAAAAAGTCTCTTCCGGCACTCAGTCTACTAGTGCTTAGTCTGTTGGTTAGTTTTTACACCCTTTGATACCGGCATGAAATGGATATGCAGGGTTAGGGTCTCTATCTTGGGTTTGTGACAGATTATAGTTAATATTCTTATTACGCGTATCGCCACGATGATGTAATCTTGGCATTATTTGAATACATAGTAATAAAAATTACCCTAACACTCAGCTCATATTCTGCTGTGTCAGTTTTTCCAAAAATTGCTCGGCATGTTGTAAATGGGAAGTCTGTTTTTCGACGGTCATTTTATCAAAACTTCTTACCAGCATGCTTAACCTTGGATTTTGCAAAAAGAAATCCCTGTGTGTATGCATAAATCGCCAAAACAGGCCATCCCACACAGCCTGCCAGTCACCTTTTTTATAATTACTCATTTTCATCAGGTAATTGCTTCCGCTTATGTAGGGTTTTGTGGCCATGATTCCTCCGTCAGCAAATTGACTCATACCATAAACGTTGGGAACCATTACCCAATCATAGGCATCGATAAACAGTTCCGTAAACCAACGGTATACTTCATCGGGATCAAATTCACACAGAAGCATGAAGTTGCCCAAAACCATCAATCGTTCGATATGGTGACAATATCCTGTTTCCAACACTTTTTTCAGGGTGTTGTCAAACGGCTCTATTCCTGTGGTGCCACTCCAGAACGAAGAGGGAATTTTTCGAGAAAAACCCCAGTAATTTTTTATCCTTTCTTCACTGCCTTTTAATTCATATACTGCTCTGATAAATTCTCTCCAACCTACTATCTGCCTTATGAAACCTTCCAGAGAATTTAATGGAATTTTATGTGTGTCTGCATATTTTAAGGTTTCCTCTAAAATGAACTGAGGCGTTAATAATCCTACATTCAGCATAGGGGTTAAAACGCTGTGATGTAATATACTTTCGTCAGAAACGATGGCATCTTCATATGGACCAAATTCTGAAAACCGTGTTTTAAAAAAATCCTCCAGCCAACTTTTGCTTTCTTCGTGGGTAGTCGGATAAATAAAATTGCTGTTCAGTTTTCCGTAGTTATCATGAAAATGCTTTTCTGTGTAGGTTAATGCCTCTTTATAGAAAGCATTTGGTTTTGGAAAATGAACTTTTGGGGGCATTTTTCCTTTGGGATATTTCAAGCGGTTATCATCATCGTAGGTCCACTTCCCGCCTAAAGGTTTTTGCTGATGCCCCATTAATAAATTTCGGCTTTGTCGCTGATGCTTATAAAAAGCCGTTTGAAACAGCCGCTTTTTGCCAGAAAAATATGAAGTTATCTCTTCGGAAGTATTAATAAACAGCGAAGAAGAATGTTTAGTTGCTTCCAGATTATGAGTCCTGCAAGCTCTGCTAATTCTTTGTTCCAGCCAGTAATCGGTTGTATCAATATATTCGAATTTGTTAAAGTGCCGCAACTTCAGGTAGGGTATAAGTTTTCTTATATCTGCTAATCCTTTGAATGAATCGATATAAACTACCGTGATATTTTTTGATTGAAGGTAGTCCTCATAAAACTTCATGCTGGCTCTATGAAACGCAATTTTCTGTTTGTGATAGTTGTATTGTCTGAAGAACTGCTCTTCTTCTACGAGGTAAATGGTGTTGCATGTTGAAATAAGAGTGTTGTACTCGAACAGCTGATGAGGAAAAAGAATACCTGTATTACTCATAATTGTTTTTTTTCATCCGGCATTTGTCGCTGCAATATTTTACCTCATCCCAAACATTTTCCCATTTTTTACGCCAGGTAAAGGGCCGTTCACATACCGGGCAAACCTTAACCGACAAATTTTGTTTAGGCACTTATTTCATCCATCCGGAAGTTTTGTCGTGGGTTGAAACGGTCTAGCAAAAGAGAGTCTGTCAATCAAAGAGATTTCGTAGTAGGCATCTAAACCTGCACATGCCAGGGTGTTGGCTTTGTGTAACGCTACGAATCCGTCTGCAGAGAGCATGGTTTCATCTAATTCAATTTGTTGAATACTGCCAATAATCATGATCGTCCCATTAATGGAAATATCTATTTTTTGTTCCAGTTTCATTGCCACCTTAACATGTGCTTCGGCTACAAAAGGCGCATTAAAATTTGTCAGATATACTTCTGTAAATCCACAGGCTTTGAATTCAGAAATCTCTTTTTCATATTTGGCCGACGTTTGATGTGCCTTTTCAATATAAGTTGCAGCCAAATAGTTGATTGTATAATTATTCGTTTCTAAAATATTATTCAGTGTATCTCTTCTTAAAGTATCAGGGCGGCAAATAAAACCCCAAAAAGGTGGGTTTGCTCCAATATGAATAAGTGAGTTAAAGACAGCAAGATTGCTCAAACCATCTTTCGATCTGGTGCCGATGAGAAATGTCTGCTTTATTCCGGCCAGTGAATTAATCATTGTGGCACGGTAGCGGTTTTCATAGTTCATGATGGTCTCTTTGTCAATGATCATAATCATTGTATTTAAATGAAAGATGGTTATCTACTTTTTTCCAATACGAAAAAAAGGACGGGTAATAACTGGTAACATCTTCTGCAATCCAGTCTCTGGGCTCCCTTATTCCGGTATAACCCATGTTAAACGGATGTTCTTGGAAGTAAATATTTTTTAAATTGTACTGATTAATAAGTGATTGGAACGAGCCAGCATACACCTGAATGTTCGGAATATTCTTACTCAAAGCCAACATGAAATTGATACATTTTCTGCTTACGGGGTATTTGGTAAAAAAATCAGGCTCGATTAACAAAATCCGGTTACCAATTTCTTCGTTATGCCAAAGCGGATCAAGGTTATAATAGTTATAAATGAAGGTGGGAATTTCAGGATTCGGTTGAATCTCTGATGCAACCGGCAGCCCATTTTCAGGTACAAACTTTTGAGTAGCTTTCAATTCTGCGGGAATTTCCATACGTTGAAGTGCTTCGTAGGATTTATCCAAATAGGTATTTACCTGATTAGTATTAGTGTACTTGTTAATATTTTCCTGATTGGCATAATATTTTTTATTGCTGTTCGCACCTGCCACCCATTGTCAGCTGCAGGCATTGCTTGCCCAGTCACCATCCAGTAAATGATAATACATCCATTGTGCAGGGTGCAGCCAATATGATTTCCCAACGTTACAAACCAAAGAAGCCGTATACATACGGCAGTGATTGTGCATATAACCGCTTCGGTAAAGTTGTTGGATGGCTTCATCAAATACCTCTCCTGACCAACCCGTTGAAAATAATCACCCAGCAAAGCTCTTTTACCAGGGATTCTATTTCAGGTATCTTGTAGCCTTTAGCCAACACGCGCTCCAGCACCTGTTTGGTGCTTATCACACCTCTCGAAATGTAGGGTGATAAGTACGTCACTGCTCCATCCACGAAGTTTCTGGTTTTTTCATACGATAAGGGATTAATTCGATCTATTTTCTCGATTATGGTTGCAAAGTCGGTTGAAAATTGAAGTTCCATTTATCGCTTACTTGATTTATGCATTGAGATCGTCTATCGTCCACCATTCAACATCATCAATTCCACGAACAATCTGATAGGTATCAACTTTAATCTTAAAGAAGGTACATTGCTCTGACTGCAAAAAAGATGAAAGTTCCGGATGTCTCTCCAGATGTGCATTGAAAACCATGTTTTTTTCCAGGTTTTCAATCTCTTCCGCATGACCAAATGCTGTTAGTACAAAGCTTTTATAAGGCCCCGCCCTGTTAATATCAATACTTTCAACCAGGACAGCTACCTTGCTGTTTTGAACAAGGTTGTTGTATTTGCGTGTATTTCGATAGGTAGCAAAGACTAGCTGCCGGAAGCCTTCCAACGGGGTAACCGCAATCAGGCTTGCATGGGGCTGGCCATCGGTTTCGCTTGCAAGAACAGCAAACCGGCTATTTTTAAATATATCTTCAATGTATGTTTTGACCGCAGTAAGGTTACTCATATCATCATTAACTCAAGTTTCACATTAATAATAATTCTGAAAGCATTTCTCAGGAATAATTTTTTTTATGAGGATAACTGTAAGAACAAAGCTGCCGATCCAGGCATAACCGATGAGAAAAATATCATTCTAATAATCTGTATTTTCCTATCAATATTTAGATTGATAAAGGTAAGACAGATTTGGATTCAGAACAATTAATACGAAATTGCCTTGTTGAATACTAGTTGCCAGTTTTTTCGCCAGTATTCCTGTAAATCCATGTTAAACTATGTAATATTTTACATAAAATGAACAGTTAATTTTATTGGGTTAAACACATAAATCCCTGTAATAGTTAAAGATACCTCAAATATCCTCTGTTTTTCGGACCGGATTATATATCGAAAAAAGGAGACTCATAATCAGGGGGTCGCTGGTTCGAGCCCAGCTGGGCCCACAGTTGATAACCAACTACCTGGAGGATGATCCAAGTGGTTGGTTTTTTTGTTGGGGTAAACATTTGAATAAACATTTAATGAGTTAACTACATGGGATTTTATTGAACTCTCCGCTTAATATAAAAATCTGAATAATAGGCTTGTACGTGTAAAAATATCAAAATCCGGTTCCCATGGAAAAAATGTAATAGTTCAGGTTGATAAAACAGTTTTCAAAGAATTTTGGTTCTGAAGTATGATTCCATTAATTTTGACTATTTATTAGCAATAGTCAAATCCAATGGCAGAGTTAGAAGTAAAGGAAAGAATCATTGAATCTGCGACAAAGTACTTCTCCAAGTATGGCTTTCATAAGACCACTATGGATGAGATCGCGAAAAACATACATAAAGCAAAAGGGGTATTGTATTATTATTTTAAAAGCAAAGAAGAACTATTTAATGAGGTATTAAAAAAGGAGTTGGGAACACTGAAAGAAGCATTGCTTGAAATCGTTCACAGTAATAACAATGCTTTAACAAAACTTACTGATTATATATTTACCCGGTTTAAGCTCTTAAATAAAGCCGTGAACTATCATGAAACCCTCAAAGCTGATTTTTTTGAAAAATATCATTTTGTAAAGGATGTCAGGGAAGATTTTGAAAAATTTGAACAAGTTCAGTTAACAGCCATTATTGAAAAAGGAAAGGAAGAAGGGTACCTGGATGTAAAAGATGTTGGTCCTGCGGTTGATGTATTTATGATGATCATGAAAAGCGTAGAAATTCCATTCTTCCTTCAGGAAAAGTATGATTTGTATGAAAATACCTTACATGATCTGATCAATATGATCGCAAATAGTCTTAAAGCTCGATCTAAATCCGATTAATTTTTTTAATGAAAAATTGACTATAGAACATAATTGGTCAAATGTTATTTTTGCTATATTTATGCTGACTTTAAAACCGAAACGGTCAAAAAGTAATTATGAATAAACTGGCAAACGGGATCATCAGGCTCAGATGGGTAATCATTGGTACTGTTTTATTACTTACGTTATTCTTTGGTTATCAAATCAGGAATATTTCGATCAATTCGGATATATTCAGCACACTTCCTGATGATGATCCTACTGGTCATTTGTATAAAAGCATTGGTGCTCGGTTCGGCGGTAATGATATTGGAATGATCGTCCTGGAAACCGGAGATGTATTTCAAACACATGTACTGCAGCATATTAAGCAGATCACAGATAGTCTTAGAGTTACATCTGGCGTATCAACAGTAACCAGCATAACCAATATCATTGATATTAAAAGCTCAGAATGGGGGATCGAAATAGGAAATCTTGTAGATGAATACGATTTGCCGGATGAGCAGTCCGAATTAGATAGTCTGAGAAACTATATTTATTCGAAAGAAATGTATAATGGAGCAGTTGTTTCAGAGGATGGAACGGCAACTGTCATATTATTTACGCTTCTTCCGGAAGTTGACAGGCAGGAGATTGCATCCCGCATTCAGGCTACAATCGGAAACATGGATCTCTCAGAAACCGTTTACTATGGTGGCCTGCCATTCATGTTAAATGATATTACATCCTTGCTCATATCAGACATGCTC
>JBNJEV010000019.1:0-46416 GCA_051746185.1 Bacteroidota bacterium
CTGGACGGCGACCTATACCTACACGGTGGAGGATGAGTGCGGCAACTCAGCTGCCAATGCGGTGGTTGTTTACACGGGCGGTGACACCGAGGCACCGACGGTAATTTGTAAAGATACCATTCTTATCCTGGATGAATTCACAGGAACCGCTTCAATCACTGCTGATGAAATTGATGATGGAAGCTTTGATAACTGCGGCGGGATTGACACCATGTATTTAAGCCAATATGACTTTAATTCTGACCATATTGGAGACAATACAATCACATTATATGTCAGGGATGATTGTGGTAACACTGGTACCTGTGATGCAAATGTCGAAGTCAGATATTTCCTAGATCCGGATCCAACTGTTACTCCTGAAGAAACGGTTCTTTGCAATCTGGATACGGTTCAATTCACACTGGATAACTCATTTGAAAACATTCAATATACATGGACAGTAAGTCCGGATCCCTGGGTTACAGGAGCAACAGATGGCTATTACGATGCATATACCGAAGGCGGATTGCCTCATGAAATTGCTCAGAAATTAATTAACACTGGAGATGAGCCAGGTGTAGTTCGGTATACTTTCGATATGGATGTATTCGGAGAAACCAGGCTGGACACCACCATTATCATCGATATTTACGTAAATCCCTCACCGGAGATATCTGTCACGGTGGTGGAAGACACATTATGTGACGGAGGCACGAGCACGATCACGGTATCCAGCACGGCCAGTCTGACATCTGGGGATATTCTATTTGATTACACGATAGAGGACACATCGGGGGATCTGTCGGAAATCAGCGGACAGACGGAGGATAGTGGAGTAGACCCGGGATCCTTCAACCAGATGCTGGACAATCATACGGACCAGGTACAGTGGGTGGAGTACCGGATCCATCCTTACACGTCAGGGAGCGGACCGGGAGCGGCGTGTGATTATGGAACCGATCTGGATACGGTCTTCAGGATTTATGTGAACCCGACACCGCGGATAGAGGTGAGTGTGGTGGAAGATACGATCTGTGACGGAGGGACGAGCACGATCACGGTGACGAGTCCTGTTGGACTGACAGCCGGGGAGGTATTGTTTGATTACACCATTGAGGATACCTCGGGACCGTTAACCGATATCAGCGGGCAAACGACGGATAATGGAGCAAGCCTGGGACCATTCAACCAGATGCTGGACAACCATACGGACCAGGTACAGTGGGTGGAATACAGGATCCATCCGTATGCGGCGAATACGGGATCAGGGGTTGATTGTGACTATGGTACCGGTCTGGACACATTGTTCAGGATCTACGTAAATCCCTCACCGGAGATATCTGTCACGGTGGTGGAAGACACATTGTGTGACGGAGGAACGAGCACGATCACGGTATCCAGCACGGCCACATTGACAGATGGAGAGATCTTGTTTGATTACACCATTGAGGATACCTCGGGACCGTTGACCGATATCAGCGGGCAAACGACGGATAATGGAGTAAGCCCGGGATCCTTCAACCAGACGCTGGACAACCATACGGACCAGGTACAGTGGGTGGAATACAGGATCCATCCTTATACTGACGGGACAGGTCCGGGAGCGAGCTGTGACTATGGAACGAGCCTGGATTCAGTGTTCAGGATCTATGTGAACCCCTCGCCGAGGATAGAGGTGAGTGTGATTGAAGATACGATCTGTGACGGAGGGACCAGCACGATCACGGTATCCAGCACGGCCACATTGACAGATGGAGAGATCTTGTTTGATTACACCATTGAGGATACCTCGGGACCGTTGACGGATATCAGCGGTCAAACGACGGATAACGGGGTAAGCCTGGGACCATTCAACCAGATGCTGGACAACCATACGGACCAGGTACAGTGGGTGGAATACCGGATCCATCCTTATGCGGTGAATACGGGATCGGGGGTTGATTGCGATTATGGCACGAGCCTGGATTCAGTATTCAGGATCTATGTGAATCCCTCACCCAGGATAGAGGTGAGTGTGGTGGAAGATACGATCTGCGACGGAGGAACGAGCACGATCACGGTGACCAGCGCGGCCACATTGACAGATGGAGAGATCTTGTTTGATTACACCATTGAGGATACCTCGGGACCGTTGACCGATATCAGCGGTCAGACTACGGACAACGGGGTAAGTCTGGGACCATTCATGCAGACGCTGGACAACCATACGGACCAGGTACAGTGGGTGGAATACCGGATCCACCCGTATGCAGCGAATACCGGATCAGGTGTTGACTGTGACTATGGTACCGGTCTGGACACATTGTTCAGGATCTATGTAAATCCGTCTCCGGAGATATCTGTCACGGTGGTGGAAGACACATTATGTGACGGAGGTACGAGCACGATCACGGTGACCAGCACGGCGACTCTGACAGATGGAGAGATATTGTTTGATTACACCATTGAGGATACCTCGGGACCGTTGACCGATATCAGCGGTCAGACGGAAGATGATAGCCTGAGCCCGGGATCGTTCAACCAGACGCTGGACAACCATACGGACCAGGTACAGTGGGTGGAGTACCGGATCCATCCGTACACGTCAGGGAGCGGACCGGGAGCGGCGTGTGATTATGGTACAGATCTGGATACGGTCTTCAGGATATATGTAAACCCGACACCGAGGATAGAGGTGAGTGTGGTAGAAGACACGATCTGCGACGCAGGAACGAGCACGATCACGGTATCCAGCACGGCGACTCTGACAGATGGAGAGATCTTGTTTGATTACACCATTGAGGATACCTCGGGACCGTTGACCGATATCAGCGGTCAGACAACGGATAACGGAGCAAGCCTGGGAGCATTCACACAGACACTGGACAACCATACGGACCAGGTACAGTGGGTGGAATACAGGATCCATCCGTACGCGGTAAATACGGGATCAGGGGTTGATTGTGATTATGGCACAAACCTGGATTCAGTGTTCAGGATCTACGTGAACCCTTCTCCGGAGATATCTGTCACGGTTGTGGAAGACACATTGTGTGACGGAGGAACGAGCACGATCACGGTATCCAGCACGGCGACTCTGACCTCAGGAGAGATCTTGTTTGATTACACCATTGAGGATACCTCGGGACCGTTGACCGATATCAGCGGTCAGACGACGGATAATGGAGTAAGCCCGGGATCGTTCAACCAGACGCTGGACAACCATACGGACCAGGTACAGTGGGTGGAATACCGGATCCATCCTTATACTGACGGGACCGGTCCGGGAGCGAGCTGTGACTATGGCACGAGCCTGGATTCAGTGTTCAGGATCTATGTGAACCCCTCACCGAGGATAGAGGTGAGTGTGGTGGAAGATACGATCTGTGACGGAGGCACGAGCACGATCACAGTGACCAGCCCGACAGGTCTGACCTCAGGAGAGATCTTGTTTGATTACACCATTGAGGATACCTCGGGACCGTTGACCGATATCAGCGGGCAAACGACGGATAACGGAGCAAGCCTGGGAGCATTCACACAGACACTGGACAACCATACGGACCAGGTACAGTGGGTGGAGTACCGGATCCACCCGTATGCGGTAAATACGGGATCGGGGGTCGATTGCGATTATGGCACAAACCTGGATTCAGTGTTCAGGATCTATGTAAATCCTGCGCCGCGAATATTTGTGGATGCCCCCGATACTGTACTCTGTAACGATACCGAAGTAAACTTCAGCGTAGATCATCCACATTTGGCAGTAGGAGGGGAATGGAAGTATGAACTGATCGTGGAGTATGGAAATGTGACGGGCGACGGAATAGGTGGCACTTACAATACCCGTGATCCGCTGACAGACCATCTGTTCAATCCTGACACATTTGCTCAGGAAGTACGGTATCATTTTATACCCAAAATACAACCAGGATCGGATGGAGCGGATTGCAGCAATCCCGATACGGATACGACCATCTACGTATGGGTAAATCCCACTCCGGAAATACAGCTGGAAGCTCCGGCGGCCATATGTAACGATGATGAACTCATCATCGATGTGGAGAGTGGAAATGGCTTCATCCGGGGTGACTGGGAATACAGAGTCGAAGTCGATTATGCAGACGGGAAGGTTGAAGGATTAAATATGGGTGGATACTATACTGCTGCCGATGCTTTTATCCGGGATTCACTGACCAATACCGATTCCATCCCTCATACAGTGAAATATATCTTTTATCCCTGGATCGTGCCTGATGACGGCGGTGATACCTGCTTCTTCGGAATCACTGATTCAGTGGAAGTGATGGTGGATCCGACACCTGCAATTCGGGTGGTGGCGAACGATACTGTTATCTGTAACAATGAGGAAGCTCTCATCAGGATCCACAATCCCCACCAGCATATCCTGGGGAAATGGGTGTACAACCTGGAAGTAATCGATCCCTCCGGCATGATTGAAAATGAACCGGCTTCCCAGGATAGTATTACTACCTTGGAATTAAGTAATAACCTTTTCAATAAAGATACGATTGTACACGAGGTCATATACCGGTTTACACCTGTCATTGAACCAACAGCAGGTTTATTATGTGAGGGAGGACAAGATACCACAATCGTGATCTGGGTAAACCCGACCCCGGAGATCAGGGTCTCGGCCGATGATAATATTATCTGTGACGGAGATGACGTAACGTTCAGTATCAGGAAACCGAACAATCCGATCCGGGGGAACTGGCTGTATGACCTGGAGGTACTCCCGGATCCGGGTATCCTGGATGCACGTCCTTCGGAAAACGGCCTGGGACCGGTCAATTTCACGGAGACCCTGACCAATACAGATACAATAGCCCGTAAGGTGGTTTACCGTTTCATCCCGAGGATCGATCCGGATGACGGTGGACCGGACTGTGAAAACGGGAAAGATACCACCATTACCATCTGGGTCAATCCCACCCCGCAAATACGGGTGACAGCAAATCCCGATACCTTGTTATGCAACAATAAGTACATCACTTTCTTCGTAGACAATCCCAACCGGAATTACCGGGGAGACTGGAAATATGAATTGATTGTGGATCCGGATCCCGAGATAACGATCATTGGATCAAGTCCCGGTGATACAGTTTTCGATGATCCAGCCAATTTCAGCGACCTGCTGGTCAACAATGACAATGAGGTGCACAGTGTGAGGTATCACTTCATTCCAAGCATTTCACCGGACGATGGCGGAGCAGATTGCGGGAACGGAAGAGATACCACCATCACCATCTGGGTGAACCCGACTCCGGACATCACTGTGAGCATTCCCGATACGGTCTTCTGTAACAATGAGATTACAGATTTCCTTATCGGGGATGGACTGGGTAACGTGATGGGGGAAAAGAAATTCATCGTGTATGCTCATTATAATACAAATGATGTGTCGGTATACGACAGGGGTCTCCATCCTGATACACTCAATGTGGGTACTATTGTTGCGGATTCCCTGGTGAATCTTGTCAATGAAACAGAAGCGATCTCATATTTCTTCAGGGCGATCATAGAGGATACCAGGGAGGGATACAGCAGGGATTGCAAGAATGGGACAGATACCACCATCAAAATATTTGTACAGCCCACTCCACGGTTTACGGCAGAGATCGATGAGACGATCCTCTGTGACAGCACCTGGATAAACATATCCGTTACAGACCAAATGGATGATATCAAGTACGCCGATAACATGTATAACCTGGAAACTGACTATAACGCAGGAGCGCTCACAGGAATACAGGCGGAAGGTGATTACGGGGCCGGGGCTGATATTGAGGATTTACTGGATAACCTGACCGATACAATACAGGATGTCAGCTATCATATGATGGCCAGGCTTTATGATAACCGACCCGGACATGAAGGGGAATACTGTAATCGCGGAACGGATACCACCCTCTTTGTGAAGGTAAATCCGACACCAAGGATCGAATATGAATATCTGATGGGAGAGGATACACTATGCTTTAATGAAGGGTTCAGACTGGCCACCGATTCCAGGGTGTATACCACCCATCCGCTCTATTACAACCTGAATGTTGAAAATCCGGATAATGTGAACGGTGCGCTTGATCCTGATCCGGCCGACAGTTCCTTTGTGGAGATCCCGCTGTACCAGGAGGGGATGGATCCGGGAGACAGTGTGGGGACGGTGACCTACAGGTTCCATCCCTATATCTCCACGAAAAAATGCCCCGGAAAGGATACTTCTATCATTGTCCGTGTCAATCCGGAGCCTGTCATGAACGTAACGCAAACTGATGAAATCGTGTGTTATGACTGGGGATATGAATTGCCCATGAGTACATCTATAAAAGGAACCACCGGGGCCATGAGCTATGAGCTGAGAACGGACTGGTACGATCCCGGGAATGTGGGTCCCATTCCATCGGATAGCACGTATCTGCTTAATCAGCTCGATACCTTGAATCAGCTGGATGTTCGAAATACAGGTGATTCCATTGAAGATGTGACCTATTTCTTTACGCCGGTGATCAAGAATGCAAGGGCTTCCGGGGACTGCCGGGGAAATCCGATAACGGATTCCATTCTTGTGGAGGTAGCACCCCGGCTGGAAGGCAATGCGATGGCTGATACCACGGATTTCGGAGGATGGAATATTCGCTGTCATGGTATCAGTGATGGCAGTATCCAATCCGGTGCAGAGGGTGGGTATTACAGACTTCCTCCATACATGTATGCCTGGTACGCGGTGGATACTGTTTCGGATAGCCGTGAAAAGTTGGAAGAGGACGACCCTGGACTCAATAACCTGGATACAGGAACATATTTCTTTTATGTAAGGGATGTAATCGGATGTGCGGATTCAGCCTTTTTCACCCTCACCCAGCCCGATACCATGGAAATTGTGGATACCACCATTGTGGAGCCGCAGTGTGCCGGTTCCGATTATAATGACGGTGAGATACACGTCGTACTGGATGGGGGAACCGGGGACAACATGGGATTTGATTATTCTTATGACTGGTACGGTACGCCCTATGGGATATATGATTCCCGAACCGATCCGCAGATTGTGGATGCCATTGCCGGCGGGTACTCGATAGAGATCACAGACATGAACGGTTGTACCTATGATGCGGACCTGATGGTTACATCCGTGACCGAGATCAATATCAGCAGGGACCGAAGCCAATATGGCGATTACAACATCCGATGCAACGGATCGGATGACGGATCCATCGATCTTACCGTGGTCGGGGGAAATGAAGGAGGCGGAGTGGGTGGTTACGAGATCTACAGGATTGTAGGATTGGATACTTTGGTATTTGGATTTGCCGGATGGGATGGCTCAGATTACGCGTATTCACGGACTGGTCTGGAGGCCGGGATCTATAATCTGATTGCCTATGATCATCTGAATTGCGGAAGCTATCCCACGCCGGTTGAGTTGATTGAACCCGCTCCCATTTCCATCACCAGGGTGAACCCGAAACCCCATTACGATACGGTGGATATCAGCTGTTTCGGTGCCGACGACGGGAACATTGATATTGCCGTTTCGGGCGGGCACACTGCGGAGGATTACGCAGACAATATATTTATCTGGGAAGGGCCTGACCCGGATCTCAATGTGACCGACAGCATCCAGGATGACAGCGACCTGGGACCGGGTACATACAAAGTATCTGTCACGGATTACTATGGCTGCAGGGACAGTGCGGAGTTCACCCTGATCGAACCTGCACAGATCATCCTGGATGTGGATTCGATACGTGATCTGAATGGCTGGAACATTACCTGTAACGGGGATCAGGACGGATTCATCGAGGTCTCTTCCTCGGGCGGGATCCTTTCCCATTCCTACCGGTGGACCACGGATGATATGGACCTTGCAAACGATACGCTGCAGGACCAGCATGATCTCGGGGCCGGGGAGTATGTGCTGACCATCACGGACAGCATTCAGTGTGTGCGAAAGGATACTTTCGAACTGGAGGAGCCTCCCAAACTGGGTGTGGATCCGGATATCCCGCTTTATTCGGATACCACGGCCATTGATTGTTACGGAGCGGAGACCGGGAGCATCTTCCTGCATCCGTCGGGCGGGGCCGGTGATTCCACCAGCAATCTCTATTCCTGGAGCTCTTCGGATGGTTCGGGATGGGATCCGGCGTCCATGAACCAGCTTGGGATCGGGGCCGGTACCTACCAGGTGGTGATCACCGATACCAACGGATGTGATTCCGCCTGGGCATTTACTTTAAACCAGCCTGGACCCATCCTGATCGATTCACTCACGGCCGACAGTGCTTACTGTCACGGGACCGCTACGGGGTCGGTCAACCTGGAGGTTTCCGGGGGAATACCAGGATACAATTACCAGTGGAGCAACGGGTCCACCGATGAGGACCTGGAGGATATCTACGCGGGGGTCTATACGGTCACCATTACCGACCGCAACCTGTGTGAGAAGACCGACAGCGTGGAAGTTTACGAAGCAGACCGTTTTGAGGTAACCCTGGCCATTGCAAGCGACTATCACGGGGTTCCTATCTCCTGTGCCGATTCATCGGACGGGGTCATCGCCACCACGGCCGAAGGCGGGGTAGGGCCCTATGATTTTCAGTGGAACACAGGAGCCACCACTCAGGATCTGGAAGGGGTTCCTGCAGGCACCTATCGTGTGGTCGTCACCGATATACACAACTGTAAAGACAGTGCGATGGTGGAACTTACCGAGCCCCGGCAGCTGGAGGCCACCATGCAGGCGAAGGATCCGCTCTGTTACAATGATTCTACCGGCCAGATCGAATTGCTGATCACGGGAGGTACCATAGAGACCCTGGATGATTATGTCGTTACTTTGAACGGTCGGCCCGCCGGTCCATATGTTTATAATCTGCCCCAGGGAGATTACAATGTCAGGGTTGAGGATCTGAATGGTTGTTATGTACTTGACTATGCCGAACTGGTGTATCCCGATTCACTGAAGCTTTCATTTGTAACCGATCATGCATACTGCAAGGATAAGCCGGACGGGGAGCTGACTCTTTATATTGACGGAGGGACATTCCCCTATGAGATCCGCTGGGACAGGGACCTTCCCGACAATGAACAGTATTTCAACAACCTGTTGTGGGGCGAATATGTGGCCACGGTCACCGATCATAACAATTGTGTCACCATCGATACGGCCTTCGTGGACTACACCTACAGCTCCTGCCTGGTCATCCCGAATGCTTTCTCACCCAACGGGGACGGGATCAATGACCTGTGGATCGTGGAGGGAATGGAACTTTATGAAAGCGTGGAACTGAGGATATTTGACAGGTGGGGGACCATGGTCTACTATACGAAAAATGCCGCGGATGAACCATGGGATGGCTCATTCTACGGCCGCAATCTGCCCATTGATTCATACCATTATGTCATCAATCTGAACAATGACGAGCCGCCGGTGACGGGAAATGTAACCATCGTCAGGTAAATGCGTAAGAATGAACTGGTGAGAAAGGTGCTGATTTACATATCGTTCATGTTTCCACTGTGGTATTGCGGTCAGGCAACGGCGCAGCAGCTGCCTCTTTATTCCCAGTATATTCTCAACGGATTCATGGTGAATCCTGCCATGGCGGGTCACGATGGCTATACTTCTTTTAATACCACCGCACGTCAGCAATGGATAGGATTCAAGGATGCACCCCAGACCTATTCTGCTTCCTGGCAAACCCGGTTGCTGAAAAAGTCCTATCAGATCATCAACCATCCCGTCCGCCGGAAGAACCTGCTGATCCCCAGCACCAAGGGAAGGGTGGGACTGGGTGCCTATATTATCAACGATGTGAATGCGAATGTGGCACGTACAGGAGCTTCATTCACCTATGCCTATCACATCTTCATGAACAACAACCAGCTGTCATTCGGCCTGACTGCCAAAGCCTTTCAGTACAGGATATACCGGGAAAGCCTGACTTTCGGGGAAGCCGGAGACCCGGTCATCAGTGGCGATTTCAACAGTGTGGCGTACAGTCCCGATGCCGATTTCGGAATTCTGTTGCGCAGTTATGACTATTTTGCCGGTTTTTCCGTGAGCAACCTGCTGCAGACCTCCGTGCTGATTGGTGCCCATGAGCTTCCCGAGTTCAAAACATACCGTCACTACTGGATCATGGGTGGGTACAGTATTCCCATTACTTTCGAATTTGCGCTGGAACCCAGCGTGTTGCTGAAAACCACCGAGAACTGGAACCCCCAGGGCGATTTTTCTCTCAAACTCTATTATGAGGATCTTTACTGGGGAGGGTTTTCATACCGCACCAACAAAAGCATTATCGCCACCGTGGGGCTTCGGATCGAAGGGCTCCATTTCGGATATGCATTTGATTATGCCCTCTCGGAGATTGGACATTTCAACTACGGATCACACGAGATCATCCTGTCCATCAAACTGGGAAGCAATGCCCGCCGCTACAGGTGGTTAAACCGATATTAGCGCTTTTCCTTTTTTGTTGATCCTCCACCGGTAATAGATTGCCCCCAGCAGGAGCAAAAGCAGGGCGATGGAACTGATCCGGGAGATCGTGGTGCCGGCATAATAGGACCGGGGATGAAATTCAAAAATGATCTCATGATCACCCGCAGGAACCACCATTCCCCGGAGAACATAGTTCACCCGGTAATGATCAGCCTGCTCCCCGTCCACGGTTACCCTCCAGCCTTCCGGATAATAGATCTCGGAGAATACGGCAAACTGTTCCAGCGATGTGTGGCTGTTGTAGACAAGCCTGTTGAGATCGTATGCTGCCAGATCGATCCTGGCAGTGGTATCCAGCGGATAGGCATACCGGTCGATCTGATCTGCATACCTTTTGTCCAGCGTGCAGGTAGTCCTGATGTGAATGTCCCGGAGGGTGTATATATCTTCGGTGGCATCCTCCACCACCTTGATCTCATTCACAAACCAGGCATTGCCCATTGCGTACTGATTGACGAGCGGCTGGTTCTCCGGATCGAGGATTATGTATTTCGTATTGAGCATGTTGAGGACATTGACCTCTGCAAGAGACCGGTACACGCTGTCCATGTTCTGGGTCCTCAATCCCCGGATGAGCATGTTGATATCCTCCGACAGGGCGGTTTCTGTCAGATCCTGGTACCGCCTCATTTTGGCTCCGTGATATCCCCCAATGGAATGATGGAAATAGGAAGTGGAAGCGTCCTGGAAAGGTGAAACGGTCAGGTTCAGCACCCGTTCGTTCAGTCCCCGGTTATTCATGATGAACTGGTCAGCGACAGTAGGCGTGAAAGGCTGGGAGGCCTCTCTTCTGCTTGAAAAATGGTCACTGTTCAGAAAGCGTTTATTGACCGGCCACATATCTGCAAGCACCAGGACCCCCAGGATGAGGATGGCCAGGTTCAGCTTCAGTTTTTTCATCCTGTACAAAAGGATCAGTCCGGCGGTCAGTACTATGAAGATGAAGGACCGCAGGGCATCCGTACGCAGCATGGAACGCCTGTCGGCCTGCAGGGCCTCGGCCAGCTGCGGCTGGTAGGACTGGTCGCCGGGAGCCACAAAATCACCGGCGATATCCGGGAACAGGACAAACAGCAATGTGAGTCCGCCCGTGATCCCGGCCGACCATTTCAGGGCGGTATCCAATTTCTTCCGGGGGATATTGCCCGTGAATACCTTGTGAATGGCCAAAATCCCCAGCAGCGGAATGGCCAGATCGGCGATCACCATGGTCATGGTGACGGTCCTGAATTTATTGTATCCCGGGATATAATCCAGGAAGAAATCGGTGAGGGACATGAAATTCCTTCCCCAGGCCAGCATGATGCTCAGGATCGTGGCAGCAAAGAGCCACCACTTGAGGCGCCTGTCCACGATGAACATGCCCAGCACAAAAAGGAACACCATGACAGCACCCGCATAAAAAGGTCCCAGTGTGGAAACCTGTTCACCCCAGTAGAGCGGCAGACGCTGGATCACTTCAGCGGCCTGGGCCGGATTGTTCCGAACAAAGAGCCTGTAGGTTTCCGAATTCTCCGACAGGGCACCCACACTGCTGCCTCCCTTGAATCCGGGGATCAGCAGGGTGAAGGTTTCATCCACCCCGTAGCTCCACTGGGTGACATAACTCCTGGTCAGTCCCCCGGTCTGATCGCCCGCTTCCAGAACAAGTTCCGAAGGGCTCCGCATGGAATACTGGCCGTATTCCCAGGTGGTCCACAATCTTCCGGCGTTACTTGCCACGCTCAGCACCGCCCCGATGGCCAGAATGCCCACGCAGATCACCAGTTCCCTGAAGTACTTTTCCCTGAAGGCATAATAGAGATGGAACAGGCCAAAGATGAACACCATGATCAGAGTATAGTAAGTGATCTGGGGATGCCCGGCGAATAACTGAAGAGAGAGGACAAATCCGGTGATGGCCATCCCCAGGAGCCGTCTTCCGCGGAAGGTCAGCAGGACTCCTGCTATCACGGGCGCCATGTACCCGATGGCGATGACTTTTGAATTGTGTCCGGCCGCAATGATTGAAAAGTTGTAGGAAGAAAATGCAAATGCAACGGAGCCTACAATGGCCAGCCATGGATTCACGCGCAAGGCGATGAGCAGGATGTAGAAACCCACGAGATAAAGGAAGACGAAGCTGACCGGACGGGGGCCCAGCTGAAAGGCATGCCTCAGGGTTGAAATGATATTCCCCTTGAACTGGGTGCTGATGAGATAAGCCGGCATTCCCCCGAACATGCTGTTGGTCCAGAGCGGCTCTTTACCCGTTTCCTCCCTGTAATTGTTTATCTCTTCGGACATCCCCGCGAAGGTAAGGTTGTCATGCTGGGCGATCCTTTCATTTTCAAGCACATCCGGGAAATAAGTCAGTGAAAGGACGAGGAAAAAAATTATAGCTGAAATATGGGGAACAAGGGTCTTAAGCATATTCAGGCTCTTAACGACGAGTGTGAGTAAGGTTGATTCAGTTCCCAAATATAGTCCAATTTAAATAATCGGCAGTGTATGGAGAATGATTTATTCCACTAAAAATTACCTACATTTGTTAGCTAAAATATTGGGATGAAGATATTAATGCTGCTTGAGAATGAGTCAGCCGGGAAAATACAGGAATTTGTGCAAAACAGAGATTTAAGATCTGAGGAATGGATCTCCATCAGTTATATTGGTTCATTAAACTGGGCAAACCTAAATACAGGGTGACAATTTATGAGATTCGCAACGATGCCGGAAAATATATTAAAGAACCTGTATTCTTTTTATCCACTGGCAGATGCGGCACCCAATGGTTTTCCGAACTAATCAGGAAGGACAAGAGATTTGCGGTATTTCATCAGCCGGTTCCCTCACTTGCCATTCAAGGTAAGATGGTATATGAGTCTTTAAAGAAAGAAGGGAACAAGTTACCAAAGAGTGAAAAGGAATTCATAAAAGAGATATTCTGGACTGCCAGGGAGGATCATCTGAGGTATACATATAAAACCGCCAGGCGATATGTTGAAACTAATAATTACATTACATTCTTTGCTCCTGTGTTGTACGAGTTGTTTCCGGATGCCAGGTTTGTTCATCTAATAAGACACCCGGGAGAATTTATAAGATCAGGTATCAGCCGTAATTATTATGATGGCAGTGTTCAAGACCAGATGAGATTGTTTCCGGTATCAGGATCCTATGCCGAACGATGGGATCAATTAAGTTCGATCGGTAAAATTGCCTGGCTATGGAGTGAAACAAATTCCTTTATTCGCGATTTCATAGAAAAGCTTCCGAGATCAAATTATCATGTGTTGAATTTTAACAATCTGGGAATAGATTCAGTTATGGAACTATGTGAGTTTCTTAATGTGGATATATCCCGGAAAACCATAGGCAAAAATATTCCGAAGCCAAAGAACATCCAGCATCAATATAAAATGAAACCCTATCAGATGTGGGAAGATAAGGAAAAATTAATGGTGGAAGAGATCACCAAGGATCATAATGAAACCTATGGATATACTTTTTAAAGCAAATGGTAAATATAACTGCATCTGGGTACTCATAGAAAAAGCTCTCATTGCAAGTCTCAGCAGGGAAGAAAACCACAGCGGGGGTGATCATTACAAAGCGTGGGGCCAGCCCAGGCCGAATCATTTTTGATCGAAAAGATGAATTGGGATCGGGATAAGGACGGAGATATGACCGGCTTTCTGTCAGATCATCAAATAGAATATATCCTGTTCCATTTGAACCATTCCTTTGCCCTGGCCAGGAAGATCAGGGAGAGGATGCTTTTTGTACATGGAGCAAACATCCCCGATGTTTCTGGCAGGATCATTTTCCTTCTGTCTGATAAAGACCTGGTACGCGAACAGATCATTAAAGAAGAAGGGATCCCCGTGCTTTTTCCCGGTACCGGGAAAAAGGGATGGTATCACCTGGATGAAGATAATCTCGTTTTTCATCATGACCTGCTTAAGTCGGCCTTCTTCCTGCTTTCCGGGTACCAGGAACTACAGCCTGAGAGACTGGACCCCATGGGAAGATACCCCCACGAACTTTCCATACAGTACTACCTGGGGATAACCGGGAAACCCCTGGTCAATTACTATTTCAGGATCATCAAAGAGGGGATCGCCGGGTTTTGCCGGAAACAGGGCATAGAGTTTTGCGAGCGCTCCCCGTTCAGGAATTTTGGCTTTTTTCTCACCCATGATGTGGACAGTCTGGATACCTATACATTCAATGAAACTGTATACCGGCTGAAACAGGCCCTGGGTTTGAGCCCTTCACCTGTTTCCGGGAAAAGGGCCTGGAGGATCGCTATGCGGTATGTTTCGCAGACCATGAAGATTATCGGCAGGGAGAATCCCCATATGGATTTTCCGGATCTCAGGATGATCGAGGAACATTATGGCTACAGGTCAGCATTTTATTTCCTTCCAAAAGACCGGCTTCACGTGGATGCCTATTATTCATTCAGGGAACGCAGATTCAGGTTGCTTTTGGATACACTTCACCGGCAGCAGTGTGAAATCGGGATACACGGGACGGTGCGTTCCTCTACCTCCCTGGAAGCACTGGAGGAGAATATAAGCATGCTGGAAAAATATTCGCCCCGGCCGGTCAGAGGGATCAGACAGCACAGATTGATGTATGACAGGAGCGTAACACCTTCTATCCAGCAGCAAGCCGGACTGCTCTATGATACCACCCTGGGATTTCCCGGGCACGAAGGTTTCAGGAATTCATACTGTCTGCCTTTCAGGCTTTATGATCACCGGAATGATGCCATGATGGATCTCTGGGAGATTCCGCTTACAGTCATGGATGTCACCCTGTTTCACTACCGCGGGCACAGCATGCAGGATGCCCTTGCTTCGGTGAAGGAACTCCTGGAAGAAATTGTTAAATTCAACGGCGTTTTCGTTCTTCTGTGGCATAACGGACAGAACCATGAGTTCTTGTTACCCGGGATCACCGCATTTTATCATGATCTGATCGGAATGATCGCAGGAATGGAACCGGAAAATCTCCTGGGTGGAGAGATCATCAGGCGGATGGAAAAAGAATAAAACCATGCATTCATATCAATACTCTTCTGATTGGATCAAACGTTATGAAAATATCCACCGGTGGGCTTTTTACTGGCACCAGATTGACCTGGTGAGTTCTGTGCTGAAGGAAGGAGAAAGGATCCTTGAGATCGGGGTGGGGACAAAATTCACTTCAAATTATTTGAAGTCAAAGGGTTTTCATGTGACCACCATGGATATAGATCCTGATAAGAAGCCCGATATTGTGGCCAACATTGTGGATTACGAATTCAGGGAAACCTATGATCATGTGCTGGCCTTCGAGGTTTTTGAGCATATCCCGTTTGCTGATTTTGAGAAGGCGCTGGGAAAGATCAGCCGGATCTGCAGGAAGTACCTGCTGATGAGTGTTCCCCGGAATGAGAAATCATGGCTCAGGATCGATGTGGAGCTGCCGGGCAGAAAGAACTTAGGTTTCGGGATCACCACCAGAAGGAGAAAGATCATCAGCCGTTACCATCACTGGGAGGTGGATTTTCCTCCCTGGACAAGGCATAAACTTGAACAGTGCTTTGCGGACAACGGATTTTCTGTGGAATTACGCAGAAAGGTCTCATACATATATTTTTATTCACTTGCCAAAAGAAAGTGACAGGTGTTATCCAGGTTAAAATATACAGCGAGATCGACCCTCATATATTCCCTGGGGAGTATCAGCGTGAAGCTGATCGGCCTAATCCTGCTTCCCATTTATACGGATCAGCTGACCACGGAGCAATACGGAATGTGGTCACTTCTCGAAGTTACCAGCCAGATCCTGGTCATCACCTTTGGTATGAGACTTTCTACAGCCATGATCAGGTTCTACGCCGAAGCGGAAGGGACGGATCGACGGATCATTGTTTTCACGGCATTCTGGGCTACCTTCCTCAGCCTCTTCATATTCAACCTGGCCATCCAGCCATTTGCTGAATCGTTTTCGGTTCTGTTTTTTGATTCGGACCGGTTCGGCGGCTATTTTAATTTCCTGGTTATCTGGACTTCCTTCGAGATCCTGAACCGGCTTGTACTTGACCTGATCAGGATCAGGGAGCGCCCGGGGTACTATATCACCGTGATGATCATCAAGTTCCTGCTGTTCCTTTCCCTGAACATCTATTTCATTGTCGGACTGGGCATGGGCATCAAGGGGATCATCCTGGGACAGATGACAGGAAGCGGTATCGTTTTATTGCTTACCCTTCCATTTTTGGTAAGGGAAATGAAATGGAAGGTGGATATGCAGGTGTTTTCGGAAATGTTCAGGTACGGATTCCCGCTTATTTTTTCCGGCATTTCTACTTTTGTGCTGAATGTGGGTGACCGCTACCTGCTCAAGATCTTTTTGGATTATCATGAGGTAGGGATCTATTCGCTGAGCTATAAGATCAGTAACGTGTTGAAGATGGTGCTTGTACAGGCATTTCAGCTGGGATTTCTTCCTATTGCCTTTAACATGTATGACCGGCCGGGTGCGCACAGGTTTTTTTCAAAGGTCTTCACCTATTATGTATTTATCATGTTCTGGTCGGGGTTGTCCATCGCCCTTTTTTCAAAAGAGATCATTGTCCTGTTCTCTTCCAGCGCAACCTATTATGAAGCTTATCGTTATATTCCCTGGCTGGTGCTGGCCGTCTGTTTTTTCGGGATTCAGAATTTTTTCATCATCGGCCTGCATTATGCAAAGAAGACCCGGAGGATCGCGGTGATCACCCTGATCGTCCTGGCCTTCAGTATGGGTATGAACGGATTGCTCATCCCCCGGATCGGTCTGTATGGTGCCGCTTTTACGGCTATCCTTTCCGGGATTTTAATGAGTCTTCTGAATTATTTCCAGTCCCAGGAATATTTCCCTATCCGGTATGAATTGAAAAAGACGGGAATCATCATGGCCGTCTCCATTGGAATTGTGCTTGTTTCCCTCCTGTTCAGTCAATGGTCTTTGCTTTTCAGAATAATCACAAAGGTGATCCTGATGATGACTTTCCCGCTGCTGTTGTACCTGTTCGGATTCTACGAACCCGTTGAAATTGAAAGGCTGAAAGGACTATGGAAAAAATGGAGAAAGCCCCGGTACTGGTATGCAAACATTATCGAGATCACAAAGAAGCAATCCATGGATTCCATGGACGTATAAAAGAATGACAGGATGAAGATTCTAATGGTGCTGGAGAGTGTTTTCCCCCAGGACGAAAGAGTGGAAAAAGAAATAGCCTCTTTGACAGAAGAGGGACATGAGGTACGGATTGCCACCTATTCTTTCACTCAGTCCTCCTCTGAGCAGCTTTATCAGAATTATGTCATCTACCGCAGGCGCATGTCAAAGCTGATGTATAGACTGGGCGCGGCTATCCTGATACATCCTTTCTATTTCAATTTCTGGAGGAGGTACCTGCAGGAGATATTCAGGACATGGAATTTTGATGCGCTGCACATACATGATCTCCCACTTACCAGGCTGGGCAGCGAATACAAAAGAAAGCACAGGATACTTTTTGTGGCGGATCAGCATGAGTTCTACAGCAGCTGGATCGTCAAGACAGCGCATTACAATTCCCTGCCTGGAAGGGTGATCCGGTTTTTGAGCAACTGGAAAGCCTATGAAGGAAAGCACCTTCGTCAGGCGGATCTGGTATGTACGGTGGAAGAGCCGCTGAGAGAAATGTATATCCGCCAGTACGGACTGGATCCCCTGAAGGTGATTATCATTCCCAATACGCCACGAAAATCTGTCTATGATGTAGAACCCGGAAATGTTTCAGATGACCATTTTAACCTCTTTTATTGCGGCGGACTGGACAGGCTGCGGGGGCTGGATACTGCCATCCGGGCCCTTCCCCTGCTCAGGGAGCGGATCCCTGAGGTCAGGCTTGTGCTGACAGGCAGGAAGAACAAATATTATGATCCCCGCCGGCAGGCTGCAGTGCAGGGGGTGGAGGATCTCCTTGAACTGCGCGAATGGGTGGATTACCGGGAACTTCCCCATGAAATAGACCTGGGGGATGTCTGTTTTTTTATTCCTCCGGCCGACCGGGAGGAGATCCACAACACCATCGCTACCAAAATTTACCAGTATATGGCAAGGGGAAAACCAGTCGTTGTGGGGTCGGCAAGGTATATGAAAGAATTCGTGGAAAAGCATGGGATCGGAATAACGATTGACGAAACAAGTCCCCGGGAGTTTGCCGATGCGGTGTTGCGTATCTATACGGACGGGGGACTCAGAAAAAGATTTTCCGAAAATTCAAAAAAGACCATCAGAGAATTCTACTGGGAGAAAACAATCATGAAACTTCTGGATTTTTACCGGACAGCCGGGCAGGACGAAGTGATCAACCCGTAAGATGGTTCAAAATATGCACCAGTCTGCCGGCCAGGTTTTTCCTTGAATACTGACGCGGTGGCGGGGTAGTGGGCAGATTGCCATTTTGGAATTGTACGAAATAGTCCAGCAGTGCGTTTTTCAGTCCTTTTTCATCCTGGAAATCGACCATTTTTCCTCCGGAAGATTCGGCGAGGATCGCTGCAGCATCCCCGTCTACGGGTCCCGTTCCCACTACGGGCCTTCCCGAAGCCAGGTATTCGAAGATCTTCCCAGTCTGGATCATCCTGGCATTCGGTGTGTTGTTGATGGGCAGATAAAGAAGGGAAGCGGAACGCAATGCACCGGGGATCCGGTCATGAGGAAGGTAGGGATCCATACGGGTGATCTCCTGCAGTCCGTGGCTGCGGATACTTTCGGGAACGGAATAATCGATCTTTCCAATGAACCTGAGCCGGATTTTTTCTGCGAATTCTTTGTTCTCTTCGACCAGGGAGGAGACGGCCCTCCAGAAGACCGGGTGGTTCCGGTCCCTGTTCATGGCACCCACATGCAATATGGTGAACCGGTCACCTTTATCAGGGGACTCTGCCTTCTCAGGCGACTCTGCCTTCTCGGGGGTTTTCGCTGCGTCGGGGGCCTCAGCCGTTTCCGGTGTTTCTGCCGTTTCTGACGACACGCCGGTGAAGTCGTCCTCATCATATCCGTTGGGCACCACCACAGGATCGGTCCCCGGATGCAGCTCCCGGAACCTGTCCGCCATGGTTTTGCCGATCACCACGATCCTGTCGGCTTCCGACAACACCGATTTTTCCATGTTCCGGTGCTTTTTATCGGCCCACCGTGTGAGCCGGAGCTGATCGTAGTAATCTATTTCCGTCCAGGGATCCCTGAAATCGGCGATCCAGGGTAGATGGAAATGTCTTTTGAGCTTCAGCCCGATCAGGTGCATGCTGTGGGGAGGCCCTGCGGTAATAACGGCATCGACCGGGTTTCGCCGCAGGTATTTTTTCAGGAACCTGACCGAAGGCCGGATCCAGAATTTCCTTGCATCCGGAATGAAGAGGTTCCCCCTGATCCACACCGAAATGCCTTCTTTCTTCAGGGGTTTTTCCTTTTCTGTGAGAAAACCGGCATTGATACGGTCCGTCGGGGACATTTTCAGGAACCTCCGGTAGTATCCGTATGGTTCCCATATGCGTCTTTTTACCACCTCCGTCTGTGGATGAACATCATCCATCAGCGAAGGATCATCCACAGGGGCTTCCGGATTTTCAGGGGCGTATACCACCGGCTTCCATCCCAGATCGGGAAGGTACTTGGTGAATTTGAGCCACCGCTGCACTCCGGCACCGCCGCTGGGAGGCCAGTAATAGGTTATGATCAGTAATTTTTTCACAGCGGTCAGGCCTGCAATTTTTTCAGCAAGTTACTGATGTCAACCTTATCCTTGATGATCTGTTTCAGTGCATCGATCCGGACCCTTTCCTGTTCCATGCTGTCCCGGTAGCGGATGGTCACCGTATCATCTTTCAAGGTCTGATGGTCCACCGTGATGCAGTAAGGGGTTCCGATGGCATCCTGCCGGCGGTACCTGCGTCCGATGGAATCCTTCTCTTCATACTGGCAGTTGAAATCGAACCTGAGCTCGCTGATGATGGCCCGGGCCCTGTCCGGCAGGCCATCCTTTTTGGTCAGCGGGAATACGGCCAGCTTCACGGGGGCCAGAAACGGGGGAAGCTTCATCACCACCCTGGAATCGGTGGACCCGTCCTCCCTGGTGAGCTCCTCCTCGTGGAAGGCGGCCGAAATGACATGCAGGAACATCCGGTCCAGTCCGATCGAAGTCTCCACCACATAGGGAACAAAGCTTTTATTGGCCTCATTGTCAAAGTACTGGATCTTTTTTCCCGAGTATTCCTGATGGCGTCCCAGGTCATAATCGGTCCGGGAATGGACCCCCTCCACCTCCTTGAAACCGAAGGGGAATTCAAACTCGATATCGCTGGCGGCATTGGCATAGTGGGCCAGCTTTTCATGATCGTGGAGCCGGTATTTTTCATCGCCGAATCCCAGTGCACGGAACCATTTCATGCGGGCCTCCTTCCAGTATTCGAACCACTTCAGTTCGGTTCCCGGAGTGACGAAGAATTGCATTTCCATCTGCTCGAATTCCCGCATCCGGAAAATGAATTGCCGGGCAACGATCTCATTCCGGAAAGCTTTACCTATCTGGGCGATCCCGAAAGGGATCTTCAAGCGTCCCGACTTCTGGACATTCAGGTAGTTCACAAAGATCCCCTGGGCCGTTTCGGGCCTCAGGTAGATGCGGCTGGCACTTTCTGCAGTGGACCCCAGCTCGGTGGAGAACATGAGATTGAACTGTCGCACCTCGGTCCAGTTCCGGGTGCCGGAGACCGGGCAGACAATCTCCTCATCCCGGATGATCTGTCCCAGCTCTTTCAGGTCATTCTCATTCATGGCCTTTACGAACCGGTCGTGCAGGCTGTTATATTTGTCCCTCAGGGAAATCACCCTGGGGTGTGTCTCCAGGAATTTCGTTTCATCGAAGGATTCCCCGAACCGTTTGCGGCCCTTTTCAACCTCCTTGCTGATCTTTGCCTCGTATTTCTCCATCTGTTCCTCGATCAGCTCATCGGCACGGTACCTTTTCTTGGAGTCCCGGTTGTCGATCAGCGGATCGTTGAAAGCATCCACATGCCCGGAGGCTTTCCAGGTGGTGGGGTGCATAAAGATTGCCGAATCAAGTCCCACGATATTCTCGTGGAGCAGGACCATGGAATCCCACCAGTATTTTTTGATATTGTTCTTCAGTTCCACACCATACTGCCCGTAGTCGTATGCGGCTGCAAATCCGTCATAGATCTCGCTTGACTGGAACACATACCCGTACTCTTTACAATGGGCAACAAGTTTTTTGAAAAGATCCGCCTGGGTCATACAATTGTGTTTAAATTATTTATTCCCACCGGGTGGTGGTAAGTACCTTCAGGATCTTCCCTGCGGCGTTCCCGTTTCCGAATAGGGGGGGAAACAGTGAGGGAGGGTTTTCCAGATAGTGGCGGGCTGCTTCCAGGATCCTTTCTTTCGAAGCTCCTGCAAGCCGGCCGTTACCTGCCTGAATGATCTCCGTCCACTCTGTTTCTTCCCGCAGGACCACCACCGGTTTTTCCATGAACCAGGCTTCCTTCTGGACCCCGCCCGAGTCGGTCATGACCAGGGAAGCCCCCGATTCCAGCTTGATCATATCCAGAAAAGAAACCGGCGGGATCAACCTGACATGTTCGGAGAATGTCTTGCTGTCCACCAGCTTTTGCTCTTCCAGTTTCCGGATCATTCCGGCGGTTCTGGGATGAAGGGGCAGCACCACGGGAATCCTGCTTTCACGGGCAATTGCATCCAGTCCAAAGAGAATGCTCTTCAGGTTCCCGGGCAGGTCTGTATTGGAAGGACGATGAATGGTGGCCAGTATATAGGAACTTCCCTCCAGATCAAGATCCCCGAGGATGGAAGACTTTTCCTGGGCGACTTTTCTGAAAAAAAGGGTGTTGTCATACATTACATCGCCCGAATGGTACACCCCCTGCCTGTCAAAGGTATATGGTTCGCTTTTGCTGTGGACGATCCCTTCCCTGGCCAGGTTGGAGACACCGGTAAGGGTGGGAGAAAAGAGCAGCGTGCTCACATGATCACAGGTGATTCGGTTGATCTCCTCGGGCATCTGCTTATTGAATGACCGTAATCCGGCTTCAATGTGGATCACGGGGATATGGAGCTTGGCGGCTGCCAGGGCTCCTGCCAGGGTGGAATTGGTATCGCCGTATACCATCACCCCCTGTGGCTTTTCCTTTAGAATTACTTCCTCGATACCCTGGATCATACGCCCGGTCTGCATGCCGTGAGAGGAAGAGCCGATGTCCAGGTGATACTCCGGTGCGGGGATCTGCATTTCCCGGAAGAATATCTCAGACATAGAGTCATCGTAATGCTGACCGGTATGAAGGATGATCTCGTCTACCTCGTTTGAAAACTCTTCTGAGATCGCGCGGCTGATGGCTGCGGCCTTGATGATCTGCGGCCTGGCTCCGATGACAGATAGTATTTTGGTCATAGCCCCCAAAATTAAAGGAAATCCGGACATTTGGTACAGCTTTTCATATATTTGTCTTTTATTTCGCAGCGGGCTTCATGGAAAGAGAGTATGATTTCCTTGTCATCGGTACAGGCCTTGGAGGATTGAGCTTTGCACTGAAAGTGGCCGGGCACGGGAAAGTATGTCTGGTCACCAAAACCGGTCTGGAAGAAACCAATACCAGGTATGCCCAGGGAGGGATCGCCGCGGTTACCTATGAGCCCGACAGCTATGAAAAACATGTGAAGGATACCCTGGTGGCCGGGGATAACCTCTGCAATGAGGAGGTTGTAAGAATGGTGGTCCGTGAGGCACCATCACAGATACGCACGCTGATCGAGTGGGGAGCCCGCTTTGACCGGGAATCCAACGGAAAATATGAACTGGCCAGGGAAGGGGGTCACTCCGAACGCCGGATCCTTCATCATAAGGACAATACGGGGGAGGAGATCCAGCTGACACTTTCCCAAAGGGTAAGAGAGCATCCGAATATCGACCTGCTGGAACGCCATTTTGCGGTGGACCTGATCACACAGCACCACCTGGGGAAACTGGTAAAAAGGCACATGACCGATATTGAGTGTTACGGTGCCTATGTGCTCAATCTGGATACCCGCGATGTGATCAGGCTTCTTTCCAGGACCACTTTGCTGGCGACAGGCGGAGCCGGTCAGCTCTATGCCACTACCACCAATCCCCTCATTGCAACGGGCGACGGAGTGGCCATGGTCTACAGGGCGAAGGGGATCATCGAGAACATGGAATTTGTCCAGTTCCACCCTACCTCCCTTTACAATCCCGGTGAATCTCCCTCATTTCTCATTACCGAAGCCATGCGTGGCTACGGAGGTGTTCTGAGAACCCAGAACGGGGAGGAATTCATGAAGAAATATGATCAGCGGGGCAGCCTTGCTCCCAGGGATATTGTGGCCAGGGCTATTGACAATGAGATGAAAACGCACGGGGAGGATTTCGTCTACCTGGATGTGACCCACAAGAACGGGAAAGAACTGAAAATACGTTTTCCGAACATTAGGGAAAAATGCAGTTCCCTGGGGATCGATATTGCCAGGGATATGATCCCGGTAGTTCCTGCAGCCCACTACATTTGCGGAGGGGTAAAAGTAGATAAGAATGCACGGACATGGATCAGGCGCCTCTATGCGGTGGGGGAGGTTTCTTCCACAGGGCTTCACGGGGCGAACCGCCTGGCATCCAATTCCCTGATGGAAGCCATCGTGTTTGCCGACCGGGCGGCTGTGCACGCCATTGAAAGTTTTTCCCAGCAGAAGATCGTCAACAACATCCCATCCTGGGATACCTCGGGGACCACCCATCCCGAGGAGATGGTGCTGATCACCCAGAACATAAAGGAGGTGAAACAGATCATGAGCAATTATGTGGGGATCGTCCGTTCCGATCTGCGACTGAAAAGGGCAGCGGTCAGGCTTGAGATCATCTACCGTGAGGCGGAGGAACTCTATAAGAAGTCCCATATTTCCCGGCGTATTTGTGAGCTGAGGAACCTGATCAATGTTGGTTACCTGGTCATCAAAATGGCCCAGGCCAGGAAGGAGAGCAGGGGACTGCACTACAACATCGATTACCCGCGGCGGGAATCTTCCGAAATCACATCCTGAATCCCGCTTAACGATCCCAGAACGATCCCTCCACATCGGGCCGGAAATGTCCGTACTTTTCTTCGATCCGGTCCAGCAATGAGAAGATCTCGTCCACATCCAGCGAGGTAAGCAATCTCAGGCGCATCTCCCTGAAATGGGGAAGCCCTTTGAAATAATTCGAGAAATGTCTGCGCATCTCATAGATCCCCACGGGTTCCGGTTTGAATTTCAGTGATTTTGAAAAATGCAGCCTGGCCATTTCCACCTTTTCTCTGACCGAAGGATCAGGCAACAATTCCCCGGTGTCAAGGTAATGTCTGATGTGCCCGAAGATCCAGGGTCTGCCCACAGCGGCCCTCCCGATCATGATCCCGTCCACTCCATAGCGTTCGAAAGCTTCTTTTGCCTCCGGCGGGTTGGTAATATCCCCGTTC
Source organism: Bacteroidota bacterium (assembly GCA_051746185.1). Taxonomy (GTDB): domain Bacteria; phylum Bacteroidota; class Bacteroidia; order Bacteroidales. The sequence continues at coordinate 25,069 of JBNJEV010000019.1, forward strand.
CCGATAATGGGGATATGCATCCTGGGATTGCGCTTTACCTCTCCGATCAGTGTCCAGTCGGCCGAACCCTTATACATCTGGGCCCGGGTGCGTCCGTGGATGGTGAGGGCACGGATCCCCTGGTCCTGCAACCTTTCTGCTACCTCCACAATAGGTTTGTGCTGTTCATCCAGCCCCAGCCTGGTCTTTACGGTCACCGGCACCGGCGAAGCATCCACCACGGCACGTGTTATTTCCTCCATCAACGGGATATTGGCCAGGATCCCGGCCCCTGCTCCGCGGTTGGCGATTTTGCGTACCGGGCAGCCGAAGTTGATATCGATCATATCCGGTTCCGATTCAGCTGCCCTGCGGGTGGCTTCTTTCATGGAAGCGGTCAAATGGCCGTAGAGCTGAATGCCCATGGGCCGTTCGTAATCATATATTTCAAGCTTTTTCACACTTTTCTCCCCTTCCCTGATCAAACCGTCCGAGGAGATGAATTCGGTATACATCACATCAGCCCCCGATCTTTTACAAAGATATCTGAAGGACGGATCGGTGATATCTTCCATGGGGGCCAGGAAAAGCGGCCTGTTACCAAGTTGGATGTGATCGATCTGCATGGCCTGGTCATCAGCTCCCGTAAACAGAGAGTAGGAAAAAACGGTTCAAATTGTTTTCTTTGTGCATCAATCGGCCTAAAAATACAAAAAATTGGCAGGCCGCATCAATTTGTAATCCATGGGTCCTTCGAATGGAATATCACGGGATAATGCCCTTCTGGCGGGATTAAAGCCCGTGGAAAAGTTCCTTTTTTCAGTGATTATTCTTTTTATCCTGGGACTGGGATTTCAGTTCTTCAGTGCCTTTATTGCTGCCCGGATCTACGGTTTCAACATGACCGAGATCCTGACCCTGAGAGACTACAGGGATCCCGATTATGTCGCCGCCTCCAAGCTGATCCAGATTCTGGGGTCGGTGGGAACCTTTATCATTCCAGCGTTTCTGTTTTCCTATCTTTTCGCGGGGGATCTTTTCTCTCTGTACAACTTCAAATCACCCGTTGGCGTGATCCCTATGGTTCTGACCGTGGCCATGATGATCTCTGTAATACCCTTTATCAATTATATTGCAGAGCTGAACATGAGGATGCATTTCCCTGTTGAGTCGGTGGACCGGTTCCTCAGGAACATGGAAACAGAGGCGGAAGGGATCATGCGGGCCTTTACCAATACCAGGTCCCTGGGAGGATTGCTCATCAACATCTTTATGATCGGGGTACTGGCGGCCGTGGGAGAGGAGCTGATCTTCCGCGGTCTGCTGCAGAGACTGCTGCATGACATGGTCAGGAACATCCATGTGGCGATCTTCATCACTGCCATTCTGTTCAGCGCATTTCATTTCCAGTTCTTTTCCTTTATGCCCAGGTTCGTGCTGGGCATTATCCTGGGTTACCTGATGCACGTGGGACGTTCCATCTGGTACCCCATCGCCGCCCATTTTGTGAACAATGCCATGGGGGTGATCTATTACTTTTTCAATTACCGGGGAAGCACGGATGATGTGCTGGAGGAGATCGGGACCAGCGACATGATGCCCATGGCGGCTGCGATCAGCCTGCTGGCCTTTGTATTATTTTTCATGCTGTGGTATTACCAGACCGTGGTCTCTAACCGGTCCCCTGGATCCGGGCAGACTGGAAGTGGCTGATATTTCCAAGCTCATTTTTACGGAAGACATACACCAGTCCGTAATCGGTGGCTTTTTCCCGCCGTATTTCTTCGGGCAGATCCTGAAAAGTTTCCTCCACTTCATTCCATAGTTGCTGGATCAGACCGTCCACCGCCGTGCGTTTTTCGTTGAGCTGGTCCTGGGCCTTCTGGCTCCTTTTCTTCAGGCTCTTCTGGTAATTATGATACTCCATGAACTTGTCGTAGTGGACCTTCAGTACGGCGATGGTGGGATTGGTGATGGGACTCAGCCCCCGCTGAAGTCTGTTCCTTTCACCTTCGATCAGTTTTTTCCCCCAGCAGATCACTTCCTCCTCGCTGTTCAGGGAGGGGACTTTCTTATCCTCATCAGGCAGATCGAAATAGTCCAGGGTATCCCCGACCAGGTCTCCCCTGGTGATGGCCATATTGACCACCTGGACGAAATGGGAGATGTAAAGCCGGGCCTTTTTCAAACGTTTCTGGTATTCCTTGTTCTTATCGGCCTGGTTATTCAGCGACGTGCGATGTTCCTGGATCGCCATTTCGAAACCCGGAAGAACAGACTGTATCATTCGGTAAGAATGCTGGCTGAATGCAAGTTTAAAGGGAGGAAGGTCCTTGCCTTTTTCGTGAGCTGCTTTAAGTGCTTTCAGTCTGGCGGAATCAGTATTGGGTAATCGTCGGTAGGGCATGTTGGTAAAAATGTTAATAAACGGTTGATAAATGACGGGCTCCCTGCGAAGATAGAAAAATATTATTATGGCACAAGACTATTCGCGATTTATCTACGCAGTGGAAATGAAAAAGTTACAATTTCTGATGAATATATATGTATTTCACTATTCCCGCTTCTGCATATGGTGTGCCGCAGCATGGATTCAGAACAAAGTTTTTGTCCGGAAACGGAGGTTTGTCAAAAAATGGAGCTACTTTTATGATATGTTTCCAAAAGATGTTTACAAGCAGAGAAGAAACCGGCTCCGTGAAATGGTGGGTGAAGGGATCATCCTTTTTCCGGGGAACGAAGAGAGTGCAATGAATTATAAAGGTAATACCTATCATTACCGGCAGGACAGTAACTTCCTGTATTTTTTCGGGATCAATAAACCCGGCTTTTACGGTCTGTGTGACGTGGATTCGGGAGAGGATATCATTTTCGGGGATGATTTCACCATTGACGACATCATCTGGATGGGAGATCAGCCTTCTGTGAAGACCCTTGCAGAGGAGGCCGGGGTTGTGAACATCCGGTCTTTTTCTGAACTGTCTGCAGCACTGCGAACGGCCGTAGAGTCAGGACGAAAACTGCATATTCTTCCCACCTACCGTGGAGATCATGAGGTGAGACTTTCCGGGCTGCTGGATATGGATTGCCGTGAGGTCAGGAATTATGTATCAGAGGAACTGATCAGGGCTGTGGTGAAACTACGGTCCGTCAAGGACCGGTACGAGATCGAAGAGATCGGGAAAGCCATGGAGGTGGCCGGGGTGATGCACACCACGGCCATGAAAATGGCGTATCCGGGAAACTATGAGAGGGAGCTGACCGGGACCATCGAGGGGATTGCCCTTTCTCACGGGGGACCGGTATCTTTCCCGGTTATTCTGAGCATGGACGGTCAGATCCTTCACAACCATGAACATGGCAATGAGCTGGTGGAGGGAAGACTGGTGGTGTGTGATGCAGGAGCGGAGACGGAGATGTGTTATGCAAGTGATATCACCCGGACCTATCCGGTAGGAGGAAAATTCAACCTGCAGCAGAAGGAGATCTACGAGATCGTTCTGGAGGCCAATATGAAGACCATCGAGGCCATCCGGCCGGGGGTCACCTATAAAAGCATCCACCTGATGGCCTGCAGGATCATTGCGGACGGACTGAAAGGCCTGGGGATCATGAAAGGTGATATGGAAGAGGCGGTGGCTGCCGGTGCCCATGCGCTGTTCATGCCGCACGGACTGGGACATATGATGGGACTGGATGTGCACGACATGGAGGGACTGGGAGAAGATTATGTGGGATACAACGATCAGATCAAAAGAAGCGAACAGTTCGGTCTGGCCTATCTCAGGATGGCCCGGGAACTGGAACCGGGATTTGTTCTGACCGATGAGCCCGGTTGCTATTTCATTCCCGCCCTGATCGACATGTGGAAGGAGGAGAAAAAATTCGGGCAGTTCATCAATTATGACCGCCTGGATGCATACCGCAGGTTCGGTGGTGTAAGGATCGAGGATGATATCCTGGTCACAGATGACGGCTACCGCGTACTCGGCTCGCCCATTCCCAAAACAGTGGCCGATGTGGAGGCTACCATGCGAAGCTGACTAAAATACGGCTTTATAATACTCCCTGTTGAGGCGGGCGATGTTGGCCATTTTGATCCCTTTGGGGCATTCGGCCTCGCAGGCTCCCGTGTTGGTGCAGTTCCCGAATCCAAGTGCATCCATTTTGGCCACCATCTGTTTTGCCCTCTTTTTCGTTTCCACCTTTCCATGGGGAAGCAGGGCAAAGTGAGATATCTTTGCACCCACGAAAAGCATGGCGGAAGCATTCTTGCATGCAGCCACACAGGCCCCGCATCCTATACAGATGGCTGCGTCCATGGCAAGATCGGCCTTCTCCTTTTTCACCGGAATGATGTTTGCATCCGGGGCGCTCCCGGTGTTCACCGAAACATACCCCCCTTCCAGGATCAGGACGTCAAATGAGGACCGGTCCACCACCAGGTCCTTGACCACCGGGAATGCACGGGCCCGCCAGGGTTCGATCACGATGGTGTCCCCGTCCTTGAATTTGCGCATGTGGAGCTGGCAGACGGTGATCAGGTCATCAGGTCCGTGCGGACGGCCGTTGATGTACAGGCTGCAGGTCCCGCATATGCCTTCCCTGCAGTCATGGTCAAAGACCACAGTCTCTTCATTCATGGAGATCAGCTGCTCATTCAGAACATCCAGCATTTCCAGAAAAGAACTGTCCGGGGAAACGTCTTTCACCTCATAGTCCACGAACCTCCCCTTGCTTTGCGCATTTTTCTGTCTCCAGATTTTCAGTTTCAGATCCATTGCCAATAGGATTATGCCGTTTTATCTGTAATCTCTCTGCTTTAGTTCAATAAATTCGAATTTGAGGGGCTCTTTGTGCAATTCCGGGTCCTGGTCCGGTCCTTTGAATTCCCAGGCCGCCACATAGCTGAACGCACTGTCGTTCCGCAATGCCTCCCCTTCCTCTGACTGGTATTCTTCCCGGAAATGCCCCCCGCAGGATTCCTCTCTGTGGAGGGCATCAATGGCCATCAGCTCTCCCAGTTCCAGAAAATCGGCCAGTTTAAGTGCCTTCTGAAGTTCCGGGTTCAGGTCGTCCCGTTCTCCCGTGATCTTCACCTCGGACCAGAAGCGCTCCCTGAGTTCCCTGATCTCTTTCCTTGCCCTGATGAGCCCTTCCCTGTTCCTGGACATTCCGATATTTTCCCACATGATCTTCCCCAGGCTTTTGTGCAGGCTGTCCACGGTCCTGTTACCCTTGATGGACATCAGTTTATCCAGCTGCCCGCTAACCTCATTTTCTGCCTCTTCGAACTCGGGGGTATCGGTAGGGAGCCTGGGAACATTGATCTCATGGGCCAGGTAATTCTGGATGGTATAGGGAAGCACGAAGTATCCGTCGGCCAGTCCCTGCATCAATGCAGATGCGCCCAGCCGGTTGGCCCCGTGATCCGAAAAATTGATCTCCCCGATGGCATACAGTCCCGGGATGGTGGTCTGCAGTTCGTAATCCACCCAGATCCCTCCCATATTATAATGGATGGCCGGAAAGATCATCATCGGTTCCTCATAGGGATGTTCATCGGTGATCTTTTCGTACATCTGGAACAGGTTCCCGTATTTTGCCTCAATGGCATCCTTCCCCAGGCGCTCAATGGCATCCTTGAAGTCCAGGTAAACAGCAAGTCCGGTTGAATTTACCCCGTATCCGGCATCACAGCGCTCCTTGGCGGCCCGGGAAGCCACATCCCTGGGCACCAGGTTCCCGAAGGCAGGATAACGCCTTTCCAGGTAATAGTCGCGTTCTTCTTCAGGGACTTCGCTGCCCTTGATCTCACCCTGCTGCAACCTGCGGGCGGTCTCTTTATTTTTCGGGACCCAGATGCGTCCGTCGTTGCGGAGGCTTTCACTCATCAAAGTCAGCTTGGACTGGTAATCCCCGTGAACGGGAATACAGGTGGGATGGATCTGAACGAAGCATGGATTTCCGAACAGGGCACCTTTTTTGTAACACTGCCAGGCGGCACTGACATTGGCGCCCATGGCCATGGTGGAAAGGTAGTAAACGTTTCCGTATCCCCCGGTGGCAAGGACTACGGCGTGGGCACTGAAACGTTGCAGCTTTCCGGTGATCACATCCCTGGCGATGATCCCCCGGGCCCGGCCATCCACCTTCACAAGATTGGTCATTTCCATGCGCGGGTACATCTGTACATTGCCCTGTTTGACCTGCCTGCTGAGAGACTGGTATGCTCCCAGAAGCAGCTGCTGTCCGGTCTGGCCCCTGGCATAGAATGTCCGGGAGACCAGTGCTCCCCCGAAGGAGCGGTTGTCCAGGGTCCCCCCGTATTCGCGCGCAAAAGGAACTCCCTGTGCCACACACTGGTCGATGATCTCGTTGCTGACCTCCGCCAGCCTGTACACGTTCGCTTCTCTGGAACGGTAATCGCCTCCCTTCACGGTATCGTAAAAAAGCCTGTAGATGCTGTCTCCGTCATTCTGGTAGTTTTTGGCTGCATTGATCCCTCCCTGGGCGGCGATGCTGTGTGCACGCCTGGGACTGTCCTGGTAACAGAAGTTCTTGACCTTGAATCCCAGTTCCGCAAGCGATGCTGCTGCCGATGCCCCGGCCAGACCGGTTCCCACCACGATCACATCAAGCTTTCTCTTGTTGGCCGGATTGACCAGGTTCTGGGTGGATTTGTAGGTGGACCATTTTTCTGCGATGGGGCCCTGCGGGATCTTTGACTGAAGCTTTGCCATAATCAGGAGATTGATATTACATGAAGTAGATCACCAGGGGGATGGCCGAAAAGCCTGCTACCACGATGATTGAATAGATGATTCCCAGCACATGCACGGCCGGGGTATATTTCCTGTTGTCCAAACCCAGGGTCCTGAAGGCTGACTGGAATCCGTGGATCAGGTGAAAACCCAGGAATAGGAATGCTGCGATGTAGAAAATAACAAACGGAAGCATTTTGAATTTATCGATCACTTCTGTGGCAAAATCATGATAAACCACGCCCTCCACGATCACTTCACTGGCCTCGCCGAACTTGAACCGGAAAAAGAAATCTATGAAGTGAATGACCAGGAATACCAGGATGATCGCCGCGGTGTGGATCATGAACTTTGAAAAGAAAGACGTGTTGGAGTAATTGGCCCTGATGTATCTCCGGGGCCGGGCAATCCAGTTCTGGACCTGGATGATCAGTGCATAGATCACATGGAGGAGGAGTCCGCCGAGAAGAACGATTTCAAAGACCTTGATCACGATATTACTGGCCATGAAATTCGCCGCCCGGTTAAATACCATGGGATCGTCGAACAAAATGACTGTCAGGTTAATCCCCAGGTGGACCAGCAAAAAAAGGATCAGAAAGATCCCCGCCAGCGAGACCAGGAATTTCTTTCCGATGGAGGAGGTGAAAATGCTGGACATATGAGTACAGTTAAAATAAGTTACTTAAATTGCATAAGGGTGATAGACAAATATAAAGAAAACTTGAAATCAGGTCCCGTCCCGGCAGAGTTGTTTCTAAAGAATCGTTCTAAACTGAAAAACAGACTGGAAGCGGGATCGGTAGTGGTGATCTGCTCCGGTTACCAGATACCCCGCAACAGGGATCAGTACTATCCGTACCGCCAGCAATCGGATTTTTTTTATCTGACGGGGATCAATCAACCGGGATATATTCTTTTCATGTGCCCTGACCATCCGCAGGAAGATTTGAGAGAGGTTCTTCTGACTGTAGAACAATCGGAAAAAGAGAAAGTATGGCATGGCCCGAAGCCGGCGTTTGGTGAGATTTCCGCGCTCTCGGGGATCGACCATGTCAGGAATATGGATGAAAGGGATCAACTGATCGGGAAGCTGATCCCCGGGGCGGGAACCGTATATTTTAACCTTCCCCGGGACAGCAGTCCCCGGTCAGCCCTAAATACATTTGACGGGGAAATGTATTCCACCATCACGGACCGTTATCCCCGGCTGAAACCTGCCCGGCTGGCCCCTCTTCTCGCTGAACTGAGGATGATCAAGGATCCGCTGGAGGTGGAGCAGATTCGGAGATCGTGTACCATTACCGGGTCGGCGTTCAGAAAAGCCCTTTCCGTGATCCGTCCCGGGATCAGGGAATATGAGGTGGAAGCTGAGATCATCGCCGAGTTCATCCGGTCGGGGGCCGGGGGACATGCCTTTGATCCCATCATCGCCTGCGGGGAGAATGCTCTGATCCTTCATTACGCTGATAACAACAGGGAATGCAGGGAAGGAAGTTTGCTGTTGATGGATTTCGGGGCAGAGGTCAACAACTATGCGGCCGACTGTACCCGGACCGTGCCCGTCAGTGGCAGGTTTACGGGGCGACAGCGGGAACTTTATGATTCCGTGCATAAGGTTTACAGAAAAGCCCGGGAGATGATGGTGCCGGGAGAGAAACTGGATGATTTGCATCAGAGGGTGGGCACCCTCTGGCAGGAAGAGCACATCCGGCTGGGTCTCTATACGCGTAAACAGGCCGAACGGCAGGATCCCCAGCAACCTCTGTGGAAGAGATATTTTTTGCATGGAACCTCCCACTCCGTCGGTCTGGATGTACATGATCCGTTTGACCGGAACGTTCCCCTGCAACCCGGAATGGTTTTCAGCTGTGAACCGGGCCTGTATATCCCGGAAGAAAAATTGGGAATCAGGCTGGAAAATGTTATATTGATTACGGATAAGGGACCGGAAGATCTGATGGAGAATATCCCTATGGATTCCGGGGAGATCGAAAATCTGATGTGATCCATAAATATTAACCATTTAATAGTTAACCGAAGCAATATGGAAGATGCTTTTACTGTAGATTTCTGGGAAAATATTCTGAGGAAATTCATTGACTGGAGTATCGCAGAATTACCCTCCATCCTGATTTTGATCATTGTTTTATTGATTGTACTGAGGGTCCTTAAGTTCGGGGTGAAGCGATTAAAGAAATTGCTCCTTCGCCGGGGCGGACGTGCAGAGGAGCAGGACATCCGGGAGGTCGCAAAAAGGGTCGATACACTCATGGGGATCCTGCTCGGGGTCGGAAAGGTGATTGTCTGGATCCTTGTGTTCATGATTATTCTGAAAAAAGTGGGGATAGACATCGGTCCCCTTCTGGCGGGTGCCGGTATCCTGGGTCTGGCCGTAGGGTTTGGTGCACAGGAGCTGGTACGGGATGTGATCTCGGGATTCTTTATCCTGCTGGAGAACCAGATACGCACGGGGGACGTGGCCATTATCAACGGTACGGGCGGCCTGGTGGAAAGGATCGAACTGAGAACGGTTGTCCTGCGTGATTTTTCAGGGGTGGTCCATATTACACAGAACGGGAAGATCAACACCCTTTCCAATATGACCAAGGAGTGGAGCGCCATGGTCTTTGATATCGGGGTGGCCTATAAGGAGAATACCGATAAGGTTGTGGAGGTGATTCGCCAGGTAGGGAACGAAATGGAAAAGGATGAGGTGTTCGGAGCGAAGATCATTGAACCCATCGAAATATTCGGAGTGGATCAGTTCGGTGACAGTGCCGTGGTGATCAAGGCCCGTCTCAAGACCAAGCCCATCGAGCAATGGAACGTGGGACGTGAATTCAGAAGAAGGCTCAAATATGCCTTTGATGAAAAAGGTATTGAGATCCCGTTCCCGCATACCACCGTCTACTGGGGAGAGAAGATCAATCCGCTGCAGCTCAATCTGCAGGGAGGGGATTAATAAGCATATGCAGAAAAGTATTGTTCACAAAGGGGTCCCCGTTGTGTATGACGACAGGGGAGAGGGAAAATGTATTTTTCTGATCCACGGTTACCTGGAAACAAGAAATGTATGGAGTGGATTCGCGGAAAGGTTCACCGGCACCTTCCGGGTCATTGCCATGGATCTGCCCGGGCACGGTGATTCGGGCATCTGGGGAGAGGTCCATCTGATGGAAGACCTTGCCGGAGCGACCCGTGCCATTCTTGAAGCCGAGGCGATCGATACAATTTTCCTGGTGGGCCATTCCCTGGGAGGATATGTCGCCATGGCATTTGCAGAGCTGTATCCGGAAAGGCTGTCGGGATACTCTCTTTTCCATTCCACCTGTTTTGCCGATACGAAAGAGAAAAAGCAAAACCGCGACCGGGAGATCCATGTGATCAGGTGTGGGAAAAAGAGACAGATCATCAATACGAATATTCCCAAAATGTTTGCTGACAGCAATCTGGAGCCCATGGAAGAAAAGGTTGAGCAGGTGAAGCAAATGGCCATGGGGAACAGCGAAGAGGGGATCGTGGCCCTTCTGAACGGCATGAAACAGCGGCCCGACCGAACCGGGATATTGAGAAACGACAAACTTCCCCTGTTGCTGATCGGAGGGATGAAGGACAATTACATTCCTGAAGAAGTTTTTGAGAAGCTAACGGATCTTGCTCCCCGTGCATCGGTACTTCGGCTGAAGCATTCCGGACACATGGGATTCCTCGAGGAACCCGAACCCGCCGCCCGGGCCATCCGGGAAAAGGTGTTGTCTCTGATTGCCCGGTGAGGTCTTTATTCCAGCAAAAAAAAGAGGCTGTCTCAAAAGTCCCGTGTCAACATTATCTGAGGGATGCTTTTGAAGTAACCTGGCATCTTTTGCGAAGCAAATTAGCACGTTACGAGAAAGCATCCCTCGATAAGATCATTAATGAAAGACTTTTGAGACAGCCTCCCTTTTCTTTTCATGCTTACCAGCCGCGGGGGCCCAATCCCTGTCCGCAGGGTCCGAGTCCCCGTCCTCCGGAGCCATCGCCCCATCGTCCGGAGCCATCACCCCATCGTCCGGAGCCATCACCCCGGGGTCCGAATCCGCCCCGCCGGCCCTGCATTCCGCGGGGACCTGCAAATCCGCGTCCCTTTCCGAGGTATCTGTTTGACCTTCTCTGATCCAGGATCATCCTCTGCTCATCGGTGAGCTGGGACCTTACCTGCACCCTGTGTTCGGCCCTCAGTTTCCTGATCTTGTTATTCAGATCGGTCTGCTCGTCGATCACATTGTTCAGCGCTTTCATATCCACGTTGTCTTCTGCAAGAAGGGTTCTCTCTCTGGCTTTCAGCTCGATCATCTTGCTTCTCAGAGGCTTGACTTCCTTATAGTGTTCGAGTCTCAGGGAGGTCAGCTCCTCCTCCTGCTCGTCGGTCAGGTCCAGCAGGCTCCAGCCTGCGAAGCCGTGCCTGGGCTGGGCATTTGTTTCCGTCGCCATGATCCCTGCAAACAGGAATGCAATGACCATCATAATCCATTGAGTTTTCATTGTACGTCACATTTAATTATGAGTAAATTAACACTTTCACTGGTTAGATGCAATCCGGAACGGATGGTTTAATTTTGATGCCAGAAATCAGAGTCCCGGTTGTCCGGGTCAGAGTTTTGAGATGGTGTCTATGGCCATCTGCAGAACGTTATCAACTTCAGCTATGATGGGATAAAATCCTTCGTTCTCGATGATGTTCCTTGCCACATAAGCTTTGATGCTCTTTTCCATGACCTGCCGGGAGGTCCGGATATCAGCGTAATCGGGCTGAACCCCCTTTTCGTTTGCATAGTTGATGAACTGGGGAATGATATCCTGGTCATCCAGGTATCCCTCGATCTGGCCGGCTGTGGTGAATTGCTCCAGTTCGGAACGGTGCAGGTCGGTATAAAGGAATGCAAACCTGTACATCAAACCCAGGCTGCGTATCTGGTTGTAATACTCTGAAATGCTCGTGGTATCTACGGGGACAAAGATATCGGGCATGATCCCTCCGCCGCCGTACACGATCTTGCCGCCGGGAGTGACGAACTTCTGGGAATCATCAAATTTGACACTGTCCTGGTGTTCGAGTTCCCCGCGTATGATCCGCGCATTGAGATCGTGGTAATAATCCTCCCTTCCGTTATCATAGGGTTTCTGGATGCTTCTGCCGGTAGGGGTGTAATACTTGGCCACCGTCAGCCTGAGTGCGGAGCCGTCGTTGAACCGCATTTCTTCCTGGACCAGGCCCTTCCCGAAGGTCCTTCTGCCCACCAGCAGTCCCCTGTCATTGTCCTGGATGGCACCTGCCAGGATCTCACTGGCAGAGGCGCTGGTCTCGTCGATCAGGATCACCACCCTGTCATCCTTCAGAATCCCTTTGGAGGTGGCGTATTCGTTTTCCCTGGGACGGGTACGGCCTTCGGTATAGACGATCAGCTGCCCTTCCTCCAGGAACTGATCGGCGATCCGGGTGGCCGCATCCATGATCCCTCCTCCGTTTCCTCTCAGGTCAAGGATCAGCTTGCCTGCTCCCATGGACTTCAGCTTTTCAATGGCCTGCATGAATTCCCGGTAGGTGGTCTGTGCAAACTGACTGATCTTGATATAACCGGTCTCATCGTCGATCATATAGGCCACATCCACGCTGTTAATGGGTATTTCGTCCCGGGTGATCTCAAAATCCAGCAGATCGTCAGCACCCCTCCGGTAAATGGTCACTTCCACCACCGTGTTCCTGGGGCCCTTCAGCATGTTCACGATATCATCGCTGGGCATGTTCACTCCCGCCACCAGGGAATCGTTCACCCTGATGATCCTGTCGCCCGGCTGTATCCCCACCATTTCGGACGGACCGTTGGGGATGGTATTGATGATGGCCACCGTATCATCGGTCATGTTGAACGAGACCCCGATCCCGCTGAAATTTCCCACGAGCGGTTCCGAGAAACGCTGAAATTCACTGGCGGGGATGTAGAGGGAGTGGGGGTCCAGCTCCTCCAGCAGCGCGGGCATGGCCGATTCGCTGAGTTCATTCATGCTGACCGTATCCACGTACTCGTTCATGATATACTGGATGGCCGAAGAGATCTTGTTCGATTTGGGGACCAGTGAAAAACCGGATCCTACATTCAGACCGGGACGGATGTTGAAATGCTGCTTGCTCACCTCATCCGTTACAATACTCCTGATGCGGATCCCGGTGATCCAGTTACCCACTACAATTCCGACGATCAGCGCCAGGCTGATTATGATCGGAATAAATATGATAATTTTTTCCCTGTTGATCTTCATACCTACAAAATTCTTTCATTCATCGGATCAGGAGGACGTATCGTCCGGGATTTCCGGAAGGTATAACACTTCTATTTTCGCCCTCTCCAGCAGATCCAGTCCGTCGCTGATCCTGTATTTATCGGAGAACACCACCCTTGTAATCCCTGCCTGGATGATCAGCTTGGCACATTCCATACAGGGAGAGCTGGTGATGTAGAGTGTGGATCCCTCGCTGCTGTTGTTGGATTTGGCCACCTTGGTGATGGCGTTGGCCTCCGCATGCAGCACATAGGATTTGGTATTGTTATGCTCATCCTCACACTTATTCTCAAAACCTGACGGAGTTCCGTTATACCCATCTGATATGATCATCTTATCCTTGACCAGCAATGCTCCCACCTGCCTCCGCCTGCAGTAAGAGTTTGTGGCCCAGATAGCGGCCATTTTCAGGTACCGCCTGTCAATGGCCAGCTGCTTCTCTTTGCCCGGTTCTTTGCCCGGTTTTGTATTTTCTTCCGACATCCGGTTAAGGATCGTGCCCAGGGCCGGGATCGAACCGGCACGATATTGCTATCACTGGTGTTTGAGACCAGCGCGTCTACCAATTCCGCCACCTGGGCCTCTGCTGAATGAGGGCGAAGTTAATGCTTTTCAGGTGATTTGGCAAGCCCCTTTCGCTTTCCGGAAAGGCATGTTCTTAAATATCTTTTAAGAGCCAATGCATTGCTAATTTTGTTAAAAAGGATTAAAGAAATTTCAATTCGGTGCATATGGAAAAAAAATACAAAGAACAGGCCGTTGAAGTACTGAAACGGCTGGGTATCCGGGAGGTGAATCCGGGTGCCGCCACGGGCCAGGAATGGCTGGATACAAAGGGAAAAGAAACCGCCTCGGTCTCCCCCATTGACGGACAGGTCATTGCCAGGGTGAACAATGCCACCCTGGACGATTACGAAAAGGTGCTCAGGGCGGCAAAGGAAGCTTTCTTCTGCTGGAGGAGCATCCCTGCTCCAAAGAGAGGCGAGGTGGTGAGACAGATCGGTCTGGCACTCCGGGAAGCCAAGGAGGACCTGGGTTTCCTGGTGACCCTGGAAATGGGCAAGATCTACCAGGAAGGATTGGGTGAGGTCCAGGAAATGATCGATATCTGCGATTTTGCGGTCGGACAGTCCAGGCAGCTGTACGGGTATACCATGCAGTCGGAAAGGCCGCAACACAGGATGTACGATCAGTACCATCCGCTGGGGATCCTGGGGCTGATCACCTCTTTCAATTTCCCTGTGGCAGTGTGGGCATGGAATGCCATGATCGCTGCCGTGGCTGGAAACGTTGTGGTGTGGAAGCCCAGCTCAAAGACTCCCCTGACCGCCATTGCCACCCAGCGTATTATCCAGGATGTGCTGAAAATGAACCGGGTCCCCGAGGGGGTGTTCAACCTGGTGGTAGCCGGTTCTTCGGTCCTCGGAGAGAACTTTGCGGGAGACAGCAGGATCCCGCTTTTCTCGGTAACCGGCTCCACAGAGGTGGGGAAAAAGATCTCCGGTATCGTGGGCAAAAGGCTGGGGCGCTCCATCATGGAACTGGGAGGGAACAATGCCGTCATTGTATCCCGGCACGCGGACCTGGATCTGGCCATTCCGGCCATCGTTTTCGGTTCGGTGGGTACGGCGGGACAACGTTGTACCACCACCCGGCGGGTGATCATCCAGGAAGAGGTATTTGAGGAAGTGAAGTCCAGGCTGGTGAAGGCATACAAGCAGGTATCGGAACGCATCGGCAATCCCCTGGATGAGCAAATGCTGGTGGGACCGGTGGTGGACCGGAATGCGGTGGAACTTCTCCGGCATGCCATGGAACAGGTCAGACAGGAAGGAGGAAAGATCATCTACGGCGGCAATCCTTTGGAAGGCGATGGCTATGAATCGGGAACCTACGTGGTTCCCGCCCTGGCAGAGGTAAAGAACCATTACAGGATCGTTCAGCATGAGACCTTCGCTCCCCTGCTTTATCTGATCGGGTACCGGACCATTGACGAGGCCATCGCCCTGAACAATGATGTGCCACAGGGTCTTTCATCGGCCATCTTTACCCTGAACCTGAAAGAGGCCGAACAGTTCCTTTCCGGAGCCGGTTCCGACTGCGGTATTGCCAATGTGAACATCGGAACTTCGGGTGCGGAGATCGGAGGGGCCTTTGGTGGCGAGAAGGAAACGGGAGGCGGTCGCGAATCGGGTTCGGATGCCTGGAAAGCATACATGCGCAGGCAGACCAATACAATCAATTACGGCAGTGAGCTGCCCCTGGCCCAGGGGATCAGGTTCGATCTTTAGGGCTACATGGCGCGGGAAGTTACATGGCCCGGGTAAGGATCTTGGAACCCACCAGGTTTTTGGCCGAACTGACGATGCCCTGTGCATCGTATCCGCATTCATGGTAAAGCTCTTTCTGGCTTCCGTGGTCCACAAAGCGGTCGGGGATCCCCAGCCTGAGCACCCTGGCCCTGTAGTTGTTGTCGTTCATATATTCGATCACCGCACTTCCCAGTCCCCCGACAACACTTCCATCCTCCACGGTGATGACCTTGTCGAATTTTGAGAAGACACTTTTCAGAAGCATGTTGTCCAGAGGCTTCAAAAACCGCATGTCATAATGGGCCACGCTGATGTGTTCCTTTTCAAGCAATTCAATGGCCCTGACCACCTCATTGCCGACGGGACCGATGGAAAGGATGGCCAGATCGCTGCCGCTGCACAGCTGCTGTCCCTTCCCGACCGGGATTTCAACGAAAGGCTGTTTCCAGTTCACCGTTACTCCCTGTCCCCTGGGATAGCGGATCACAAAAGGACCCCGGGGTTTCAGCTGGGCGGTATACATCAGGTTCCTCAGTTCGATCTCATTGAGCGGGGAGGCGATCACCATTTCCGGAATGCACCTGAAATAGGCCAAATCGTAGGCTCCATGGTGTGTGGCCCCGTCCGATCCCACCAGTCCGGCCCGGTCAAGGCAGAAGATCACGGGAAGCTTCTGAATGGCCACATCGTGGATCACCTGGTCGTATGCGCGCTGCATGAAGGAAGAGTATATGTTGCAGAACGGAACCATCCCCGTGGTGGCCAGTCCGGCCGAGAAAGTAACCGCATGCTGTTCGGCGATCCCTACATCATAGGTACGGTCGGGCATTTCGTCCATCATGATCTTCAGGGAGGATCCTGTGGGCATGGCCGGGGTGATCCCGACGATCTTTTTGTTGGTCCTGGCCAGTTCGAGAATCGTCTCCCCGAATACATGCTGGTAGAGGGGCGGCTGAGGCTTATCCGAGGGTACGTGAATCAGTTCCCCGGTAAACATGTTGAATTTTCCGGGATGGTGGAAGGCAGTCTGTTGCTTCTCGGCCATGGCGAACCCTTTCCCTTTCCGGGTGATGATATGCAACAGCTTGGGTCCTTTGATCTCCTTCATATCCCTCAGCAAATCAGCCAGGTGAAGGACATCATGACCGTCAACCGGACCGAAATACCGGAAGTTGAGCGATTCGAACAGGTTGCTCTGCTTCAGGACGATGGATTTAAGGGCACTTTCTATCTTCTGTGCATATTCCCTGGCATTCGGGTTGATCTTGTTCAGAAGTCCGAGCAGGTTCCAGACTTCATTTTTTACCTTGTTATAGGCTTTGGAAGTGGTAATGTCCAGCAGGTAATCCTTCATGGCCCCCACACTGGGATCAATGGCGATGTTGTTGTCATTCAGGATGACCAGCAGGTTCTTGCGGGCATGACCCGCATTGTTCAGTGCCTCGTAGGCCATCCCCCCGGTCAGGGCCCCGTCCCCGATCACGGCCACCACATGCCTGTCGTCCTGTTTTTTGTATTCATTCCCGGCAGCCATTCCCAGTGCGGCGGAGATGGAAGTGGAGGCATGTCCCACGCCGAATGCATCGTAAGGGCTTTCTGACCGTTTAGGGAAACCGCTGATTCCTTTGTGTTTGCGGTTTGTATGAAAAGTCTCCCTCCGTCCGGTAAGGATCTTATGGCCGTATGCCTGGTGTCCCACATCCCAGATGATCTGGTCATGGGGAGCATCAAAAACATGATGCAGTGCCACTGTAAGCTCCACCACACCCAGGCTGGCGCCGAAATGACCGGGATTGGAGGAGACGATTTCGATGATGAACTGTCGCAATTCCCTGCTGAGCAGGGTAAGTTGTTCCGGCGTCAGGTGCTTCATGTCGGCCGGGCTGTTAATGGTCCTCAGCAGTTGATAATTACCTGTCTGACCCTCCATAAGGAATATATTCTTCTGCAAAGATATAAATAATACAGGATGTTGATATCTTGGCTCACTTTCCCGGGCGATTTTATGTAATTTTCAGCGATTGTTGCGTTATGTAAACAGGATGAAAAAAGGAATAGTAATCATGGTTGCGGTCGCCTTCCTGGGATCTTGCGTCCCCGCGACGGAATTTACCCGGCTGGATCGTAAAAGCGAGGATCTGCAGCAGGAAAGGGACGACCTGATGGCGGAGAACGAACATCTGACCGTTGAGAACCGGGAAATGAGCGCCAGGATCGACAAGGTCGAAGAGCAACAGGAAAAATTCGTCCGGGACAGCATCCGACTCTACCGGAAGGTGGATGAGCTGCAGGAGGAGGTCACCCGGCTGGAACGGGCGTACAGTGACCTGGAATCCACCCATGAGGCGTTGCTCAGGGGGAACGCCCGGGAAACACGCAGGCTGCTCAACGAGTTGCAGAGCACCCAGGAAGATCTGGCCAAAAAGGAGCAGATGCTCAGGGAACTGGAAGCGAATGTGGCCGGACAGCGGCAGGATGTAACCCGGCTGCAGGCGGAACTGGAGGCGCGAAACGCCAGGCTCATGGAAATGGAGGAGATGCTGAACCAGAAGGATGCCATCCTGGATGAGCTGAGGGAGAAAGTGGCGGATGCACTGCTCGGCTTTGAGGGTCAGGGGCTGACCGTTACCCGGAAAGGAGGGAAGGTCTATGTATCCCTGGAAGAGAAACTGCTGTTCCAGACCGGTAGCACTGTCGTGGACCCGGAAGGGGTGAGGGCCCTCAGGCAGCTGGCGGCTGTGCTGGCGAACAATCCTGATATCGACATTATGATCGAAGGGCATACGGATGATGTTCCCTTCAGAAAAGGATCTTCCATCAAGGATAACTGGGATCTGAGCGTACTGAGGGCCACCTCCATCGTGCGGATCCTGCTGGATGCCGCCTCCATCGATCCCACCCGGATCACCGTTGCCGGAAGGGGGGAGTATCTTCCGGTGGATCCGGCCGATACACCCGAAGCACGCAGGAAGAACCGGCGTACCGAGATCATCCTTTCACCTGACCTGGATGAACTCTACCGGATCCTGGAGATGTAGGCTTCAAAATCGCCGTCCAGCCTCTCACCGCACCGCCGATGATGAGCAGTTCCACAGGCAGCAGGAAACGCGAGGCTCCCAGCGGTCCGGTCACCACTGCCATATAACCGACAAGCAGGAAAAGGAAGATCCGCAGGTGAAGCGGTTGCTGCCGGCGGAAGAGATAATAGACAAAACCGGTCACTTTCACCAGTTTAAAGAATCCGATCAGCACCAGGACGAGTATCAGTCCCGGACCCTGCTGCCCCAGGAAACCAAAGGCACCCCGGATGCCGCGCTTGTGCACTGTATCAAGGAATCCCGGTCCCTCCGTTTCCCCGGTCCTGAAAAAAGTTACCAGATCGAACCTTCCCGGGTCTATGAAATAACGCACGCTTCCCTTCAGGTGAAATAGTACATACTCACTCATCCTGGTGCGGATGATCTCCCTTGCTCCCCATTCCAGGCAGAGGTTCTTTTCCCGGTAGGAATCGGTCT
Organism: Bacteroidota bacterium; assembly: GCA_051746185.1. Lineage (GTDB taxonomy): Bacteria > Bacteroidota > Bacteroidia > Bacteroidales. The sequence continues at coordinate 43,960 of JBNJEV010000019.1, forward strand.
CCGCACAGCGGTCGTAGAGCATGTCTACCTCGGTCGCGGCCACGGCAGGTCCTTCCCGGCTCGTGATAAAATAACGCAGGTTGTAGTTGATCAGATTGGCCGTCTGGATGCTGGAATACTGGGTGGAGCCTGTACGCTGATAATTCCAGTACCGGTAGCCCCCGATCCAGATAAGAGGGAGGCAGAGGGCCAGGATCCAGACTCTTTTCCGGGTGACCAGGAACATGTACAGGGAAAAGACGAGGCTGACGGCCGCGAAAGGATAGAGCACGGGTTTGGTGGCCATTCCCAGGGTCAGAAAAAGATGGAACAGCCAGATGTATTTTTGTTCCTGTGTTTTCAGGTGTTTGAAGAGGGACCAGACCGACAGGACGATCAGGAGCTGAAAGGGGATTTCGGCCATGATCCTGCTGGAGTAGATGAACTGGGCGGGGGTGGCCAGGATCAGCACCAGGGCGGCCACATGGAAAAGGGGCTTCTGATCGCGGCTCTCCGGGGCAAAGATCCGGAAAACCACCATGATGGAGACCATGGAGAGGATGATCTGGAACAGGTATACCAGATTTTCCGAGCCGGTCAGGAACTGGATGCCCAGCAGGATGGGATAAAGCGGGGGACGCCGGGTGAACAGCTCCTCCCTGACGGGTTCCGACAGATCCCCGCAGTAAAAGACCCCCTGGCCGAACAGGTGATGGGATGCGTTCAGGTAATCGCCGGTATCGGGCAGGGAGACGGGCGGACGGAATACACCGTAGAAGAAATACAACAGGTGAACAAGCAGGATGATCGCATAAACAAGAAAGGGCCGGTCAGGTTTCATGGACCCTCAGATGGTCAGGATGTCTTCTTCCTTGGCCTCCACGATCTGGTCGACCTTTTCGATATATTCGTCGGTGAGTTTCTGGATGTTGTCCTCGGCTATTTTTGTCTCATCTTCCGAGAGACCCTCTTTCTGCATCTTCTTGAGCTCGTCGTTTGCATCCCGCCGGCTGTTCCTGATGCTGACCCGCGCATTTTCCCCTTCATTCCTGACCTGTTTGACCAGGTTGCGTCTCCGGTCCTCGGTGAGCTGGGGGATGGTCAGCCGGATCACTTCTCCGTTGTTCACCGGTGTGATGCCCACATTGGAATTCTGGATCGCTTTTTCAATGGGATCGATCATGTTCTTTTCCCACGGCTGGATCAGGATGGTCTTGGCATCGGGGGTGCTGATGTTGGAAACCTGGTTCAGCGGAGTGGGAGTCCCGTAATACTCCACCATGATCCCGTCAAGAATATGAACATTGGCTTTTCCGGCCCTGATGCGGACCAGTTCATTATCGAGATGATCAATGGCCTTGTCCATTCTTTCCCTGGTCATCTCGTGTACGAATTCGACATCATCGTTCATGGTGCAGGCAGATTCCGTTAAGCGGTCTAATATATTCAAATTTTGACTAAAGTGCCAATTTTTTTCCCGGAAATGAGCTTTTTGAGGTTCCCCTTCTCATTCATATTGAACACGATAATGGGCAGGCCGTTCTCTTTGCACATGGTGAAGGCGGTAAGGTCCAGAATGCGAAGTTCTTTCTGAAGGGCCTGGTCAAAGGTAATCTCATCGTACTTTTCGGCTTCCGGATCCTTTTCAGGATCACTGGTGTATACGCCATCCACCCGTGTTCCCTTCAGCATCACATCGGCCTCGATCTCCACCGCCCGCAGGGTCGCGGCCGTATCGGTGGTGAAATACGGATTGCCGGTCCCCCCGGAGAAGATCACGATCTCCCCGTTTTCCAGGGCGCCGATCACACGGGGTTTATAGTAATATTCAGCCACCGGTTCCATCCGGATGGCCGTAAAAAGCCTGGCCGCGGCTCCCTTCGCATCAATTGCCGACTGAAGTGCCAGTCCGTTGATCACCGTGGCCAGCATACCCATGTAATCGCCCTTCACCCGGTCAAACCCGGCCTCCACCCCGGAAATCCCCCTGAAAATATTCCCCCCGCCAATGACGATCCCCACCTGGGTTCCCAGGCGGGAGACTTCGATGATCTCTTCAATATAGTCATTCAGCTGCCTGGGATCGATCCCGTGGGACCGCCCGGCCATCAGTGCTTCCCCGCTCAGCTTGAGCAGGATGCGGTTGAACTGGTTCATTGGGTTGTACTTTGATACGAATGTAGTGAATATTGGTGATCTGCCGAACAATAATCCTCAATCGCCAGGGTGAGGATTAAATTTTGAACAAAGTTGTTGCCGGGGTATTACCTGTTGTCGATCAGGTTTGATATTTCTCTGTAAAGATTTGGGAGGTGATTAATAACAATACTCCAAATCAATTCATGTGAAATGCTATTGTATCCATGTATTATCCTGTTACGGACTCCAATTATTTTTTTCGCATTTTCGATCTGAAACTCAGGATCAACTTTAATAATCCGGTTTACTGCTTCCCCGATTATTTCTAAGTTTCGTTCG
>JBNJEV010000020.1:0-43096 GCA_051746185.1 Bacteroidota bacterium
TGTTATCAGTCTGTTATGCGTATTCGACTGACATGCATTTATTTAAGCAAATGTACAAAAATATTGATTATGTTTACCCTTTTCTTTTCAACAATCTATTAACAAGCGTTTTGAGACAATTAAATGTATAGTTTTATTTTTCGACACACATTTGTCAATGTGTAGTTATTTTTTCATGGTAGTCTATAAAATACTGTATAACAATGTATTACGTATTTTTACAACCTTTAATCCCGACTATTTTTTAAGAAGTCTGTATTAGAAGAAAAGAACCTAAATAGTATAATAACCTGATAATTTATATCTAACTGCCCATAAGATTGCACACCTGAAATTTAAGTTCGGTTAAAGTTCGGGGTAAGTCCACCCATCCTTCTCCGGAAGGATATCCCTACAATCCTGACAGCTTCTTGATCTCGTTGAGTTTGTTCAGGGCTTCCACCGGAGTGAGGTTGTTGATGTCCAGGCCGGCGATCTGATCCCGGATCTGTTTCAGTACAGGATCATCCAGCTGGAAAAAGCTCATCTGGAGTCCCTCCCGCTGTCCTGCCAGTTCTCCTACCGGTTTCCCCAGGCTCTTTTCCCCTCCGGTCTTCTCCAGTTCCCTGAGGATCTCCCCGGCCCTTTTTACAACACTTCCCGGCAATCCCGCCATCTGTGCCACATGGATGCCGAAACTGTGCTCGCTGCCTCCCGGAACCACCTTCCTGAGGAAGATCACCCGGTCATCCAGCTCCCTGACAGATACATTGTAGTTCCTGACCCGGGAGAAGGAGGCTTCCATTTCGTTCAGTTCATGATAATGGGTGGCGAACAATGTCTTGGCCTTTATTCCGGGTCGCTCATGAATGTACTCCACCATGGCCCAGGCAATGGAGATCCCGTCATAGGTACTGGTTCCCCTTCCGATCTCATCCAGGATGATCAGGCTCCGCTGGGACAGGTTGTTCAGAATACTGGCCGCTTCCAGCATTTCCATCATGAAGGTGGATTCGCCCAGGGAGATGTTGTCAGAGGCCCCCACCCGTGTAAAGATCTTATCCACCCAACCGATGCGGGCTTCGTCTGCCGGAACGAAGCTCCCCATCTGGGCCATCAGTGCGATCAGGGCGGTCTGCCTCAGGTAAGCTGATTTCCCCGACATATTGGGTCCGGTCAGGATGATGATCTGCTGGTCTTCATCCAGTCTTACATCGTTGGCTACGTATTCCTGGTCAATGTGCAGTTGTCTTTCGATCACCGGATGGCGTCCTCCGATGATCTCGATGGTGGTCCCTTCATTCACCTCCGGACGGCAATAGTTATAGATGGCAGCGCTGTGCGCAAATGAGCGCAGGCAGTCAAGCCTGGCCACAAGCGATGCATTCAGCTGGATGGTTTCAACAAAGGGGGCGATCCACTCAACAAGTTCCCGGAAAAGCCTGGCTTCCAGAGCCAGGCTTTTCTCCTCCGCGCCCAGGATCTTCTCTTCATACGACTTGAGCTCTTCGGTGATATACCGCTCGGCACTGACCAGGGTCTGTTTCCTGATCCATTGTTCCGGCACTTTGTCACGGTGGGTATTGCGAACCTCAATATAGTAACCGAAAACATTGTTAAAACCTACCTTCAGACTTGAAATCCCTGTGCGTTCGGTCTCTCTCTGCTGCAGGTTCACCAGGAAATCCTTGCCCGAATGCATGATCTCCCTCAGCTCATCCAGTTCGCCGGAAACCCCGGAGGCGATCACTCCTCCTTTGTTCACCATGACAGGCGGATCCTCGGTGATCTCTTTTTCAATCCGCTGTTTCACCTGTTCGCAGGGATCCAGCTGACCGGCCAGTTTCTGCAGGACCTCCAGGCCGGTTTCATGACATTGTTGCTTCAGGGGCTCAATGCAGGCCAGAGCATTTTTCAGCTGTACCAGTTCACGGGGACTGATCCTTCCCACGGCCACTTTGGATATGATCCTTTCCAGATCCCCGATCTGCTTGATCTGGGCACCGATAAATTCCCGGAACCTCTGATCATCCCTGATGTACTCCACCATGTGATGTCTTTCCCGGATCAGCAGCATATCCTTCAGGGGAAGGGCCATCCATCTTTTCAACAGACGGGAGCCCATGGGAGTGACCGTATGGTCCATGACATCCAGCAGGGTCCGTGCTCCTTCATAGATAGGATGAAAGATCTCCAGGTTCCGGATGGTGAAACGGTCCAGCCAGACATAATGATCCTTCTCGATCCGGGCAAGTCCCGAAATGTGGCCGGTATGCGTATGCTGGGTCACTTCCAGGTACTGAAGGATGGATCCGCTGGCCGCAATGCTTTGTTCCATGTCATGAATACCATACCCTTTCAGGGACCTGGTCCCGAACTGATCCTGAAGCTTCTCCCGGGCATGGTCGCTGTTAAAAAACCATTCGTCCAGGGGATAGAGATAATAATCTTCCCCAAAAGCCTCCAGGAATGCTTCTTTCTTGCTTTTCGGGACCAGCACTTCCTTGGGCCTGAAACTGCTTAACAGCTTATCGATGAAGGACAGGTCTCCCTGAGAGGTCAGGAATTCACCGGTGGAAATATCCAGAAAGGAGATCCCGTTCATATGACGGTCCGGGTAGACACTGGCCAAAAAATTGTTCTCCCTGTGATCCAGTACATGTTCGTTCAGGGTTACTCCCGGGGTCACCAGTTCGGTAATCCCCCGTTTCACGATCTTTTTTGCCAGTTTGGGATCTTCCAGCTGTTCACAGATGGCTACACGCTGACCTGCCCTGACCAGCCGCGGAAGATAGGTATCCAGGGCATGATGGGGGAAACCGGCAAGTTCCACGGATGATGCCGCACCATTGGACCTGCGGGTGAGGGTGATCCCCAGGATCTCCGAAGTACGGATGGCATCCTCGCCGAAGGTTTCATAGAAATCACCCACCCTGAACAGGAGTACAGCATCAGGGTGTTTCGCCTTGATAGCCAGATACTGCTTCATCAAGGGTGTTTCCACGATATTTTGTGAATCCTTCAAATCCATCCTAAAATTAAAGTTTATGGGGGTAAAATTGAAAGGATGTTGATAAGTATGCTTTTATATTTCACAGCTTTTTAACTTTATTGGCCCAATGCTTTCAAAGAGATATACCCTTACCTATCTGATCTTTGCCGGTTTTTTCCTGGGGATCCTGTTCGGATGGCTGGTGGGTGAGCCCATCCTGGCTGTGGCCGGGCCCATGAAGGAGTTGTTTCTCCGCCTGTTGCGCATGGCCATCCTTCCCCTGATCATCACCTCCATTGTCAGCGCGGTCATCCAGGTGGGAAGCGGCAAAGGACTGGGATTGATCAGCCTGCGGACCCTCTTCTATTATCTTGCCACCAGCCTGCTTGCCATTCTGACCGGTCAGATACTGGTCAATATCTTCCAGCCCGGAAAGAATGCCAACATCGGACTGGACCGGGAACCGGAGGTGATCGGGGCAGTGGACCAGGGTTTCGGGGACCTTCTGCTGAACATCATCCCTGAAAATCCGTTCCAGGCCATGGCCGAGGGAGATGTTCTGCCGGTGATCTTTTTTTCCCTGCTGTTCGGGTTCTTTGTCACCCAGCTGAAAGAACAACATCGCGATGTGATGGGCAACTTTTTCAGGGCCGCATTTGAGGCCATGATGAAGCTGGTTTCCTTCGTGATCTGGACTGCCCCCATCGGGGTATTCGGGATCATTGCCGAAATTGTTGCCAGAACCGGTTTTGGTGCATTCGCTTCACTGGGTAAATACTTCCTGGTGGTCCTTTTCGCCCTTTCCATCCATTTCTTTGTCACCCTTCCCCTGCTGCTGAAATATATCGGGAAATTCCATCCCATCAAACACTACCGCGGCATGCTTCCGGCACTGATGACTGCATTTACCACCTGTTCGACCATCGTGACCCTCCCGCTGACCATGAAGGCGGTTACCGAGACTTCCGGCGCCTCCAAAAAGGCCGCCGGTTTTGTCCTTCCCATCGGGGCGACCATCAACATGGACGGCACCGCCCTGTACGAATGTGTGGCCACAATCTTCATTGCCCAGGTCTACGGATTCGATCTGACCATGGCACAGCAGGGGATCATTGTCCTTACCGCGGTCCTGGCCTCCATCGGGGCGGCCAGCGTGCCCATGAGCGGGATGGTGATGATGTCCATCATCCTGAACGCAGTGGGTCTCCCCCTGGAAGGGGTGGCCATTATCCTGGCGGTGGACAGGATCCTGGATATGTTCCGCACCACGGTCAACGTATTCAGCGACAGCGTGGGAGCAGTGATCATCAGCCGCCTGGAGGGCGATCCCGTGGAACCGGATCCTGCCTGATCCGGGCCCAAACATAAACTTCATCCAGAGTTAAGATTAAGTTCAACGTAAAATGATCACATATGGAACTGGGATTAAAAGACAAAGTGATGATGGTGGCCGCATCCAGCAGGGGGCTTGGATTTGCAGTCGCCCGTCAGGCCGCGCTGGAAGGGGCAGCCGTGTCCATGGGGAGCAGGAATCAGAGAAACATCAGGAAAGCTGCCGATAATATCCGGGAGGAAGTACCCGGTTCGGTCATCTATCCTTCCGTGCTGGATGTGTCCGATTCGGATTCCATCGAGTTCTGGGTAAAGAACACCATCAGGGAAATGGGTACCGTTGACGGCCTGCTGGTCAACGGAGGGGGTCCTCCTCCCGGAAAATTCGATGATATTGATGACAGCGGCTGGCTGCTGGGTTACGAAAATACCCTGATGAGCGCGGTGCGACTGATCCGTGAGGTCCTTCCTGAAATGCGAAAGAAAAAAGCCGGATCTATTTTAACGATCACTTCAAGTTCTGTGAAGGAACCTATTGACAGCCTGTTGCTCTCGAATGTTTACAGATCTGGCGTGACCAGTCTGGTAAAAAGCCTTTCTTTCCAGCTGGCAGAGGACCATATCCGGATCAACAACCTGGTTCCGGGGTCTTTCGATACGGAAAGGCTGAGGTCGCTGGATCTTCACCATTCGGGCGAATGGAGGATCAGTCTTGAAAACGTCAGAAAGATCAATTTCGACCAGATCCCCCTGGGCAGGTATGGCGACCCTTCCGAATTGGGGAAAGCGGCGATTTTTCTCCTATCCGAAGCCGCCTCCTATGTGACCGGTGAAACCTTCGTTATCGACGGTGGTCGAATGCGCACGGTGTGGTAGCGCACGGTGGATCTGAGGAATGTATTAACTTTGCCGCGTGTCAGAAACAAAGCATCGGGAAACATTGTTCGGGAAAACACTGGACGAACTTACAGCCGTCGCAGCGGGATTGGATCTGCCTGCCTACACGGGGCGCCAGCTTTCCGAATGGCTTTACAAAAAAGATGTATCCCGGTTTGAGCAGATGACCAACCTTTCCAGGAAAGCACGGGCTATTCTCGATGAAGCATTCGAATTGGGACTGCATGAACCGGTCCGTGTGGAGGAATCTGACGACGGAACAAAAAAGTACCTTTTCCCCGTCCCGGAAAAAAAATTTGTAGAAACAGCCTATATCCCTGAAAGCAAAAGGAACACAGTGTGCCTCTCCACTCAGGTGGGATGCAAAATGGGCTGCCTGTTCTGTATGACCGGGAAACAGGGTTTTCACGGCAATCTCACCGCGGGGGAGATCCTGAACCAGTATCGCAGTCTGCCCGAAAGAAACCAGATAACCAACATTGTGTACATGGGAATGGGAGAACCCCTGGATAACCTGACGGAAGTACTCGGCAGCCTGGAGATCCTCACTTCCGGTTGGGGATTTGGGTTGAGCCCCAGACGGATCACCGTTTCCACCATCGGGATCATTCCGGCCATGCGGGAGTTCCTGCAGAAGAGCCGGGTCCACCTGGCCGTGAGCCTGCATTCGCCATTCGGGAATGAACGCAGAAAGCTGATGCCTGTGGAAAAGGTGTACCCCCTCGATCAGGTTCTTGAAGAGATCCGTTCCTGGGATTTCGGCAGACAGCGCAGGGTATCGTTCGAATATATTCTTTTTAAGGGATTCAATGACTCGGCCAGGCATGTGAATGAACTTTCCCGGATCCTCCACGGGATCCGTTGCCGACTCAACCTGATCCGGTATCATCCCATACCCGGGATCCCGCTACAATCTCCCGATGAGCTTACCATCCGGCAATTCAGGGACAAATTAACAGCCAAAGGGATCATCGCCACCATCAGGGCAAGCCGTGGAGAGGATATCCAGGCTGCCTGCGGTCTGCTGTCCACGAAAAACACAGACCATACACGCTGATCAGAACCTTTCCCGGCAGATCAACACAGAAAACATGATCCGCTGGCTGCAGGATCTGCTGATGCTGTTTTTCCCGGTCAGCTGCCCGGTGTGCGGAAAATCCCTGGAAATTCCGGGAGAGGTTCTCTGCCTGGGATGTGAATACAGAATGCCCAGGACAGGATTCGCGGATGATCCGGAGAATCCGGTGAGCATGCTGTTCTGGGGAAGGGTCCCCGTAGAGTGCGGCACTTCTCTTTTTCGCTTTGAAAAAGGCTCCCCTTATCAGGCCCTTCTTCACGAACTCAAATACCGCGGAAACCGTAGGTCCGGGATTTACATGGGCAGGTTGCTGGGACATGAGTTGAAACAGACGGCCTTTTCTCAATGTGATCTGATCATTCCGGTACCCCTTCACCGGAAAAGATACCGGGAAAGGGGGTATAACCAGAGTGAACTGATCGCACGGGGGGTATCGGAGGTGCTTTTGATTCCCGTGGAAACCCATGTCCTGGTGCGGTCAGCACAACATGATTCACAGACCTCCATGGGACGGCTTTCCCGTTTTGAGAATGTATCCGGAAATTTCAGGATTGCCCCCCATTCGCCGGAGTTATCGGGAAAGAAGATCCTGCTCATCGATGATGTGGTGACCACCGGTGCCACCCTGGAAGCATGCGCCACAGAACTCCTGAACACTTTCTACTGCCGGATCTACATTGCCACGGTATGCTGCGCCTGATCACGTTGACAGATCCCTGCTGCCGGTACTGACCGGAGAACCGGCTTATGGATGCATGAGCTTATAGGCCAGTGTGAGGCTGATGACGTTATGAAAATATCCGCGGTAGCGTGGATGGTTCCATTCCTGCGGATCCCGGAAAGGGATGGCCGAATAGGTGTAACGGATCCCGGCCCCCAGGGAAGGATTGAACCAGTAGTACAATCCGCCGAAAACACTTAATCCGATCCTCCTGTTATCCGGGTACGTGGCAGGATCAATGGTGCCGTCCTGGTCCCAGAACCTGGTGGTGATCAGCACTTCCGGAGAGGCCCCCGCTTCCACCTGGATCTTTTCATCATACAGGTAATGTACACTGAGCGGAAGTTCCACATAATGATAAGTGCTCCCGTACAGGGTCTGGTCATTGTCTGTCGGTCCCTTATATACTCCCCGGGTGACATATTTGATTTCCATCTGCCAGTAGATCTGGTAATCGATCAACCGGTTCACAAATGCCCCGGCACTCACCCCCAGTTTATTGAAGCCGCTGTATGAATCACCGTCCACCTGTGACGCCGTGACCCCTCCGAACAGTCCGGCATTGAACTTCTGTGCATGCAGTGAAATGCAACCGGCCAGCAAAAGCGGCCATAACCATAGATGCCTCATCAGCGAATAAATTTTCGTAATTCTTTCATCAGATCGTCGATCCCCTCTGACGCTCTTTTCCTGATTACATGCAGGTCAGGATACCCGGGTATGGATACTTCATTGGGATCAATTACATAGACAGGCACACCCTTAGGAACCTCATTGATCAATCCCGCAGCAGGGTATACACTCATGGATGTCCCGATGATAACGAAAATATCGGCGTCCGAAACGATTTCGGACGCCTCTTCGATGGCCGGAACTGCTTCCCCGAACCATACCACATGGGGACGCAGCTGTGATCCTTTTTCACACAACTCGCCTTCGTTGAGTTCCCAGCCTTTGATCTCGTAGACCAGTGCAGGATCGGCCGTGCTTCTTGCCTTCCGGAGTTCCCCGTGCAGGTGCAAAACATGTCCCGAACCTGCCCTTTCATGCAGGTCATCAATATTCTGGGTAATGATCCGGACCCGGAAATCTTTTTCCAGGGCTGCCAGTCCCTCATGAGCCGCATTGGGCTTTGCTTCCAGAAGCTGTTTTCTTCTTTCGTTATAAAACCTGAGCACAAGTCCGCGGTCCCTGGCCCATCCGGAAGGACTGGCCACTTCATAGACATCATACTCCTCCCACAATCCCCCCATTTCCCGGAAGGTCCTGAGCCCGCTGTCCGCACTCATCCCCGCCCCGCTGAGAACAACCAGTTTTTTCATTTTACGGTTCCAGTTTCAGATATTCTTCGACCTGCCATCGATCATTGACATACAATCCCACATAAGTGATTGCTTTTCCATAGGATTTTTTCAGGATCTGCAGGGCCCTTTCAATCTGCTGCTCCTGCATGGTCCTGTCTGCAGGATTTCCTGCACAGTCATGATGACCCACCACCGCAATGAACCTGGATTGATGCGCTTCCATGGAAACCCTGATCTGTTCCTTCAGTGCGGTCAACCTGCACTGCTCTTTTCTTTCGGTCAGGATCCTGATGGGTCCCGCTTCGGTGACAGAATCAAAAAAATCGATCTCATAATGGTCCTTCAGATACCGGAGTACCGGCAGTTGCACCCTTCCGTCCATGCAATTAATAACTGTGCCGAATTTCATATTCCTGTGAACAAATCTTCGCAGGTAAATATAACGGTTTTGGACCAACTGGATAATTCAATATGTTTCGTTATTTTTAAATGATCCTCCGGACCATCGGAGACCAGCCATTGATCACAACCGAAATGATTGATCAGCAGACCATAAACAGGATTTTTGAAACCGCCGATATCGTGGATGTGATCTCCGATTTCGTAACCCTCAAAAAAAGCGGGGCCAATTACAAGGGATTGAGTCCGTTCACCAATGAGAAAACCCCTTCCTTCATGGTATCCCCTTCCAAGGGAATCTTCAAGGATTTCAGTTCGGGTAAGGGGGGAAATGTGGTGGGATTCCTGATGGAACACGAAAAGCTTTCCTATCCTGAAGCCCTCCGGTACCTTGCCAGAAAATACAACATCCCGGTGGAGGAGAAGGAACTCACAGCAGAGGAGATCCAGCAGAAAAACGAACGGGAAAGCCTGCTGGCAGTCACCTCCTTTGCACAGACCTTCTTCACCCGCCAGCTGGAAACATCCGAGGGGAAAGCGGTCGGACTGAGCTACCTGCGCAAACGCGGATTCAGGGACGATATCATTGAAAGGTTCCAGATCGGATACAGTCCGGAGGAACGTACCGCCTTTACCAGGGAAGCCAGAAAGAACGGGTACAAGGATGTTTTCCTGGTCAAGACAGGACTTTCCATACAGCGTGACAATTACCTTTTCGACCGATTTGCAGGCCGGATCATCTTTCCCATCCATTCCCTTTCGGGGAATGTGATCGGTTTCGGGGGCCGGACCCTGAAATCGGATAAGAACATTGCCAAATACCTGAACTCCCCCGAATCGGACATCTACCATAAAAGTAAAGTCCTCTATGGATTGTTCCAGGCAAGGAAAAAGATCGTAACCGACGACCGGTGTTTTCTGGTGGAAGGATATACCGATGTGATTGCCATGCACCAGGCGGGCATCGAACATGTGGTGGCTTCCTCAGGGACATCCCTGACCCAGGAGCAGATCAGGCTGATCAAACGGTTCAGCAACAATATCACCATCATCTTCGACGGCGATGAAGCGGGTATCAGGGCCTCCCTCCGGGGAATCGACATGATCCTGGAAGAAGGGATGAATGTGAAAGTGGTCATGCTTCCGGAAGGAGAGGATCCGGATTCGTTTGCTCAGCAGCACAACTCCTCCGGTTTCCTTACATACATCCATGACAACGAAAAGGATTTCATCTCTTTTAAAACCGATATCCTGCTCTCTGAGGCCGAGCAGGATCCCATCAAACGCGCCCAGCTGATCAACGACATTGTCAGATCGGTGGCTGGTATTCCCGACGGGATTATGCGCAGTATTTTGCTGAAAGAGACCAGCAGGAAACTGGGAGTGGAAGAAAAGGTCCTTTATAACGAGGTGAACAAAATCCGCCGTCGAAGACTGGAACAGAGTTGGAAACAGGAGCAGAGAAGAGACCGGGATCAGCAGGAAACTTCCCGGACCACACTTCCCAGGCAACCGGTCGTACCGGGTTTTGTGGAACATGTTTACTCGGAAATCGAAGAAAGGGAAATCATCTATTTCCTGCTCAAATTCGGAAACCAGGAACTTCATCTGAGCAGTGAGGAGAATACCCCGATTACGGTGGCCCGGTACATTATCCGTGAAATTCAAAATGATGAACTGGAATTCACCAACCTGGTCTATAAACAGATCTTCGAAGATGTAAAAGGACTCATCGAGCGCGGCGAAAAAGTGACCGAGCGATTCTTTGTCTACCATGAACACCCCGGGGTCAGGGAACTGGCAGTGGACATCTTTACATCCCGGTATGAGCTGAGCAAGGTTTGGAAGAGGAAGGAAGCATATGTGGAACTGCCCGGTGAAAACCTGGGATATGAGGTACCCAAATCGCTGCTTTCCTACAAGATGACCGTGGTGGAGAAAGCACTTTCCGGGTTAAGAACAGAACTGGGAGGGAGCGAGAAATCCAACAACATAGATGAGCTGAACAGTGTGATCGTGCGCATCCAGAGCCTGGAGCAGGTAAAAAAAGCTCTTTCGGTGGGTCTGGGTGGCCGGACCATTATTCACTAGCCCTGTTCGGAAATCTCCTTCAGAAGGATCTCCAGCCCCCTGCGGAGGGCATCACGGATGGTATGAAAATCGGTGATCTTATGATGCTGGTAGAGGATAACCAGGTTCACACCCAGATCCTTCCCCGCAAGCACTGAATAAAAAGAGGGTTTACTGAGCCTGTAAGCTTCCCTGATCCTTCGCTTCAGAAGATTCCTGTCCACCGCTTTTCTGAAAACCCTTTTGGGAACGGCTACAGCGACGGCAGCGGGATAATCGCCACCAGAGGAGACCAGATAGATGATCCTGATGGGATGTACCTGAATGAGCCTCCCTTCCGTGAACAGGGAAGACAAGATCCTGCGGCTGGTGATCCTTTCCTGTTTCCTAAAAGAAAAATCGGCCAATTTCAGCCTTTTCCATTGTTCTTGTTGTACTCCTTGATGAAATTCTCCAGGGCCATGGTCATGGAGGGAGCCTTTGGCTGCGGAGCCATGATATCAAGTCTGAGTCCGGCTTCCTGAACAGCTTTTGCGGTTTTTGTGCCAAATGAAGCTATCTTGGTGTTATTCTGTTCAAAATCCGGAAAGTTCTGAAAAAGTGATTTAATACCGGAAGGACTGTAAAACACAAGAATGTCATAGTTCACGTCGGCCAGATCCGACAGGTCACTGCATTCGGTCCGGTAAAGGATCGCTTTGGTAAAATTGATATTGCTCTTTTTCAGCAGTAGGGGTATTTCTTCCTTGTGGGCGGCCGAGAGAGGCAAAAGGAATTTTTCGTCCCTGTGCTTCAGCATAATCTCAAGAAGATCATTGATTTTTCCTTTCCCGAAAAAAATCTTTCTCTTCCGGTACACAATATATTTTTGCAGATAGTAAGCAGTTGCCTCGGAAACGCAGAAATATTTTGTAGTATCGGCAATGCTTGTACGGGTTTCCTCCAGCATCCTGAAGTAATGATCAATGGCTGTTTTGCTGGTAAATATGACTGCTGAATGAGAACCCAGATCGACTTTGTCCTGGCGGAATTCTTTTGCGCTTACCCCCTCTACGTGAATGAACGGACGAAAATCGATCTTCAGATTGTGATTGCTGGCCAACTCAAAATAGGGGGATTTGTTATTCTCAGGTTCAGGCTGAGAGACGAGAATCTTCCTAATTCTTCCCATAGATGCTTTCTTTAGACCTCAAATTACAGAACATCCTCTATCCATTGATACAACAGCATTAGAGGTACCATTTCAAGGGCACAAAGATATAAAAACATATACAAAATTGAAATATCTTTCCGTAAAGAAAATATCACACTCCTTGCAACTCTCAGTATCCCAGTAAGAAGAACCGCTATCACTGAAATCCAGAAAAAAGCCTGCTGGACCCGGCCGCCTGTATACAGCACGAAAGGGAGCAAAGGCAACAAGCCAATTCCGAGGATTTTGTTAAATATGAAAATATTAAACAGATATTCCCGGAATACCCCCACCCTGTTGAACAGAAACCCGGTCACATTCACCAGCACAACCCTTGCCATAAATACCCCGGCCAGCAGGGCGATGTTGAACAGATAAAGAGGTGCTCCGTGCAATCCATAGGGGAATTTTTCAAACCACATCTCCAGCAGGTACAGGAAAAAAGCACCATTCAGGAAATAGAGCAAGTAAAGGACATTGTCCAGCTGTTTCTGAACCACGCTGTTATCCCTGAACATCCTGAGGGTTACCTGGTAATTGGTTGTAGCCTGAACCGTTTGTAAAATCATATTTCCGTAATAGGCTCTGATCCAGGCGTAAAATCCGGCCAGGCCAAAAAGCAGGATGAACAGCCATCCCGGGGGGGCTGTTTGTATCCGTTCCATCAGCATCAATGGCCCGCCTGTGGTTATTTCACCCCCGCCCAGCTGGGAGACTTTGAACAATGATCCCGAAAGTATATCCTGGCCCGGCATTTGCATTCTGTTTGGCCACAAAGATACAAACCAGCAGAGATTCAAAAAAAATAAGGATAACACTATTTTTCAGGTATATTTGTAGCGGTTTAGAAACAACAGTAAAGTATTGGGATTATGAAGCGCAAGATCTATATCGGGGCACTGATCGTCATCCTTTTGGGAACAGGATTCACCACCCTGCGGAACAAAGACATCGAACTTGTAAAGAACCTGGATATTTTTTATACCCTGTTCCGGGAGCTGAATATGTTTTACGTGGATGAGACCGATCCGGAGAAGCTGGTGACCACCAGCATCGATGCCATGCTTTCCTCCCTGGACCCATACACCACCTATATTCCCGAATCGAACATGGATGATTTCAAATTCCAGACCACCGGTGAATACGGCGGGATCGGATCGCTGATCCGCCGATCCGGTGACCGGGTAATGATTGCAGATCCCTATGAAGGATTCCCTGCGGCCGAGGCCGGATTAAGACCCGGTGACATCCTCCTGGAAGTGGATGGCCTGTCCACAAAGGATCAGCCCATTGAATCGGTCAGTGAACAACTGAAAGGCAGACCGGGCACAGAGATTCATTTAACCATCCATCGTTACGGCGAACATGAACCACTGGAATTCACCCTGGTCCGGGAGCAGATCTCCATCCAGAACGTACCCTATTACGGTATGATCGATCCCCGCACCGGGTACATCCGCATCTCCAATTTCACCAGCGGCGCGGGAAAAGAAGTGGAAGATGCCCTGAAATCACTGAAGCAGAATGACAACATGGAATCCCTGATCCTTGACCTGAGGAGTAATCCCGGAGGACTGCTGCTCGAAGCGGTAAGAATCTGCAATCTTTTCGTGGATAAGGGAGAACTTATTGTCAGCACGCGGGGAAAGGTCAAGCAATGGGATTCAGATTATACCACCCAGAAGGAGCCCCTGGACAGGGACATCCCCCTGGTGGTACTGATCAACCGAGGTTCTGCCTCTGCCTCTGAAATTGTTGCGGGCGCCCTGCAGGATCTGGACAGGGCGGTCATCGTCGGACAGCGCACCTTTGGAAAGGGTCTGGTCCAGACTACTCGTCCGCTCAAATATAATGCACAGCTTAAAGTAACCACTGCCAAATACTACATTCCCAGTGGTCGATGCATCCAGGCACTCGATTACTCCCACCGGAACGAAGATGGCAGCGTTGGAACGGTACCCGATTCACTTATCTCGGAGTATGAAACCAGAAACGGAAGACTGGTCTATGATGGCGGAGGGATCCGTCCCGATTTCGAAGCGGATCCCGAAGATCTTGCCGAGATCACTCTGCAACTCTATACCCAGAACCTTATCTTTGATTTTGCAACCCGTTATCGCGCTTCCCGTGATCAGATCGCTCCTGCCGAAAGGTTCAGCCTCACTGATGAGGAATACAGATCGTTCAAGGATTTTGTGGAACAACAGGATTTTCAGTTTCAGACAGCAAGTGAACAGCTATTTGAAAGACTGGAACAAACTGCAAAAAGGGAAAAATATCACGAACTTGCAAAGGATGAATTTGCAGAACTCAAGCAGAAATTATCCCACGATAATCTCAAAGATCTGTATACTTTCAAAGAGGAGATCCGTCAACTTCTTACCGAGGAGATCGTGAACAGGTATTATTACCAGTCGGGAAGGATCCTGGCACAGATCCAGAACGACCGTCAGCTGGATAGAGCCAGGGAACTGCTTTATGAACCCGGACTGGTGGAAGAAGTCCTCACCCGGAACGGCGGGGTACCGGTGGCAGCCAGCTTGAGAGAAGAATGATCAATGGGCCTCCAGCCAGTTTGCTCCTGCTCCCATATCCACAGTGAGGGGAACACGCAGGTGGGTGGCATGCTCCATTCGATCCCTGACGATCTGCCGTACCTGGTCCAGTTCCTCCTGCCACACATCAAAGTTCAGTTCATCATGAACCTGGATGATCATCCTGCTTCGGAGCTGTTTTTTTTCAAATTCCTGCTGGATATGCACCATGGCGATCTTGATCACGTCGGCTGCAGATCCCTGAATGGGGGTATTGATGGCATTTCTTTCCGCATTTCCCCTGACTACTGAATTCCTTGACAGGATATCGGGGAGGCTCCTCCTTCGGCCATACATGGTTTCAGCATATCCTTTCTCCCTGGCGATCCTGATGCACCGGTCCATATAGGTCCTTACCCCGGGATAGGTGGAGAAATACCCATCGATCAGCTCTTTTGCCTCAGACCTGGGAATACGCATCCGCTGGCTGAGCCCGAAAGCCGAGATGCCGTAAATGATACCGAAATTCGCTGTCTTGGCCCTGCTCCGCATTTCCCTGGTCACCTCCTCAGGGGAGACACCGTAAATTTTTGCGGCGGTGGCAGTGTGAATGTCTTCATCGTTTACGAATGCTTCGATCATTTGCCGGTCCTCACTGAGATGGGCCATGAGCCTTAATTCGATCTGGGAATAGTCGGCCGAAAAGAAAACGTAATCCTTTCCGGAAGGAACGAATGCCTTTCTGATCTCCCTTCCGCGTTCTTCCCTGATGGGAATGTTCTGGAGGTTGGGATTGACGGACGAGAGGCGTCCCGTGGTAGCCTGTACCTGGTTGAAGGAGGTATGGATTTTGCCGGTTTCCGGGCGGACCAGTCTGGGAAGGGCTTCCACGTATGTAGACAAAAGCTTTTTCAACGATCTGTGTTCCAGTACTTTGCCAACTATCTGGTGCTTGTCGGCCAGCTGGACAAGGATCTCTTCGCCTGTGGCATATTGTTTGGTCCTGGTTTTCCTGGGATCCGATACGATCTTCAAACGTTCGAACAGCACTTCCCCGAGTTGCCTTGGAGATCCGATATTGAACTGATAGCCGGCAAGCCCATAGATCTCCTTTTCCAGGGCAAAAATTTCTTCTTTGATTCTTTCGGTAAACCCCTTCAGAGCACCCACATCCAGTCTGACCCCCGCATGTTCCATTTTCATCAAAACCGGTACCAGCGGCATTTCGATTTGATCCGAGAGCTGTGAAAAACCTTCTTCTTTCAGTTTGTTTCTGAAAATTTCCGAGAGCTGTAAGGTGATATCGGCATCCTCTCCTGCATACTCACAGGCCTCTTTCGGGGAAACGGACCTGAAGGATAGCTGACGTGCACCTTTCTTCCCGATCAATTCCTCGATCTTTACCATGGAATAATGCAGGTACTGCTCGGCCATGATATTCAGGTTGTGTTTCTGTCCCGGCTGAAGGATAAAATGTGCAACCATTGTGTCAAATAACGGTCCCTGAATCTCCAGGCCATAATTCATCAGGACATGCATGTCATATTTCAGGTTCTGACCGATTTTTCCGATCTCCGGATCATGAAAAGGACCCTTTAAAACCTCCAGCCAGTTGCGGATCTCATCTTCATTTTCGTTGAAGCCAATATAATACGCACGATGGGCTTCCCAGCTAAATGCAATACCCACAAGTGCTGCGTCCATAAAATTCAGACTGGTAGTTTCGGTATCAAAGCAGAATTCTTTCAGATTCGAAAGTTTTCCGGCAAGCTCCTTAACCCCTTCCAGGTCATTGACCAGCAGATATTGATGTCCGATGGTCTCGATGGAACCAAAGCCCGGGTCGTTAAACGAGGTTCCGGAAGCACCGGCAGGATCGAACAGGGTCGCTTGTCCCCCGGTTGCCGAACCGGTGCTGGCGCCGGATTCCTCTCCAAGTATCCGCTCCGCCAGGTTCTTGAATTCAAGTTCGCTGAAGATTTGCCGGAGCAATTCCCGTTTCTTGGCACCCCGGGCCATGCCGGCAATATCCAGATGGATGGGAACATCCTGTGAGATGGTTACCAGTTTTTTTGACAGGACCGCCTGTTCCCTGGAGTTTTCCAGTTTTTCTTTCTGTTTGCCTTTGATCTGATCCAGGTTCCTGTAGATATTCTCCACGCTCTGGTACTGACTGATCAGTTTTTTGGCAGTTTTTTCTCCGATCCCCGGCACGCCCGGAATGTTGTCCGAAGTATCCCCCCAGAGGGCCAGAATATCGATCACCTGGGAAGGATGTTCCACGAGGAACCTTTCCCTGACCTGTTCGGTTCCCATAATGACCGGTGGAGAACCTGCTCTTCCTGGCTTATACATGAAAATCCTGTCGGAAACAAGCTGGGCAAAATCCTTGTCGGGCGTCATCATATAAACAGTAAAACCCTCTTTTTCAGCCTTTTTTGCCAGGGTTCCGATCACGTCATCCGCCTCATAACCCGATACCTCAATAATGGGTATACTGAATCCCTCAATCAGTTTCTTAATGTATGGAATGGAGGATTCTATATCTTCCGGAGTCGCTTCCCGCTGTGCTTTGTATTCAGGATAAAGTTCATTGCGGAATGTGGGCCCCGGGGGATCAAAAACTACCGCAATGTGGCTGGGATCTTCCTTTTTCAGGATGTCTTCCAGGGCCAGGATAAACCCAAAAGCCGTGGATGTATGCATCCCTTTCGAGTTGGTCATCGGGTTGGTGATGAATGCATAATATGCCCTGTAAATCAGCGCATAAGCATCCAGGAGAAATAGTCTTTTTTCCTGTTCCATAAATGATCAATTGTTATCTTCGGCATGCCATTCAGCATATGAAGAAGCTGTCTCATAAAGCTTTACAGCCTGCAAGCTAATTCCGGAAGGAAACAGGGGTCTTATTTTATCGACGATATAAAGGATCAGGTTTTCACTGGTTGGCTGGAATTCAAATACATGGACCTTATGATACAGGTCCTTTACCCTGGACAGTGCCTCCCCCCCGGATTCCCGGTATATCACCAGTGAATGATCCAGGAAATCCACAACAGATTGTTTGACAATTCTTTTCAGATCTGTAAAATCAAGCACCATCCCCAGTTTCGGATTGTGATGATCGGTTACCGGTTCACCGCTGACCGTGACAAATAACCTGTATGAATGTCCGTGGATGTTCCTGCAGGGGCCATCATAATTCCACAATGCATGTGCCATCTCAAAATCAAATTCCCGCGTTATCCTGATCCTTGACATTATATCATTTTTTTAATCATCACAGGCACACTCGCTGATGCAACGGACCAGCTTGCTCAGGTTCTTGTGGCTCAAATAATAAAGGGTATTTTTACCCTGTCTCTTTGAAGTAAGGATCCCTTTGTCTTTCAGGATCCCCAGATGATGGGATGCGGTGGATTGCTCCACACCCAGCAATTGATGTATTTCTGTCACATTCAGCTGCTTATGATCACCCAGATATCCCAGAATGGTCAGTCGCATGGGATGTGAAATGGCCTTCATCATACTGGCTGCTTTTTCTACTTCTTCTGGTTTCAAATCTGAAAAATCCATTGCACTTTGCCTTCGTCTGTTTGTGCTCATAATGAATGGATACAAATATATCAATATTTAAGTTATTAAATATGTCGCGTATACAGCTTGTCTTTCTAGTTTATTTTTATTTTTATTGTGCCCTGGCAATTCGGATTTGCAGGATAAATGTGCAATTTTGAGCAATGATGACCCTGGAGGAGATACGGAAACCCGTAAGGGAAGAGATGAAAGAGTTTAACAGGCGCTTCAAAGAGGCTGTTTCTTCCGATGTCCCCCTGCTCAATATCATTACCAGGTACCTGCTGCGCAGGAAAGGCAAACAGATACGGCCCCTGTTTGTTTTCCTCTCTTCCAAAATGCTGGGAGGGATCACCGAATCCACATACACGGCCGCCTCACTGATCGAATTGATGCATACCGCCACCCTGGTCCATGATGATGTGGTGGATGAATCAAATGAACGCCGTGGCGTGTTCTCGATCAACGCCATCTGGAAAACGAAAGTCGCTGTATTGCTTGGCGATTATTTACTGGCCAGGGGATTACTGCTGGCTGTCCGCAACCAGGATTATCCCCTCCTGGAGATCGTATCCGATGCCTCCAGGGAGATGAGTGAGGGTGAGCTGCTTCAGATCCAGAAATCCAGGAGCCTGAACATCGATGTGGATACCTACTACAAGGTGATCCGGAAAAAGACAGCTACCCTGATAGCTTCCTGTGTGGCCTGCGGTGCTACTGCTGCGGGGGCAGGACAGGAGCTGGTGGACCGGATCCATGAACTGGGTATCCAGATCGGAATGGCATTCCAGATCAAGGACGATTTGTTTGATTACCAGTCAAGCGGATTGATCGGTAAGCCCACAGGAAATGATATCAGGGAGAAAAAATTCACCCTGCCGTTGATCTATGCCCTGAACCAGGCAGGATCCGGACAGCGAAAGAAGATGATCAAAAAGATCAGGAACGGGAACCGAAACTCGCGGGTGATTCGTGAAGTGATTCAATTCGTAAAAGATCAGGGAGGGATCCTTTTCGCCGAGGAAAAAATGCAGGAATTCAAAAATCAGGCACTGGATTCCCTCTCCGGTTTTCCCCCTTCTCCGGCCAGGGATTCCCTGAAAGAACTGGTGGAATTCACGGTGTCCAGGAACAGGTAAATCCCAGGATCAGGACTCTCCGCTCTTCTTCAGATGGTCCATCACCAGGGAAGCTTTGGAAGGACCAATCTCACTGGCAATTTCATCAAAACTTGCATCCCGGATCCCCTTCATCGATTTGAACCGTTGATAGATCTTCTCCATGGTCCTGGGTCCGATTCCCGGAATATGCATCAGTTCCGAGTCGGTCATGGCACCCGAACGCTGCTGTTGGTGAAATTTAATACCGAACCTATGTGCCTCATTTCTAATGTGTTGGATAAGTTTCAGAGACTCCGAATTCTTGTCAATATAAAGGGGTACGGGATCACCCGGAAAATAGATCTCCTCAAGCCTTTTTGCGATACCGATCATGGCCGTCTGATTCCTGATCCCCAACTGATCCATGCTTTTTAATGCAGCATTCAGCTGACCCTTTCCCCCGTCAATGATCACCAGCTGAGGCAAAGGTTTGTTCTCTTCGATCAGACGGCTGTACCTTCTGTATACCACCTCTTTCATAGATGCAAAATCGTCTATGCCGGTAACCCCCTTGATATGATAATGCCTGTATTCCTTTTTTGACGGCCTGCCTTCTCTGAATACCACGCACGCTGCCACCGGTAGCGATCCCTGGATGTTGCTGTTGTCAAAGCACTCGATTTGATAAGGTATTTTTTGAAGTCTCAGATCTGACTGGAGCTGTTTCAGGATCCTCTCTGTTGAATCCAGCGGCTTCATGCTGGCGATCCTTTTCATTTTATCCAGTTTGTAGCCCTTTGCATTTCTCAGCGAAAGATCCAGCAGTTTTTTCTTGTCTCCCTGTTTGGGCACTGTTAGTCTGTAATCCGGAAAATATTCCTGAAGATCCATTGGAACGATCAACTCTCTGGAATTGCTCCGGATCCTGCTGCGCAGATCCGTAATGGCAAAAGCAAGCAGCTCTTCCGGAGGTTCGTCCAATTTCTTCTTTATTTCTACTGTATGGGCCTGTATCACTGCACCCCGGACCACCTTGAGAAAATTCACATATGCTTCATTCTCTTCGTTCACGATGGAAAACACGTCCACGTCGTGGATGGCCGGATTGACAATGGTTGATTTGCTCTGGTAACGTGAAAGGATCTCTATTTTCTCCTTGAACTGGCTGGCTTCTTCGAAACGGTAATCATCGGACAGACTTTTCATTTCTGTTTTCAGGTAATCGATCACCTCGGTCAAATTCCCTTTGATGATCTGCCTGATCTGCCTGATATTTTCATTGTACTCCTCTTCACTCTGTAAATCTTCGCAGGGACCTTTACAATTCCCGATATGATATTCAAGACAAACCCTGAATTTTCCCCGTTCAATGTTCTCCCTGGTTAAATTCAGCTTGCAGGTGCGTAACGGGTAGATTTGCCTGATCAGGGAAAGAAGGATTTTCACTGCATATGCAGAAGTAAAAGGTCCAAAATATTCCGAACCATCCCGGACCACTTTCCGGGTGGAGAATACTCTGGGGAAAGGTTCATTTTTAATACAGATCCAGGGAAAGGTTTTGTCGTCCTTCAGCATCACATTATACCGCGGCTGGTGTTTTTTGATCAGATTATTTTCCAGCAAAAGGGCATCCGATTCATTGTTGACCACCACGTACCGGATATCCGAAATCCGGTTGACAAGCACTTTTTGTTTGAAGGATTCGAATTTGCTTCTGGAAAAGTACGAGGATACCCTTTTTTTCAGGTTCTTGGCCTTCCCGATATAAATGATCTTACCATCTTTGTCAAAAAACTGGTACACTCCTGCCTGCTCCGGAAGCGATTTGATCAATGTTTTCAGGTCGGTCGTTGATGTCATGGGGATGACACAAATAAGGATGTGAAGGAAAACGTATCCACATCAAACAACCCCCTGTCCCCTATCTTCAGTGAAGGGATCACCAGGAGTGCCATAAATGAAAGGGTCATGAAGGGGGCATGAAGGGAAGTACCCAGACCTGCAGCAATCCGGCTCAGCTCCTTGTATCTTTTCCCGGCTTCCTCCACTGATATCGTGGTCATTAGTCCTGCGATGGGCAAGGGCAACCCACTTATTTCTTCCCCGTCATGCACGGCGATCCCTCCCCTATGGGAAAATATCCATTGAATGGTTTCCATAATATGCCTGTCGCTCACCCCCACACACACTACGTTGTGACTGTCATGCGCAATGCTGGAAGCAATTGCGCCTTTTCGAATTCCGAAACCACTGATAAAACCCACTGCCGGTCTTGCGGCAGGATCGTATCGATTGACCACCACGATTTTCATCAGATCATATTCCACATCACTTTCCACCACAGGACCTGTTCCCGTAATGCGAATCACCTTTCGACCGGTGATCAGGGACCCGTCCTTTGCTTCGATCACCTGCATTCTGTCAGATTTCTTCCTCAAGATGATCTCCGATGGTGTGATCTTCCTTTCCGAGAAATTATTTACCGGTACAGTTCTCACCGGGGGTATGCGGACTTTTTCTCCATGGTAGACCGGAATCCCATCAATGTAAGTTTCACTGACCCGCATCTCCTTCAGATCATCCACCACAATAAAATCTGCCGGATCACCGGGCCTCAGGAGACCCATATCCAGACCATAATGACGGATCGCATTGAAAGAGGCCGCTCTCAGGACGTTAAAAAGGTCATATCCCATGGAAATCGCACGCTTAACCATCTGATTGATATGTCCTTCAGACAGCTCATCCGGGTGACAATCATCCGTACAGAACATGATCCGTTCGGGAGCAATTCCCATCAGCGGGATCAATTCCTCAAAATTTTTTGCAGCGCTTCCCTCGCGGATAAGAATTTTCATTCCCAGTCTGATCTTTTCCCTGGCTTCTTCCAGATCGGTACATTCATGATCAGTGGCAATTCCCGCCTCTACATATTTTTTCAATCCTTCTCCCCTTAAACCCGGTGCATGTCCATCCACAGGTGCTCTCATTTTTCTTGCCACTTCAATTTTCTTCATCACCTGTGGGTCTCCCTGGATCACTCCAGGAAAATTCATCATCTCTGCAAGATACCCTACACCGTCAAGTTCAAGCAATTTAGCAATGTCCAGATGGCTGATTTCCGCCCCTGCTTTCTCGTAGGGTGTGGCAGGAACACAACTGGGTGCTCCGAACAAGAATTTGAATGGTGTATGTTTGCCGTTTTCGACCATGAAATGCACCCCTTTTTCTCCCATAACATTTCCAATTTCGTGAGGATCCGAAACCGCACCGATCGTTCCATGCCTGACTGCCATCCTTGAAAATTCAACCGGGGTGACCATTGTGCTTTCCACGTGAACATGCGCATCTACAAATCCTGGCAAAATCCATGTAGAGAGATTGCCATCCATTCTCTCGATCCTTTCAATTTTCCCATCTTTGATAATAATCCTCCCCGCCTCGATTTTCTTCCGGATCACATCTACAATATTTCCTTCAACTGATTTAATCATGGCATTCCTGATTAATGTTCCACGTGGAACTACCGCCCCATATACACCAGAAGGACGCTGATATCACTGGGCGACACACCTGAGATCCTTGAAGCCTGTCCGATGCTCTTTGGTTTTATTTTCAATAGCTTCTGCCTGGCCTCTGTGGAAATGCTTTTCAGTTTTTCATAGTTGAAATTCTCATCCAGCCTGATCCTCTCCAGCCTTTTGATTTTATCGGCCATCTGCTTTTCCCTTGCTATATATCCCTGATACTTGATCTCTATTTCAACGGATTCCAAAATCTCTTCTTCCCTGTTTCCAAATACCTCACAAAGCTCCCTTAATTCTTTGACTTCTTTGACCAGATCTGAAAGTTGTACCTGTGGCCTCTTCACCACCTCTATCATTCTTACTCTTTGTTTCAGAGGAGTAGTCCCTGCCTTTTTCAGAAATCCGTTGATCTCTTCCGGATCGATGCTTCTCGTGCTCAGAAAATCCTTCAGTTTCTCATTGAGATTCCTTTTTTCTTCCAGTAATGCCACACGCCTTTTCTCGGCCAGTCCCATTGCTGCGCTGATCTCCGTCAATCTTTCATCTGCATTATCCTGCCTCAGCAATATTCTGTACTCTGCCCTTGAAGTGAACATCCTGTAGGGCTCATCCACACCTTTGGTGACAAGATCATCGATAAGCACACCGATGTATGCCTGGTCCCTTCCGAGCACAAATTCCTGGTCACCTCTGATACCCAGCGTTGCATTGATCCCCGCCATCATTCCCTGTGCTGCTGCTTCCTCATAACCTGTAGTCCCATTGACCTGTCCTGCAAAATACAGGTTCTTCAGCATCTTCGTTTCCAGTGTATGATATAACTGTGTGGGAGGATAATAATCGTATTCTATGGCATACCCCGGCCGGAAGATCTTTACTCTTTCCAGTCCCCGGATCTTCTTCATGGCATTATATTGCACGTCCCACGGAAGTGAGGAAGAAAAACCATTCAGATAATATTCAACGGTCGACAATCCTTCAGGTTCAAGAAAAAGCTGATGCCTTTCCTTCTCCGAAAAAGTAACGATCTTTGTTTCAATGCTCGGGCAATACCGGGGACCGATGCTCTGAATGGTGCCATCGAACATGGGGCTTTCATCGAAACCTCTCTCCAGTTCTTTATGCACTTCCTCATTTGTATATGCAATATAACAACTTTTGTGCTGCGAATAATCCATTTCATAATCCAGAAAGCTGAACTTCCTTCCCTCCGTTTCCCCTTTCTGTTCTTCGAGCTTTTCGAAATCGATGCTTCTTCCGTCAATCCTGGCCGGGGTCCCTGTCTTCATCCTTCCAACTTCAAATCCAAATGTTTTCAGCTGTTCACTCAATCCTTCCGAGGCAGGTTCACCAATCCTTCCCCCTCTCATCTGAACACTCCCGATATGCATCAATCCGTTGATGAAGGTACCTGCAGTCAGGATCACTTTTTTTGACCTGAACTCAATGCCCATCTGTGTTTTGACGCCCCTAACCCTGTCTCCTTCGATGATCAGTCCGGTTACCATGTCCTGCCACAGCTCCAACCCTTCAATTCCTTCCATGACCTTTCTCCATTCGACAGTGAACAGTGACCGGTCACATTGTGCCCTGGGACTCCACATGGCAGGCCCTTTACTTCTGTTCAGAAGCCTGTACTGGATCATGGAACGGTCGGTAACAATACCCGAATACCCTCCCATTGCATCTATCTCTCTGATTATCTGACCTTTTGCTATACCTCCCATGGCCGGATTACAGGACATCTGGGCAAATTTTGTCATGTCTATGCTGATCAGCAGTGTTCTGCAGCCCATTTTTGCAGCTACTGCCGCCGCTTCACAACCTGCATGGCCCCCTCCTACAACAATGATGTCGAATTCTTCATTCATCTTCTTCTATTCATTCCACAAAAATAATGCTTCATCCTCCAATTTCCTCATCCCTTCCCTCTCCTTCTGCTCTCTGTCTTCAAATCCCATCAGGTGAAGAGTTCCGTGGATCATTACTCTTCTCAGTTCTTCATCAAATTCCACACCATAGGTACTTGCATTTTCCCTCACCTGATCCACACTGATAAAAATATCACCTGAAATAACCCTTTTCTCACTGTAATCAAAGGATATAACATCTGTAAAATGATTGTGTTGCAAATATTCCCGGTTTATACGGCGAAGATGTTCGTTGGAGATGAATATGAAATTGAGTGAACCGGGAACTTTTTGATGATATCTGATGTACTGGCTGATCCAGTCTTTGTGCTTTTTTTTCTGGCCGATCTGAAATTTTATTCCTTCACTATGAAAACTGACCGCCACTATTATATGTTGAACTTTAGCTCAACGATCCTTCCCTCCTCCAGATACATAATTTCATCCGAAAGGCTTTCCATCAGGAATATGCCCCTTCCGTCGATCTTTTCCAGGTTTTCAGGCGATGTGGGATCCGGTATATTTGAATAATCAAATCCTCTGCCCTGGTCTTCAATGAGTATCTTCAGCTCCCTGTCTCCCGAAAATATTTCAATCTTTACATTCTTATTCGGATCCGAGTTGTTTCCATGAATGATTGCATTGTTTGTTGCCTCCATGGTAGCGACCATGATGTTTCCATATACCTCATCGCTCAGATTCAGTTCCATGGAAAGCTCGTCGATCGCCTTTTCCACCATTCTCAGATTACCTGTGTCAGAAGGAATGTTCAAATCTTTTTTCATAATGATGACAATGGACTCTCATCTTATACGTCACCCTAAAATAAAGGTTCCAAAAAAAACTATTTACTTAACCACTCCTCCGGATTTAACATATCCCTCTCCTGCCATACTTCGAAATGTACCGTCGCAATTTGGTTACCCTCGTCTGTAAATGCCTCTCCCAGAACCTCTTTTGTCAACACCTTGTCCCCTGTTTTTACCCTGACATTGACCAGGTTATGGTAGACCGACACGTACTCCCCATGCCTGATCAATACAGTATAATTGGCTCCCAGGATGGCAAAAACCTTGGTCACCTCCCCTTCAAAGACAGCCCGTACCTTTGTACCCGGCGTACTGTTGATATCAACTCCGTTATTATTGTAGTTTGATCCGACCAATCCAGGATATTCGTTATTCCCGAATCCTGCGGTGATCATTCCTCTATCGACCGGCCATGGCAATTTCCCTTTATTTCTCCTGAAATCATTTCCCACAAGTTCCTGCTCAGGGGTCAAAGCTCCGTATGTACTGCCCTCACTAAGGCGTCTTGCCTCCTCCTCAATGATCTTCCTGATCTCGGCCTCCAGCTCATTTGCGATTCTTTCTTTCTCTTCGATCTCCCTTTTGAGCTTCCTCTCTTCCTGATTCAATTCCCTGACCATACTCGTACGCTGCTCCCTCTCCCTTACCAGCTGGCCCTGTTCAGATTCTTTTTCCTCTAACAACTTCAGCTTTTCCTCGCGCAATTCGTCCAGCTCACTCTTTTTTTCAGCCACTTCCCGGATCAATTCTTCTATCTCCCCCGCCTTCTGTTTCCTGTAGTTTGCAATATACTTCATGTATTTATATCTCTGATATGCCTGAGAGATGGTCTTTCCCGCAAGTATGTACATCAGCTTTTCGTAATTTGTATGGTTCCTGTACGCGTAATAGATCAACCTGGCATATTCGTCCCTGTTCTTCCTGTTCTGCGCTTCCAGTCTTCTGATCTGCTCCTGTGAAGCCGCAATATCCTCCTCCAGCAGCGTTACTTCATTTTCCAGTGTCCTGATCAACCGGGCCCTTGAATTGATCCCCTGCTGAAGTATGCTCAACCTCTGTATTGAGCTCTCCCTCCTGGTCTCTGTCTGCTCCATCAATTCCCTGGCCAGTTTGATTTCATCAAAAGCCTTTTGTTTCTGTCGCTCCAGTTCCTCCTTTGTCTGTCCCCATAAGACCGGACCGATGAAACAAACAATGATCCCTATTCCGAATAGTTTTCTCATTGCAGATCAATAAAACTGTACCTCCTGGGATTCACCTCCATTTTAACATCCACATGATGGTTATATACTGTAATCCCACCCCTCCCAATGATTTCAATCTCTCCGATGATGAAATTCGAAAAGATCCTCAATCCCGCTTCTGTCTTTTCTCCCATCAGGTATTCATCGGTTCTTCTGTGATAGAACTCAAATGTTTGCAGGGTAAAATCATCCCTGTCAACGATGATCCGTCTTTTCCGGGTTTCCTGATCCATCTCGAATGCGATACTGTTCTCAAAATCATCCTTCGCATGGCTGATTTCCCTGCAAAAAAAATATCGTGATATAAGGTTCTGAAGATCCCCGTAGGTAAAAGGATGCTGATAGCCAAATTTCCTGTACATGGCCGTCCGGTAAACCACCCTGTTCATCCGGTCGATCACCTTGATACTGTCTGGTTCTATACTGGCCCTCAAAATTTCAAACCCGCTTTTCACGGCAGACAGGTATATGATGGAATCCTTTTCCACATACAGGGTGGTGCTTACCTCGTACTGTTCGCCTTCATAAACGATCCATGCTTCAGCTTCACGGATCATCATGCTTCTCAGAGTGTCCCCCCTGATACAGGCCTCTTCAAGTCCCGCCAGTCCCCCCGGTTCTGGGCTGATGACCTTTTGTATTTCTCTGGTGATCCTGCACTGCTGCAGCATGATTCCTGCCGCCAGCAGGATGAAAAACCCTTTATTCCTGATGTTGATTTTCACCGATCTGATCGATTTTCTCCTGCACTTTCGATGGATCTCCGCCCAGAATGATCGCCTTCCTGTAATAAGACATGGCCACATCGTAGCTTCCCAGTGCCATCTGGATATCCCCTGCATGCTCATTCACCTCCGGATCATTGTTCCCGCCCTTGTCAAGTGCTTCCAGTATATATTTCTCAGCATCCTCGTAATGCCCAATTTTATACAACACCCATGCATAGGTATCCAGATAGGTGAAATTATCAGGATGGTTCCTGATGACCTTACTGCTCCACTGTCTGGCTTTTTCCAGTTTTTCCCCTCTTTCCGCCAAATAGTAACTGTAATTATTAAGCACCATATAATTCTCGGGGTCTTCCCTGATCATTTCTTCGAAAACAGAATCTGACCTCGGGTAGTGCTTCAGTCTGTACAATGCCTCAGCGTACAGCATATTAGATTGCATCGCATACTCTCCCCTTGAATAGGAATCGAATGACACCTTTTCAAAGTTCTCCACCAATTCTTCGTATCTGCCCTCTTCATACAATCCTATTCCCCTGAAAAATCTCAGATCAGCGCTGTCCGGGAAAACCTGCAAAGCCCTTTCTGTGATTTTGATGAGCTCTTCGTTCATCGCTGCAGCATTTGCAAGCATGATGGTCTGCATGTATATCTGATAATTTCCATCCCTGATTCCCAGATAATCCTTCAGCTCCAAATAGGCTCCCTTATAATCCCTGATCTCTATATAAAAATCTGCCGCCATCAGTTTTACATCCGCTTCCTGCGGATGTGTTTCATCAAGTACATTCAGCATCTTTTCAATTTCCTCCGGATACTGGTTGATAAACTTTTCCTCTGAGAGGTAATAGGACATGATGGCCAGTTTCTGCTGCAACTCGATCATCCCGCTCCTGAAGGATTTGATCAGGTACCCAAAACTTTTCCTGTATTCATTTTTCTTCCTGTAATAATCGGTCAGATGGGTCAGTGCGAAGATATTCGTGCTGTCCATATCCAGGATTTCATGATAATAACCTGCTGCAGCGTCTTCGTCCCCATTCTTTATGGATAGTTCTGCAGCCACGATCCTGAACTGCAAGGCCTCCGGGAAAAGTTCCATGACCTTCTCTATTTCGTTTCCTGCCATCTCATATTTCCCCTGGCTCTCGTATATGGAAGCTTTCAGCAGGGTGATCTTCTCACTGAAACCCCTTTCCTTCTCGATCTCTTCCAAAATCCTGATAGCTCGCACTGGCCTGTTCTGGCTATAACGCACATGCGCAAGCTGGTACTCCCATTCCACTTCCTCCGGCTGCGATCTTAACTTTTTCTTCAGGATCCTTGCAGCCTTTCCATAATCTTCCTCTGAGGCCAGAACATTCAGATATGCAAGTGTATACCACTGATTATCTGGTTGTAATTCATAGGCCACAGCAAAATGTTCCCGGGCTTCTTCCTCTCGTTCCGACATCATGTAGATGGTTCCCAGTTCATAATGTGCTGCATCACAATCGGGTTTTTCCCTGATCACAAGCCTGTACAATTTGACAGCTTCCCTGATATTTCCAAGATTTTTCTGCTTGACCGCTTCAATCAGCGCATACTGGTAATCCCCGCTTTCGCCCGGATCCTGCCCGAACATCATCATACTCCATCCTCCCAGGATGATCAGCATTAAAAATTTCATGTTTCTTTTTTTCATTCCTTCCAGACTTTTCGCCCCCACGTTTTTATAACGGAATTTAATGCTTTCCTGTATGTCCGAAACCCCCGTCGCCTCTTTCCGTCACCGCCAGTGACTCCACGGGTTCCCATTTCACCTTTTCAATTTTGTTAATGACCATCTGGCAGACCCTTTCTCCGTCCCTGATCTCGACCTCCAGCTCCGACAGATTGACCAGGATCACGCCGATCTCCCCCCTGTAATCCGCATCAATGGTGCCCGGGGTGTTGAGCACTGTGATCCCGTGTTTGACCGCTATTCCGCTTCTGGGCCTGATCTGCGCTTCATACCCCACCGGAATTTCCACGAAAAGCCCGGTGGGAATCAGTTTCCTCTCCAGAGGTTTCAGGGTGACTGGTGCTTCCAGGTTCGCCCGCAGATCCATCCCTGCGGAGTGTACCGTGCCGTAATCCGGCAGTTCATGTTTTGATCGGTTGACAATTCTCACTTTCATGGATCATCCTCTCTCTTGATACTGGTTCATTGTTTTCCTTTCCAGGACAACGGCGATCCCACCGAAAAGGACAAGCAATCCCATTCTGATGAATTCCCGGTAGCCCGGTACGTCCTGCAAAAATAGTTGATTGATGTAAAAAATCACCAAAGCCATCAACATATAACCACATATTCTCATGATCCTGTAAGGGATGGCGTAATGTTTCCTGGACCAGAGATAGGAAAGTATTACCATCACACTGTAGCAAACAAGGTGCGCCCAGGCCGATGCCGTATAACCATAACGCGGGATGAACACCCCGTTGATGACCACCGTGATCAATGCGCCCGTAAGTACCAGAACCGCTCCGTAAATGGTTTTTCCGGTCAGCTTATACCAGATGGAAAGATTGAAAAATATCCCCATGATCAGGTTGGCGAACAGGATCACCGGAACAATATGTGCCCCTTCCCGGAAATCCTCCCCGATAAACAGAATAAAATATTCCAGGTAAAGGTTCACCATCAGAAAAATGAACAGACCGGCCAAAACAAAGAATGTCATCACATCAGCATACAGTTCCCTGGCATTTTTGTCTGAAACTCTGGAAAAGAAAAACGGTTCGGCTGCATATTTGAACATCTGCACAAACAGGGTCATCAAAACAGCCATCTTGTAATTGGCCCCATAGATGCCCAGCTGTTCCATGGGCGACTGCTCTGCTGTCAGCAGATGCTTCAAAAGCACCCTGTCCAGAGCTTCATTCACCGTCCCCGCCAGTCCGGCGATCAGTAACGGGTATGAATATTTCAGCACCTTCCCCAGGATGGCCGGATCCATTCTGCTATGAAAAGCAGCTCCTATCTCCCGGGATAGCAGCAGCAATTTGCACAGCGATGCCGCCAGGTTAGAAATGAGCACATAACCTACTCCGATTTCCGGATTGTACAGGATCTCCACCAATCCGCTTTCAGGATGACGCGGGCTGTAATATAAAAAGAAAAAATTGAGCAGTATATTCACACTGACCTCTGTGATGCGGATGAAAGCATATTTTCCGGCCCTGTTATACAACCTGATCCTCGCAAACGGGATGGAGGTAAAAGCATCAATCCCCACGATCATTGCCAGCCACCGGATGTATTCAGGATGGTCTTTATATCCCACGACTCCTCCTATCGTCTGTGACCAGATCACTACAGTGCCGATGAATACAGCAGAGGTGAACAACAGAGAGGTCAGCACGCTGGCATATACTCTTTCTTTTTTTCCGGAACCGCTCGCATACCGGAAATAGCCGGTTTCCATGCCATAGGTGAGGATCACCAGCAGGAAAACCACATATGCATAAAGCTCGGTGATCACCCCGTACTGTGTCCTTTCAAAAATACGGGTGTAAAAAGGGGTTAACAGCAAATAGTTCAGCACCCTGGGGATGACGATTCCCAGACCATACACCGCGGTCTGGCCGAACAGCTGTTTGATCGGATTTTTCAAGGTTCCTGCAGCAGGTTTTGCAAGGCTTCCTCCAGATCTGGGTATCTGAACCTGTAACCTTCCATCAGAAGTCGTGCCGGGATCACATGCTGCCCCTGGGTCACCATGGTGTGCGCCTCCCCAAGGGCCAGTCTGAGCAAAAAAACAGGGACCCTGACCTTGAACAGCGCCCCTGTTTTGCGTACCAGTATCTCTGCAAATTTCCTGTAATCTGCCGGATAAGGCGCACATACATTGAATACCCCATTCAGTCTTCGCTGAATGATCGTTCCCATGGCCGCGGTCAAATCCCTTATATGAATAAAGGAAAGTATCTGTTTGCCCGGACCCATCACAGGAGCGATCCCGAATTTTGTGCTTTTTAAAAAGGGTACCATGGCTCCTGCCTCTTTTCCCAGGACCACCCCGAATCTCAGAATAGCGTTTCCCACTTCGTGATCCAGCGATCCCAGGGGCTCCTCCCATTGCTGTATCACGGTGGCCAGAAATCCTCTATCCCGGCTGCAATCCTTTTCATCATGCACTCCTTCATTTCCGTAGATGCCGATGGCCGACGCGGTGATAAACATCTCCGGCTTTTTCTCAAGACTGTTGATGGCAGCCACCAGATTTCTGTTCACTCCGTAGCGGCTCATATAAATCTTTCTTTTGTTGGCTGCCGTCCACCTGGTATTGATGGGGTAACCTGCCAGGTTGACCACGATGGTTGCTTCCCGGATCTCCTTTCCCAGATCCATGGGTTCGCCGTAAAGCAGTTTCCTGTTCAGCGGGATGTATTCCCATTCCGGATGATCCTTCATGAAATTGCTCCCAATAAAACCACTGTAACCTGCGATGGCTATTTTCATCTGTTTCATTCGTCGGTGGATCTTTTATTGAACAGCAGGTATCCGAAACTGAGTTGAACGACCCATGGTTTATCCTCCTCGGTGATGTATCCCACATGAAAACCCACCGGTCCGGCAGGGGATACCACATTCAGGGAGGCATTGAACAATGTTTTCATGCGCTCGAAATAGTTTCCCAGGTATGCGTCGTTGTTTTCATCTGCAAGGATCTCCCTTACCGGGAAGAATGCATAGGCCTCCATCCTGGCATGTATCTGCTGGCTGAAGGTGTACAGGGGCATCAGTCCTGCCGCTATAAACTGGTGTGCCCGGTACTCCCTCATGAACATGCCTTTGGTGATGATATTGGGTCTGAATACAGGAGCTTCGATGATGCTTGTAAAATAATTGACCTGGAGAGGCTTGAATGTGGCCTGCATTTTCAGGTAATAACCCAGTTTGAATTGATCTGCCAGCGGTACATGCCCCTTCTCCTCAAAACCGGCCGACATCCAGAAATAATTCAGCCGCTCGTCAAGGATCTGTTCCGATGTGGAT
The DNA here is from genome assembly GCA_051746185.1 of Bacteroidota bacterium. Classification (GTDB taxonomy): domain Bacteria; phylum Bacteroidota; class Bacteroidia; order Bacteroidales. The sequence continues at coordinate 32,416 of JBNJEV010000020.1, forward strand.
CCCGGAGTGTAGGATTCAATTCCGTAACCGGCCCGAAGGAACAGTTTCCTTCTCATCCCTTCGGTTGCAAACTGTTTGTTATCATGGGTATTGGTCTCAGAGGCAACATAGGCAGACATGAGGCTTACATTGGAAATGTCGGAGGTGTCTTCCGTTGTGAATTCCCGTGTCATATAGTATACCTCCCGGTTGTTTCCGATGCCCAGTCCACCTTTAATGACCCCGTTGACATCGTGCGGAATTCCCACATCGAACCGGAAGTTGAATTCATTTTCAATGATGTAGGACGGCTTCAGATCCTCAAAAAAGAAATTGGGATTGGAAGTGTTATAGTTGAAACGGTTATAATTAAAGCTACCCTGGAAAAAGATCGGCACCTTCCATGGATAGTCAAACCTCAGTCCCACGTTCACCCCGTCATAGAGACGGCCGAACTGAACACTCCCCCTGAGATGGGTACTCACTTCAGAGATCTCCCGGTAACTGAATCCCAGATAGGTCTGTGAAAGCCCTGTGGTAGAGAAGAAAAGTCCGAACCTTGCTTCCATGGGTGCTTTGGGGATGACTCTCAGGCTGAGTGAAAAGAGATCCTCCCCTGAATGATAGGTGGCAAGAGGGTAGAGGTAGATCAGGCTCTGATCATGGGCAAGTTTCAAATATTCCTTTTTCAGCTGTTGCAGGCTGATGACCGAGTCCGCATTTCTGATGCTATTCTGCACATAAGACCTCTGCTGATCATTCAACCCCCTTACTTCCACATTCCTAAACTTCAACCCGGGCCATTTTTCCCTGAAAACGTCCCTCTTCTCTTTCAGGCTCAGGGGATCACTCTTTCTTTCCGGTACAAGTTTCCTGATGCTGTCCATATTGTCCAGGGCATTGTGATAGCCTGTATCCACATATTCATCGATCCTGCCGAAATCCAGCAATGAGGGATGTGCGAATTTCATATCCAGCAGGATCCCTTTCCCTTTTTCGATGGTGTAATCGGCGGGTTTCATCACGATATTTTCGATCTGTGCCATGATGTCGAACTCGTCGGGGGAGTTATTCCTTTCTGCTGCCTTGCTTCCGATGATCACATCCGGATTGAAATGCTCCCGCACATGCTGGATGGGAAAATTGTTGTAGATCCCCCCGTCATACATGATGCTCCCGTCGATCAAAATAGGCCGGAAATACAGCGGGATGGTCATGGAAGCCCTGACCGCCTGAGCCATATTTCCCTCTGTGTGTACGACTTCCCTGTTATGGCTGATGTCCACGCTGTTGCAAAGAAATGGCACGAAAAGACTGTCAAAATCATAGCGTGCTGCCGCACTGGGTTGCGAAAACACTTCCATGAATGCAAAATCCATCAGGTGACTGGGGACCAAACTGAGGGGAAGCTGGGTCCGGGTAACTGTATCATTCCGGTTGATTCCCACGCTGATGATATCCGGACCCGGATACTCTTCCTTGAAATAATAGCGGTACTGTGGCTCTATGGTCCCTGTCAGCCAGCTCTGGAACTGGTCCGATTTGAAGATACCGATCATTTCATCGGTGGTCATTCCTATGGCGTACAATCCTCCCACGATCGCCCCGATGGAAGTTCCGCCCACATAATCGATGGGAATGTTGTTCTCCTCCAGGGCCTTGATGACCCCGATATGCGCAAGTCCCTTGGCCCCTCCTCCGCTGAGCACCAGGCCGACTGATTGCCCCCACACCTGTATCGGTAAGATCCCGAAAATGATCACAACGAACCATTTTTTGCACATTCCCTTTATCTTTGCTTTTTGAAATCAAACCAAAATTAATTGAATAAGTTGAAGAAAAATATGTTTTTACGGATTGTTTCCTTCTGCCTGCTGATCCTTGCATCCGTGATTCCCGCCCGTTCGCAGGATATCCATGGATCACATCTGATCCGGATCGAAACCAGCATGGGAGAGATGGTCCTCCGTCTCTACGACCGTACACCCGTTCACCGGGACAACATGATCAAATTGATCCGGGAAGGCTATTACGACGGTCAGTTGTTCCACAGGGTGATCAACGATTTTATGATCCAGGGAGGGGATCCCCATTCGGTGGATGCAGAAAAAGGAGAGCACCTGGGTTCGGGCGGACCCGGATATACCCTCCCCCCTGAAATTCAGGAAGGCCTGATCCATAAAAAGGGCGCTCTGGCTGCGGCCAGGAAAGGAGATCAGGTAAATCCAGAGCGCAGATCATCGGGATCCCAGTTTTACATTGTACAGGGCAGGGTATTTACCCGGGATGAGCTGCATCTCATGGTTCAGCGCAACATGCACGCTCCTTTCACCGCTGAAGCCGAGAAAATCTACACGACCATGGGCGGGACGCCCCACCTGGATGGTGCCTATACCGTCTTCGGGGAAGTGGTTGAAGGCCTGAATGTTCTGGACAGCATTGCGCGGGTGGAGACAGATGCTTACGACAGGCCATTGGAAGATGTGGTATATTCCATATCGCTGGTAAAGTAATGCTACTTTTTTTACTTTTACAGCTTCAACGATTGCACGATGCTTGAGAATATTGACAGGATCCGTGAAGAAGCGGAACAGTTCCGGGCTGATTCTCCGGAAAAAATCGAACAGTTCCGTGTGAAATATCTCGGCAAAAAAGGTGTGCTTGCTGCCCTTTTCAGGGAATTCCGGGAAATTCCTGCTGAAGAAAAAAAACAATACGGAAAAAAGATCAATGACCTCAAGCAATTGATATCGGGGCGAATCGAACAGCTGCAGGGGCAGCTTTCCGGAGAACCCGAGCCATCTGAATCCTCCGACCTGACACTCCCCGGTCCGCCTCTCTGCCCGGGTGCCAGGCATCCCATTTCCGTCATCCGCAACCAGATCATTGAGATCTTTTCCCGCCTGGGCTTTACCATTTCCGAAGGGCCCGAGATCGAAGATGACTGGCATGTCTTCACAGCCCTTAATTTTCCGCCAGAACACCCCGCCAAGGATATGCAGGATACTTTTTTCATCGATAAAGACCCTGATATCCTGCTCAGGACCCAGACCTCTTCGGTCCAGGTCCGGGTCATGGAAAAACAGCCTCCTCCTATCCGGACCATTTCCCCGGGCAGGGTCTTCCGAAACGAGGCCATATCGGCAAGGGCTCACTGCATCTTCCACCAGGTGGAAGGGCTCTACATCGATGAAAATGTTTCCTTCGCCGACCTGAAGCAAACCCTGTTGTATTTTGCCCGCGAAATATTCGGTGAAGAGATACAGACCAGGCTGCGTCCTTCATACTTCCCCTTTACCGAACCGTCTGCCGAAATGGACATCAGCTGCCAGATCTGCGGAGGAAAAGGATGCAATGTATGCAAGTATACGGGCTGGCTTGAGATCCTTGGTTGCGGTATGGTGGACCCCAACGTCCTTCAGTTCACCGGTATAGACCCTGAAAAATATACCGGCTATGCATTCGGAATGGGAATCGAACGAGTGGCCATGCTTAAATACCAGGTCAGGGACCTGCGCCTGTACTTCGAAAATGACATCAGGTTCCTGAAGCAGTTCAGGGCCGCATATTGATCACCCTCTCTCTTTCCTACTCAATAATGATTTCATGTTCAACGGGGAATGCCTTCTCATAATTGGAGGTCACCCCGCAATATTTCGTTTGTGACAGATGGATGGCTTTCTCCACGTTTTTCCGGGAGATATCCTTTCCTTTGAGCCGGTAGATCACTTTCATCCTTGTGTATTTCTTCGGATGCTCCTCGGTAAGGTCCCCTTCCACGTGAACTGTGAATTCCTCCACATTTTCACGCATCTTTTTCAGGATCGACGCCACATCCATGGCCGTACAGCCAGCCAGTGCCACCATCATGAATTGTTTAGGCCTGGGACCGGTATTTTTCCCTCCGTGTTCGGGCAGACTGTCAATATACAATTTGTGTCCGTCCACCTGAACCTCAAAGGCCAGATCGCTCAGCCATTCCACTTTAACAGATTCCTTCATTCGTTTATCATTTATTTAATTATTTTTGGTCTTAATCTATTTTGTTGGCCAGCTGCAGGGAACCTACTGCCGGAGAGTTCAAATCTAGTAAAATGGGTGAATTTGTTGATCATATTTCATGTGATTCCTGTCTTATCAGGACCCATCCCCTGTTCCGTCACCTGAATGAGGATGAACGCGAGCATCTTTCAATCAACAAAATAACAGAATCCTACAAAAGAGGTTCAATCATTTACGAAGAAGGAAACAGGATGAAGGGATTCTTCTGCGTCCAGGAGGGGATCATCAAGATATACAAAACAGGTTTTGACGGAAAAGAACAGATCATCCGTTTTGCACAGCCCGGTGATATTATAGGTTACCGGTCGGTTATCAGCAATGAACCCGCCTGTACCACAACCGAGGTCCTTGAAAATTGCATTGTATGCCATATTCCGCCGGGAATCCTTCTTAATCTGATAAAAACCAACGGGAATTTTGCCATTGAACTGATGAAGCTCACCTGTAAGGAACTGGGCGAGGCCAATTCCTATATTACTGATATCGCCCAGAAAACAGTCAGGGAAAGGCTTGCTGAAATCCTGCTTCACCTTGATGCAGAGTTCGGCACAGATGAGAACGGGATCCTGAAGATTTCCCTCACCAGGGAAGAACTTTCCAACATTGTGGGGACTGCCACGGAATCGATCATCAGGCTGCTTTCTGTATTCAAGAACAATCGCCTGATCGAACTGAACGGAAGGAAAATAAAAATCCTGGACAGGCCAGGATTGAAAATGATCGCCAATATTTAGCAGCAATCATTTCGCATATTTATTGATAAAGATATGGACCAGCAGGCCTCCCAAGATCAGTATGGCACTGATAGCAAGTTTTGCATTGGTCTGTACTTCGGTGAAAACCACATATCCGAGAATGACCACACCAACGAGTATGATAATGAGGCCCAGGTTTCTTAAAAGCTCTTTCACTGGTAAAAGATTTTGTTATAATGTTTGCGTATCACACAAATATATATAAAATATCAAAACAATAAATTCTGGTCATTCCTATATTTGCCAAGGTGCTCGTAGGTAATGCGGGTTACTTCCCTTCCTCTGGGTGTCCTTTTGATGTAACCTTCTTTAATCAGGAAAGGTTCATATACTTCCTCGATGGTCCCTGCCTCTTCCCCCACCGCGGTGGCAATGGTGTTCAGTCCCACAGGTCCTCCCTGGAATTTATCCACGATGGTCAGCAGGATCTTGTTATCCATCTCATCAAGACCTGATTGATCAATGTTCAGTGCTTCCAGCCCATAGTGCGTTATTTCCATATCAATGTTCCCATCCCCCTTAACCTGGGCAAAATCCCTGATCCGCCTGAGCAATGCATTGGCAATTCTGGGCGTTCCCCTGCTTCTTGATGCTATTTCCTCGGCTGCATTATCGTCGATGGACACTTTCAGGATCCTGGCAGAACGTTTCACAATATTCGTCAGTATATCTGCATCATAGTACTCCAGCAAAGAGGTGATCCCGAACCGGGCCCTCAAAGGACCCGTCAGCAGTCCGGACCGTGTGGTGGCACCGATAAGTGTGAATGGCTGAAGGGTAAGCTGTACCGATCTGGCCGCGGGGCCTTTATCGATCATGATGTCGATGCTGTAATCCTCCATTGCTGAATAAAGGTATTCCTCCACAATGGGTGAAAGCCTGTGTATCTCATCAATGAACAGCACATCCCCTTCCTCAAGACCTGTCAGTAATCCCGCAAGGTCACCCGGTTTATCCAGTACCGGTCCCGAAGAGATCTTGATCCCCACTTCCATTTCATTGGCGATGATATGTGCCAGAGTGGTCTTTCCCAGTCCGGGTGGTCCGTGCAACAATACATGGTCCAGTGCCTCATCCCTCAATTTGGCTGCTTTTACGAATACCTTCAGATTCTCCACAATCTTTTTCTGGCCCCCAAAATCTGAAAACCGATGCGGCCGGAGCCTGGCCTCCATCTCCGGATCATAATCCGATAATTGCTTTTCCCTGAATGTAAAATCTTCGTCCATAACAGGAGTTTAACGGATCAGTATTACATCACTTTCAGGCAGTCTGATCTTTATGCCGTTGATCCTCAGTTCCCTGTTGTTCCTGTAGGTGATGGTCATCACCAGATTCCCTTCCTCATCATATTTTTTCCAGTTCTTTTCCCTGATCCCCATTTCATAGTACTGCTCCTCTTTCAACTGTCCTGTCGGATAGTAATACTTATGCCTTTTGTCGGGGTTTCCCCTTGAATAAGTCCCTTCATATTTGAGCGTACCGTCGTTATAATAGTATTTCCACTTTCCTTCCCGGAGTCCGATGACATAACTTCCTCTTTCCGTATGGTCGCCCACCTGGTAGAGCCATTCCCCGTCTCTTTCTCCATTGATGTACTGGCCTCTGGCAAGGATATTTCCGCGCTGATCGTATTCAATAAACTCACCATCCTCTCTCCCGTTCAGGTACCGCTCTTCCCTCCATATATTCCCGTTGGGATAATACCAGGTCCAAGATCCATGGAACCTGCCCCTTTCAAATCTTCCTTTTTGTTCGATCGCCCCTGCCCGGTAGTAAAACGTCCACAGGCCCGATCTCTGGTTGTTTATATAACTTCCTTCCGCCCGTATTTCTCCCGTCGGATATAAATCGGTCCACCTTCCCACTCTTCTTCCCTGTTCATCAATGATTCCTTCGGATATTTTATCCCCGTTCTCATTGTAAAGATATGCATTGATCACCGCTCCGGTGGTATCATAAAAACGGTGGATCCCCACCGGAATCCCTTCCCTGTAACCACCGGAGAAGATCAGCCTTCCCTGCTCATCATAGGTGTTCTTCATATCCAGCAGTTCACGAATATCCTCATCGATCTCTTCCACGATCTTACCCCGCTCGTACCTCATCGCCACCAGTAATTCCCCGCTACCGTCAAATTCCCTGTAATATCCGTGCATCTGATCATCCAGGTAATTCACCTCCTTTTTGATCCTGCCGTTCTCAAAATATTCCCGGAAAGTCCCCTGTTTCCTTCCCTGTGCATCCGTCCGGTTGATCCTTTCCCGGTTCACCAGATAATTGTCATTATAATCCATCACCGTGATCAGTGTACTGTCCCTTGAGAATTCCCTGGCCAGTCCCTGCTTCTTCCCGTCACGGTAAAACACGATCTCTCTCAGTTCTCCGGTGGGATAATAATAATATGAGTTCCCTTCCTTCTTTCCGTTGACATAAAGTTCCCTGGCAATTACTGTAGGTTGCCCAGGTCTGAGCGGATTATCGTAACTGTACCGGATCGAATAACCACTTTTTTCTCCGATTTTGTAATTGATCTGCCGGGTGAGCTCTCCAGCCTGGTTGTAAAAGTTCCATGTGCTGTCCAGAAGATAATTGGTCCTTTTCCCTTCCGATTTGATAACCCCGGTCACATAATAGGTTCTCCAGTACCCGTCCGGTTTACCATTCCGTATGGTCCCCTCGCTGGAAACCTGTCCGTTGGGATAAAAAAACTGTACAAAACCGTCCTTTTGTTCTTCTTCCTGACAGGTTCCATGAACAGACATCATCAGGAAAATTCCTGCCACCAACCCATATTTTACATAGTTCCTACCCATCTGTCCACACTACAATTGCATCTGTTCTGAAATCTCCAGCATCCTGACAATCGGGTCCCTCGCCTTTTTGATGATTTCATCGTCTAAAGTTATCTCAGGCAACTCATACTTCAAAGTATTGTAAATCTTTTTCAAGGTAATGGTTTTCATAAATCTGCATTCACTGCATATACAGGACAGATCATCAGGAGGCGCTGGAATAAATATCTTTTCAGGCCGTTCCTTTCTCATCTGGTGGATGATCCCCGATTCGGTTGCCACGATATATTTCATTCCTTCATCCTTCACGATAAATTTCAGCAGGGAACTTGTGGATCCCACATGATCCGCTACCAGGAGTATCGGTTTCTCGCACTCTGGATGAGCGATGATCTTAGCATCCGGATGTTCCTTTTTGAGTTCCAGGATCCGTTCCAGACTGAATTCTTCATGTACATGACATGCACCATTCCAGATAACCATTTCTCTTCCTGTTAAACGCTGGATATAATTACCCAGGTTTTTGTCCGGTGCAAAAATGATCTTTTCATTTCCGGGCAGACTTTGAATGATTTCAAGGGCATTGGTGGACGTACATGCAATATCGGTCATGGCCTTTATCTCCGCTGTGGTATTCACATAAGAAACTACAGTATGACCGGGATATTGCTTTTTAAATGCTGCAAATTCTTCGGGCGGACATGATTCGGCCAGGGAACAGCCCGCATTCAGATCCGGGATCAGGACCTTTTTTTCCGGAGCCAGAATCTTTGCCGTTTCAGCCATAAAATGAACCCCCGCAAAAACGATCATCCCCGCATCTGTCTCCGCTGCCTGCCGGGACAATCCCAGGCTATCACCTAGATAATCTGCAATATCCTGAATTTCTCCTTCCTGGTAGTAATGGGCAAGGAGGATGGCATTCTTTTCTTTCCTCATCCGGTCGATCTCCGTGGCCAGATCCAAATGCGGTTCCACATCGAAGTCTATGAAACCTTTGTCCCCGATCATTCTTTCAACAGTATTTATCATGATTATATTATTATTATTTAATGATATATAAAACCATTTATGATGGTAATATCCGGTTCATAATGTTTTTAAATATTTTCCGGTTTATTTGGCTTTTTCACTATTCAAAGATTTGTCACAGTATATGAACAAACGATCCGGGAGTTAATTTCTGAAAAAGATCATCTTAGAGTTCCCATCAACAATTGTTTATAACAATAGAACATAAAAAAAAGGAACAGGGTTCAAAGATAATCACTGTTGAGAATTTGTTTATGTTTCATGAAAGAATAAGATATTTTTGATCACAGGGATCGAATGAGAGAAAACAGCTTTTACGAAAGTTCCCTTATCAAAATGAATCAACAACAATTCAACTGATCGTTTGTTAAAAAGATATATTCTGTAATATTGTAACTCCTCTCACTTCACAGTTTGTCATAGCGTTTGGTTATATATTATGGAAAAGAAAATTGCAATTGCTTCTGATCATGCTGGTTATCCAATGAAACTTTCACTGATCGAATACCTGAAGAATAAAGGATATGAGATCACGGACCTGGGAACGGATTCCCCTGATGATGTGGATTATCCCGATTTCGGACACCCTCTTGCCGAAGCCGTTGAGGACGGGAAATTCAGCAGGGGAATCTCACTTTGCGGAAGCGGGAATGGCATCAACATGGTGACCAACAAACATCAGGGGATCAGGGGAGCACTGTGCTGGAACGAGGATATCTCCAGCTGGGCCAGGAAACACAACGATGCCAACATTTGTTCGCTTCCTGCAAGATTCCTTGACCTAGAAGAGGCCAAGAAGATAGTGGACCGGTTTCTGAATACGGAATTTGAGGGGGGGCGACATGAAAAGAGAATCGGTAAAATTCCATTAAAAGAAACATAGATGCTATCGAATACATGCAAATATGCAATCAGGGCGGTGATTTACCTTGCATTGTATTCTTCAGACAAAAAGAAAATAGGGATCAGGGAGATCTCGGAAGATTTGGAAATTCCTCCTCCTTTTCTGGGGAAGATCCTGCAAATACTGGCCAAACATCAGGTCCTGGATTCCATCAAGGGACCCCACGGAGGGTTCAGCCTGAAAAAACCGGCCATTGACATATCCCTGATGGAGATCGTGGAGATCATTGATGGAACGGGTATTTTTGATACCTGTGTGATACGGACTTCCAGGTGCAGCGAAGAGGCGCCCTGCAGCCTGCATCACAGGCTGGCCCCACTCAGAAAGGAGATCAAAGCAATATTCACCACGGAGACCATTGCGGACCTGGTCACCGAATTCAGAACAGGAAAAGAAAAGATCAGGATCTGATCCACCTGAAAATCCTGAATGCGGCATAACCGGCGGCCAGTCCCGTTAAATTGGCCAGCAGATCGAGCCATTCAGCTGAACGGGTGGTAATGACCGTTTCCTGAAGGATTTCAATGAAGGCGCTGAGGGAGAAGATCGCAGCCAGGAGCAGCATATGGAATCGCAGACAGTTAGGCTTGCAATGGCTTTCCATCAGGGCTGTAAAACTGAACAGGGCATAAAGGCACATATGTGCGATCTTATCCAGTCCGGGAATGGAAAACAGGGAAGAACCAGGCATGCTGTTTCCGGGGATCAGGCTCAGCAGCGTGATGAGGAGCGCCACGATCAGGGAAAACTTGTAACGGACCAGGAATTTCAGCATACCGTATATTCGATTCGGATTCCCAAAGTAAAAGAAATTCCACGAGTCAGGGGTCATATTTTACGGGAAAAAGCAGTAAATTAAGTCACTATCTTAACGGGATCGATGATGCCCCGAAGCCAGTTTCGGGGCGAATCAAATTTCTTTTCAATGGAAAAAAAGATGGAACTGGAGGAACTGCTTTCTCTTATGAGGGAGGAAAAGATCATTACATGGTTCGACCTGGGACTTTTTATCGACCGGTTCAGGGAGAACCAGACCTATCCGCCCGTCCGGTTCGAAGGGACCTATGATATTTTCAAGGAGCACCTGAGAAAAGGAGGGATCGCTTTCATTACCTACCATTTCATGGTGGATGGGGTGACCATGGAAGTGGCTA
>JBNJEV010000021.1:0-39108 GCA_051746185.1 Bacteroidota bacterium
ATGTACCGGCAGATCGATCAGCTCCCACATCTCGTCCTTGGTCAGGAATTCCTGTCCCCAGTCATACGAGAACCCGAAACGGGCGATATCCTTCGCATACTGCTCTTCGGTGAAGTCAGCCACCGCTCCGATGACATAGGATTCGCCGGACTGGAGTACCACGTCCGGCAGCCTTTCAATATTCTGTTGATCGACCTGGGGTGCCTGGTCGGGCCAGGTCACATCTTCGGGGAAACCATCCCATGGAGAGATCCTGCCGAATTCGAAATCCGAAAGGTTCACCGGGTCATCCCCCATGTTGGTGATCTCGCAATACGCCTGTTCGGCACGGTCCATTTTGGCTTCCGTGATCACCAGCGTTTTGATCGTATCCTGGGCAATCAGCATTCCCGAGGACACAAGCAGCGTCACAAGTAGTAGTTTTAGCCTCATAATTAAAGATTTAGTTAAACAAAGATTAATAATTCAGAAAATAGGTGAATAGCAAGATATAAAAATTTTCTTTCATGCAAGACGAAAACCAGGGGAAGATTGGGTTTTGAGACCAAATTTCTATTCAATTTATTTTATACTGTGAGGATTTCGAGCTTAACCAACAGGATAGCAGTGTTTTACATGTGTTGATGATTGCTCGGGTCGCATTTTGCAATCTGTTGCATTTCTGCTTTCGGCTGAAATATGATATTTTTATATAGAAAACAAAAACTCTCAGCGTATCACCAATCATAAAACTACTAACCCATGAAATCAGGACAAAAAATTTCACGAAGGGAATTTGTCGGCACCACCGCGGCTGCTGCAGCCTTTACCATCGTTCCCAGCCATGTGCTTTCCGGTCCGGGCCGTGTCGCCCCCAGCGACAGGCTGAACATTGCCTATATCGGGTGCGGGACCCAGGGTATCCGGGAACTTGCCCGGTTGCTTTCATTCTCTGATGTGCAGGTCACTTCGGTTTGTGACCCTAACAAATTCACCACCAATTACGTGGACTGGTCGCGCTTCGGCATCCGGAATACGGTCAGGGAGGCCCTGGAGGACCCCGGCTGGGGTACCGGCCTGGACGGGATCCCGGGGGGAAGGGATCTGGGAAAGGAACTGGTGGAAAAATATTATGCCCGGCAGCGTTCTTCCGGAAGCTTCAAAGGGTGCACCTCCTACAGTGATTTCAGGGAGCAGCTTGAGAAGGAGACCGGGATCGATGCGGTCAAGGTGATGACCCCGGACCATCTTCATGCGGCAGTATCCATGACCGCTATGAAAAAAGGAAAACACGTGGTGATCCACAAACCCATCGCCAACAGGATGCATGAGGCGAGACTGACCATCGACACCGCCATGGAGACCGGGGTGAATACCCACCTGCTGGCCTGGAGCGATCGGAGCGGCAACAAACAGGCCCTGGAATGGATCAGGCAGGGGGCCATCGGCGAGCTGAAAGAGATCCACAACTGGTCCAACCGCCCGGTCTGGCCCCAGTGGACCTCCAACCCGGAAGAGACACCACCCGTCCCGGATGGATTCGACTGGCCGCTTTGGCTGGGACCTGTCCCCGACCGTCCCTACCATCCCAACTATACACATGCGGTGTTTCGCGGCTGGTATGATTTCGGAGGGGGGAGCATTGCTGATATGGGTCATTACAGTCTCTGGCCCCTGTTCCTCGAATTAGGGATCAACACGGCTCCCCTCAGTGCCACAGCCTGCGGTACCACTACCTGCAGGATCGAAAACGGGGTAAGTATGGGGGTGGACAATGATGTGGCCTTCCCCTATTCCTGCATGATCAAATTTGAATTCCCGGAGCAGGAGCAGCTGCCACCCTTCAAGCTTTTCTGGTACGACGGGGGGATCAAGCCGGTCGCCCCCGACGAGCTGGAAGCAGAGGGTGAGGAACTGGCCCGGGAAGGAATGATGTTCGTGGGAACCGAAGGCAAAATCCTGGGGAGCTTCCATGGCGACCGGCCCAGGATCTTTCCCGATAAAAGGATGATCGAATTCACCGGTTCGGCAGAGCCCCCCGAGGGAGAAGTAACCCGGAACGAACGGGTGTGGATCGATGCCTTCAGGAGCGGTGAGACTTCACCGGGTCATTTCAGCCGGACCCGGCCGGTCACAGAGACCATCCTGCTGGGGGCGGTCGCCCTCAGGGCCGGGAAACAGGTGAAATACGATCCGGAAAAAATGAAGATCACCAATCTACCGGAAGCAAACCAGTTCCTGTACCGTGAATACCGGCCAGGGTGGGAGGTGTAGAGAAGAGTTAGGGGAGTTGATAGGAAGAAGTTAGGGGAGTTAGTAGGAAAGAGTTAGGAGGGTTAGAGGTTAGGTGTTAGTAGAGTTAGGGAGTTAGGTAACCCCCTACGGCTTAGCTGGGGAGTCAATTTTATACCTATATAATAAAAGACCTATGAAAAGACTAAAAAGAAGGGAATTTCTTGGGAAATCCCTTGCTGCCGGGGCTGCCGGACTGGTGGCCCCGGCCCTGCTTCAAACAGGCAGGATGATGGCTGCACCCCGGGGCGGGAATAAGAAAGATAACATTTCCATTGCCCAGTGGGCGCTCGTGCAGGAAATACGCGAGGGAAAATGGACAACGCTTGATTTTCCGAAGGTGGCCAGGGAGGATTTCGGGATCAACGGGATCGAATTTGTGAACACCCTGTTCGAAGTCCCCCACGTCAATTACCTGAACCAGCTGAAAAAGAATGCGGATACCTATGGCGTGACCATGGTCCTGATCATGGTCGATGCAGAGGGGGATCCCTGCACTCCGGACAAAATGGCGAGGGAGCAGTTTGGGATCAATCACCGCAAATGGGTGGATATCGCCAATTACCTGGGGTGCCATTCCATCCGCACCAACTGCCGGGGAGAGGAAAGCTACAGCAGTGAAGACGCGCTGCAATGGGCCGCCGATTCCTACCGGATGCTGCTGGAGTATGCCGCTCCCGCCGGGATGGGTGTGCTTATCGAGAACCATGGCGGATTTTCTAACGATGCCGGCTGGATGGTCAGGCTGATGGAAGAGGTGAACCATCCCCTTTTCGGTACCTATCCCGACTGGCGCCGGCCGGGTGGCGATTTTGATAATGTGGAGTACCTCAGGAAAACACTCCCCTATGCAAAAGGGATGTCCTACCGGAACCAGCCCACTGAAGAGCTTTCTGCAAAAATGATACGTATGAGCAAGGAGATGGGATACACAGGATGGTTCGGGATCGAATCCTCGGGCAGGGAAGCCATCAGGAAAGGGAAAGAGATACTGGAAAAGTATTTGGAGTTAGAAGGTTAGGGGTTAGGAGTTAGTAGAGTTAGTAGAGTTAGGGAGTTAGGAGTTTAGGGGGTTAGGGGAGTTTGATGAATATTTTGTTATGGAAATCAGAAAAACAATTTTGATCGCGCTTGCGGTTCTGATCACCGGCAGCAGCTTTTGCCAGGAATTATCAAAGTATATCACCGTGGACCAGTTCGGGTACCTGCCTGCCTCCAGGAAAGTGGCGGTGATCAGGGATCCGCAAAAGGGCTTTGACTCCGGGGAGTCCTTTACCCCCGGAGTCTACTACGCAGTGGTCAATGCCACCACCGGAAAGAAGGTTTTCAGGGCAGAGCGGACTGTCTGGAGCAGCGGACAGACCGATATATCGTCGGGCGACCGGGCCTGGCACTTTGATTTCACAGCGGTGGAAGTACCCGGGACCTACTTTGTCCTGGATGAGGAGAGGAATGTGCGCTCACACGAATTCATTATTTCCCATGATGTGTACAATGAAGTGCTGAGGCAGGCCATGAGAACCTTTTTTTACCAACGTGCGGGCTTTCCGAAGGAGGCGCAGTATGCCGGAGAGGGATGGGCGGACGGCGCCAGTCATATGGGACCCCTGCAGGATACCCAATGCAGGTCCTTCTTCGACAAAGACAACCCGGCAACGGAAAAGGATCTGCACGGCGGATGGTATGATGCTGGCGATTACAACAAGTATTCCAGCTGGACGGCCAATTATATCGTGGAACTGATGAAGGCGTATTCGGAAAATCCCGGTGCCTGGGGGGATGATTACAACATCCCTGAATCGGGCAACGGGATCCCGGATATCCTGGATGAAGCCAGGTGGGGGATCGACCACCTGAGACGGATGCAGCAGGAGGACGGGAGCGTGCTGAGCATCGTGGGGGAAGCCCACGGAAGCCCACCCTCATCCGCCACCGGCCCCAGCTATTACGGTCCCCCCAACACTTCAGCCACCCTGAACACCACGGCGGCATTTGCACTTGCTTCGGGAGTGTATCGCACCACCGGCGACGAAATGTATGCTGATACGCTGCTGGCAGGGGCGCTGAGGGCATGGGACTGGGCAGATCTCTATCCCGATTCTCTGTTCGACAATAACCATCCCGAATACGATTCTGAAGGATTGGGGGCCGGGCGGCAGGAAGTAGATGATTACGGCAGGTTAATGGCCCGAATGGAAGCGGCCTGTTACCTATTCCAGCAGACCGGGGATCACAGGTTCAGGGATTTTTTCGACAGTCACTACGAGCAGGCACATCTGTTCCAGTGGAATTTCGCATATCCCTTTGAAGGCATAAATCAGGAGGTGATGCTCCATTACACCACCCTGCCCGGGGGGACACCCTCGGTACAGGATCATATCAGGAATGTGTACAGGGATGCGGTGGTGAACGGGGAGGACAACCTGGCGGCCTATGTGAACGTTAAAGATCCTTATCTGGCCCACACGGCAACCTATACCTGGGGCAGCAACGGGGTGAAATCCTCCCAGGGAAGCATGAACTACAACCTGATCACCTACGGAATGGACGAAGGGATCCGTTCCCTGGCGGAGGAGGCGGCAGGGGCATACCTGCACAACCTGCACGGGGTGAATCCCCTGAATTTTGTCTACCTCTCCAACATGTACGGCCATGGTGCGGAGAACGGGGTCAATGAATTCTACCATTCATGGTTCACCGACGGGAGTCCCCTCTGGGACCGGGTGGGAGTATCCCTGTACGGTCCCCCTCCCGGGTACCTCACCGGAGGGCCCAATCCGCAATATGACTGGGACGGTTGCTGTCCGTCGGACTGCGGTTCTTCAGTCAACAATGCCCTCTGTTTTTCGGAGCCCATATCCCCTCCCAAAGGACAGCCTTCCCAGAAATCCTACAAGGATTTCAATACCAGCTGGCCCCTGAACTCCTGGTCGGTCACCGAGAACAGCTGCGGCTACCAGGTCAGGTACATCCGGCTGCTTTCCAGGTTCGTCACCGCAGGGATGGATTGCAACGGCGAGATGAACGGCGGCGCCTTCATCGATTCCTGCGGAGTGTGTGCGGGGGGCAGCACGGGGATCGTCCCCTCGCTGGATCCGGGTAGCTGTCAGGGATCACAGCCCGGCCCGGAGGGCGATACCCTGTATGTGGAAGGGAGACACCTGTATACCCCGGAAGGGGAGAAGGTGGTGCTGCGGGGGGTGAACGAGATGTTCGTGTGGTCGGACGACCTGGACGGGAGCCGGCTGCTGCCGGAGATCGCCAAAACGGGAGCCAACGCGGTCCGGCTGGTATGGACCGCGGAGGAAGGAAATGAAGATACCCTGGTGGAGCTGATCGGGCGGTGCATTGCACATCAAATGATCGCCATGCCCGAATGCCATTCCGCCACAGGTGACTGGAGCAAACTGGATGTTTGTGTCAGCTTCTGGAAACATCCCGCCCTGATCGAAGGCATCAGGCGGAACCGTCAATGGACCCTGTTGAACATCGGGAACGAGGTGGGGGACGGCAATGTTACCGGACAGCAGTTCAAAACCGGCTACATGAATGCCATCGATTCTCTCCGGGGATGGGGCTATACCGTGCCCCTGGTGATCGACGCCAGCCGATGGGGACAGGATGTGGATGTGATCCTGGCCACCTGGCGGGAGATCCTGGAACACGATCCCCTGCACAATATCCTTTTTTCGGTCCATTCCTACTGGTCCGGCACCGAAAACTACCAGCGCGTGGCCACCGAATCGGTGAACGGGGGACTGCCCGTTATCATCGGAGAAGGTCCTTCCCCCACCAAATACCCCGACTGTACCATCCTGGATTACGCCACCGGCCTGGAGGTCACCGGCCGGAATGAGATCGGATGGCTCTCCTGGTCCTGGGGAGGAGTCCCCAACGGGCACTGTGTCCCCAACTTTGATCACACCTACAACGGGGAATTCGGGAAGTGGAGAACCTCCTATGCGGCCGATATGATGGCGGAACATCCTTACAGTCTCATGCGAACGGCCGAAAGGCCCCCTTCTTTTTACAGCGGGGATACAGTAGCGGTTTCAGGGATCTATCTGTCCCCGGACATTGACCGGATGTCCGCAGGGGATACTGTTCTGACGGAAGTGATGGTGGCACCGGCCAATGCGGCGGACAGAAAATATTCCTTTGAGGTTTCCGGCGACACCGTTGCTGTCCGGTTCGACCCCGCAACCGGGAGGCTGGAGGCCATCAGAGCGGGCACCGTCCGGCTGAAGGTTGTCAGCCATTCCGATCCCACGGTCACCTTCACCCGGGAGATCACCGTCACGGAGATCCCGGTCTCCGGCATCACGATCACCCCTTCGGAGGCGGAAATGCAGGTGGGGGATACCCTGCTGTTCGGCGTCGAGGTCACACCGGAAAATGCCACCGAAAAGGATTACCGGTTCGAGGTGAGCGACACCTCTTCGGTGATCTGTTTCGATTCAGCCCTGAACAGGGTGATTGCATTGAATCCAGGCTCTGCAGAGGTTACAGCCCGATGGGTAAAGGGGAGTGTATCCGGAACCCTAGAAATTACGGTCCTGAAAGAGACCCTCGTGGAAACAGATGCAAACCGGATGGGCATCACTGTGTATCCCAACCCCGCCCGGGAATTCATTCAAGTGATATGCGACAGTGACCGTACCGCCGGCCTGAAAATGTACGGTCCTGGCGGCAGGCTGATCCGGGAAACGCGGTTCTCGGGGAGCATCCGTTTGAAAACAAAACAGATACCGGCAGGCAGCTACCTGCTGGTGATCAGGGTTGCGGATACGGTCCTCAGAAGGAAACTGATCATTATGTAAATTGAACACATTTGATATATTCATGTTAAAACATTAAAGCAAATGAAAAAAGGAATCTCTTTGTTTTTTGCGGTCGCCGTCAGCGTGAGCTGCCTGGCGCAGCAGGCCGAAGTTTCCGAAATGATGTTCGGATACAATTTCATCGAAAGTACATGGTACACCGAGGCCGAGGATCTTGAACTCCTGAAGCTCTATGAGGGACTCAGGGTGGCCGATGTGTCGGATGGCATGGACAGAGTCGGACTTCCCAATACGGGACTGGTCGATCCTGCCATCCACCCCTCCTGGGTGGATTACAAATCCCTTTCGCATATCATCCGGGGGATCGCACTGACCGTGCGCTACGTGCCCACCCAGCGGTCCGACCGGCCGGAGCCCGGAGAGGATTTCGATGATTGGGTGGGAAATTTTTACAGCAATTACTCATCCGAGGCTTTCGTGCCGCTCATCCACCGGGGGGTGGTGATCGTGATCGACGACGTGGAAGAGATGGACATCGGTTCCATAGGGTCCAACAACATCATGGTTTGGAAAGACCACGGTGCAGTGGGAGTGGTGACCGATGCATCTTCCAGGGATACCGATGAGGTGGGACTGCAGCAGGTCCCCCTGTACCTGCGTGAGAAAGGAAGGGGGATCCGGCCCGGCAGGAATGAACTGGAATCGGTGAACCGGCCTGTTTCCATAGGAGGGGTCCAGGTCTGTCCCGGCGATGTGGTGGTGGCTGACGGGGACGGCGTCATCGTGGTGCCCAGGAAGGTGGCCGTGAAGGTGGCCGAGTATGCACAGGGGGTGCTTGAAGGGGACAAGGCGGCCCGCAGGAGGCTCTATGAGAAACTGGGGATCCCCCTGGACCAGACGGTGCAATAAAATCAACACAATATTAACTGAACAGCAATGACCCATTTTCAGAGGATTTTACAGCCCGGGATGATTTCACTGCCCGGGAGGATTTTTAAGCCTGGGAGGATCCTGCGGCTGGCGCTGGCCGGAATGTGGATGATCGTTCCGGCCCTTCATGCACAGGACGCCCAGATGCTGGAGATAGGGGAAAAGGCACCCGGTTTCCGGTTGAAGGGAACGGACGGGGAGACCTATACCCTGGAGAGTTTCAGGGAAGCGGAAGTACTGACCATCGTCTTCACGGCCAATCACTGTCCCACCGCCCAGGCCTATGAGGAACGTCTCAAAAAACTGAGCGGGGACTATTCCCCGCAGCAGATGCAGCTGGTGGCAATCTCGTCCAACCATCCCGGGGCCGTCTGCCTGGAGGAGCTGGGGTATTCGGACCTGGGCGACAGTTTTGAGGATATGAAGATCAGGGCCTCCGACAGGAACTTCAATTTCCCCTATCTCTACGACGGTGACGACCAGGAGGTGGCACAGGCTTACGGTCCCACGGCAACCCCTCATGTGTTCATCTTTGACCGGGAACGAAGGCTCCGGTACAGGGGCCGGATCGACGACACGGAGAGTCCTTATAAATCCCCCTCCAGCCGGGATGCCCGCAATGCCATCAATGCCCTTCTTGCAGGAGATCCTGTACCGGTGGAGACCACCAGGGCCTTCGGATGTTCGCTGAAATGGATCTCCAAGGTGGAGTGGAGAAAGAAGCTGGATCAGGCCTGGGAAGACAAACCCGTGAATGTAGAAATGGCAGGTGAGGAGGAGATCAGGGCGCTGGTCAGGAACCAGGGGGACAACCTGAGGCTGATCAATGTCTGGGCCACCTGGTGCGGACCGTGCATCATCGAATTCCCGGAACTGGTAAAACTTCAGCGGATGTACGGCCAGCGTGATTTCGAGGCGGTCACCATCTCCGCGGATGATCCTTCCCTGGAGGAGAAGGTGCTGTCCTTTCTGGAGGATCAGGAGGCTGCTTTTGCCAACTATCTCTTCCGGTCGGATGACCGCTACAGGCTGATCGAGCTCATCGATCCGTCATGGCAGGGAAATCTTCCCTATACCATGCTGGTGGCCCCTGGAGGAAAGCTGATCTACAGTCATGCCGGGATCATTGATCCCCTGGAGGTGAAAAGAGCCATTATCGGTCAGCTGGGACGATATTATGCCGATGACCGTTGAGCATCATTAAACAAATCCATATGCAGATGTTGAAGATATTTTTTTTCATATTAACGGCAGCAATGATACTTCTGATGCCCGGCTGCCGGTCCGGAAAAAAAGCGGAAAAAGCTGGGCTCTTTGACAGGGAGAACCTGGTCGCCTGGTGCATCGTACCCTTCGACGCCAGGGACAGAACCCCGCAGGAGCGTGCCGCCATGCTGGAAGATCTGGGGATTCCCCGGCTGGCATATGATTACCGGGAGAGGCACCTGGCATCATTTGAACAGGAGATCCGCATCCTGGAGGAACGGCAGATCGGTCTCCATGCGGTCTGGTTCTGGGTGGAACCTGAAGGAGAGAGGATCCTGAATGAAACCAATGAAACGGTCCTGGAGATCCTGGAGAAAACGGGCACGGAGACCGAGCTGTGGGTCAGTTTTCCCGAACATGTCTTTGATGGTCCGGATGGAGAGAATATGCAAAGAGCCATCCATCTGGTTGCGGAGGTCCTCCGGCGGGCCGAAGAGATCGGTTGCACCATCGCCCTGTATAACCACGGGGGCTGGTTCGGCGAACCGGCCAACCAGGTATGGATCATCGAGACCATCGGTTCGGAGAATATCAGCATGGTCTATAATTTTCATCATGGCCACAGCCACATGGACCGTTTCGGAGAGCTGTTCCCCCTGATGCTTCCGCACCTGTCAACGGTCAACATCAACGGCATGAGCGCCGGGGGCCCGAAGATCATCTCCCTGGGCAAAGGGGAGCGGGAAGCGGAGATGCTGAAGGTGATCC
This sequence comes from Bacteroidota bacterium, assembly GCA_051746185.1. Lineage (GTDB taxonomy): Bacteria > Bacteroidota > Bacteroidia > Bacteroidales. The sequence continues at coordinate 9,957 of JBNJEV010000021.1, forward strand.
ATGAATCGGGCTACCGGGGGCCCATCGGGATCATTGGCCATACGGAAGGGAAGGACATCCGCGGCGTGCTGGAGGAGAACCTGGAGGGCCTGGAGGATCTGAAGCGGTCACTCTGAAGAGACTGAAGCGGTCACTCTGAAGGGGCTGAAGCTGTCACCCTGGAGAGACTGAAGCGGTTACCCTGGAGAAACTGAAGCGGTCACTCTGAAGGACCACCCTCGCCGGAGGTCATGACCTCTTTGAAGAATGACCCCTGCCGGGTGGGAGTGTAGTCCCAGTCGGTGAACATGTAAGGGGACCAGTCAGGATCAAAGCACCATACCACCCAGGAGATCCCTTTTTCAGCGGCATAGTCCACCAGGGTCCTTCCATAGGTCTCGTCCCCTTTGACCGGGACATGGGCTCCTTCTTCTCCGGGCAGGGCAAAGCCGATTTCGGTGAGGATCACCGGATCCAAATCGGCTGCAAATCCCCAGTCCTTTTCCCATTTCCTTTCCCAGGGGGCATCGCGTTTCTGGGGATAGGGATGGCTCACATATGCAATCCCCTGTTCTTCAACGGGGTCCTTTTTCACCGGGGTCAGGTCATAGGCCCAGTCGAATCCGGCTACCAGGATGACCGCCCGGGGATGATTCTCCCGGATGGTCCGGATCATCTCCAGGTTGATCGCTTTCCACTCATCCCAGGTCATCTCCCCGAACCGGTCGCCCGATACCGTGGGTTCGTTATAGATCTCGTACATGGCGACCACAGGCTCATCGGCATATCTATCGGAAACCATATCCCAGAATTCCCTGGTCTCTTCCATGGTGGTCACATACATTTCATGCTGAAAGAGTTCCTCTTTAAGGTTTCCGATGGAATGCCAGTCAAGGATCAGGTAGATTCCCAGCTCCCGGGCCCACCGGACCCCCTGGTCAAGCAGGCGAAGGTATGCTTCACTGCCCCTTGCCCGCCAGGCTCCCGGATGCACCGGAAGCCTGATGATCCCGGCACCCCACTGCTTCGCTTTTTCGAAATGGTCCAGGGTCCAGTGTCCGTCCAGTGCCAGGTTATGCGGGTCACGCAGGTTCACCCCGTGGAAGATGACCGTTTCTCCCGATTCGTTCACGAACCGGTTCCCCTCGGTCCAGATCCGGTCCATGGATGCGGGCGACTGGGCCTCTGCGGGGGTTGGGAAAAAAATGATGAACAACGCTGTCAATACAGCAGGAAGGATCTTTGGAGACATGATCTTAATCCTGTTTTTCATGGTAGATCAATACGGGGAGCTGTGACTTCCTGATCAGTTCCCTGGTGAAGCTTTTTTTGAAGATCCTTTCCAGGAAATTCCTGTTCTCTTTCAGCACCACCACCAGGTCCGCATCTTTTTTCTCAGCATAGGTCCTGAGGATCTCGGTCACCTCAAGGTCTTTATGGTCTCCCGTGGTCTGCACCGTGATCCTGTCCGAGCCGGTCTTTTCCCGGATGATCCCGTCGAAGCCTTCTTCCCCGACCTTTGATTCGAAGTCCCTGTCATCCACCACATGCAGGGCGGTGATCCGGGGTGAAAAGGGTTCGGTCAGGGAGACCAGCTTTTTCAGCGTGGCCACATCCTCCTCCTGGTAATCGGTGGCGTAAATGATGTGCTTCAGGGGCCTGTAAACGGCATCCGGAGGCAGGATCCATATGGGACAGGCCACATTTCGGATAATCTCCATATTGCTGGAAGTTTGTCCCCATACGCCTTCATCCGGCTGGCCCTGGATCATCAGCATATCCGCCATGCCTTCGGAGACTATCTCTTCAAGGATCATGGAGGCGTTCCCTATTTCCGGCTGGAATTCCATGGAAATATCCATTCCTTCCTCTTTCATGATTTCCCTGATGAAACCATTGATTGTTTCTTCGGCAGCTTCGCCCATGCGGAGCAGGTTTTCACGTACCTGTGATACCTCCCAGCCCAGAGTTTCAGGGGTGCCCAGGGGGTAGGCCTGGGGGTTTTGCACGTACAGCAGTTTCACATCGGTCTGCAGATCGGATGCCAGCAGTGCTGTGTACCGGATGAATTCCATGGAATTTCCGGGATCGTTGATCAGTGCATAGATATTGTCCATTTCCTTATGTATGTTTTATCCATAAAGATACATGTTCAATCGGTGTAAAACAATCCCTCTACAGCATAATCAGGCTGATAAACCAGATGACCAGCGCCGCGGTAACCCCGAGGATCAGGGTTCCGACCGTATGGATCCTGAAGCCGGTCTTGACCTCCATTCCCGTCATCTGAGTGAAGATCCAGAAGAAGCTGTCATTGGCATGGGATACCACCAGTGACCCGGCGCCGATGGCCAGCACCACCAGGGCTTTGGCTGCATTCGTCTCAAAACCGAGGGAACCCATCATGGGAGCGATCAGGGAAGCTGCCGTGATCAGGGCCACGGTCGATGATCCCTGTGCGCTTTTAATGGCGGCTGCGATCAGGAAGGGCAAAAAGATCCCCATTCTTGTTTCTGCAAGTGTTGCCCCCATTACCGTTGCGATCCCGGAGTTTCTGAGCACCATCCCGAAGGCGCCGCCCGCACCGGTGATCAGGATGATGATGGCTGCATTCTGCAGCGCTTTACCCATCCATCCGGAGGAGGAGAGCATGTTCTTGTCCAGTTTCCTGGGAAGGCTGAACGCCAGAAGGACCCCGATGAGCAATGCAATCACCGGTTCTCCGATAAAACCCACAATATCACTGGTCAACCCGGATCCAAAAGGCCTGGTGGGAAAATCAGAGATGGATTTCAAAACTATCAGCAGGATGGGAAATAAGATGGGTACGAAGGACTTGAATGCCGAAGGGGCGGTTTTCAGCTTTTCCCTGATCTCCTCCTGGGAAATTTCCGGGGCGGGATCCACGTATATCCTGGAACAGATCTTCGTGGCATAGAGCCAGCCAATCAGCAGGACCGGAATGCTGGTGATGATCCCCAGCATGATCACCAGCCCCAGGTCAGCGCCCAGGATCCCGGCTGCAGCGATGGGACCGGGAGTGGGAGGTACCAGCACGTGGGTGACAGAGAGACCCAGGGCCAGTGCTTCGGCGGGACCTGCCAGTGATATTTTGGCTTCCTTGGACAATGCTTTGTTCAGCGGTGACAGGATCACAAAGCCTGAATCGGAAAATACCGGGATGGAGACGAAATATCCGATAATGGACATGGTCAGGGGCACCTGCTTTTTCCCGGTGATCCTCAAAACCCTGTTGGCCATGGCATACGCTCCGCCTGACTCTTCCAGAAAGGTCCCGATGATCACCCCTGCCAGGATGACGATCCCGATGTGGCCGAGGGTATCCCCGAACCCCTTGTTAATGGATTCGGCAATCGATGCAAGGGGCATCCCGGAGAACAGGCCGAAGATGACGGCCACAAGAAGAAGGGCCAGGAAAGGGTGGAAGCGGTACCTGCTTGTGGAGATGATGATCAGAAGGACACTCAGCAGCAAAAGTACGATCAGGTACATTGGACAGGGAGATTTTTTTATTGTCCCCCAAATATAGAATAAATCATTAAACGGCCAAGTCTGCTTACATCAGCATGATCCCCGATTTGCGGCAGTGATGCTGCATCTGTCCCGGCCACAGGCTTGCCTGCACCTCGCCGATATGTGCTTTCCTGAGGAAGTACATGCAGAGCCTGGACTGTCCGATCCCGCCTCCCACCGATTCGGGGAACTCTCCGTTGAGGAGACGCTTGTGGAACAGAAGCTCACTTCTTTCCTGCTTTCCCTGGATCTCCAGCTGCCTGACCAGGGTTGCCCTGTCTACCCGGATCCCCATGGAAGACAGCTCGAAGGCGCTTTCCAGCACCGGGTTCCAGATCACGATATCCCCGTTCAGTCCCCTGTAGCCGTTTTCCGTTTCGGTGGACCAGTCATCGTAATCGGGGGCCCGTCCGTCGTGGGGTCTGCCATCGTCCAGTTCGGCACCGATCCCGATGATGAAGACGGCTCCGTACTCCCTGGCGACCGCTTCTTCCCGCTCCCTGGGCTCCAGCTCCGGATAGCGCTCATACAGTTCTTCGGTATGGATGAAGCGGATCTCTTCGGGAAGCAGGGGAATGATCTCCGGGTGATTTTCGTAGACAATGAACTCGGTCCGTTTGATCACCGAATAGATCTTTTTTACGATATCTTTCAGATAGCTGAGGTTCCGCTCTTCCGGAAGAAGGATCTTTTCCCAGTCCCACTGGTCCACGTAAATGGAATGGATATTGTCCAGCTCTTCATCGGGCCTGAGAGCGTTCATGTCGGTGTAGATCCCGTAACTGTTGGCGATCCCGTAATCGGCCAGCATCATCCGTTTCCATTTGGCCAGGGAATGCACAATTTCCGCTACCGTATGTTCCATGTCCTTGATCTCAAAGGAGACCGGCCGCTCGATACCGCTCAGGTCGTCATTGATGCCGGTTCCCCGCTGCACGAACAGGGGTGCCGTAACCCTCCTCAGCTTCAGCTCTGCCGCCAGGTTCATCTCAAAGAAATCCTTGACCATCTTGATGGCCCTTTCGGTCTCCTTCAGGGTGAGAACGGAATGGTAGTTTTTTGGAATGACTAGCTTCATAAAAAATGTCAATTTGTAGTCAAAACAGTACCACAAATAACAGATTAAAAATTCAAAAATCAAAATGATTTCGAATTGATTGAAAATTCTTTGAATCAATACAGGAATGTCACATCTCCTGCAATGACTTCCTGCTCGCCGTCGATGTAGGTCACAAAGGCTTTGTAAACGTAAACTCCCTGGCTCGCCAGCTTTCCTGATGGCAGGTATCCGTCCCATCCTTTGTTGATCTCATTGGTCTCATAGATCATCTCTCCCCAACGGGTATAGATGATCATTCTGAACTCCACCGCATTGATAATATTGGGATGGAACACCGTATTGTCAATGGTACCCTCGGTCCAGAAGCCGCCGGTGGGACCCGTTCCGTTCCAGCGGAACACATTGGGGAATTCAACTTCGCCCTCCCCGGCGACCACCTCGATGTAGGATTCCCTGGTGAGGGTATCCGGACAATCATTTTCGCTCCATACATAGAGGGTGACGTCGAAGGTCCCTTCCACGCCGTATATGTGGGACGGGTTTTTTGCAGGAGAGGTATTCCCGTCACCGAAATCCCACAGATAATAACTGGCACCCACAGAATTGTTCTTGAATTTGAAGATCTGTTTCAGGTTCCTGGCTTCTTTGGGGTAGGCGGTGAAGATCGCCTGTGGTGTGTCGTAGATATGCACGATCCTTTCGGTGGTATCGGCTCCGGACAGCCCGAATGCCGCCAGTTTTACATGATGTTTTTTACTCTGGTAGAATTTGTGTGTGGGATTGGGCTCGGTGGAATAAGTCCCGTCGTCAAAATCCCATATGTAGGTATCTGCATACAGGCTGTTGTTGGTGAAACTGATCTCCAGCGGGGGGCACCCCATAGAGTCGGGCTCGAAAGCCGCTTCAGGGGGCGGGGGCAGTATCTGGATCTGCCTGGTGGTGCTGTCCCTGCAGTATTCGCTGTAAGTCTTCAGATGGATATCAAAGATCCCGTAGGTCGGATACGCGTGTTCAACGGGCTCCCTGACCGTATCGGTTAATCCGTCCCCGAAATCCCAGTAGTAGGACCAGTCTCCCCGGCTGGACAGATTAATGAGGTGGAAATTGGTTTTGGGGTAGTACTGTATTTCCGGGGATACAAAGAAATCGGCGTTGGGGTTCATGTAGACCTGCAGACTGTCGCTGATGGTGTCCCTGCATCCGTGGACCGTTTCGATGACCAGGCTGTAATAATAAACTGTATCGGTCCGCTGTTCATGGAAAGCGGTGTCGGGATTTTCTTCAAGTCTATCTCCCGGATGCATGAGGGTATAGGTATGGTTGATCGTATGGTTATCGGTTTCCCTGGTTGCCCCGTCCCCGAAATCCCAAAAATAGGTGGGATAACCCGGTTCTGCGGCGAATTCCACGTCCACCGGACTGCACCAGTTGTCATATCCGGCCGTAAGGTCCATGACCGGCTGGGGGTATACCTCCATGATGAGACTGTCGTCCAGGATCGTCTCACAGGAGTGGGTACCATGGTACTCGATCACCTTGACCAGTCTGTACAGGTTGGTGCCTGTCCGGTTGTTCAGCTCGATGGTCACCGTGTCACCGTGGATGTTCTCCAGGGTATCCAGGGTCCCCTGCTTCTCCATGATAAGGTCGAAGGAAATATTCCTGCTTCCCGAAAGCAGGATGCCGGCAGCGGTGCGGTTGTCCGCTGTCTCACACCAGGCGGAATCGGGGGTAAGGAACCATGCGTCGGGCGGGTCCACCACCTCCACCTCCACGGTGTCCGTCCCGTAGCAGCCGTACTTGTCGGGCTCAGTGACAAAGGCAATCGAGTGTGTGCCCAGTCCGGCCACCGATGGGTCAAAGATTCCCTGTACCGTGTCCGTGATTCCGGTACCGGACCAGGTACCCGTGGATGTGGCGGCCACCATATCATAAGGCGGGTCATAGCTGCAGAAGGGCCCTGCAGGAAGAATTTCTGCATCGGGTGCGTCGCGGACGGTGATCCACTCGGTGTCGGATCCCGAGCATCCGTTGCCGTCGGTGACCTGGTAGGTGATGAGGTGGTCCCCGGGACCTGCCACCCAGGGGGAGAATTCCCCGGCGGCCGGATCGGTGATCCCGGCCCCGCTCCAGGTCCCCCCTCCCGTGGCCGCGATAAGAAGGACAGGATCATTGAATTCACAGAAGGTGTCCACCGGGGTAATGGTGGCGTCGGGAAGGTCCACGATGCGGATGACCGAACGGTCGGTGACCGGCGGATGGGTGGGATAGGGATTGCAGAAGTTCCAGTACCTCAGTTCCACCTCGAATTCCTCACCCACCTGATTGTCATCGGCCACCGTGATGGGAAGGCTCCGCTCACCGGACCCGGTCACCGGTCCGGGCAGGGTGATCACCGGCCCGGAATAGGGGTAGCTCCGCACCACACCGTCCACCTTCACCTTCGTTGTCGATGACATGGTGTTCCTGGTCCCGTAGACCCACTGGATCCAGCGGGTATCGGTATTGGGCACATCATTTTCCTGGGGCGGGACGCAGTTGAAACGGGTGGCGTCTTTGAACCGCATGGTGGCCCCGTTGCCCACACAGACGGGGTATACGTTGGGGGATGCGTTCACCCTCCCGCCGTTGGTGTCGTCGTTGTCCCACACGGTGACGATCTGTTCCTGGGAGGAGGATGTGCAGAGCACCCCGTTCACCACCAGGGTGGCCTCGGGATGGTAATTGCACTTGTCGTCATTGGAAACGTAGGTATGGTTCGCAGTAGCCTGCCAGGTGCTGGTAGGTGCATCGATCTCGGTGGCGGTCACCGTTTCAGAGCCCCCGTCATCCCAGTCATAATAGATCTCGACGGTGGCCTCCGCATCATTCACGCCCCGGTAGGTTACTTCCCAGATCACTTCCACGGGTGAACAGAGCCGGTCGGGCACAATGTCATTTGCCTTTGATGAGATGCTGCAATCCTGTCCCTGACCGCGGAAAGACAACATTAAAATCGGTAGTATGCAGAACGCCCAGCCTCTCATCATCGGGGTAGCAATGAAGGTCCTTGTTTATACGAGGCAGAGTGAAAAAAGTTCAGATACAGGACACGTTAAAAATCATGTATGTTCCATGCCCCCCTGAAAGGTCTGGAAAGCATCCCGTTGGCCTCATTGTCACCGATAAAGCGCTCGTGGGCGGGTGACCATCTCAGGGGTCTTTCGAGGCTGTAGGCCATGTTTACGATATTGCACAGGGAGGCGGTCCTGTGGCCCGTTTCCACGTCCGATACCGGCCGGGTCCTGTTTTTAATGGCATCAATCCAGTCCTGGTAATGGTTGTCGCTGTGATACAGGCGCGTATCGTTTTCTTCCGGTTCTTTTTCGGTGAGCCCTTCAATGTCTGACCGGTAGAAGCTTCTGCTGATCTCTATCCGGCCTTCCGATCCGATGAACTGAACCGCATTGAATTCCCCCCAGTCCGTATGGTTCATCACCACCCCGCTGGCATACCTCATCTGCAGTCCTCTTTTGGCCCTGATCTCCGGAGGAACGAACTCCACGGGCCCCGACCGGTCCATCCCCAGTGCCCACTGCCCGATATCGAACATATGGGCACCCCAGTCGGTAACGGACCCGCCACCGAAACCACGGTAACGTCTCCACAGGGGCCAGCCTTCATACTCGATGGGCGGTGAAAGCTCGTGGTGGTAATTCCTGAACAGGGTGGGACCCACCCAGAGGTCCCAGTTCAGGTATTCAGGTTCCGGTTCTGCCGGCAGTTCACATGCCATCACCGGATCGCCCACGCTCACATTGATTTCCTTCACCTCCCCGATGTATCCGTTATACACCATCTCACAGGCATGTCTGAAATTCCTCCAGGAACGCTGCATGTTGCCTGTCTGAACAACCCTGTTGTATTTTCTGGCGGCGCTGACCATGGCCCGGCCTTCGGCTACGGTGAGGGCCAGGGGTTTTTCGCAGTAGATGTCCTTTTCCGCTCTGGCGGCATCCACTGCCATCATAGCGTGCCAGTGGTCGGGGGTGACGATGACCACCGCATCAATGTCCTTCCTTTCCAGCAGCTCCCTGTAATGTTCATAGCCTTCCACCGGCTGGCTGCCTCCGTTCAGCTTTTCCGCATTGGCCAGTTCTGCGGTTTTCCTGAAGCGTTCCAGTTTTTTTCGGTCCACGTCACATGCGGCAAGCACCAGGGTTTCGGGGCATCCGTGGATGCTTTTCATGAGTCCGATGCTCTGTTTGCCCGTCCCGATGAACCCGAGGGTGATCCTGTCTGAGGGTGCCAGGGTTCCCTTTCCACCCAGGACATGCCCGGGAACGATCGTGATGGCGCCTGCTCCGAGCGCCGATTTCAGCATAAAATCCCGTCTGTTCATAACAAATAAAATATCAGATGATATAAATACACATATATTCGTTCTCCCATACTAGTAGAAGATCTTCCCCTTTTTCCTGTTCCATTCATCCAGGAGCCGTGACATTTCCGGTACCGGTATCCGGGTGAGCTTCAGTTCCCTTTCCTCCAAAGGCAGAGCGAATTCCCCGTACAGCCTGTTATCCATAAAACCGATCTTTTCCGCCTCCAGCCGGCCGGCAGCATAATAGAGTCTGCGCATATCGGCCCAGTAGATGGCTGCCAGGCACATGGGACAGGGTTCAAAGTTGGTATAGATGACGCCGCCTGTGAGATGGTGATGCCCCATGTTCCTGCATGCATCCCGGATGGCATTGATCTCGGCATGGGCGGTGGGATCGTGGTGCTTCAGCACGCTGTTGTGCCCTCTCCCGATGATCCTGCCGTCCCTGACGACCACCGCCCCGAAAGGTCCTCCTTCATCGGACCGCATTCCTTCCATTGCTTCCTCAATGGCTATGCCCAGGTATTTCCGGTGTGCTGTCACGGGATCATTTTCCGTTTGCAAGTTAATCGACACGTTTGATTTATTGTATATTTATGAATGTTAATTTGATCTTTCATCCTCTGTAAAATAAGGAAATTCTTATGAAATTCGGACATTTTGACGACAGCCGGAGGGAATATGTGATCACCGATCCCCGCACCCCGTACCCCTGGATCAACTACCTGGGCTGCGAGGAGTTTTTTTCCATTATCACCCATACGGCCGGCGGATACAGTTTTTACAAGGACGCCCGCCTGCGGCGCATCACCCGCTATCGCTACAACAATGTACCGGTGGACGATGGAGGGAAGTACTTCTACATCCATGAGAACGGCAGGGTGTGGTCGCCCGGGTGGAAGCCGGTGAAAACGGAACTTGACCGTTACCGGTGCAGGCACGGGCTGGGATACAGCATTATTACAGGAGAGGTGGACGGACTGGAAGCCGAGGTGCTTTATATGGTTCCCCCCGGTTATCACGGGGAGGTGCAGCGGGTCAGGCTCACCAACCATTCGGACCGCGAGCGCTCTTTCTCCCTTTTCTCATTTGTGGAATGGTGCCTCTGGGATGCCCTGGATGATGCTTCCAATTTCCAGCGTAATTTTTCCACCGGGGAGGTGGAGGTCAGCGGGTCCACCCTGTATCACAAGACGGAGTTCCGCGAGCGCAGGAACCATTATGCCTTTTACACGGTCAACGAGCAGATTGAGGGATTTGATACGGACCGGGAAGCTTTCACCGGACTCTACAACGGCTTTGATGCCCCCGGTACCGTAATGGAGTGCGCCTCTCGCAATTCCCATGCCCACGGTTGGTCGCCGGTCGCTTCCCACCACCTGAAGATCACCCTGAGACCGGGAGAGGAAAAGCAGCTGGTCTTCATCCTGGGGTACGTGGAGGTGCCGGACGATCAGAAATTTGTGGCCCACCAGGTCATCAATAAAAAACCCGCAGAGGAGATGATCAGTAAGTTCCGCTCCCCGGAAGATGTGGACCGGGCATTCAACGAGCTGGGTGAATTCTGGGACGGACTGCTGTCGGTCTACCGGCTGGAGCACCCCGAGGAGGAGCTGAACCGTTCGGTGAATATCTGGAACCAGTACCAGTGCATGGTGACCTTCAACTTCAGCCGCAGCGCCTCGTTCTTTGAATCGGGGATCGGCCGCGGGATGGGCTTCCGGGATTCCAACCAGGATCTGATCGGGTTCGTCCACCAGGTGCCAAAACGGGCCAGGGAGCGGATCATCGACATCGCTTCCACCCAGTTTGAAAACGGGGGTGCCTATCACCAGTACCAGCCGCTGACCAAGAAGGGGAATGATGCGGTGGGGAGCAACTTCAATGACGATCCGCTGTGGCTGATCCTGGCCGCCGATGAATACCTCAGGGAGACGGGCGACTGGGCCATCCTGGATGAAATGGTCCCCTTCGACAACGACCCTGCCAACACTGCCACCCTTTTCGAACACCTGAAAAGATCCTTTTACCATGTGGTCCATCACCTGGGCCCGCACCGTCTTCCGCTGATCGGACGGGCCGACTGGAACGACTGCCTGAATTTGAACTGTTTTTCGGACACCCCCGGAGAATCCTTTCAGACCACCGAGAACCGCGAAGGGGGAGTGGCCGAGTCGGTCTTTATCGCCGGTCTATTTGTGCTGTACGGGGGTGTGTTTGAGGAGCTCTGCCGGAGACTGGGCCGGTCCGGGGAAGCGGATCTGGCTGCAAGGCACCTGGCAGATATGCGAAAGGCTGTGGATAAGCACGGCTGGGACGGGGAATGGTTTGTGAGGGCCTATGACCACTTCGGGGAGAAAGTGGGCAGTCATGAGTGTGAAGAGGGACAGATCTTCATCGAATCCCAGGGAATATGCATCATGGCGGGCGTCGGACTGGAGGACGGCCGTGCAAGAAGGGCACTGGATTCAGTGAAAAAGCGGCTGGATTGCCCCTATGGGATCGTTCTGAACAATCCCGCCTTCACCTCGTACATTGTGAAATACGGAGAGATCAGCTCTTACCCGGAAGGGTACAAGGAAAATGCGGGGATCTTCTGCCACAACAATCCCTGGATCATGATCGCGGAGACCATGCTGGGCAACGGGGATGCCGCCTGGGAGTACTTCAAAAAGATTTGTCCCCCGTACCTGGAGGAGATCAGTGATCTTCACCGCACCGAGCCTTACGTGTATGCCCAGATGATCGCGGGAAAGGATTCCCATCGTCCGGGGGAGGCCAAGAACAGCTGGCTCACGGGGACGGCCGCCTGGAACTATTATGCCATCACCCGGTACATCCTGGGCATCCGGTCCGGATATGACGGACTGCTCATCGACCCGGTCATTCCGAAGAAATGGGACGGGTACCGGGTGACCCGCAAATTCAGGGGTGCCACCTACCGGATCGAGGTCACCAATCCAAACCATGTTTCGAAAGGGATCCGGGAGATCACCCTGAACGGAGAGATATTTTCCGGCAACCTCCTTCCCCTCTGCGAGGAGGGCAGCACCCAGGAGGTGAAGGTGGTCATGGGATCATGATCCGCCGGCCACCATTTGACCCAAGTCCGCCGGCCACCATTTGACCCAAGTCCGCCGGCCACCATTTGACCCAAGTCCGCCGGCCACCATTTGATGGTGTGGATGACCGGTTTGCGGATGGTATGTCTGAACTCCTGGATGTTGATGTTGTTGCTCATCCACCGGATGATGTCCCGTTCAATCGTTGTATCAGGACGGGCTGCCGGATGCCAGTTGTATCACCGCATCAAAGGCCTGTTTGGGATCCCCCTGCCTGTCGAACAGCAGGGGATAATCGGTCCGCCCCCGAACGGGCCAGTTGTTTTTCCAGGAAGTGCCGTCGTGGACCCCCCAGAATGTGACCCGGTGGATTACCTCGCTGTGTTCCGTAAAAATGCGGAACAGTGACCGGTACCTTTCAGCCAGCGCTGTCTGCACGGAATCGGGCAGTTCCTCTGAATACGGGTTCAGGGCTTCCCTGACTTCAAACCGCCGGTTGACATCCGCACCTCCGAATCTCCTGGAAGGCCGGGGGAGCACTGAAATATCCAGTTCGGTGATCATGACCTGTAACCCCAGGCCTGCAAAGGCTTCGATGCTTGCTTCCAGATCGGTATGTTCCGGATCGTCCAGGCTGTAATGTCCCTGCATCCCGATGCCGTCCACCTGCACGCCCGCGGACTGAAGGTTCCGGACCAGCCTGACCACCCCGTCACGTTTGGCCGGATTAGGAAGGGAATAATCATTGTAGATCAGCATGGCATCCGGATCCGCTTCACGCGCAAAGGTGAAGGCCTTTTCTATGAAATCATCCCCGATAATCAGGTGCCAAAGTGAGTTTCGCATGGCACCGTCATCGGTCACCGCCTCGTTGACCACATCCCAGCAGTCGATCTTTCCCCGGTAGCGCCCGACCACCGTATGGATGTGGTCGCGCATGCGCTGCAGCAAGGTGTCCCGGCTCACCAGGTTCCCTTCCGCATCACGGAACACCCAGTCCGGGACCTGGCTGTGCCAGACCAGGGTGTGCCCCACCATGTGCATGCCGTTCTCTCCACCGAATTCCACGAATTGATCGGCCGGACCGAAATTGTATTTGCCCGGTTCTGGATGGATCCGTTCCCATTTCATGCTGTTCTCCGGGGTGATAGAGTTGAAATGTTCCTTTACCAGTCTCCCCGACAGGGTATCCCTGCCTGAGAACTGGAAAGGATTCATGGCCGCTCCCACATAGAACTGTCCCTCAAAAGCATCTTTCAGCACAGTTTCCTGCGCATGTTCACGGCTGCAGGCACCCGCAGAAAGAAGGATTGCAGCCAGTATCGCAATCGGGGTGACCGGCAGAACAGCTGTCAGTTTGACCGGCAGAACAGCCGTCAGGTTTTTCAGGGGTGATTTCATGATTCGTGTTTTTCAGCCACACGGAATTGTACAGCAAACCGCAAATTACATTTTTTCTGTATAAAATGCAATCGGTTGCAAATATGCCGGGAACATTTAAAACATCCCTTGGAGGAAATGCAGTGAAGGGACACCATTTCCACTGGGTGGATGGATTGCGGGGGAGGGACTTCATTTCCCCGGGTGGAGGGATTGCGGAGAAGGGACTTCATTTCCCCGGGTGGAGGGATTGCGGAGAAGGGACTTCATTTCCCCGGGTGGAGGGATTGCGGGAGAGGGACACTATATCCCGGACCGAAGGGAGCGACATGGTCCCGACCCGCACTCCCGAAACGACGGAGTTCCATGGTCCCGACCCGTAATCCCGAAACGACGGAGTTCTATGGTCCCGACCCGCAATCCCAGTACATCATCCAGGTTCGGTTCCTCACCATTCTAAGGGACCAAAGCGGAGCAACAACACATGTGATACACACTATCAGACTGGTTGCTCTTTTTGAACCGGTATCCCATTTCGGGAAAAGCAGACTTTACAAAGTTGTTACTTCTTAACAATCTTGTAAAGTCGCTGATCTCTGGATATTTCTGATTCGTTTTTCTATTAGTCTTGTATTCAATTATATACAAAGCATGCAAAAAAGAGGATGAGTTTTGAAAAACTAACAGAATTAAGAAGAAGCAACAAAATTGTTAAGTGCAAAAATACCGAAATAGGGATACCACAGACCATTTCAGGCGCTCAGCCACAGGGTTGCTCCGGAACCTGTGTGCCTTCGATGCTGAACCTGCTATCAGGCAATAGATCAGTGGGTTGGCTATTAAGTGGAGAAGAAATCCCGGTTCCGGTCGATCAGTTGGTTGATGGTCTCCACCGAGGCGGCCGACCGCAGCCGGTCCTCCGGGGTATTCAGGCAATAGTCCAGCAACCGGTCTACCGAGGAGGTGGCCACATGCATCCGGGTATCGGAAGATCCGTAATAGATGAAAACCGTACCGTCGTCATCCGCGATCCAACCGTTGGTAAAGAGCACATTGGACACATCGCCCACCCGTTCCTCCTTCAGGGGCCCCATGAAATATCCCTGCGGCCGCCTGATCACCCTGGACGGATCGTCGGGGGCGGTGAGGAACATGTACAGGGTGTACCTGAGCCCGGCTGCCGTATTGCGCACGCCGTGGGCCAGGTTCAGCCATCCCTTTTCCGTTTTGATGGGAGCGGGGCCCTGGCCGTTCTTGACCTCGTATACCGTATGGTAGATCTTGGGATCCATGATCTTCTCCTTCTTCACCTCTGCGTGTACGAGATCATCGGACAGCCCGAAAGCGATGCCGCCCCCTTTTCCCGTCTCGATGAACCCTTCCTGGGGACGGGTATAAAAAGCATATTTCCCGCGAACGAATTCGGGATGCAACACCACATTCCGCTGCTGTCCCCCGTAAGTCACCAGATCGGGCAGCCGTTCCCATTCCACCAGGTCCCTGGTGCGGGCGATCCCCGCAGCAGCCACCGCACTGCTGGTATCCCCGGGAGGGGCGCCGGGATCCTTCCTTTCGGTACAGAACACCCCGTAGATGTATCCGTCTTCATGCTCCGTGATCCTGATATCGTAGACATTGGTATCGGGCTGACCGGTCTCCGGCATGATGATGGGGCGTTCCCGGAACCTGAACTGATCGGTCCCGGTAGGACTTTCCGCCACGGCGAAGAAGGATTTCCGGTCAACCCCCTCGGTCCGCACCACCAGCAGGTATTTCCCTTTCCACCTGAGGGCCCCCGCATTGAAGGTGGCATTGAACATGTTCCTTTCCATAAAACGCGGATTGGTCTCCGGGTTGAAGTCAAACCGCCATTCCAGGGGAACATGATCGCGAGTGAGCACCGGGTACCGGTACCGGTTATAGATCCCGTTCACACTGAAAAGCTTCTCGTTTTTCCTGGAGAGAAGGGCCTCATGCTCCTTCCTGATCCTCTTCATCCTTTCCTGAAACTGATAGTCGTTCATGGTTGTTCTTATTTTTGCGATGTTGTTTGTAAGAATCCTGTTGATTCTCAGCAAGCTGCGGAGAACCTTCAACTCGATCAATCATTGGGCGAGCGGGATTCGATCCCAAGAGCGTTCATTACACGAGCACAATTCGATCTCAAAGGAGGTCCTTGGGCTAGCGGGATTCGATCTCAAAGGTACCCTCCAGTCCCTCTTCCGAATGCGGACCGACCCACAGGCGGAATTCCCCGGGTTCCACCCCCCAGCGCATATCGGCCCCGAAATAATGAAGGTCCTCTGTCCGCAGCATAAAGGCCACCTGTCCGGATTCGCCCGCTTCCAGCCCGATCTTTTCGAACCCTTTCAGCTGCTTTACGGGCCGGGTCAACGTTCCCACCAGGTCCCTGATATAGAGTTGCACCACCTCCTCCCCGTAGCGGTCGCCGGCATTGGTCACCGTCACCTGCACCCGGAGGGAGTCCCCTATGGCTATGGTGCTTTGATCCAGTACCAGGTCGCTGTATTCGAACTGCGTGTAGCTTAGCCCGTAACCGAAGGGGAAGAGGGGCTCCCTGGAAAGGTCTGTATAATGCGACCAGAAGACCGAACCCTCACCTCCGGAAGGTCGGCCCGTGTTCTTGTGATTGTAGTAGATGGGCAGCTGTCCCACCGCCCGGGGCCAGGAGACCGGCAGCTTCCCGGATGGATTGTAGGTGCCGAACAGCACATCTGCAATGGCGTGACCTGATTGGGAACCCAGATGCCAGGCCACCAGCACCGAGGGGACCCGGTCCACAAAGCCGGTAATGTTCAGCGGTCTGCCGTTCATCAGCACCACCACCACATCGGAATTCGCCTCCAGGACCTTTTCCAGCAATTCTTCCTGGAGCCCTTTCAGTTCCAGGTCCGATACGCTGCGTCCTTCGGCCGACTGGAAGCAATTCTCCCCGATCACCACCACCGCCACATCCGCACGCCGGGCCGCAGCCACGGCTTCATCGATCCCGGTCATGTCCGTGATGTTGATCTCCACGGGGGTGGCGAAATCGGGTTGCGACAGCAGGTAGCGGGGTCCCCGGGCATATTCCAGCAGGGAGGGGGTTTCCATCTGTCCCTGCATGCCTTCCAGCACGGAAATGGCACTGCCGGTGATGGCCTGTGCCCGCCAGCTTCCCAGTGGGGAGTCTTTGTCTGCTGCCAGTTCCCCGATCAGGGCGATGCGCTGTCCTCCCCTGTTGAGAGGCAGTAATCCCTGCTCATTTTTCAGCATGACGATGCTCCTTTTTGCCACCTCCCGGGCAGCTTCCAGGTGCTCCTGTGCAAGGATCAGCGCTTCTTCCAGCGCTTCGCTGCCGTAACGGTAGGGATCCTCGAACAGTCCCAGCCGCTCCTTGACCGTCAGCACCCTTCTCACCGCATCGTCGATCAGGTCTTCATCGATGGTTCCCTCTTCCACCAGTTCCTGCAGGTGCCCGATATAGCAGTTCCCTTCCATGTCCATGTCGCAGCCTGCCCTGATGGCCAGTTTCGCAGCTTCTTTCCTGTCGGCAGCCACCCCGTGGGGGATCAGTTCCCCCACCGAATTCCAGTCTGAGACCACAAACCCGTCAAATTCCCAGATCCCTTTCAAAATATCGCGGACCAGGAAATGGCTGGCGGTGGCCGGAATGCCGTCCACCTCATTGAAGGCATTCATGAAGGTGGCCACGCCTTCATCCAGGCAGGCCCTGAAGGGGGGGAGGACCACATTGTGCAGGGTGCGGTCGTCGATCTCAACGGTGTTGTAATCCCTTCCCGATTCGGCAAACCCGTATGCGGCAAAGTGTTTGGCACAGGCCGCCAGGGTCTGTGTATCAGATAGGTCTTCTCCCTGGAATCCCCTGACCCTGCTGGCCGCGAACAGGGAACCCAAAAAGGGATCCTCGCCCGATCCTTCCATGATCCTTCCCCACCGTGCGTCCCGGGCGATATCCACCATGGGTGCAAAAGTCCAGTGTAATCCGGCTGCGGTTGCTTCCAGCGCGGCGATCCTGGAGGATCTTTCCGCCAGTTCCGGTTCCCAGCTGGCGGCCTCCGCCAGGGGAATGGGGAACATGGTGCGGTAACCGTGGATCACATCGTAGCCGAACAGAAGGGGGATCCCCAGCCTGGAATTCTCCACGGCCAGCTGCTGGGCGTTCCTGGTGGCCTCCGCACCGGTCACGTTCAGCAGGGATCCCACCTGCCCCGATTTGATCATTTCCAGCGCTGTCTGTGCATATTCGTTGTCGGGTGCCGGACCGGTCATTTCCCACCGTCCGGTGTACTGGTTGAGCTGTCCGATCTTTTCCTCCAGGGTCATCCCGGCGATCAGCCGGTCCACCCGGGAGCCGCCCTCTTCCCTCTGGCAGGCTGCCATTATCAGGATAGAAAAGATGATCAGGGCAATGGATGTGAATTTTACTTGTTTCATGGTCTGATGGTTTTATTGTTGGTCGAAGGTGTTATTATAATCTGCAGATTCGTTGATGGTCAAAGGATTCGTTGATGGTCAAAGGATTTATTGATGGTCAAAGGATTTATTGATGATCAAAGGATTTATTGATGGTCAAAGCTGTCATGATGATCTGTAGGTTATATTGATGGTCGGTTGGTTTCGTCGTCTGAACGGACCGTTTCATCGATCCTCCGCATGATTTCCAAACAGGCCCGGCTGTTGTGGTAGGGGCATTTCCAGAACCCGCCCTTTTCCTTACCCGTATCGGGGATCCCGTCCCTGTTCACCCCCCAGACCCATTCCCCGTGAGAGCGGTCGATGATCTTTTCTTGAATGAATTCCCATACCATCAGTGTTTTACGCAAGAATTCCTCATCCCCGGAGATCTGGTAGGCATTAAAATAACCCACCAGGGCCTCGGCCTGCGGCCACCAGTGTTTGTCTGTGTCCGTCCAGTTTTCCCGGGGGAACATCTCGTAGATCAGTCCCCCGTCCAGGTCGAGTCCCCCGAAATTCACCCTGGCCATCTCCACCGCCGCCTCTCCGGCTTTGTCCAGGATCTCCGTTTTCCCAAGGACTTCGGCTGCTTCATAGAGCAGCCAGGAGCATTCAATGTCGTGGCCGAAGGAGATGAAATCGGACTTCAGCTTCCAGTCGTCGTCAAAAAATAGTCTCAGGTGCCAGGTCTTGTGGTCAATGAATTTTTCCAAGAACAGCCCGGTGATGTTCTCCAGTGACTGTTCCAGCTGCGGGTCCTTCCATACCCTGAACAGACCGGTGTAGGCTTCCAGAATATGGAGATGGGTATTCATGGTCTTGGGCTCATTGGCGTCTTTTTCGCTGAGGCGTACATCGGCAACGGGTTCCCACTGCCTGGACAATGCCTCCGTATACCCGTTCCGCTCCCGGTCCAGGGCATGGCGCTCCGTATCCCTGAAAAGCTGCACCGCCCAGGCAAGTGCCTCCTCCTGCCCGCAGGCCAGCCAGTATTCAGCAAGCGCATAGATCATAAAAGCGACGGCATAGACCTGTTTGCGGGTGCTGACCGGGTTCCCCGTGTAATCCAGCTCCCAGAAGACCCCGCCGAATTCCCGGTCCGCAAAATGTTCCCTGATATACTCCCAGGCACGGGTGGCCATTTCCAGGTATTCATCCTGCCGGTATTTCCTGTACACCGCCGAAAAGGTCCACAGGACCCGGGCATGCAGCACCATTCCCTTGTTCGCCCTTTCATCCGCCCGGTTCATATGGGAGATATGTCCTGCAAATCCCCCGTGCTTCCGGTCGGGAGCGTACATCATCCAGAAGGGAAGGATATTCTCCTTCAGCTCATCTTCCAGTTCGTTCCGCAGGCTGTACAGCAATGATGTATCCATGAAGAAACCGGTAAGGCAGTTTAGGGTTCGCCGGCAGGCTTATGGGTAGGCTTATCATCCGGAAGCCTGTTCCACCACGTCTTTTTCAGGATGATAAAACATACCACGATGATGGCAATGGAAATATAGAGCGGCACCATCTTTTTCAGCACGATATAGATGGGGAAGATCACCAGGGCGGTTTGGGCAATGGTTCCCGTGACAATGTTGAACATATCCCTCCAGAAGTCCGTGTTCTTCCGGAAAGAAGGATCTTCGGCCACCACCTTTTCATGGATGGGCTTCCAGAATCCCCATGGCCTCACGTTCTTGTAAAAGCTCTTCAGGGTCTCTTCGTTGGTCGGCGGAGCCGAGTAGGTCCCGACGATACACCCGATGATGGAGATCACCAGGATCAGCGGGAAATAGTACAGGTCCAGGGTGTCAAAAATATAGGGGAAGATCAGGGCCGGGATGATCCCGGTGACCATTCCCCAGAAAAATCCCGCACCGTTGAACCGCCACCAGTACCATTTCAGCACATTGGAGGCCACATAGGCGCCCCAGAGGGCTGAGACGATCCACTGGAGAATGCTGTTCACATCCAGGGCAAAGATCCCGAAGATCACGCTGACCAGTACCACCAGGATCCCCGTGATGTAGCTGACACGGCTCACCTGTTTCCCGGTGGCGGCGGGTTTTATATATTTAATATACAGATCGTTCACGATATACGCCTGGGCGGCATTCAGGGTCCCGGCAAAGGTGGACATGAATGCGGCAAGCAATCCCGCCAGCAGCAGTCCCATCATTCCTACCGGGACAAACTGGCTGATGGCCGAGGGGAGGATCTGCTCGAAATCGATCCGGTTCCCAACGATCAGGTCCAGCTGATCATAGAACAGCAGTCCCAGCACGGCAAATCCCGCGATCATGAAATACCTGGCGGGCATCAGGACCACCGACACAAAGCCGGACATCTTGGCGGCTTCTTTGGGAGAACGTGTGGACAGGATCTTCTGCATGTCGTAGTTGGGAGCAGGGCCCGCGGCACTGACCAGGATCCCCTTGAAGAGCATCATGGTGAAAAATATACTGAACAGGGAATATCCATCGTTGGCGATCTTCTGGTTCACCTCGTCGATGATCCCGCTCCAGTCCAGATCGAGCCGCGCCCCGAAAAACGGGTTCATCCATCCATCCGGGACGATCAGCTGGTTCACCGCCAAAGCATTCATGGCGATGATCCCGATCACCACCGCTGAAATGGTCATGATTGTGTACTGGACCACATCCGCCCAGACGATACTGGTCATCCCACCCAGGATGGCATAGAACATGGCAAACAGGGTGAACACGATCCCGTATACGTGGGCCACGTACTGCGGGGGGACATGGAAGGGGACATAAGGCGAGATGATCTCCCAGGGAAGGAAGATCTCCACGAATTTTCCCAGTCCGATGAACCCGTAGGCCAAAAATCCCAGGCAGCTGATCAAAGCAAAGATCACCACGATGGTGTGCGACAGCCTGCCCTCCTTTCCCGTGCCGAAGCGCGTCCCGATCCATTCGGCCCCGGTGGTGGCGTTGGAGCGGCGCAGCCAGATGGAGAGGTATACCATCAGGAATATCTGATTGAAAACAGGCCACAGCCACGGGATCCATATACTTTTCAGTCCGTATACAAAAGCCAGCGTCACCAGCCACATGGTCCCCGAGATATCGAACATGCCCGAGGCATTGCTCAGTCCCAGCATGTACCAGGGCAGCTTGTGTCCCCCGAGCATGTATGCGGTTTTGTCTTTCTGGGCCCTTTTTTTGAGGGCCAGGCCTATGACAATGGTGGAGAGCAGATAGGCGCAGATGATCAGGATGTCAATGAAAGTGAGTTTCACAGCTCCGGTTTCAGTGTGATCGGGTTAACAGAGATCAAAAATATTCAATTTATTTTCTCAGCCTAATCTTCCCGGACAATTTCTTCCCGTCCGGTTATAATCTGTATCAGAGGAAACTCCCGGAGCATTTTTCCATGAATAGGTGGTTTGTTTTCAAAAAAAACAATACGTTTGAAAAGATTCTGACGAAATGAATGTATTTGTCTTAACTACAGGGAGAAGCGGATCGCTCACCTTTATCCGGGCCTGCGGGCATATGGAGAACTACACCGCGGGCCATGAAAGCAGGGCCAGGAAGCTGGGCGAAGAACGTTTCCGGTATCCCGGAAACCACATCGAGGCGGACAACCGCCTCTGCTGGTTCCCGGGTCAGCTGGACCGGTTTTACGGAAATGATGCATTTTATGTACACCTGATCCGTAACCGGGAGGATACCATCCGCAGTTACAACCGCCGGTGGGTCAGGAACGGGAGCCTGATCAGGGCATACTGCGAAGGGATCCAGCAGATCGCCCTGCACCGGCTGGACCGGAAGCGCAGGCTGGAGGTGGTGGGGGATTTTTATGACCAGGTGAACAGCAATATCCGGCATTTTCTAAAGGGAAAGCAGCACCGGATGACCCTCTCCATTGAGAAGGCCGGTGAAGAATTTCCCCTGTTCTGGGAGAGGATCGGGGCCGAGGGCGATCTTTCACGGGCACTGGAAACATTCCGCAAACAGTATAACCGGTCACGCAAAACACGGATGAAAAATTTCAGGCACGAATGCAGGTTCATGCTCATGAAATTCAGAAGAAGGGTGTTTTGAGATTCGGCCTATTTCATCTAAATTGCGTTCTTCCGTATCAACATACCACCCGTTCACATGGCCTTTCTGAAAAGCATCAATCCATACGATCCCTCCAGGATCATCAATTATCCCCAGCTTTCCGCTATGGAGCTCAAGGTCCGCCTGGGAAGGTCCCGGACCGCATTTCAGGATTACAGGAAAACATCTTTTTCCTTCCGGAAGGAACGCATGGAGCGTGTGAGCACTATGCTCCGGGAACGCAACAGGGATCTTTCGGAGATCATTACCCTGGAAATGGGAAAACCCGTCCGGGAGTCCGTGGCCGAGGTGAACAAATGTGCGTGGGTATGTGAATATTATGCAGAAAATGCAGAAAAATTCCTGAAGACAAGGAAGGTGCAGACCGAAGCCGAAAAAAGCCTGGTACTTTACCGGCCGCTGGGACCCGTGCTGGCCGTCATGCCGTGGAATTTTCCTTTCTGGCAGGTCTTCCGGTTTGCTGCCCCCGCTCTGATGGCGGGAAATACAGTTCTTTTAAAACATGCTTCCAATGTTCAGGGTTGTGCGCAGGCCATAGAAAAGCTCCTCAGGGATGCGGGATTTGAGGAAGGTGTATTCCAGAACCTGGCCATCAGTTCGGACCGGGTGGCCGGAGTGATCGACCACGAATATATCCGCGCGGTGACCCTGACCGGAAGCGAGGGTGCCGGACGCGCAGTGGCTTCCAGGGCCGGACAGAACATCCGGAAATGCGTGCTGGAGCTGGGAGGAAGCAATGCCTTCGTGGTCCTGAACGATGCCAATCTGGACCTGGCCCTGGATCTGGCTGTTTCGGCAAGGATGCAGAACGGCGGGCAGAGCTGTATCGCTGCCAAACGTTTCATCCTGGAATCCTGGGTGGCGGAAGATTTCGTGTCCCGGCTTTCCGGCCGGCTGGACAGGCTTACCGTGGGGGATCCCATGCAGGAGGACACGGATCTGGGCCCCCTCTCCTCTGTCGAGCAGGCCCGGCTGGTGGAAAAGCAGGTCGGCCGCTCCGTTGAGATGGGAGCCAGACTGGTCAGGGGAGGAAAAAGGGATGGGGCATTTTACGATCCCACCATCCTCACCGGGGTTTCACCCGGGATGCCCGCATTCGATGAAGAAGTATTCGGTCCCGTTTTTGCCGTGATGGAGGCCGGTTCGCCGGAACATGCACTGGTGCTGTCCAACGACTCCAGATTCGGGCTGGGGATACAGGTATTCACCCAGTCGGAGGAATCGGCCGGGCTATTTATCGAAGGGGCCGAAGAGGGAGCTGTGTTCATCAATGCCATGGTTAAATCGGACCCACGTCTGCCTTTCGGCGGGGTGAAGCATTCCGGCTATGGCCGTGAACTGTCCGTCGAGGGGATCCGGGAGTTCGTGAATGTAAAAACAGTATGGATCGATTGAAAAAAATCGATTGAAAGAGAACCAGGGCAACGGATCAAACTGAAGGTTAAAAATGAAAACAAAAATAAGATGAAACGGAAACTGATGGCTGCTGCCATGCTCTGCTTTTTTGCCTTCCTGTCCGCACAGGAAGGAACGCTGACCCGGCCGGCCGACTATTTCGGATTTCAACCGGGATCTGACAAAAAACTTTTCGATTACAGGGAGCTGACCGGCTACCTGCAGAAACTGGACGGGGAATCCCCGCGGATCAAAATGGAAGAGATCGGGACCTCTCCCATGGGCAAGCCCATGTATATCGCCTTCATCTCGGAGCCGGGGAACATATCACGCCTGCAGGCTATGAAAGAGGTCAACCGCGAACTGGCCCTGAACCCGGCCATCCCTTCCGATACCCTGGAAAGGATGGTCATGGAAGGGAAAGTTTTCGTGCTGGCCACCCTTTCCATGCACTCGGGCGAGGTAGGCCCTTCCCAGTCGGCCCCCCTGATCGCCTATGACCTGGCTGCCACGGAGGATGAAAAGAAACTGGAATGGCTGGAAAATGTGGTCTACATGATGGTCCCCTGCCACAATCCCGACGGAATGGACATGGTGGTCGGGAACTACCGGAAGCATTTCGGGACCCAATACGAGGCAGCTTCTCTTCCCCGGGTCTACCACAAGTATGTGGGACACGACAACAACAGGGACTTTGTGATCCTTTCCCAGGAGGACAACCGGGCTATCTCCAGGATCTACAGCCAGACCTGGTTCCCGCAGGTCATGGTGGAGAAGCACCAGATGGGTTCCACGGGTCCCCGTTATTTTGTCCCGCCCAACCATGATCCCATTGCCGAGAATGTTCCCGCAGGGGTCTATTCCTGGGCCGGTGTCTTCGGCCAGCATATGGCCACCGACATGACGGGAGAGGGCCTGGCCGGTGTTTCCCAGCATTACATGTTCGATGACTACTGGCCCGGTTCCACCGAAACCTGCATCTGGAAAAATGTGATCGGATTCCTTACCGAGTGTGCCAGCTGCCGGACGGCCACCCCCGTATACGTGGAACCTACCGAGCTTTCGGTAGGAGGAAAAGGATTGTCGGAATACAAGAAAAGCGTGAACATGCTGCTTCCCTGGGAAGGGGGCTGGTGGCGCCTGGGCGACATCGTGCAGTATGAGGTGGTGAGCACCATGTCGATCCTAAAAACAGCTTCGCTCTACCGGGAGGATATTCTCAGGTTCATGAATACCATGTGCAGGCAGCAGGTGGAAAAGGGAAGAACGGAAGCCCCCTTTTATTATATTTTTCCCTCTCAGCAGCACGACCCGGGTGAGATGGTCGACCTGGTCAATCTGATGAAGGAACACGGGGTGAACTGCTACGAGCTGACCTCGGACCTGGTCCTGGAGGGAAAAAATTACCACCGGGGCGATGTGGTCATTCCCCTGGCCCAGCCCTTCCGTCCCTTCATCAAAGAGGTCCTGGAAGCACAGGAATTCCCCGAAAGGCACTATACACCGGGAGGGGAGCTGATCAAGCCCTACGATATTGCCACCTGGTCCCTGCCCCTGCACAGGCAGGTGGAGATGGATGAGATCGGGACCCGCAGCGATGAGCTGGAAGGACACCTGAGCCTGATCGGGGGAGAATACGATCTTTTCACTCCCATCGATATGCAGGTTCACGCGCTGATCCTTCCGGTCTCCGCAAACCGCTCCTTCCGGGCAGCCTTCAAAGCACTCGGGGAAGGGCTCCGGGTGGAAAGGCTCAACAGGGATATAGAACTGTCGGGAGAATCCTATGAGAAGGGAAGCTTCCTGGTTTATTATGACGCCGGGAAAAAGGAGGCCTGGGACGGAGTACGGGAGCAGCTCAATTTTTCGCCCGGAGTGGTTTCCAACAAGCGTGCCCTGAATGCCCGTCCCGTGGGGATGCCCCGTATTGCACTGGTGGAAAGCTATTTTCATGACATGGATGCGGGCTGGACCCGGTATATCTTTGATACCTATCACATTCCCTTTACCGTGCTTCATCCCGATGAGATCCCCGAAGCGGAGCTGTCAGACGAATTCGATGTGATCGTCTTTCCCGACAATGACAAGAACGTGCTGATGAGCGGGAAGCGGAAATCGGGCGATACCTACTACGTGGCCGATTACCACCCCGACTACGTGGAGGGAATGGGCAAGAAAGGTTTTGAAAAGGTGATGAAATTTACCGAAAACGGCGGCATCATTGTGGCCTGGGGAAGGTCGGTTTCGCTGTTCGACGGACTGCTGAAGATCAAAGACGGGGAAGAAGAGGAAGAGGAGTTCCAGCTCCCCTTCAGCGATGTTTCCTCCAGCCTTTCCGGAGAAGGTCTCTACGTACCGGGAAGCCTGCTGAAGGTGGAACTGATCCCGGACCATCCCCTGACCCTGGGGATGCCCGGCCACGTGGGAGTGTTTTCCCGCGGCAGGCCGGTCTTCCGGACCTCGGTCCCCGTGTTTGACATGGACCGCAGGGTGATCGGAAGCTTTCCGGAAAAAGAGATTCTCATGAGCGGCTACGCCGAGGAAGAGAAGAAGCTGGGCAACAAAGCGGCCATGATCTGGATGAAAAAAGGTACGGGCCAGTACGTATTTTATGGATTTTACCCGCAGTTCAGGGCCTCCACACAGGCCACCTTCAAACTGCTGTTCAATGCCCTGCTGCTGGAAAAACCCACCGGAAAAAAGTAAGATGATGAACCAGGCACAGATGCGGAACCATGCACGGATGCGGGCACCGGTCCGGAGGTGGATCACGCTGATCCTGATCACCGGTCTTTCCCTGCCCGGGGCGGCCCAGATGCCGGCCTACAGGCTTTTCAGGGAAGACGGGAAGAAGACCCGGTACGAAAAAATGGCGGGGGCCGCTGCGAAAGCCGATGTGGTGCTTTTCGGTGAATTGCACGACGATCCCATCGTCCACTGGCTCCAGCTGGAACTTACCCGCTTCCTGTACCGGGAGAAAGGGGACCGGCTCGTGCTGGGGGCCGAAATGTTCGAGGCCGACAACCAGCTGATCCTGGATGAATACCTGGCCGGACTGATCAGCGAGGACCGGTTTGAAAAGGAAGCCAGGCTCTGGGAGAACTACGAAACCGACTACAAACCCCTGGTGGAATTTGCCATGGAGCATGGCCTGAGGTTCATCGCCACCAACATTCCCAGGCGGTATGCCAATGCGGTTTACCGGCAGGGGCTTTCCGTGCTCGGCGAGATCAGCGAAAAGGCAAGGGAATATATTGCCCCGCTGCCGCTGGTCTACGATACCACTCTCAATTGCTATGCGTCACTGGCAGGCGGCGGGGGCATGATGGGCGACGGGGCCATGATGGGCCACCGAAGCGGTCACCTGAGAGACGCCCAGGCCATCAAGGATGCCACCATGGCCCACTTTATCCTGGAAAGCCTGGAGCCCGGCAAACTCATGCTGCATTTCAACGGGGCCTACCATTCCGATGACGGGGAAAGCATGAACTGGTTCCTGGAACAGGTTGGTGCGGAGCCGGAGATCGTCACCATCTCCACCGTCCGGCAGGAAGAAACCGGCCGGCTGGAGGAAGAATTCCGGGGGAAGGCCGATTTTATCATCTGCGTTCCCTCCACCATGACCAGAACCCATTGAGGAGCTGAATGCACTTCGCCATCCCGCAAAGCGAACTGGACGTGAATCCAAACATTCAGCAGTTGCCGGGCTGGTAGACTAACGGTCTGGAGGTTCCATACAAGTTCTTATATTTAGGGGATAACATTAATCGAACCATAAACTGACGGACACATGAAAAAAACCGGTTTGTTTTTCACGGCGGTCTGCTGCGCCATTTTCCTGATGGATAGTGACACCAAAGCCCAGCAGGGGGAGGATCCCGGAGCGTCATTGATCATCAATGCCGACCAGGGCAAAGAGACCATCAGCAGGCATATTTACGGTCATTTCTCAGAACATCTGGGACGCTGCATCTACGGCGGATACTGGGTGGGGGAGGACTCTGACATTCCCAATACCAGGGGGATCCGGAACGATGTGGTGGATGCCCTCAGGAAGATCGAGATCCCCAATCTGCGCTGGCCCGGGGGATGTTTTGCCGATGAATACCACTGGAAAGACGGGATCGGGCCCCGTTCAGAAAGGCCCAAAATGGTGAATACCCACTGGGGCGGGGTGACCGAGGACAACAGTTTCGGAACCCATGAGTTCATGGACCTGTGCGGGCAGCTGGGTACCGAACCCGTGATCTGCGGGAATGTGGGCAGCGGGACCGTGAAGGAGATGTCGCAATGGGTGGAATACCTTAATTTCGGAGGGATCAGTCCCATGGCCGACCTGCGTCGGGTGAACGGAAGGGAAGAACCCTGGGGAGTGAAGTTCTGGGGGATCGGAAATGAGAACTGGGGATGCGGTGGCAACATGACGGCCGATTTCTATGCCGACCAGTACCGGCGATATGCAACCTACTGCAGGGATTACGGCGAAAACCGGCTGTTCAAGATCGCCGGAGGGGCCAATTCGAGAGATTACAGCTGGACGGAGACCCTCATGCAGAAAGTCCCCCACCACATGATGGACGGACTTTCCCTTCATTACTACACCACCAACTGGAGGGACAAGGGATCGGCCACCGAATTCGGGGAAGAGCGTTACTTCGAAACACTGAATATCTGCCTGGGCATAGAAGAGGTGATCGACAGGCATATCACCATCATGGACCGGTATGATCCCCGGAAAAGGGTCGCCCTGGTGTTCGACGAATGGGGAACATGGTACGATGTGGAGCCGGGGACCAATCCCGGGTTCCTGTTCCAGCAGAACACCATGCGCGATGCGCTGGTTGCCGGTCTTACTCTCAATTACCTGAATGAAAGGTGCGACCGGATCAAAATGGCCAATATTGCCCAGACCATCAATGTGCTGCAGGCGCTGATCTTTACCGAAGGGGAAAAAATGATGCTGACCCCCACCTATCATATCTATGACATGTACAAGGTCCATCATGATGCGCTCCTGCTTCCGGTGACCCTGGAGACACCCGACTATACACATGAAGGGCAGCCGCTTCCGGCCGTCAGTGCCAGTGCATCCAGGGATGAGGACGGGAAGATCCATATTTCTCTGGTGAATATCGATCCGGAGGAGACCATACCGGTGACTGCCGGGCTGAGGGGCACAGAAGTTGATCAGGTCAGCGGCACGATCCTGGCTTCAGAGGCCATGAACAGCCACAATACCTTTGAAAACCCAGATGAAGTGATCCCGGCCGGTTTCAATGATGCGCGCCTGAGAGGGGATGTGCTGCAGCTGGAGCTTCCTCCCAGGTCGGTGGTGGTACTGGAACTTCAATGATTTTGGGAGCGAAACTGTGAAGACCGTTCAGAAGGAGAACATCAGGGCCCGGGGGGAATCGGTGACCTGCACCTTTCCGCCCCATTCCTTCACCCTTTT
Source organism: Bacteroidota bacterium (assembly GCA_051746185.1). Classification (GTDB taxonomy): domain Bacteria; phylum Bacteroidota; class Bacteroidia; order Bacteroidales. The sequence goes on from JBNJEV010000021.1 coordinate 38,743, forward strand.
GAAAGGTTCAATTGAATAAGACCAGATTTGAGCCTCTCATGGGACTCGAACCCACGACCTGCTCATTACGAATGAGCTGCTCTACCGGCTGAGCTAAAGAGGCGAATCGTCTTTTTCCGACGGCCTGGTGAAAAACCGCTGGGTGGGATATGCAAATTCGATATCCCTGTGTCCGGCAAATTCTTTCAGCACGTCTTCCCAGATCGCATGCTCCGTGGTGCGCCTTTTGCGCGAGTCACAGATATACCTCATGGTGAGCAGAATTCCGCTCTCCTCCACCGAGGTGTAAACGATGGGCGTAAGATACTGATAAAAGATCATATATTTTTTGCTGGCTTCGATAATTTTCCGTTCCGCATCCGCAGA